>DASYRJ010000136.1:0-2741 GCA_036004525.1 Gemmatimonadales bacterium | reverse complement strand
TTGACCTCCGCGTGCTCCCGGTCCCCGAACCCGTTGGGGACATCGGAGTCGATGTCGATCTGCCCCAGGATGTGATCGCCGCGGCGGATCAGGACGACGAGCTCGGACTTCGTGTAGACATTGCACGCCAGGTAATTTCCGATCGCCGCCACATCGGGCACGTTCTGGTCCTGCTTTTGCGCGACGGCCGTCCCGCACACGCCCTGACCCACGGGGATGCGCACGTGGTCGGTGTCACGTCCGGCGTGCGCCTCGAGCAGCAGCTCGTCGCCGTGCAGCATGTAGGCGTAGACCGAGGTGTACGGGCCGCCCCACGCCTGGATCTTCTCACACGCCATACGCAGCAATGCGTCGCGGGATGCGTCGTGCAGGTGCGCGGCACGCAGCGCCCGGACCACGCCGCGCGGATCGCCGGTCGCCTGGGGGTGGGGGGGGGTAGTCACGATCGCTTGCCCAGCACGGCCGTGAGCCGCAGCTCCGTCGTGTCGCGCTTGACGACGATCACGACCGTATCGCCGGCCTGGTGGCTGCGCAGCGCGTCGGTCATGTCGTACAGATTCGCGATGACCTTGGTCCCGATCGCCGTGATGATGTCGCCGGCCTTGAGTCCCGCCTGGTCGGCCGGGCTGCCGGCCCGCGTGCCCGTGATGCGGACGCCACCCGGCGATTCGCTCATGTCCGGGATGGTGCCGAGGTAGGCGCCGTAACCCGAGCCCCCGGTGGTGGCGCGAGGCGGCGGCGCGTTGACGAAGGTGAGCGATGCGGTCCGCCGGGCGAGCGCGGTTGCGGTGCTCGCGACAAAGTCCGCCACCTGCTCGAGCCCCACGATGTTGATCTTGTCCCAGTCGTCGGTCGTGCGATGGTAGTCGCCGTGCAGGTCGGTGAAGAAGTGCAGGACGGGCCGCCGCGCACCGTAGAACGACGCCTGATCGCTCGGGCCCCAGCCGTCGCCGGACGCGCGCAGGTCGAAGTGCGGCTGCGCCCCGCCCGCCTGGTTGAGCGAGTCGAGCAGGGCGGGAAACTCGCGGGTCGTCGCGGCGCCGGACACGATCAGTTTCGCGTTCCGCAGCCGCCCCACCATGTCCATGTTGAGCATGGCATAGACCGAGTCCATCGGGATCGTGGGGTGCTTCACGAAATAATCCGATCCCAGGTCGCCCAGCTCTTCGCCGCTGAACGCGATGAAGACCACGGTTCGCGGGAGCCCCCCGCCGGCCAGCCGACGGGCGACCTCGAGCAGGGCGGTCGTGCCGGACGCGTTGTCGTCCGCACCGTTGTGGACTTTCCCTGTCGAATCCGGGTCGTCCAGAGCGCCGAAGCCGCCCAATCCCAGGTGATCGTAGTGCGCGCCGATGACGATGACCTGACCTCGTCGGGCGCGATCTCGACCGCGCAGCACCCCGATGACATTGCGAGTGGACTTGCCGCCGGCGTTGGCATGCGCAGCGGCCGGTGCATCGGGCGCGATGGTGAAGGTCTGGAAATAGGAGCCCGCCGCTCCACCGGGGGCGAGACCGATCCGCTTGAAGGCGGCCGCGATGTAGTCGCCTGCTTCTGCCAGACCGCGCGTTCCCACGCCACGCCCTTCCCGGGCATCGGCCGCGAGATACTTGAGGTCGGTGAGCGCCCGATGAGCCGCGGGCGAGAGCGTGTCCTGGCCTTGGAGGACGAGGCTCGACGAAAGCAGGAGCGGAACGAGCAGCATATCGCAATCTATCTATCTTTGCCCCGTCTCCCAACGGAATCGATCGTGCCCGTACGCCTCCTGGTGCTCATCCCGGTGGCCGTCGCCATCAATCTTGCCTTGTCGGCCGCCGTGGACGCGGTGGCGTTGCCACTGTTTCTCGACACCACGGGGACGATCCTCGCCACCGCGCTGGGAGGCCCGGTCGTCGGCGTCATCACGGGCGGGCTCACGTCCACAGTGAACAGTCTGCGCAATCCGACGTTCTGGCCGTTCGTGGTGGTGCAAATCATCGTCGCCTTGTATGCCTGGGTCGCCGCGCGGGGCGGGTGGTTTCGCTCGTTGAAGACGGCGATCCCCGCGGGGCTGATGCTCGGCGTGATCGCCTCCGCCACCTCGACGCCGATCTCCTACCTCATCTTCAAATGCGCTACGACCGGGGGTATCGCCCTGACGACCAAGCTGGGGCAGCTGCTGGGCTTTTCTCCACTGGGCGCCTGTTTCTTCGGCAGCTTCATCGCGGATTTCGGTGACAAGGCGGTCACCTTCGCCCTGGTGACCTCCGTGTTGCACGCGCTGCCGCGGCGCACCGCCGCCCGTTTCCCGCTCGCCTTGCGGGCCATCGGCGCCGCTTCGTAAACCCTCCGATGCGCGGGCTGCACCCGTTCACGCTGCTGACAGTCGCCGCGGCACTTCCGGCGGTCGCCTGGATCGCGCCCGCGCCCTGGGGCGGCGCAGCCGCGTTGTCCGCCGCCGGGGCGCTGGTGCTGTCGCTGGGCGGACCCGAGTCGTTCCGCGTCGCTCGCGCCTCCGTGTTTACGGCGGCACCGCTCTGGTTCTTCCTTTTTCTGTTACAGGGCAGCGGCGGCATGCTGGCCACCGGCCTCCGCCTCACGACGATGATCGCGGGCGGTCTCTGGCTCG
Source organism: Gemmatimonadales bacterium (assembly GCA_036004525.1). GTDB lineage: Bacteria > Gemmatimonadota > Gemmatimonadetes > Gemmatimonadales > GWC2-71-9 > 20CM-2-65-7. Next base: position 133 of record DASYRJ010000136.1, on the reverse strand, counting down.
TGGCCGTACTTCCGCCGCCCCGATTGATCGAGGCGATGATCGCGCGAGGGTGGCCCGTGAGCGTGGCCTTTCTGCTGGCGGCCACCCTGTCCGCGATCCCCGCGCTGCGAGCCCGCGCCGGGCATCTGGTCGA
>DASYRJ010000135.1:0-2416 GCA_036004525.1 Gemmatimonadales bacterium | reverse complement strand
GGTGAGCAACATCTTCCGCATACGATTGCCTCCGAGGTTGGGCACGGGGTCCACCGTGGACCCGCGTCGGCCGTGAGACCCCGCGCCGCGCGGGGTCGTCACACCCTCAGGGGCGCTGGGTAGGAGGCGTCAGCCGCCGAGCCTTGGAGACCGTGGCGGGGGCCGGCCGGGGCGGCGTCGGAACGTTCGGCAACATGTCGCGCACGCGCGCGATGGCCATGGCGCGGCTCTGCCCCCGCTGCAGCTCCTGCACGGCCGCGGCGGCGACGTCCAGCAACCGGAGGCCACGCAACCCTTGGCGGGCGGCGTCCACGATCAGATCCACGGAAGAGTCTTCGGTGAAGCCATGGCCCACCAGATCGGCGACGGCGTGTAACGCCGGCCCGGTCGGCTCGCCGGGTAACACGGCCGACAGGTTCCCGACCTGCTCCGGCGACACGCCGCGCGCGAGCGCCGCGGCGACGGCCGTTACTTCGGTGACGCTGGACGGTTGCGACTCCCCTCCTTGCCGCAGCAGCGCGAGCGCGCTGCGCAGCTGGGAGGCGGACTCGCCGACCGCCGCCACGATCGTGGCGGGGGGAGCGCCCTTCGCTCCGCCCTCGAGGGCTTTCTGAATCAGCGGCTCGGTGGGAATGCCTTCATGGTCCGCCAGCAAGACGATGGAGTCCAGGGCCGAGAGGGCGGCCGGCGGCACGCGACCGGCCAGGCGCGTACGTGGCTCCTGTCCCTGGAGCGGCCCCACGGCGAACAGCCCAATCAGGGCGAGCCCTGCCGCGGCGTTCACCGGGACACCGGACGCACGATGAGCAGGGAGTTCTGCCGCCCGAACCCGTCGTCCACGAACCGGCCGGCGAGCGGATCGGTCACCCACTGCTCACCGTCCACGACGAACATGTATTCGTGCTGGCCCACAGGCAGGACCACGGCCGCGCGCCAGACGCCATCGTGATCGTCGTCGCGCAGGACTACGGCGCCGGGGCGCCAGTCCGTGAACGAGCCCACGACTTCGACCGATTTGGCCCCGGGGAACCGGCCCACGAACTGCGCGATGCCCTCCTGGGCGCCGAGCACCGGGGCCGGCGCCCGGCCCGGAATGATCGCCAGCGCCGCCAGCACCGCCGCCACGGCCAGACTCCAGGCTGGACGAACACTGATCGTCACGCTGTGGCGTTCCCCGAACCAGCGCACCAGTCGCTCGACCACGCCCGGGACCGGCCGGCGCAGCTCGGCCATCACCCGGTGCGCGACACTCGCCGGCGGTACTTCCGCCAGGAGGGTCGTGACGCGCTCCAGCCGCGCCAGCTCGGCTCGCTGCGCGGGCGTCAGTACCTCGGGCGGCAACTCTCCGTCCAGAACCCGGTTCACCAGGGGATCGATCGGCGTCATGGCTCTGCTTTCAAGACCTCCAGCAATGCCGCCCGGGCCCGATGCACCCGCATCTTGAGCGTCGGAATCCGCTCGCCCGTCGCCGCGGCCATTTCTTCGTAGCTCAATCCTTCCACGTGCTTCAACAAGAACGCCTCGCGCTTTTCCGGTGATAATGTCGTTAGCGCCCGCTCCACTCGCTCCAGCTGATCCGCTCGCTCGGTCTCGGCTACGCTGTCGTGGCTGTCCACGATCGGCGGCGCATCCTCGAGCGACACATCGGTCGACGAGCGGCGCGCGAGGTGGCTGCGACACCGATTCCCGACGATGCGATACAACCAGCTCTTCAGGCGGCTCGGGTCGCGGCAACTGGCCAGATGCCGGTAGGCGCGAACCAGGCCTTCCGCCACCGCGTCGGCCGCCGCGTCCGCGCTGCCGAGCATCCGCGTCGCGTAGCGCAGCAACCCGCCCTCGTAGCGGCGGATGATGAGCCCGAACGCCTCCGCATCACCCCCGAGAACGCGGGTAATGATATCGGCGTCGGAAGGCTCTCTCCCTCGCGCCGCTGACGACAAGACCTCGTTGGGATTCAACCGGTCACCGTTCGCGCGGCACCGCCAGGGCGTCCCGCGCGACGAGCAGGAAGCTCGACGCGCGGACGCCTTCCCCGGCCACCGCGCCGGCGAAGGCTTCGAGTGTGGCTTCGGCGCGGCGGCGGTAGTCCGGATCGCCGGTCGCCGCCGACAGGCCGAGCAGCATGTGCGCCGCCCACGCGTTCGCGCCCGGCAGCAGATCATCGAGCACCGGCTTCACGCGATCGTCCACGGGCGCCGCCGGATCGTCGCGCGCGGCCACGTCGTAATACCCGCCGGAGAGATCCGCGAAATCGCGGTCCATCACCGCGACCAGATCGCGGGCGATGTCCAGGTACCGGATCTTTCCCGTGGCGTTGTACGCGGCGACGCAGGCGTCCGCCACCTGCACCTGATCCTGCAACAGGCCGGTCAGGGCGCCGGCACCGGCGTGACGCACTCCCGAGCCGTGGGCGTAC
>DASYRJ010000134.1:0-12761 GCA_036004525.1 Gemmatimonadales bacterium | reverse complement strand
GATCCGGTGCTCGAGGCCCGACGTCCCCGGACGCACCCACGGGCGTGCTAAAGTCTTGGGGTCGCGCAGGAACGGGTGGAATCCGTCGGGGTCGGTCCGGAACGCGACCGGGAAACGGGGCAGGTCGGCTTCGGCGGGGATGCGCCAGGGCTCCGCGGCGTGCGCCAGGTAGCCGTCAGACAGGAGGATCACGGGGGTCATGTAGCGCGTGGCGAGGCGCACCGCCTCGATCGCCACGTGGAAGCAATCGCTCGCGGTGGCGGCCGCGAGCACGGCGAGCGGAGCGTCCGCGTTGCGGCCGTGGACCGCCTGGAACAGGTCCGACTGCTCGGCCTTGGTCGGCATGCCGGTGGACGGGCCGGCGCGCTGCGAGTCGACGACGACGATGGGAAGCTCGGTGGCGATCGCGAGGCCGAGCATCTCGGTCTTCAGGGCGATGCCGGGACCCGAGCTCGACGTGACGCCGAGCGCGCCCGCGTAGGCGGCGCCGAGCGCCGCCCCGATCGCGGCGATCTCGTCCTCCGCCTGGAACGTGACGACGCCGTATTGCCGCAACGTCGCGAGCGCGTGGAGCACGGCGGAGGCCGGCGTAATCGGGTAGCCCGCGAATACCATTTTCTCGAGCCCGGCGGCCCGCATGCCCGCGACCAGTCCCCACGCCAGCGCTTCCGTTCCGCTGACGGTCCGGTACAGGCCGGGCTGCACGTCGGCCTTGGGGACCACGTAGCCGACGAGGTGCTCGGGCATCTCCGCCGTCTCGCCGAAGGCATGGCCCGCATTCAGGGCGGCGAGGTTCGCCTCGGCGATCTCGGGCTTCTTCGCGAACTTCTTCCGCAGCCATTCCGCGGTCGCGGCGCGCTCCCGCCCGTACATCCAGAGCAGCAGGCCCAGCGCCCACATGTTGCGGCAGAGGTGGGCCTCACGAGAGCTGAGCCCGAACGGCTTCACGGCATCGGCGGTGAGCTTGGTGATGTCGAACCGGAGGAGCTGGTAGGGCGCGAGCGATTCGTCGTCGAGCGGATTGGTCGGGTATCCCGCCTTGGCGAGGTTGCGCTCGTTGAACGCCGCGGAGTCCACGATGACCGTGCCGCCCACGCGCAGGTCCTTCAGTTCCACCTTGAGCGCCGCCGGGTTCATCGCGACAAGCACGTCCACCGCGTCGCCCGGGGTCATCACGTCCACGGCGCCGAAATGGATCTGGAAGGCCGACACGCCGAAGGTGGTGCCCGCGGGAGCGCGGATCTCAGCCGGAAAGTCGGGGAAAGTCGAGAGATCGTTCCCGGCGAGGGCGGTTTCGAGGGTGAACTGGGTGCCGGTCACCTGCATCCCGTCCCCCGAGTCGCCGGCGAACCGGATGACGACCGAATCGCGGGTTTCGCGGGACGGGGAGGGGGACAGCGTGCTCGAAGCCATCGACTTGGAAACTAGCGTGGGGGCCGAGGGGCGGTAGGGTGGCTCCGGCGCGCCTGACCGGATCGGCCTGGGAATGCTACATTTCCGTCGCCCTGACCCACTGAGCAGTTCTTACACGAGAAGGCCACTATGTACGGAGTGATCCGGCGTTACCGCGTGAGACTCGGGACCGTCGCGAGTGCGGCGCAGCTTGCGGAAACCCACCTCCTCCCGCGGATGAACAAGCTCCCGGGCTTCCTGGCGTACTACCTCCTGGATGCCGGAGAAGGCATTCTCGCCTCGATCAGCATCTGCGAGACCGGCGCCGGCGCCGAGGCCGCCGGCGCCCTGGCGGCGGACTGGTTCAGAAGCGACTGGCCGTCGTTCCAGTTGATCCCGCCCGAGGTCACCGACGGCGAGGTGCTGGTGCACGGCGAGATCGCTCGGCGGGGCGGGCGCCGGCGGAGCGAGCGGCGCAGTCCCACCGATCGGAGAGCCGGTACCGCGCGCCGCGTGGGCGCCGAGCGGCGGCGGGAGACGCTGCCGGCCGCCGTCGAGCGGCGGCGGGGCGAACCGCGCCGCGTCACGGGCGAGCGGCGCGTGCGCTCGGAGCGCCGCACTGCGACCGATGCCAGCGACGGCGCCCGGTCGAAGCGGCCGGGCCTGGCGCCGCCGTGGCGCAAGTCGTCGCGGATCGGCTAGAGCAGGTTCCGCAGCACGAACCACACGTTCGCCGGACGCTCGGCCAGCCGCCGCATGTACCAGGCGAACCAGGCGCTGCCGTAGCTGATCAGCACGCGCACGCCCGCGCCCCCGGCGGCGAGGGCGCGTTGTTGGGCGGCGCGGATCCCGTAGAGCAGGTGGAACTCGTACGCCTTGGCGTCGAGCTTCAGCGCCGCGCCGGCCTCCCGGATCTTCGCGATCAACCGGAAATCGTGCGTGCCGAACACCGGCCGCGCGCGCTGCCGCATCGCTTCGCTGAGCAGGCGAACGGCCAACTTGAAGTAGTTGGCGTCGACGTCGCGCTTGGCGGGGAAGGCGACGTCCGCCGGCTCGCTGTACGCGCCCTTCACGAGCCGGATCGCCGGAGCGAGCGGGAACAACGCCTCGAGGTCGGCCGCAGTGCGGTGCAGGTACGCTTGCACGCAGACGCCCACGTTCGCCCACTCGGCCTTGACGCGGCGGTAGACGTCGAGCGTGGCATCCACATAGCGGGACTCCTCCATGTCGATCCACAGGAACGATCGCGTCTGCTCGGCCTTCGCCGCGAGGGCCAGGGCGTCGCGCACGCACGCTTCCCGGTCCGCCTCGAGGCCGAGGTGCGTGAGCTTCACCGACACGTGTGCGGGGAGGCTGCGCCGCCGGATGCGGTCGAACACGCCCAGGTAGCGGTCGCGCACCGCCTCCGCTTCGGCGCGGCTGGTGACCTGCTCACCCAGCTCGGTGAGCACCGCACCGAGTCCGTTCTTGGCGAACTCGGCCGCGGCGTCGACGGCGGCCTCGAGCGACTCCCCCGGGAGGAAGCGCCGCACGGCGCGCTGGAAGAAGGCACGATCGCGCAGCTGGCGCGCGAGCCATTGGCTGCGCGAGGCGCGGAGCAGGACGCGGCGGGCGAGACCCATGGGGCGGATAGTATACATCAACCCAGCGTCCGGGGTATTCTTTTAACGCATGACCCGACAAGCGCCCCTTCTCGCTGCCCTCCTCGCCGCTGCCTGCGCCCGGCCTTCGGGCGCGCCGCCCGCGCCGCCCGCGCCGGCCGCCCCGCCCGCTCCCGCCGCCGGTGCGGCCGCCTGTCGCCTCGGCGAGGGCTCCGCACCGCGGGCGCCGACCGTCACCGTCGCGCTCACCGACTCGGTCGACCCCGCGCACGTCCCCGTGCCGCGCACCGACGCGGAGCGGCTCGTCTTCGGCCAGTTGTACGAAACGCTGGTGCGCTTCGATTGCGGCGGACACCCGGTGCCCGGTCTGGCCGAGTCGTGGACCTCGAGCGAGGGTGGGCGGCGCTGGACCTTCACCTTGCGCAGCGAGGCGCATTTCTGGGACGGGGCGCCCGTCTCCGCGCGTGACGTGGTCGTCGGGAAGAGCGGCGCCGGCTTCACCCTGAGCCCCGCCGGCGAGCGCGCGGTGATCGTGTTGCTGGCGCGCGGCAGCGACTCCGTTCCGGCATTCCTCGCCGACCCCGCGCTCGCCGTCACCAAGCCCGCCCCCGATCGCGGGTGGCCGATCGGCACCGGGCGGTGGTGGGTCACGGGCGCGACGGCGACCGAGCAGGAGATCCGGGCGCACACGACGGGCGGCGACACGCTCATCTTCCGGCTCGCGACGGGCCGCGATCCCCGCGACCTCCTCGACGCCGGCGTCGACCTCCTCGTCACCCGCGACCGCGCGGTGCTCGACTACGCCGCGACGCAAGCGTCGTTCGCGACGCTCGAGCTGCCGTGGGACCGCACGTATGTGCTCGCCGCGCCCGAGGCTCCGGCGGCGCGCCTCGACGGCCTGGATCAGGCGGTGCGGGCCGAAGCCCGACGGGCGGAGGGACCGTTCTGGTGGGAGCGGCTCGAGGCCTGCGCACTGCCGCCCGGCGCCGCCGCGGCGGATAGCGCGGCGGCCCCAGCGCGTCCGAAGCGCACCGTCTTCCCGCGCCCGGACCCCGTCGCCCGCGATCTGGCAGGCCGCATCGCCGCGCTCACGCACGGCGTCGCGGCGGGACAATCGCCGGCGGCCTTCGGCCGCGCCCTCGCCGCGGGCACCGAAGCCGGGTACGTGTTCGCGCTGCCGCGTCAGGTGGCCGATCCCTGCCGCGCCGCGCGCGACCTGCTGCCGCCGTGGCCCAGCATGGTCGCGCCGCTGGTAGACACGCGGGCGCGCGCGGTGGTGCGCCGCGGGGGGGGGCGTGGCGGGGGCGGCGGGGGCGGCGCATCCCGTTGGGTGGTGGATTGGGACGGGACGGTACGCCTGGCGCCATGACCTTCCGCACTCGCCTCCTCGCCGCCTTCGGCGTGGTGGTCCTCGTACCGCTCGCCGTGTTCGGACTCGGCATCCGCCGCGAGATGGCGCGGCGTCTCACCGCGGAGTCCCAGTGGCGTGTGACATCGCTGGTCGCGGTGATCGACGCCGCCATGATGCGCGAGGGAGACGGCATCTCCGGGCGGCTGGCCGCGCTCAAGACGGCGCTCGCCGCCGACAACCGCTTTCGCGCCGCCGTCCTGCAGGGGAACGACCGGGCGTATGTGCTCGACTACGCGGGCGACGCGATGCGGCTCGCCGGGCTCGACTTCTTCCAGATCCTGGATGACGAAGACCGCGTGGTGTCGTCCGGCCATTTCCGGAACGAGTACGACCGCCCGGCGGTGGTGCCTCCAGCCGGCACGGCGCTCGCGCGGGCGCGCGCGCCTGAGGGTGAGTTTCTCGCGCTGGTCCGCGCCGACTCGCTCCGGCTCCCCGGCAAGCGGCTCACGTTGGTGGGTGGGATCGCCGTGGATGCGGCGTTCCTGGCTCGTCTGGCCCCCGATTCGGATCTCGCCGTGTCGATCGTGCTTCCCGGCGCCGAGCTTCCGCCGGACTTGTTGGGGACCGCGGTCGGGGAGCTGCGTTACCCGTTTCTCGACGCCGAGCCGGGCTCGGCGGGCTCTGGAGGACGCGCGCGGATCGTGATCACGCGCTCGTTCGGATTGCTCGACGCCTTGCGGCGCGACGTGAACTTCTGGTTCGGCGCGGCCGTGCTCGTGACGGCGCTCGTCGCCGTCCTGCTCGCGGGGTGGCTGTCGACCCGTATCAGCCGGCCGGTCACGCAGATGGAGCACCGCGCCGCCATGGGGGACCTCGCCCGCCAGGTGAACCACGACATCAAGAACGGTCTCGCCCCCCTCCGCAACGTGTTCCGGCACCTCGCCCAGGTGGCCCAGGGCGAGCCGGCCACGCTGGCCCAGGTCTTCGTCGAGCGGCAGGGGACGGTGGAATCGAGCATCGGGTATCTCGAGACCCTCGCCGCGAATTACGCCCGCCTCTATCCCCAGGCCGAGCGCCGGCCGGCCGACGCGAACGCGGTGGTGCGTGAAGCGCTTCGCCAGGTGACTGCCGCGGACCACGCCGAGCTCCGCACCGAGCTGCGCGACGGGCTGCCTCCTGTGCGGGTCGACGCCCTCGTCCTGCGGCGCGTGATCCAGAACCTCGTCGGCAACGCCGTCGACAGCCTGGACGGCCGGCCGGGCACGGTCACCGTCGCGACCGAGCGCGGCGACGGCATGGTGCGGATCACGGTGGGCGACACGGGACGCGGCATGACAAAGGAGGAGCTGGCGCGGGCGTTCGGCGACTTCTATACGACCAAACCCGGAGGCACCGGGCTCGGCCTGTCGATCGTGCGGCGGCTGGTGCTCGACGCTCACGGTACGCTCAACGTCGAGAGCGAGCCAGGGAAGGGGTCGCGGTTTACCGTGGAGATCCCCGTGGAGAGGGGAGGCTCCAACGACTCGCCGAGCCCGCCCTTTAGGGCGGGACGCCCATGACCCTCGTCCTGATCGTCGACGACGTCCCGGCGATGGCCGAGCAGTACGCCTACGATCTCAAACGGTTGCGCGGCTACGAGACCCTCGTGGCCGCGAGTGGTCGTGAGGCGTTGGACGACCTCGCCAGCGAGCCGGTGGACTGTGTGATCCTCGATCTCGAGATGCCGCAGATGGACGGTTTCGAGGTGCTGCGGGCGATCGAGCGGCTCGGGCTGCGGGTCCCCGTCATCGTGTACACGGGGACCGGCAACTATGACCGCTGCGCCCAGGCGATCCGGCTCGGGGCCCACGGCTTCATCGACAAGGCCGAGCCGATGGAGCGGGTGGCGCAGGAGGTCGAGAGCGCCATCGAGCGCCGCCGCCTGGTCGACCAGGTCACGGCGCTGCGCCGCGGCTTCGGCGTGGACTCGCCCCTGGTCGGCGGGAGCCCGGCGCTGGCCAGGCTCAAGGACGCGCTCGCTCGGATCGCGCCGATACCCAGTCCGGCGCTCATCGTAGGGGAAAGCGGCACGGGGAAAGAGCTGGTGGCGCGGGAGCTGCACCGGCTCGGCACGACTCCCAGGGGGCCGTTCGTCGCGCTCAACAGCGCCGCGCTGCCCCAGGAGCTGATCGAGAGCGAGCTGTTCGGCCACGAGCGCGGCGCCTTCACCGGCGCGAGCGTCACCCGCAAGGGTGCGTTCGAGGCGGCGAGCGGGGGCACGTTGCTGCTCGACGAGATCGGGGATCTGCCCCCCGCGGCGCAGGCGAAGCTGTTGCGCGTGCTCGAGGAGCGGCAGGTCACGCGCCTGGGCGGCAACCGGACGATCGCGGTGGACGCGCGCGTCGTCGCCGCCACGCACCGCGACCTGGAGAAGGAGGTCGCCGAGGGCCGCTTCCGGGAAGACCTGTACTACCGCCTCAACGCGCACGTGTTGCAGGTGCCGCCGCTGCGCGAGCGGCTGTCGGACGTGCCGGCGCTCGTGGACCATCTCCTCGCGGCGACGTGCGAGCGCTTCGGGATGCCGGCGAAACGGCTCGAGCCCGGCGCGCTCGAGTCCCTGATGGCCTACGACTGGCGGCGCAACAACGTGCGCGAGCTGCGCAACGTGGTGGAGCGCATGGTCATTGCGACGGACCGGGAGACGCTCACGCCGGACGACGTGCCCCCGGAGATCCGCGACCACAGGGGGGCCCGCCCACGCCCCACGACCCACGCCCCACGCAGTTACGAAGAATTAAAGGCGGAGGCGGAGCGCGCGATTATCATCTCGGCCCTCGAGCGCAACGACTGGCACATCACCCGCACCGCCGAGCAGCTCGGCCTCTCGAGCCACGCCAGCCTCCTGAAGATCATGCGCCGCCTGGGTGTCCATCGGGACACGTAGGCGGACGCGGAACCGTGTCCCGGCGGACTCGCGCCGCTTGCTCCGTTTTCGCATGTCGTTGTCGTACCACCCGATACGCGGCACCCGACACCCGGCACCTCTTCTGCTTTACCCGCATGGCGACCCCCTCTTGGAGGAACCATGCGGTACCAATTCACGATCGATCGTCCGCGCGCGCCCGGCCGCGGCCACGCCATCGCGTTCGCCGCGCTCGTGTCGGCGGTGATCGCCGGGTATGCCTTCGCAGCGTGCGGCGACCGCAAACCCGACCGGGCCAGCGCCGGTGAGCCGGTCGTTTCCATGCCGACGCCTGCTCCCTCCCCGGTCTCCACCGAGCCGCAGCCCACGACGCCGGCGGACTTCTACAAAGTGGGCCGGACGGCCTGGAAGGCCGGCAATGCGGCGCAGGCCGAAAGCGCGTTCGTGCGGGCGCTCGCGCTCGATTCCACGCACGTCAAGAGCCGGCTCTACCTGAGCCGCGTCTTGCTCGAGACGGGACGCGCGGAGCAGGCCCTGCCGCACATCGAGACGGCGATCGGCCTCGATTCGACGTCGAGCGAGCCGTACCGGTTGCAGGGCCGCGCCTTCGAGGCCCTCGGCCGCACCGAGGAGGCGATCGGGGCGTACCAGCGCGCCATCGTGATCGACGACGGCGACGTATGGGCCCTGAACAACCTGGGCTCGCTGTACATCAAGCTGGGGCGGTTCGAAGAGGCGTTCGGTCCGATCGAGTGGGCCATCGAGCTGGAGAAGGGCGTGGCGATCTTCCACAACAACCTCGGCACGGCGCTCGAAAAGACGGGGCACTACACCGCCGCCGCCACGGCGTACCGGGCGGCCCTCGAGGTGGAGGGGACGTACGGTCCGGCCGCGACGAACCTGGCGCGGGTCGAGCAGCTGAAGGAGGACCCGGCCACGCCGCCGGTGGATCTGGCCGCTGCCGTAACGAAGTTCCGGGACGCGGTGGCGACCTGGAAGCAGTAGCTAGAACAACTCGAGCTGCTCGACCCCCGCGAGGCTGCGGATCCGCTCGAGCAGCTTGACCATCGCCCAGGTGTCCCGCTCGCAATAGGCGAGGAGCGACCGCCGTACTCCGGCACGCTCCTCGCCTTTGAGCGTCTGGTCGAACAGCAGCCGCATCAGCTCCAGGCTGGCGGTCTCGCCGTCGTTGATCTCGAGGTCGTCGTACGAGAGGCCCGGCACGAGGGCGGGGAGCACCCTCTTGATGCTGAAGCTGCCCCCGAAGTCGGGATGATAGATGTGATGGCGCACCAGGGGCAGGAGATCGACCAGGCGCGCCTCGATGGCGTCGAGCTCCGCCGCGAGCCGCGGCGCGGCGGCCGCGAGGTTCTTGAGGCATTCGCGCTCGAAGGTCGCGTGGTGCGCGACGACCTTCTTCACGCCGGCGCACGCCTCCACGACCAGCTCGGCCATCGCCGGACGGGGGTCCTCCGGTCCGTCGGCCAAGAACGCGTGGTGCGTGAACCGACCGGTCGCCTCCTCGCGATGCACGCTGCACTGCACCGGCATGTTCTCCCACGGCCGGCACCCGGTGAACCGGGGGATCGCGTAGCTCACGGTCTCGAAATCGAGGTAGGCGAGGGGCGGCACGAACTCGGCGAGCGCGGCGGCGAGCGACGGCTCCACCACCATTCGGCCCGTGGTCACCGCCTTTACCTGGCGTGCGTGGATCACGCCCAGCTCGAGATCGGTCGGGAGGTCGTAGATCGTCTCGATGCCCCGCGCCTGGTACTCCTCGACTTTGCGGTGCGGGATCGTGTAGAGCGTGCTGATGTGGTGCTCGGGGAGCGTGGGCCAGCACCGCGCCAGGAACGGGCAGGCGTACGGCTTGGTGCAGTGCTCGCCGATGGGCACGTCGGGGAGGGGGCCCGCCAGCATCGCCAGCTGCGCGGCAATCTCGCCCGGCACCACGGGCAGGAACAGCTCCACCTTCTCCGTCACGTCCTCGCGGAGGAACAGGGCGTCGAGATCGGGGAAGCGGCACGCGGGGTTCAGGTGCATCACCTCGGCGCGTCGCACGCGGAGCCCCGTCTGGCGCAGCACGTGCACCTGGAGCGCGACGTCGGGGATGTGCTCCTTCTTGACGTGGTTCGAGGCCTTCACCTCGATCAGGGCGACTCCGTCGGCGTGCCGTTCCAGGATGTCCACCGCGACGGCGGTGTCGGCGGCCACGAAGCCGGCCTCGTACTCACCACCCGGGACGTATCGCCTGGCCGCCTGCCCCACCTCCGCTCCTTGCTCGAGGCGGTGCTTGAGCGCCGGCTCGACCTCGAGCTCGGGCGCGCGCGGTTCGTGCACCTTCCACCACAGCTGCTTGTGGCACTGGAGCCCGGAGACGAACCGGGACTTGGACAGCCGGATGGCAGTGGTCACGGCATCACGATAGCCCCCCTTGGACCGTCGGGTCCACCGGTTTATTATCCCGCTCCACATGAAAGCCACCGATATCCGTAAAGGGCACGTCGTCCTGATCGACGGCCAGCCCTGTCGTGTCCTGGACTTCACGCACCGCACGCCGGGCAACCTGCGCGCGTTCGTCCAGGTGCGGTTCCGGAACCTCGTCACCGGCAACACCTTCGATCAGCGGCTCGCGGCCACCGACTTCGTGGACGAGGCCCGGCTGGACACGAAGGAGATGCAGGTGCTCTACCAGGACGGGGGCGGGGTGCACGTGATGGACCAGCAGACCTACGAGCAGTACACCTTGGACGAGCGCGCCGTCGGCGAGGACACGCCCTGGCTCCAGCCGGAGATGGTGGTGCAGGTCGAGTGGCTTGACGGCCGCCCGATCGCCATCGAGCTGCCGCCGGTGATCGAGCTCAAGGTGGTCGAGACCGCCCCGGTGATGAAGACCGCCACGAAGAACGCGAGCACGAAACCGGCCAAGCTGTCGAACGGCGTGACGGTGCAGGTGCCGGATTTCGTCAGCCCCGGTGAGAGGATCCGGGTGGATCCGCGGTCGGGGGAGTACTTGGAACGAGCCAAATGAAGCATGGGAGATGGGAGAAGGGAGATGGACGTGGCGGCGCACCGTCGAGTACCTCTCCCATCTCCCCTCTCCCAGTTTGTTACAGCTCCCGATGTCGGAAGCAGCTCACCAGGTGGTCGTTCACCATGCCCACCGCCTGCATGAACGCGTAGCAGATCGTCGGCCCCACGAAGCGGAACCCTCGCTCCACCAGCGCGGCGCACATCCGTTCCGACTCCTTGCTCTGCGCCGGGATCTGGCGCTCGGTCTTCCAGGCGTTGCGCTTGGGCGTGCCGCCGACGAACCCCCACAGGAACGCATCGAATGAGGTTCCCGCGTCCACCAGCTTCAGGAACGCCCGGGCGCTCGCGATCGCCGCTTCGACTTTCTGCCGGTTGCGCACGATGCCGGGGTCTTTGAGCAGCCGGGCCACCCGCTTCTTGGTGTAGCGCGCCATCCGCTCGGGGTCGAAGCCGTCGAACGCTTCGAGGAAGCGCTCGCGCTTGCGCAGGATGATGGCCCACGACAGGCCCGCCTGGAAGCCGTCGAGCACGAGCTTCCCGAACAATTGGCGGTCGTCGTGCACCGGCACCCCCCACTCGCGGTCGTGGTACGCGATCATCAGGTCGCTCGCCTCGGACCAGCGACAACGTGTTGGCATGTCTTCCCGCCTCCCGCGGGCGGTAGCGAAAGCCCCACACCACTCGGCGTGATGTGGGGCTCGACTGCGCGGGCGCGGCGGCGGGGTCAGTCCGTCCGCCCCGCCGTATTAGGGCCCGCTTGCCCCTCCTGGACGATGATCAGGAACTTCGAGTTGCGCCAGAACTGCTCCGGCGCCGCGATCTGCAGCTTGGACACGCCGCGAATCTTGCCGTCCGGGCCGGGCTCCGTCGCCAGCTGCGACAGATCCTGGCGCGACGCGATCCGGTACTCGCCGGCCGGATCCAACGCGATCTCCCTCACGTCGCGCTTGTTGATGACGTGGAACTGGCTGGGATCGAGCTCGCGGGAAGGCGCCAGCGTGCTCCCGGTGCGCCACAGGACGAACAGCACGCGGCTGCCCCCTTCTTCCGTGATGATCCCCTTCTGCTTGAGGTCTTCCTTGGTGCCGATGATGTAATAGACGGTGTTCTCGCGCTCCGTGACGTTGGCCACCGTATCCTTCAGGGCCACGTTCTCCGTTTGCAGCGCGTTCACCTGGTCGGTGAGCGAGACGATCGTCGCCTTCTGCGTCTCGATGACGGTTTGCAGGTTCGTGACGGAGGAGTCGAGCGTCGTGCGCAGGCTGTCCGACAGGTTCGAGAGGGTGCGAACGCGCTGCTGGCTCTCGGTGAGCCGTTTCTCCGTCTCGCTCACACGGGCCACGACGTACTTCAGCTTCTGCATCATCGTATCGCGCTGGGCGAGCAGCGGGGTTTCGGAGGAGACGTGCAACCGTCCCTTGACCTGCACGCGGGCGAGCTCGGCGCTGACGTCGCTCAACAGCCGGGAGCTCATCGCCACTTCCTGCAACAAGCTGTCCTTCTGCGCGGAGGCCTGCTCCAGCTCGGCGAGTTTGCGCTCCGTTTCGGCCGACGTGCCGCACGCAGTCGCAGTCGCGGCGGCGAGCAGCGCCGCGAGTATGGGCTTGCTGATCATGATTCTACGCTCCCGTATGAGGTGGGATGACAGGGCCATGATACCGCGCGGACGCGACACGGTTCCGCCCTGAACCGTGTGGCGGGAGCGCGGCAGTGACCGCCTGTCCCGGTCACCAGCCCGCCCGTGACTTCCGTCACCTTTCGCCGCGACGCAGCTTTGGTCGCATGACCGCGCGCCCAGCGCTCCACGTCGGCACCTCCGGCTACAACTTCCCCGAGTGGAGGGGGAGCTTCTACCCGGCCAAGCTGCCCACCGCCAAATGGTTGGAGTATTACGCCACGCAGCTCGGCACCGTCGAGATCAACTACACCTTCTACCGGATGCCCAGCGCCAAGACCGTCGCCGGGTGGGACGCGGCGACCCCGGCGGCCTTCACGTTCGTGCTCAAGGCTCCCCAGCGCATTACCCACATCGCCCGCCTCAAGAACATCGACGAGTCCCTGCGTTTCTTCCTCGAGACGGCGCGGACGCTGGGTCCCAAGCTCGGCCCGATCCTGTTCCAGCTGCCGCCCAACTTCAAGAAGGACGTCGCCCTGTTGGGCGACCTGCTGACGCAGTTCCCGGCGGATCTGCGCTGCGCCTGGGAGTTCCGCCACGCCTCGTGGTTCGGAGACGACGTGTACGAGGTGCTGCGAACCGGGAGCGCCGCGCTGTGCGTGGCCGATACGGAGGAAGGCACGACGCCCCTCGAGGCCACGGCCGACTTCGGCTACGTGCGGCTGCGCGATGAGGGCTATAAGAAGAAGGACCTCGAAGACTGGGTGACCAAGCTCCAAACGCTGGGTCGCGCGTGGACCGACGCCTTCGTCTTCTTCAAGCACGAGGGAAAGGGGGAGGGGCCGAAGCTCGCGGCGCAGTTCGCGG
>DASYRJ010000133.1:0-9175 GCA_036004525.1 Gemmatimonadales bacterium | reverse complement strand
ACGCCGATCTCCTGCTCGCCATCGGCCGCTACGGGGAGGCGCGCGCCGCGTACGACGCGACGCTCGAGCGGGAGCCGGGACGGGCACGGAGCATATACGGCGCTGCGCGGGCGGCTGAGCTCGCCGGGGACAGGGCTGGCGCCCGGGTCAGGTACGCAGAGTTTCTCAAGTTGATGGCGGGAGCGGATGGCGATCGCCCGGAGATTGCGCAGGCCAGGCGCGAGACGTCCAGGTAGACGCCGAGACGCCCAGGGAGACGCCGAGACGCCGAGACGCCCAGGGAGACGCCGAGACGCCGAGACGCCCAGCGGTGGCTAGGGATGAGTTGGTAGGTAAGCCTAACTACCTCCTCACCCCTACCGCCGCTAGGCGTCTCGGCATCTAGGCGTCTCCCTCGGCGTCTCGGCGTCTAACCTAGGTACTCCTCCCTATACATCCGTATCAGCTCGAAAAAGTAGGAGAGGGCCAGAGGTCCGATGAGCAGTCCCAGTATCCCGAAGTACGGCACTCCCGCCAGCGCGCCCACCAGGGTCACGATCGGGTGAATCTCGGCCCAGCGGCGGAAGACGATCGGGCGAATGATGTAGTCCACGCTGCCGATCGCCAGCACGCCCCACACCGCGAGCCCCACGGCGGCGCCGTAGCGCCCGTCGAGCACCAGGGCCAGCACCCCCGGCCCCCACACCATGCCGCTCCCGACCACCGGTAGGATCGCGAACATCACCGTCACGACGCCCCAGAAGACCGCGTTGGCCAGGCCCAGGGCGGCGAACCCAACGGCGACGAGCGCGCCCTGGATGACGGCGGTGAGTCCCGTGCCGATGAGCGTCGAGGTCGTGACATCCTCGAACCGCTGCCGCAGCTTGTCGGCGTTGGCGGCGGAGAAGGGGATGTAGGGCCGGACCGCGGCCCACGTTTCCTTGGGGCGGAGCAGCAGGTAGTAGAGACCGAAGAAGGCGATCGTCAGATTCAGCGCCAGCCGCGTAGCCGTGCCGACCAGGCTGAACGCCCCGGTGCCCAGCCACCCGACGATGCCGCGGCCCAGGTTCGCCAGCTCGGGGCCGAGCTCCGTGCGCCCGATGCGCAGCTGCGAGAGGCGCCCCAGGATCGGACTCTGGATCACGCCCGTCGCGATCTGTTGCGCCTCGTTCACGATCAACCCCGCGAACGACGCGCCCGGCACCACGATCACGAAAATGCCGAGCAGGACGACCAGCGTGGCCGCGAGCGACGGCTTCACTCGCTTGGCGAGCCACTTGTGCAGCGGCGTGAAGATGACGTACAGGACGGGGATGCCGATCAGGCCGGTGGCGTACGGCGAAAGCGCCAGCGCCAGCGCGAGGCCCAGGGCGAGAATCACCAGGGCCGCGCGCTGGTGCTGCGTGTCGAGGAAGGCCATCAAAACACGGTGACTCGCATCCCGCCGTCTGGCGCGATTCGCTCCACCCGGAGCACGCGGCTCAGCGTCTTGCCGTCCACCGTGATGCTGACGAGATAGTCCCCGCTCGCCACGGGCGGCGCGCCACCGCCGCCGAAGCCGCCCCCGCCACCGCCGAACCCGCCGGTCTGCAGGCCGAACGCTTGCGCGATGAAGCCCAGGCCGCCCAGCCCGCCGCCGCCTCCACCGCCGCCGCCGGCCATGCGGGCGGGGAGCCCCGCGCGGATCGCCGTCCCGATCGTGCCGAGTATGCTGGGGTCGCTCTGCTCGGCGCTTTCGCCGCCTTCCTGCTGTTGGGCCGCGGCTGGAGCTCCGCCCGGCGTCCCCGCCGCGCGCGGCGTCGTCTCACCGGGCCGCTCGACGAACCGCCCCGCGGCGCCACCCCCACCTCCGCCGCCACCTCCACCACCTCCACCCCCTCCAAACCCGAACCTCTGCGCGAGGGCCTGGATGTCGCCGGTGAGCAGGGCGGTCTTGACGGAGCCCAGCATCTGGGCGTTGCCACCCGCCTTCTCGAGCGAATCGAAGACCACGTTGATGCGCCGCGCGATGATCGCGCTGTCCCGCTTCTGCGACGGCGACAACGCGGTCCGCGGCGGCGTCCGCCCCTGGAAGTTCCAGGTCACGCGGTGCAGCCCGGGCCCGCCGGGGCCGTTCACCGTGCGCACCGTGTCGCCGCGGACGTCCGTGATCACGACGCGCGTCTGGGTGCGGCGCTCCCCGGTCGTGAGCCGGTACGCGATTTCAGCACCGTACTGCGGGCTGGGCGCGCGGAACAGCTTGTGGCCCGGCGAGCCCCCGCCCAGCAGCGGCTGGCCGTACTGATACGCGGTCTTCGGCTGGAACAGGTAGGACGCCTCGGCCAACACGCTGGGCGACAGCTGCTCGAGCGGCGCGATGTCCACGATCCAGATGGAGCGCCCGTGCGTGCCTGCGATCAGCTCCCGCTCGCGCGGATGGATCTTCAGGTCGTGCACCGGCACCGTGGGGAGCCCCGTCATGAACTTCTGCCAGGTCGCCCCGCGGTCGAGCGACACGTACGCCCCGACGTCGGTGCCCACGAACAAGAGGTCGCGGTTCACCGGGTCTTCGCGCAGCACGTGCACGAAGTCGGGGCCGCCCGTGGGGAGGTTGTTCGCGGTCGAGCGGAACGTCTTCCCGAAGTCGGTCGTCACGTACACGTACGGCGTGTAATCGCCGTTGCGGTGGTTGTCGAACGTCACGTAGACGGTCGCCGTGTCGAAGCGCGACGGCTCGATGCGGCTCACATACGTGCCGGCCGGCACGCCCGGGAAGCGCCCGGTCAGGTTCTCCCAGGTGCCGCCGTCGTTCTTCGTGAGCCACACGTTGCCGTCGTCGGTGCCGACGAACAGCAGGCCCGGCCGGACGGGCGATTCGGCGAGCGACACGATCGTGCAGTGGGTCTCGGCGCCCGTCACGTCGGAAGTGACGCCGCCTGTCGTGCGCGTCGAGACGCGGATCTTCATCGAGTCGCGCGTCGAGAGGTCCGGAGAAATCGGGTACATCCCTTCGCCCCGGCGGGTGGACTTCATCACCTTGCTGGCGCCGGCGTAGAACACCTCCGGGTTGTGTGGCGAGATGAAGAACGGCGTGTTCCAGTTCCAGCGGAGGTCGGTCTCCGCCGAGTCCGCCAGCTGCCGGCGCCGCAGGTCGGCGATCCGGCGCTGCTGCGCGCCCGAGGCCGCGCGCGCGGTGTCCGGCCGCTCGATCACGATCGAGTCCTCGAACTGCTGGTAGCGGGGGCGCCAGTTGGGCTTCACGAGCACCGTGCGCTCGCCGGTCGCGAAGTTTAGCCGCGACATGTTGCCGCCCTGCGACTCCACGTAGACGATGTTCGGGTCGGTCGGGTCCTGCGCGGTGACGAACCCGTCGCCGCCGCCCACGGTGGTCCAGTCGGCGTTCGTGATGTCGCCCTGGCGCCGCCGGGTGTACGCGCACCAGGAGCCATTGTCCTGGAGCCCACCGCAGACACGGTAGGGGAAGCCCATGTCGTAGCTGACATTGTAGAACTGCCCGATGGCGAACGTGTTCAGGAAGTCCCAGTTGCCGCCCTTGTCCCACGTCTGGGCCACGCCGCCGTCATTCCCGACGATGAGGTGATTCGGGTCGTTTGGATCGATCCACATCGCGTGATGATCCACATGGATCCCGACCGTCGCATTGCCGACCGTCTTGCCGCCGTCATTCGAGTAGTTGACGGGTGTGGAGGACCAGTAAACGCGGTTCGGGTCCTTCGGGTCCACGCGCACCTGGGAGTAATAGAAGGGGCGGACGTCGTTGCCGTTCATCCACTCCCACGTGGCACCGCCGTCCTGCGAGCGGTACAGCCCGCAGCCGCCCGCGCCGGCGGCGCGGCAGCCGTCCCCCTTGCCGGAGGGCGGCGCCGCCTCGACCAGCGCATAGATCACTTTGGGATTCGACGCCGAGATGGCGAGGCCGATGCGCCCCTTCTGGGTGGCCGGGAAGCCGCCACCCGTGACCTCCGTCCAGGTGCGGCCGCCGTCGGTGGTTTTCCACAGGGCGCTGCCCGGCCCGCCGCTCTGCAGGGAGTACGGCGTGCGCACCCGCTCCCAGCTCGCCGCGAACAGTACTTCGGGGTTCGACGGATCCATCACCATGTCGATGAATCCGGCTTTGTTACTGATGAACTTGGCGAGCGTCCAGGTCGCGCCGCCGTCGGTCGTTTTGTAGAGGCCGCGCTCGGCGTTGGCGCTCCACGGCTGCCCGACCGCGGCGACGTACACGATGCTCGGGTTCGTCGGGTGGACAATGATGCGGCCGATGGCGCCCGTTTTCTCGAGGCCCATCAGCTTCCAGGTGAGGCCGCCGTCCGTAGACTTGTAGATGCCGCAGCCGGGGGAGATCGAGTTGCGCGAGTCTTCTTCGCCCGTTCCCGCCCATACCTGCAGCGTGTCGCTCGGCGCGATCGCCAGCTCACCCATCGAGATGCAAGGGTAGGTGTCGAACACGGGCCGGAACGTCGTGCCGGCGTTCGTCGTCTTCCAGATCCCGCCCGCAGCGGCCGCGACGAAGAAGGTGCGCGACGGGCTCGGGATGCCGACGACGCTCGAGACGCGGCCGGCCATGTTGGCGGGGCCGATCTGGCGCCAACGGAAGCCGGCGAGGAGCGTCGAGTCGAGCGTGATGCCGCGTGCAGCAGAGCGGGCGGTGGGCGGAGTTGGGGCAGCTTGTGACGGCAGGGCAGTCGCGGCGACGGTCGAGCAGACAACCGCGGCAGCCCACGGGCGTAGGGTCATGACCGCCTCATGCAAGAGGAGTGAAGGGGGAAACGGTGCAGCTAAAGAAGTACGTGCGCTAGGGGCGGGGTGTTGAGGGAGTCCCCGACGAGCGGCCCCGCATTCGTGGGGCCGGGGCCGCTCGGGGGATTCTGTCCGCTAGGGCGCGCCGGCCCGTCGGCCGGAGGCCGGCGCGGGGGTCGGGAGGGCGACGTCGCTGTTCCAGATGTCGTCGACCATAAGCCAGCGCCCGTTCTGCTGCTCCCAGCGGACCATGTACTTCCCCGAGTCCACCGCGGGCGCGCCCGGCGGGCGTGCAGCGCCCGCGGGCCAGGCGAAGACCCAGCGCCCCTTTTCAACGGCCAGGGAGCCGCTGCCCCACACCGTTTCGGCGCGCAGCGTGAGCGTCGGCGGAGGACTCGACATTGTGTTCAGGACCGCGAAGAACATGCGGATCGAGTCTTTGCCGTGCATCGGCGCCATGTTGGGAGGCATGAGCACCGCGTTCGCGGCGTAGAACTCTGCGATTGAATCCGCGTGGCCGGAGCTCGTGAGCCGGGGCCAGTTGGCATTGGCGGCGTCGATCGCCTGTTTCGCGGCGGCCGACGTGTCGGGTGGCTGGCACGCGAGCGCGACAGCGAGGAGCGGGATGCAGCGCAATGGGTGGCGCATGGGGGGGGTCTCCCGTCAGGGCGTCCGGGGCCGCGCGGTGGGCGGCAGCACGCCGTTCAGCCGCAGGTAATTCGCTTCTTGGCTGTAGTGATCCGCCCAGTCTCCCACCGTGATGAGGATCGCCGTGGCGCGCGAGAAGGGGTTCGGGCCGAACAGCTGCAGCGGCTCGCTGAGCTTGGAGTCGTCCAGGTGCGCGAACGCCGTTTCGCAGAACTGGAACGTCTCCTTCAGCCGAGCGACGAGCTGGTCCTTGCTCATCGTCGTGTCCATCGGCGTGCGCTGCGGGATTGCGACGCCGGCGACCTTGCCGCACAGGAGATCGTTGCCTTCGTTGGCGAGGTGGACCTGGATCATGGCGAAGCTCATTTGCGCCGGCGTGGGGCGGTAGTTGTACTTCTCCGCCGGCATCGCCTCGGCAGCGGCGACCAGGATGCGCGAATAGCGTTGGGTCATGGAGCGCAGCGCATCGGCCACGGGGCTCGCTGAGGGTGCGGGGGCGGCGGCGGCGGCTTGGGCGCCTTGGGCGGCGAGCAGTTGCGGCGCGGCGCTGAGCGCGAGCGCTAGGACGGTGACACGGGCGAGCATGCGGCACCTCGGTTCGGGGAGGCCTTCATTCTGCGCTCCGCCGCGCCGCGCGTCCAGGGCCCTCCTACGGCTCCCGCGTCAGGACGGCGCGCCAGCCGCGATCGAGAGGTGACCAGATGAAATGGTCCTGGTCCACCATGCGGAGCGCGAAGGACTCCATGGCCTGCCGAGCGGCGCCGGCATCGGCCGAGGGCGCGGCGGGCGTGAACGTGATGAGCGGCTCGGCCAGGTCGAGCGTACCGGTGAGCAGCTCGGCGCCCGAGCCGGTGCTGTGCACGGCGGTGCTGTAGAACCGGCCGGTGCGCGAGTCGAAGCCGAGGACGCCCTGGCTGCGGTTTTGGGCCGAGTCGAGTGCTTCGGTCCATTGCAGGCGGAGGTCGTCGAACAGCGTCTCGACCACGCGGGTACCCGAGGCATCCGGCGCGCCGTCGAAGTTGCCGGCGAATCGGATCTCGACGCGCCACCGTCCCACCAGATGCCGCAGCATGCTGCGGGCCGGTTCGACGCTGGGCGGAACAACGGCAGGCGCGGACGCCGGCGCGGCGGCCGGACGACGCGCTTGCCCGCCGCCCTGCGCGGCGAGGTTCGTCGCCGAGGCGGTCGAGATCACGATGGCGCAAATGGCCGTCGCGACGTGCACAGACTTACGATAGGCGAACATGCTCAGGCTCTCCCTCCGTTGGCGGGGGGACTTTGCACGGGGCATGCCGCGCGCTGGTGCCGTGGCGACGTTGCGGGCTGGCGCGGGAGCCGTGCGTCTCGCGGGCATCCGTGCAAGCTGCAGGGTAGGGATGTGTCAACCGGCTAGGGCCGTGGGTTGCCTGTGACCCACTTCACAACCGTCCCCGGGGTGAGCGGTGCGTCGGGTTGGGTCCGGTTGATGAGCGCGATGGTGGCCAACGGGACGGGCGCGGGTCGCCGGCCCGCGAGCTCCGCGAGCGTGGCGCGGCGATCGAGCGTGACGAATGCGATCCGCCACGGTTGGACGGCGAGCACGGCGGGCTCGGTGAGCGGGGCGAAGCTCCGCATCGCGCGCTCGGCGGCGGCGGCGTGCGTCGGCCAGCGCGCCGCGGGGGCGAGAGCCAGGAGCTGGAACACCCGGCCGCCGTGCTCGACGAATGTCGCGGAGCCGCGCAGGTCGCCGTTTTCGGTCGTCGCGACGAAGGTGGCGCTCACCGCGGGCAGGCCGTTGACGGCGGTGCGAATGGGAGCGTCTCCCGTCACGCCCTCCTGGCCGAGGAGCGCGCGCGCCGCCGCCGCGGCGGTCGGCTGCTGGGCGAGGGTCACCTGGATCGTGGCGTCGCGGTCCGGCGTGACGGCGACGACGGCCTGCCGCTGGTTCTGCGTGGTCCACCCGTCGGGGAAGCGCAGCCGGAAGCGCAAAATCGGGTGCAGGAACTCCGTGCCGCGGAAGTAGCCCGCCCGCGGGTCGTCGCAGAACACCAGGCCGTCGATGCGGCGCAGGTATGCGTCGCGCTGCACGCGGTGGCCGAGCGAATCGGGCGGCAGGGCCGCGATCTCCTGCGCGATGCGGGCGCGCCGGTTCTCGGGGTTCGGATGGGTGGCGAGCCACTCCGGGGTGCGGCCCCCCCTGGCGGGCTGTGCCGCGCTCACCCGCTCGAGCATGGTGAAGACGTCGGGCATCTCGCGCGCGTCGTAATCGGCGCGGCGCATGTAGCGCAGGCCGAGGTGGTCGGCCTCGCGCTCGTTGTCGCGGCTGTACTTGAGGAAGAGGACGCCGAGCGCCGCGCCGGCGATGCCGCTGTAGCGCTCGACGTCCTTCGACACGATCGAGCCGAGGGTGAGGCCCACCTGGGTGAGCTGCTGGCGGGACAGCTGGCTCGCCGAATGCCGCGCGGTGACGTGGCCGATCTCGTGGCCGAGCACCGCGGCCAGCTCCGCCTCGGAGTCCAGGTGGGCGAGGATGCCGCGGGTGACGTAGATGTAGCCGCCCGGGAGCGCGAACGCGTTGACGGCGGGGTCGTCCACGACGCGGAACGTCCACGGGAGCCCGGGGCGCTCCGAGCGGGCGGCGAGGCGAGCGCCGAGGTCCTGGACGTAGCGCTGGAGGCCGGAGTCGGCGTAGAGGCCCATCGAGGCGGCGACCTGCGGGTCGTACTCCCGACCCATGCGGATTTCCTCGCTCTCGCTGATGAGGGAGAGCTGGCGGCGGCCGGTGGCGGGGTTCAAGGCGCAGGCAGCGGCGAGGGCGGCGGCGGCGAGGACCCTTCGGCGGGTCATGCGTGCAATGTCGGCGATTGCGGCTCGCGGCGTCAACGGGGCACCACAACTGCCGGTAAGTGGACCTCGGGCCATCGGCCCGGGGTCAGCCGCGCCCCGGGGTTTGCCCAACCGCCTCCTGCCGCTATCTTGCCTCTTCATGCTCGACGCCAAGATCGAGGCCGCGCTGAACGAGCACCTCCAGCACGAGCTGGCGTCGGCGTATCTCTATCTGGCGATGGCGGCGCATTTCGAGGCGGCGAATTTGCCTGGCTCGGCGCGCTGGATGCGCAAGCAGGCGCGCGAGGAATTGGCGCACGCCATGAAGGTGTTCGATTACGTGGCGGACCGGGACGGGCGGATCACCTTGCAGGCGATCGCCCAGCCGCCGGTCCAGTTCGCGGGCACCGAGGACGTCTGGAAGCAGGCGCTGGCGAACGAGCAGAAGGTGACGGGGGTGATCGGCGCGCTGTACGCGGGGGCGCAGCAGGCGGGCGACCAGGCGACGGCGGCGATGCTCCAGTGGTTCGTGACAGAGCAGGTCGAGGAAGAGAAGACGGTGCGCACGATTCTCGAGCAGGTGCAGCAGATTGGGCAGCTCAGCTCGGCGATGTTCTTTTTGGATAGGCACCTGGGGAAAGAGGCAGAGACGTAGTTGCTAGACGGGAGACGGCCAGTAAGACGCCAAGACGCCAAGACGCCAAGACGCCGAGCGGTTGGTAGGGTTGAGACGATAGGTAGACACACTAGCAGCTGGAGACTGGAAGCCACTTCGCCGTCTGGGCAACTTGAAGCACCCGGGGAAGCTCTTGGAACGGGGCGGGGTAGGGTGGCGTGGAAGATCGGGACGTAGCGCAGTCCGGTAGCGCACCTGAATGGGGTTCAGGGGGTCGCGGGTTCAAATCCCGCCGTCCCGACTGGTCTAACGCGAAGCACCGTTGGCAATTGCGCCGGCGGTGCTTTGTGCTTCAATAAGCGGTGGTGCCGTTTGTGGTGCTGTTTT
>DASYRJ010000132.1:0-3711 GCA_036004525.1 Gemmatimonadales bacterium | reverse complement strand
ACCCTTCACGTCGCACAGGGGCGCACGCTACCTTAGCGGCCACGCATGGCCACGACGCCGCCCCCCCCCTACCACGACCCCCGGCTCACCGAGCAGCGCAATCCACGGACGCAGCGCATCGACGTCGCGTCGACGCTCGAGGTCGTGGACCTGCTCCACGCCGAGGACGTGCTGGTGCCCCAGGCGGTGCACGCCGTTCGCGAATCGATCGCCCGTGCCATCGACCTCGTGGTGACGGCGTTTCAGACGGGCGGCCGCCTGATCTACGTGGGCGCCGGAACCTCGGGGCGGCTCGGCGTGCTGGACGCCGCCGAATGCCCTCCCACCTTCGGGACGCCGCCGGAGCTTGTCGTCGGGGTGATCGCCGGCAGCTATCCGGCACTCGTGAAGAGCGCCGAGGGCGCCGAGGACGACGTGAACGCCGGGATGGCCGCCATGGATACAGCGCAGGTCACCGCCAAGGACGTCGTGGTGGGGATCGCGGCCAGCGGCACGACTCCCTACGTGCGCGCCGCCCTCTCCCGGGCGCAGACGATCGGGGCCCGCACGGTGATCGTCGCGTGCTCGCCGCCGCCGAAACTGCTGGTCGACACGTGTGACGTCGCGATCGTGCCGGAGGTCGGGCCCGAGCCGCTGACCGGCTCCACCCGGCTCAAGGCGGGAACCGCGACCAAGCTGGTGCTCAACACCCTCAGCACCGGCGCCATGATTCGGACCGGGCGCGCGTACGGCAATCTCATGGTCGATCTCGTGGCGTTGAGCGACAAGCTGCGCGACCGCGGCGAGCGCATCGTGATGGAGGCGTGCGGCGTCGACCGCGCGCGGGCGCGCGACGCGATCACCGCGGCGGAGGGCAGCGTCAAGCTGGCGATCGTCATGGTTCGCGCCGGGCTGGGAAGGGAAGCGGCGCTGGAGCGGCTCGCGGCGGCCGGGGGATTCGTGCGCCGCGTCGTGGGCGATCCGCCGCCCGTCGCATGAGCGGACACCTGGCCGTCGGCTTGATGTCCGGGACGTCGCTCGACGGCGTCTCTGCCGCGCTGGTTCAGCTCGAAGCGGATCCGCCCTCGGCGCGACTCGTGGCGTTCCGGCAGGAGCCGTATGCCGCGGCCGAGCGCGGGCAGATCATCGATGCCATCGCCCGCGGTGGCGCCAAGGAGCTGGCGCTGTTGCACGTGGCCCTGGCCGAGCGGTTCGCGGGCGCGGTGTTGCAGCTGCTCGCGGCGGCCAAGACCTCACCGCGGGATCTCTCGTTCGTGGCTTCCCACGGGCAGACGGTCTGGCACGAGCCGGGCCGCGCGACGCTGCAGCTCGGGGATGCGGCCGTCCTGGCCGAGCGGCTCGGCGTGCGGGTGGTGAGCGATTTCCGCTCGCGCGACGTGGCGGCCGGCGGCCAGGGCGCGCCGCTCGTTCCCCTCGCCGATGTCATGCTGTTCGGACACGAAACGCACGGCCGGCTGCTCCTGAACCTGGGGGGCATGGCGAACGTGACCTGGGTGCCGCGCCGCGGCGTTACCGAAGGCGCGCTCGCGTTCGATACGGGGCCGGGCGTCGGGGTGATCGACGCGGTGACGCGGCGGGTCGACCCGGACGCGGTGTTCGATCGGGACGGGGAGCGCGCGCGGCGCGGCCGGGTGTCGGCCAAGGCGCTGGCCCAGCTGCTCGCCGATTCCTACTTCGCCGCGCCGCCGCCCAAGAGCACCGGCCGCGAGCGGTTCGGCATCGCGTTCGCCGATCGCCTGATCGCGCTGGTGGACGGATCGGAAAACGACGCGGTCGCCACCGCGACGGCGCTCACCGTCGAATCGGTGGCGCGGGCCCTCGAGCAATGGACGCCGGCCGGGCCCTCGGACGAGATGGTGATCTCGGGCGGCGGCGCGCGCAATCCGGTCCTGGTGGAGCAGCTCGCCGCGCGTGTGCTGCCGCGGCCCGTGCTGCCGTTCGATCAGCTGTTCTTCAACGGGGAGGCGAAGGAGGCGGTGGCGTTCGCGTTTCTGGGGTTATTGACGCTCGAAGGACGACCGGGAAATCTCCCGGGGGCGACGGGAGCGCGGGGGCCGAGGGTGCTGGGGCACGTCACTCCGGTCTAGCGCAGCCCGATCTTCGCCAGGTAATCCGTCACCAGATTCACCGGCACCGCGAGAATGATCTTGCCGTTGGATTCCTGCACCCCGCCGTACAACACCGCCACCACGCGGCCGTCGTGGTCGAAGATCGGACTGCCCGAAGAGCCCGGCGCGCCGTACCCGTCCACTTGCACGACGTTGCTGAGCACCTTGCTCACCGTCCCGACCGTGAGGGTGGGGGAGGCCACGACGTCCAGCCCGCGCCCTTCCATTGGGAGGTCGAGGCCCAGCGGGTAGCCGATCGTCGCCACCGGATCGCCGCGCTCGAGGCTGTGCGGGTTGCGTTGCAGCCCGAACACGCGCGGCGTGCCGCCACGGACGTCGACTTTGAGCACGCCGATGTCGCCCGCGTCGGAGACCCCGACGTAGCGTCCCGGAAACCATTGGCTCGAGCCCGAGAACTTCACCGCGATACGGCGCGGCGTGCGGTCCCCGGTCACGCCGACCAGCACGTGCTTGTTGGTGACCACGGTGCCGTGCGAGTCCACGGCGAACCCGGTGCCGCTGAAGCGCTCCGTTTCCGAGAACTCGACGAGCAGCAGCGCGACCGCGTCCTGGTTGCGGGACGAAATCGCGCGGTAGTCGATCGTGCTCGCCCCGGCGATCTGCATCTGCCGCTGCTGGGCGGCTTCGATCTGTGCCCGCAGCCGCGCCACCACCCCGACGTCGCTGCCGGCGCCCGCCAGCTCGCGCCGCAGCCGCTCGATCTCGGCGACCGCCTGCTGGTTCGCCTCGCGCAGGCCCTGCACTTCGGACTGGAATTGCTGGGCGGTGGCGCGCGCCTGGACGGCCACACTGTCGGCCCAGGCGCGGATGCGGGCCATCTCTTCGTGGCGGTCGTGGCTGGCCTTCCAGCTGAGCACCACGAACAACAGCACCGCGACGACCAGCCCGCCGATCAGGAACTTGGTCGTGCGCCGCAGCTCCCGGGTCTGCCGCGCCACTTCCACGGCGATCCGCACCGCCGTGCTGGATCGCGCCGGCCGGGCGGCGGCGGACGCGGGGGACGGCGTGGGCGGGGGCTGAGCCGGGGCGGCGGCTGCGGGCACCATCTGTTTGGGCTGCGACATGCGACCCGCGGCCGCGTCAGCGGTTTCGGTGGACACTTGGTCACCGTCATCGGGGAGCACGTGGAACTCGAGCGCCGGTCCCTTGGCGCCGAAACCGATCACGTCGCCGTCCGCCAGCAGCCGGTCTTCCTCGAGGCGCTTGCCGTTGACGTACGTGCCGTTCTTCGAATCCAGGTCCTGCAGCACGTAGCCATCGGGCTTGGTGAGGATCGCGGCATGGCGCGACGACACGTCGAGGTCGCGCTCGGCGTCGAAGCGAACATCCGAGAGTGGGTGGCGGCCGAGTCCGAGGTAGGCCTTGCGGAATGTCTCGACCTGTCCGGCGCGGGCGCCGGACAGGAACTTGAACTGAGCCCTCACGGGCGCGGGCACCCGGAGCGGTCGAAGTCCCGACCGACGCTGTCCACTGAAGCGTCCAGCGTCCGGTCTCTCGATTGGCGGGTGGCGTCGAGCGGCCCCGCCCGCCGCTTCCCGAGGTTGTAGGAAACCCAGAGGGCGTCGACCTGCCCGAAGTCCTC
>DASYRJ010000131.1:0-13750 GCA_036004525.1 Gemmatimonadales bacterium | reverse complement strand
AGGCCGATTTCATGAACGGCCCGCCGGACTTGCCCAACGTGTTCCGGG
The DNA here is from genome assembly GCA_036004525.1 of Gemmatimonadales bacterium. Taxonomy (GTDB): domain Bacteria; phylum Gemmatimonadota; class Gemmatimonadetes; order Gemmatimonadales; family GWC2-71-9; genus 20CM-2-65-7. Next base: position 13,702 of record DASYRJ010000131.1, on the reverse strand, counting down.
GCGATTCCATCCTTCTGTTCGTGTGGGCGGATGTCGCAACGGACCTCGTGATCGTCGTCAACGCGCCGGCCGGTGGCGTGCATGCTCTGGTCCGCTGCGGCGGCACCGTGCGCCCCGACCCTCAGCCGGTGCAGACCGTCGGCGAGTTTCAGGACGTCGCCAGGCAGCTGCGCCTGCTGCGGGACGTCAACATCCATCTCTACCGGCCGGTGCCACCGGGGTTCGCCGGCTTCGCAGATCTGTGCCAGGCGACTCCCTTCGCGGTCGGCACGGGAAACCTGACCTCGACCGACAACGATCGGCACGTCACCGGCGACGGCGCAAACGCATTCGGCTTCCGGGCGGAAGGGATCGTCGATTTCGCCGATGGTGGGAGTGCGGGAGTGACTGCGGAGAGCGAGCGGTTGATCAAGCCCGATGGTACGCGCGAGGTGCTGGTCAGCAACGTGGTGCTGCACCCGCGTTGAGGGGCGCTGCCCTAGCGCTTGCGCCGGCGCCACCGCGTTCGTGACTCGGCCAGTTTCCAGAACTGCCGTTCTCCGATGACGGTGATCCGGTGCCCCAACGCGGCGAGGCGCCGGATCTCCATCAACTTGGTGCCCGCGTCCTTGCCGGCGATCTGCAGCCGGTTGGGCCGCCCGCGCACGAGCACATCCGTCGTGCGTCCGGGCCTCGTGTGCAGAATCGCGCCGGCCCTGCGGGCCGCCGCCATGGCCTCGCTCCGCGGACGGCTCAGGAACCCGGTGAACGACAGCCGCTTTCCGGCGAGACTCGCGACGCGGCCCACCGGCAGGTCTTTCGGACGCTGGCGCAGCGCGGCAATGAGCTCGCCGGCGGCCTCGTAGCGCCGACCGCGGACCCCCAGACAGCGGTAGATGACCTCCTTCAAGTGGTCGCTACAGGGAAGGCCGCGGACGTCGCGACTGCGCATGGGACGCGCGATGTCACCGCGCAGCAGCATCGCCGCGAGCTGGCCGACCTGATAGATGTCGTCGCGCTGTTGCCACCTCCTTACCCATCCCCATGCGATCTCCGTCGGCGCGTTGAGCGGGTTGAAGGCGTCGGCGGTGACGCCCTGGCGGTTCCGCTGGTGCCTGGCGATGCCGAAATCCCCCAGCTTCAGCTGCTCGTTCTCGCACACGAACACGTTGAAGGGCGTGAGGTCTCGGTGCAGCGCCTGTCCGCGATGCAGCGTATCGAGCGCACCAAGGAGCGCCGCGATCTCGCGGCGCACGACGCGCTCGGGCTGAGGGCCACGGCGCTTGAGCCAGGCGCCCACGTCTCCGTGCTCCGCGTACTCCATGACGAGGCAGTAGCGCATCCGGCCCCCGTCGACCTCGGCGAACCGGTCGAACACCCGCAGCGCGCGCGGCTCCCGCTCGAGGAGCTCGGCGAAGTAGGCCTCCCGGAGCCAGGCCGTGAGACGTTCGCTGATCTTGATGCAGACCTGCGCCGGCATCCCGCCGGCAGGCGTGGGGGTCGCGAGGTAGACCTCGCCGAAGCCGCCCTTGCCGATGAGCCGGTCCAACCGGTAGGTGCGGCCGGTCTCGGAGCTATGGGGGGGGGCCGCGACGATGTTCTCCATGGCAGTTGGCCCCCTAGGATTCGAACCTAGATTCCCAGATCCAAAGTCTGGTGTCCTGCCCTTGGACGAGGGGCCAGCGGGTCGACCGGCTAATCTAACGGTGCTCGTCCCCGCATGCGGGATGCGTCTGGCGAGCGACGGCTCAATCCTCCATGGCAGCCGGTGCTGGTGCCGGGACGGCCCGTGTCGCCGCCTTGATCACTCGGCATTCTTTCGGGCTGAGGCGCTGGGCCGCGTCGTCCCGCTCCGTTTCCTTTCTATAGACCGCCGCGACGGTGCTCCCCGACCCGCACAGCCGCACCCACACCGGGCCCGTGCCCGCCAGCCGCTCGTACAGCTCCCGCAGCTCGGCGTGCTTTGCGAACACGGGCGCCTCGAAGTCGTTGCCGCCCAGCCGTCCGATGCTGCCCCAGGTCGCGAACGCCTCGGCGTCGAGCGCGACCGGCCCGCGCGCCGCCGACGCCGGGTTCGCGTCGTCCCACCACCGATAGGCATCGGGCGTCGCGACCGTGATCGCCGGCACCGCGAGGAGCGCGGGCGCGGCCGGCGGAGCGGGGAGCCGGAACAGCCGCTCGCCGCGGCCCCACGCGAGCGCCAGCGGCGCGCCGCTCGCAAAGAACGGCACGTCGGCACCGAGCCGCGCGGCGACGTGGAGCAGCTCGGTGCGGGGCACCGCGTTTCCCGCGAGCGCGTTCACCGCGTGCAGCGCCGCCGCCGCGTCGCTCGAGCCGCCGCCCAGCCCGGCTCGCACGGGAATCCGTTTGGTGAGCCGTAGTGCGACGCCAAACCGGTTGCCGGTTGCGTCGAGCACGCCGCGCGCTGCGCGCAGCGCGAGATTGTCCTCCGCCGGCCCAAGGTCGGGCCCGCCCCCGTCGACCACGAGTGTCACGCCCGAGTCGATGCGCTGCACCACCAGCTCGTCCGCCAGCTCGAGCAGCGCCAACGCCGTTTCGACCTGGTGCCACCCCGCCGTGTCGCGCGCGAGAATCCGCAGGAACAAGTTGACCTTTGCGTGCGCGGCGATGCGCACCCTGCTCGGTGCGGTCACCGTCACTCCCTGCCGTTGCCTCGCAGCTCGCCCAGCCGCAGGTGCAGCCGGGAGAGCGACCACAGTCCCAGCAGCGTGATCGGGAGGAAGGTGGTCAGGTGGTAGGTGAGCGCGTAGCTGACGGCGGGCCCTGCGTCCACACTGTAGACCGCGAGCGTGATCCGGGTCGCCGCTTCGAACACGCCCACGAACCCGGGCGTCGAGGGCACCGCCACCCCGAACCCGATGATGCCCTGGAGCAGCAGCGCCGCCTCGAGGGGCACCTCGAAGCCGAAGGCACGGAAGCAGACGGCGAAGGCCGCGGCGTTGACGGCCCACAGCACGACCGACCACGCCACCACTCCCGCGAAGCGCGCGGGGCTCTTCAGCACCGCGAGCCCGGCGACGATGCCTTCGGCCCAGTGGCTGAGCCGGTCGGCGATGCGGGCCGGGAGCGCGCGGTGCAGCACCCGCGCGAGCAGCGCCAGCCAAGGAGCAGGCCGGTGGACCACGACGAGCGCGAGCACCAACACGGCGCCGAACAGCCCGGCCGCGCCGGTCGCGAGCCGGGCCAGGGAACGCCCGCCCACGAGCGTATGCGCCGGGAACGACGGCGCCGCGATGGCGACGGCCATCAGCGCGAGCATCACCAGGGCGTCGAACACGCGTTCCACGCCCACCGAAGCGAGCGCGGTGGTAAAGCGCACGGGGAGCCGACGGTTGGCGACGTAGGCGCGCGCCACCTCGCCGGCGCGCGCCGGCAACAGGTTGTTCGCCATGAAGCCGATCGCGGTCGCGTGCCACAACGGGGCCCACACAAAGCGGTGGCCGTCCACGTCCCGCAGGATCAGCCGCCAGCGGAGGGTCCGGAGCGGGAAGGTCGCGGTAGCGAGGGCCACGGCCGCGAGCAGCAGCAACGGGTCGGCGGCCCGGGCGTGCTCCACGACCTCGCGGGGTTGGACGCCGTGCAGCACCCACGCGAGCAGCGCCACGGTGACCGCGAGCCCGATGCCCCAGGCCCAGCGGGAGGACCGGTTACGGCTCGGGTTCGAGGGCGAGGACAACGAGGTCGCAGACTTCGTCGATGATCGCGCGGAGCCCGTCGCCCGAGGCCCGCGCCGCCGCGTCGCGCAGCTCCTGCGCGCGCAGCCGCGCCCGCTGGCCGCGATACAACAGTTGCCGGATGTCCACGACGGCGACCTCGCCCCGGGGAGCGGCCTGGGGGGCGTGGAGCCCGGGCGGCGCGGGCGGCGCGGGCGGCGCGGCCGGTGCGCGCAGCAGCTCCTCGAGCGAGGGGGGACCCACCCCCGCTGTGACGAGCCGCTGATACGCCGCCCAGGAGCCCGCGAGGTCGCCGGATTCGGTGACTGGTTCGTCCACGGCGCGCGCGGGGCGCGAGGTGCGGGGCGCGGGTGCCGGCCTGGCCGGGGGAGCCGGGGGGGCCGGGGGGGCCGGGGCCAGCGTTTCGATCGGCACGACGGGCGCGAAAGGCGACGCCGCCGCGCCGCCGAGCGCGCGCACGGCCGCGGTGACGGCGGCGAGATCGGCGGCGAGCGCCGCCTCGTCTTCGGACGCCGAGCGCGTGAGGACGTCGCCGGCCCGGCGCAGCTCTGCCGCAAACGCCGCAGGTTGCTGCACGGCGACGCCGCTCGAGACGGCTTCGCGCGCCGCCTGGGCGAACTCCGCGAGCCGGTCGTCGACGGTCCCGCCCCCGGCGCCCGCGCCGCCCAGGGCGCGGAACGTGCCCGCCAGCGTGTGGGCCCGCAGTTCGCGCTGCGTCGGACTCGGGGCCCGCTCGAGCGAGTCGGCGGCCTGCCGCAGGTGCTCGCCGTGACTCACGAGCTCCAGGCGGCCCAGCGTGGGGGGCCGCGCGGCGGGCGTGCCGCGCTGCACCACGTCCGGCCCGCCGTCGCCGTAGAACAACGTGTCGACCGGAACGATTTCGGGCTCGGTCGCCATGAACTGCATCAGCAGGCCGGCGAAGCGCCGGAACTCAGCGCCTTCGGGGTCGGGCCGGCCACGCTCGGCGACCTGGCGGGCGGCCTGCGCGATCGCCGCGGCGGCGCTCTGGAACAGATCGCCGACCAGGGCGGGCGGCGCGCCGGTCGTGCGGCCCAGCTCCTCGATGGCGCGCTCGATCCCTTCGAGCAGATCGGGCACGGGGGGGAGGTCGTTGAGGGCGGCGAGGCCGCGCAACGGCTGGAGCGCTTTGAGGACGTGCTGCAGGGGGTCGTGGGCCAGCGGGTTGGTGCGGAGCACCTGCGCCGCGCGGTCGAGCGCGCTCGCGATCGCGGCCCCCTCGCGCGCGACGAACGCCCGTGCCCCGGCGTCCAGGCCGAGCGCCTCCGCCGCCCGCACCTGTGCCGACGGCCGGCCGGCCAGCTGCTCGAGCTGTCCGGCGAGCGCGTCCGCCTTGGCGGTGTCGGCCACCGTCCAGGTCGGCGCGCGGCGCACGAAGATCTTGAGGTCGTCCACCGCGCGGATGGCGATCTGCTTGGTGGCGGGATCCCAGCTGCGCCGGCCCTCGCGCAGCGCCCGGGCCAGCGTCTCGAGTCCGGAGGCCGCGCGCGCGATCGGCTGCTGGCTCGCCATCAGCGCGCTGCCCCGCAGCGCCCGCGCCAGGCGCACGAACTCGTCGGCCGCGGGAGGCGCATCGCCCTGGAGGAGCCCGTCGAGCCGCTCCAAGTACTCGCCCGCCTCGAGGGCGAAGAAGTCGGACATGCCGAGCGGCTGGCTAGGCGGGGTCATCGCGCACCCAAGATAAGGGTTTCGCGGCGTCGTCCACCAGCTTTCGCATGCGTCGGACCGCCTCTTCCATCCCCCAGAAGACGGCATTGCTGACGATCGAGTGCCCGATGTTCAGCTCTTCGATCTCGGGAATCGCGGCGATGGGCTGGACGTTCTGATATGTCAGCCCGTGGCCGGCGTGGACTGCGAGGCCTACGCCTTTTGCATACGCCGCCGCTTCACGCAGTTGTTTCAACGCTTCACTTCGACGCCGTTCATTCGACGCCGTGTGTTTCCACGCATTTGCATATTTGCCAGTGTGCAGCTCGACGGCGGGAACGCCGAGCGCCCGCGCCTGATCGATCGTCCGGCGCGTGGGGTCGATGAACAGGCTGACGCGAATGCCGGCGTCCTGGAGGCCGCGGATCGCGCCGGCGAGGCGACGATCCCCGCGCCGCAGCGCGAGGCCGCCCTCGGTCGTGATCTCGCGGCGGCGCTCCGGCACCAGCGTTGCCTGGAAGGGACGCACGCGGGCGGCGATCCGGACGATCGCGGGGTGGGCGCCCAGCTCGAGGTTCAGCACCGTCCGGACGCTCTGCGCGAGCGCCGTGACGTCGGCGTCCTGGATGTGGCGCCGGTCTTCGCGCAGGTGAACCGTGATGCCGTCGGCGCCGGCGCGCTCCGCGGCGGCCGCGGCCTGGACCGGGTCGGGCTCGTCGGTTTGACGCGCTTCGCGCAGCGTCGCGACGTGATCGATGTTGACGTAGAGGCGCATGGCGTCTTAGGTTGGGTTCCTGATGCGACGACTCTCCTGGGTGCTCATGCTACTCGGTGGTGCGTGCGGCCGGGGGCCGGTCTCGCAGACGCCGATCCCGCAGTCGGTGAACGCGTCGGTCGAGCAGTTCCTCGCGGCCGTCAAAGCCAACGATCTGGACCGCCTGGGTGGGCTGTGGGGAACCGAGCGCGGCCCCAACACGCGACGGATGGACCCGCGGGTCCTGCGCCAGCGCCTCACGGTGATCCAGAAGTACCTCGATCACGTTGGCTACCGGGTGGTCGAAGGCCCGCTGCTCGTGCCCGCCCGTCCCGACCTCCGCACCTACCGAGTCGAGCTGCAACGGGCCGGGGGGTGCAGTCAGGTCGTGCAGATCGACGTCATCCGGACGGGCAGCGGCGGCTGGCTGGTGTTCGATCCGCATCTCGAGAGCGCAGGCAACCCGGCGGCCAAGTGCCAGACGACGGGGGCGGGAACCCGGCCCTAACGCCCGGCGTTGCACCTACTCAGTCAGCTCGAGGAGTACGCCGTGGGTCGCCTTGGGATGGAGGAAGGCGATGCGGCGCCCGCCGGCCCCGACCCGCGGCGCGTCGTCCACGAGGCGGTAGCCGGCTCCCCGGCAGCGGGCCAGCGCGGCGCTCAGGTCGGGGACGCGATAGCAGATGTGGTGGATGCCCGGCCCACGCTTCGCGAGGAACTTGGCGACGGGGCTGTCGGGGTGGGTCGCCTCGAGCAGCTCGACGTCCACGTCGCCGAACCGCAGGCTGACGATCGTGGCGCCGTCGGCGATCTCGGGGCGGCCGGGAGACAGGCCCAGGATGTCCCGGTAGAAGGGCAGGGCCTCGGCGATGCTGGCCACCGCGATGCCGACATGGGCGACGCGCGCTTGGCTCATAATGAAGGTCAACTTAACGCTGATGAGCGAAGGAGTGGAGGGTTATGGAGGCGACGCACCCCGTGGCGGTCACCGATGCCACGTTCCAGCAGGAAGTCGAACAGCAGAAGGGGCTCGTGGTCGTGGACTTCTGGGCCACCTGGTGCGGCCCCTGTCACATGGTCGCCCCGATTATGGAGCAGCTGGCCGGGGAGTACCAGGGCAAGATCAAGGTGCTCAAGGTGGACGTCGACGCCAACCAGCGCACGGCGATGCGCTTTAACGTGCGCTCGATTCCGAGTATTCTATTCTTCAAGGACGGACGCCACGTCGATACGCTGGTGGGCGCCTATCCGAAGCCGGCATTCGAGCAGAAGATTCAACAGCACCTCTCGTAGCTTCCTCGCCGGAGGACAATGCGCGCGAGCACCGCTCGCCTGACGAATTCGCCGGTTCGCCTCGCGGATCTGCAATTCCCCGAGGTGAACCGGCTGATTCATCGCACCCGCCTCGCGTTCATCCACCTCGATAACCTGCTGGCGTTTGCCAAGCGCGACCGCGACGGCCGCGTGGACGGCTACATCGCCGCGTACCTGCCCGACGAGTGCCTGCTGCTGTTTTTCCGCAAGGGAGAGGCAGTGAACGCCGCGTCGATGCACACGGCAGGCCGGCAGGTCGTCACCATCACCGAGGCGCTGAAGCGGATGCGGGGCGAGGTGGAGCGCGGGGAGCTGGCCTACTGCGCCGCGCCGATGGAACAGCTCGCCTGGATGTACGGGTCGTGCGCCGGCGGTTACCAGAGCCGCTTCATCGACGTCAACCAACCCGACAAGTTCTTTCCGGCGCTGCAGCAGGAGCAGGTGACCGGCGTGCTGGAGCTGATCTCGAACGGGCGGGTGTCCTACCTCAAGTTCGAGAAGGGGCGCTACTTGAGCGGCTACTTCTGCGACAAGCCCGACAGCCTGGCGCCGGCGCGGTATCTCGAGTCGCTCTTCGGGCTCGGGCCCGACGGTGCACCGCCGGCGGTCTCGGCGGGGGTGTTCGCCGCCGCCGCCGAGCTGCCGGCGCAGGCCCCCACCGCGCTGGTCAACACCTATCGCGAGCTCTACTGGCGGATCGTCGAAGCGGTGGACCGGGAGTTTCCGGGCGAGGCGAAGCGCCGGGCGCAAAAGGTCACCGCGGCGATCATGGGCTCGCACCAGGCGCTGGCGCTGCTCAGCGTCCCGCGCGGCTCCGACACGCCCGACGCCGTGGTGCGGCCCGAAGAGCTGTCCACGGCTCTCACGGACTGGGCGCTCCAGCTGCTCGAGGGCGCGGAGATCATGATGCCGGGCACCGCGCCGAAAGTGCTCAAGGACGCGACGCGCGAGCACCGCTACGTGCTGCAGGCGGCCGGCTTCTACGCGCGCCTCCCCTGGCAGGTGACCTGGTGACGTGGCGGGCACTCTCTACGTCGTCGCGACGCCCCTCGGGAACCTCGGCGACCTCTCCCCGCGGGCCGCGGACACGCTGAAGCGCGCGGCCGTCGTCGCGGCCGAAGACACCCGCCACACCAAGCCCCTCCTGGTTCACGTCGGCTCGCGTGCCGAGCTGGTGAGCTTCCACGCGCACTCGACGGAGCGGGCGCTCGCGCATGTGCTCCGCCTGCTCGGCGGCGGGAAGGACGTCGCCCTGGTCACCGACGCGGGCACCCCGACCGTCAGCGATCCCGGCGCGGCGCTGGTCGCCGCCGCCCGGGCGCGCGGCATCCCCGTCGTCACGATCCCGGGGCCGACCGCCGTCGCCGCCGCGCTTGCCGTCTCGGGCCTGAACGCCGACCGCTATCTCTTTCTGGGATTCCTGCCGCGCAAAGGCGCCGACCGCGGTCGCCTCCTCGAAACGGTGGCGCGCAGTGAGTGGACCGCCGTCCTGTTCGAGGCGCCGAACCGCGTCGCGGAGCTGCTCGCCGATCTGGCCGAGGCGTGCGGCCCCGACCGCACGGCCGCGGTCGCGCGCGAGCTGACCAAAGTGTTCGAAGAAACGCGCGCCGGGACCCTGGCCGAGCTGTCGGGTTACTACGCGGAGGCTCCCCCACGCGGCGAAGTGACGGTGATCGTCGCCGGCACGGGAAAGGCCCCACCGGTCGAGGAGCCGCCCGATCCCGAAGAGCGCGCCCGGACGCTCCTGGCCGAGGGACTGTCCCGGAAGGACGTGGCGATCCGGCTGGCCGAAGAGACGGGGATCTCGCGGAATACCGCGTACAGATTGGTGAACGAACTGTGAGGGATGGAAAGTTGGAAAGGTGGAAAGTGGGAACGATGGTGCTGGTCGGCATCGTTGGCGCCGGCCCTGCGCCACGTTCCATCTTTCCATCGTTCCGGCCTTCCGTCGCCTCTCTCACCATCGGTCGCCTCCACTACGACGGCGGCGGCGACTGGTACGCCAACCCGTCGAGCCTCCCCAACCTCCTGGCCGCCATCCGCGAGCGCACGACGCTCCCCGTCGCCGAGCGCGAACGGGTCGTGACCCTGTCGGGGCCGGAGCTGTGGGACGTCCCCTACCTCCACATGACCGGCCACGGGAACGTGCACTTTTCCGACGAGGAGCTGCGCACCCTGCGGCGCTACCTCGAGCAGGGCGGATTCCTCCACGCCGACGACAACTACGGGATGGACCGGGCGTTCCGGCGGGAGATCGCGCGCGTATTTCCGGATCACCCGCTGGTTGAGGTGCCGTTGACGCACCCCATCTATCACCTGGTTTACGACTTTCCGAAGGGGATCCCCAAGATCCACGAGCACGACGGCCTGCCGGCGCAGGGGTTCGGCATTTTTTTGGGGGATCGGCTGGTGGTATACTACTCCTATCAGTCGGACTTGGGGGACGGCTGGGAAGACCCCGACGTCCATCACGATCCCCCGGAGCTGCATGAGGCGGCGCTGCGCATGGGCGTGAACCTGTTCACTTACGCGGTGAGCGTGAGCCGGTGACCGAGACCGCGCTTCGGCTGCGGCGGCTGGGGCTGCCGCACGCCCGCGCCCGCGCTCTGGCCGTTGTGCTCGGGAGCGCGGGCGCGGCGTTTGCGGCCGCGGCGCTGGGGCTGGCGCTCGCGCCTGGATTGGCGTGGGTGGCGCTCGCCTGGGTGCTGATCGCGGCGAGCGCTGCGGCCGCCACCGGGGCGGCCCGCCGCGCGCGCCGTGGTGCGGCGGCGCCCGCGCTGGGTCGCCTGGTGGAGACGGCGGCGGGCGCCCGCGCCGGCAGCGTCGTCGGCATCGTGGGACCGGTTCCTGATGCGGCCGCGCCGGGCGGCACCAGTCGCGACCTGCTGGCCGCCGCCGATGCCGGCGCCGCCCGCGTCGTGGAGCGCGCGGCGCCGACGGTGGACGGGCTGCTCCGGCGCACAACGCGACGCCGCGTCGCCGCGGGTGCCGCCGCCGCCCTCGCCGGCGCCGCGCTGTTCGTCGCCTCCGCGCCGGCGTCCAGTCGGGCTGCCGCCTTCTGGCATCCACTGCGGGCCTGGAGCGACGCGCGCGCCCCGGTGCGGCTCGCGGTCGATCGCCGGACCGTGCGGCGCGGCGACACCGTCACCGTGACGGTCGCGGCGCCCGGGGCCACGCGCGCCACGCTGTGGACGCGCGGCCCCGGCGAGCCGTGGCAGGCTGTCGCGTTGGCGTTGGATGCGGACGGCCGCGCCGCCCGGCGGCTTGGCCCGCTCGAGGCGGACCTCTATGTGCGCGCGGCGAGCGGCGGCCGGTCGAGCGTGGAGCTCAAGATCGACGTGGCGCTCCCCGCGTTCCTCGCCCAGTTGGGTCTCACCGCGCATTTCCCCGCGTACCTCGCCCGCGCCGACGAGCCCCTCGTCGCCGGTCCCGATACCGTGCTCGTCCCCGCCGGCACGGAGATTCTCGCGGCCGGCGTGGCGAGCGTCCCGCTCGGCGAGGCGGCGTGGCGGTCCCTCAACGATTCTGCCGGGGCGCGCGCCGCGCGGATGCGCGTGGATGGGGCCCGGCTCGAGGGGCGCTTCACGCCGCGCGCCAGCGGCACGTGGCGGCTGGTGGCGAGCGCCGCCGACGGCACGCCGCTCGAGGGAGCGCCCCCGGAGCTGCACCTCACCCTCGTGCCCGACTCCGCCCCGGTGGTCGCCCTCGCGGTCCCCGCGGGCGATACCACGCTGCCGCTGTCGCTGCGCCAGCCGCTGGTCGTGGACGTGCGCGACGACCACGGGATCGCGCGGGTCGCCGTGGTGAGCTGGCGCGTGAGCCGGACCGGCAAGGTGAGCGAGCCGGCGCACGACTCGCTGGATGTCACCGGCGTCGGGGACCGCGCGATCGTGCAGGGTGAGCTCGACGCCGAGCGGCGGGGCCTGCTGCCGGGAGACACGCTGCGGGTGTACGTCGAAGCCTGGGACAACGCGCCCGCGCCGCGCCGGGGGCGCAGCGCCGAGGTGGCCCTGCGGCTGCCCACGATGGAAGAGCTGCGGGTGGCGGCGCGGGAGGCGGCGCGCGGCGTAGCGGCGGCGGCGGAGTCGCTCGCCGCCGGGCAGCAGGAGCTGAGCGACCGCACGCGCGATCTGGCGCAGGAGCGTACCCGCGATGCGGCCGCGGGGGGCGGCGGCCGGCAGCCGGGCACGCTTCCGTTCCAGGCGCGGCAGCGGGCCGAGGAGATCGCGCGCCAACAAGCGGCGATGGCCCAGCGGGTGGCGGAGCTGGCGCAGGCGGTGGACGAGATCGCCCGGGCGGCGCACGCGGCCGGCATCGACGACACGGCTTTTCAGAACCGGTTGCTGGAGGTGCAGCAGCTGTTACAGCGAGCGCTCACGCCGGAGCTCGAGCAGCGGCTGCGGGAGCTCGAGGAGGCGCTGGCGCGGCTCGATCCCGACGCCACGCGGCAGGCGTTGCAGCGGCTGGCCGAGGCGCAGCAGCAGCTCCGCCGCGAGCTGGAGCGGAGCGAGGAGTTGTTCCGCCGCGCAGCGCTCGAGGGTGAGCTGACGTCGCTCGCCAAAGACGCCGAGGATCTCGGACGCCGTCAGGCGGAGTGGACCCGCGACGAGGCGCCGCGCCCCGACTCGGGGGCGGCGGCCGGGGAGCGGACGCTCGCCGAGCGCGCCGACTCCCTGGCGTCCGGGCTGGCGCAGGCGGCGCGCGATCTCACGCGCACCGCGGGGACGGAGTCGCTCGCGGGCCCTCAGGCGGCCGCGCGCCGCGCACGCGGCGCGATGCAGGAAGCCGCAGACGCCGCCGACCGCCGGGACGCGCGCGGCGCGCAGAGCCGTGGCCAGGAGGCCGCCGATTCGCTGCAACGCTTGTCGGCGCACTTGCTCGAGCAGCGCGAGTCGCTGGCCGGCGCGTGGAAGCGGGAGACGATCGAGGCGCTCGACCGCGCGTTGAGCGAAACCGCCGCACTCGCCTTGCGTCAACGCGAGGTCGCGGATGCGCTGCGGCGCGGCGAGCTCGGGACGGCGACCCGCGCCCGCCAGGCCGCGATCGAGGAGGGGACGCAGGCGATCGGGCGGTCGATCAGCCAGGCGGCGGGCCGGCACGCCCTCGTATCGCCGCAGCTCGAGGCGGCGCTCGGCGCCGCGCAGAGCCAGATGCGCCTGGCGCGCGAGCAGCTGGAGCAGCCGGACCCCAACGCGTCGTCGGCCGCCGCGTACACCGACGAAGCGCTGGATGCCCTCAACGCGACGGCGCTCGCCCTGGTACGCACCGCCCAGCAGGTGGCGGGGGCCCAATCGGGGTCGGGCTTCCAGGAGGCGGTGGAGCAGCTGGCGCGGATGGCGGGACAGCAGCAAGGGCTGAGCGGCGACGCCCAGGGCCTCTTGCCGTTGATGGGGCCGGGCGGGCAAGCCGTGTTGCAACGGCTGCGGGAGCTCGCGGCGCGCCAGCGCGCGCTCGCCGAGCAGCTGGAGCGGCTGCAGGCGGAAGGGGCGTCGAGTGCCGCGGGGCCGCTCGCGGCCGAGGCGCGCGAGTTGGCGCGCCAGCTCGAAGCCGGCCGCCTCGACCGGCGCACCGTCGAGCGCCAAGAGCGCCTGTACCGTCGCTTGCTCGACGCGGGCCGCACGCTGTCGGGCCCCGACCCCGACGAGCAGAAGGAGCGCACCAGCCGCGCGGCGACGGGCGACAGCGTGCACCTGCCCGGTGTGCTGGCGCCCGGTGCGGCCGGCACCGGGCCCCGGATGCGCTATCCGACCTGGGAGGAGCTGTCCCGACTCACGCCGGAGCAGCGCCGGCTCGTCCTCGAATACTTCCGCCTGCTGAATGAGCCGAAGCCTTAGCGCCGCCGCCCTGGCTCTGGTCCTCGCGGCACCGGCGCGGGGTCAGGCCATCGGTCAGGGGTTCGAGCTGGAGCGCGGCGGGCGCTATGCCGAGGCGGCGGACCTGTACCTCGCCACGGTGCGTGCCGATGCCGCCAATCTGCCGGCGCTGCTCGGGCTCGAGCGGGTCCTGCCGTCGCTCGGCCGGCTGCCGCAACTGCTGCCGCTGGTCCAGCGGGCGCGGGGGCGGGCGCCCGAGAGCGGCGCGCTGCGCGCTCTCGAGCTGCGCGTGTACGCGGGCCTCGACGAACCCGACTCGCTGGCGGCTGCGGCGCGGCGCTGGGCCGACTCGGCACCGGGCAGCGAGGCGCCCTACCGCGAGTGGGCGCTGGCGCTCGCCGATCGCCGGGCCATCGACGAAGCCCGCCGCGTCCTGCTGCTCGGGCGCCGCGCGCTCGGGGGGGGGGGGGGGGGGGGGGGGG
>DASYRJ010000130.1:0-3370 GCA_036004525.1 Gemmatimonadales bacterium | reverse complement strand
CTACCGCCAGCTGAAGAAGAAGCCGTCCGTCGAGATGCTCGAGCCCATCCAGGTGAAGGGCAAGTCGCAGAAGATCCCGATTTACCGCGTGAAGCGGTAAGGCCGCCCGAACCGCGCCAGCAGGTCGAGCGCGAGGCGCAGTGGCAGCCCCATCACGCCGAAGAAGTCCCCCTCGACACGCTCGATCAGCGGCGCGCCGAGCCCCTGGATCGCGTACGCCCCCGCCTTGTCGAGGGGCTCCCCGGTCGCGACGTAGGCTTCGAGCGTGGCCCGGTCCGCCGGCCGGAACGTCACCCGCGAGACGTCGAGCGCCTGGGCGACGTCGCCGTCCCGCGCCACCGCGACCGCCGTCATCACCTCATGGGTGCGCCCCTGGAGCCGCGACAGCATCTCGACCGCATGGGCCGGGGAAGCGGGCTTTTCGAAGATGGCACCGTCCAGGACGACCGTCGTGTCGGCCGCGAGGATCACGTCGCCCGGCGCCCGGGCGATCACCGCCTCCGCCTTGGCGCGTGACAGGCGCGTCACGTAGCGGTCGGGCGCCTCGCCGGGCAGCACATGCTCGTCCACGTCGGGTGGCATGACGCGGAACGGAATGTGCAGCATCTCGAGCAGCTGTTTGCGTCGAGGAGAGCCAGAGGCGAGGACGATGGGGCGCTCGGCCGTCATCTCTCGAGCAGCAGCGTCACCGGCCCGTCGTTCACCAGCTCGACGTCCATCATCGCGCCGAACTCCCCCGTCTCGACCTTGATGCCGGCGCTGCGCTCACGCAACAGAGCCACGAAGCGCTCGTACAGCGGGATCGCGGTCGCGGGAGGTGCGGCGGCGATGAAACTGGGGCGCCGGCCCTTGCTGGCGTCCCCGTACAGCGTGAACTGGGAGACCACGAGCACCGCACCCTGCACGGCAGCGAGGTCGAGGTTCATCTTTCCCTCGGCGTCGCCGAACAGCCGCAGGCCGAGGATCTTCTCCGCCATCCAGTCGAGGGTCGCGTCGGTATCAGTGGGCACGAAGCCGGCGAGGACGAGGAAGCCGCGCTCGATCTCGCCGACCGTCTTCCCGTCCACCCGCACCGCGGCGCGGGAGACGCGCTGGAGAACGACTCTCACATCAAATACGACGGAATGACGGAAGGACGGACGGGGGATGTGAAGCCCGCCCTCTCATCCCCTTTCCGTCGTTCCGTCGTTCCGTCGCCCTTGTCACTCGACCGTCACGCTCTTGGCGAGATTCCGCGGCTGATCCACATTGCACCCCCGCCGCACCGCGATGTGGTACGCGAGCAGCTGCAACGGCAACACGCTGAGCGCGGGGGTCAGGAGATCGAGCGTCTCCGGGATCTCGACCCGGTGGTCGGCCAGCTTGGCGAGGGCGGTATCGCCGTGGGTCACGATGGCGATGACCCGGCCTCCGCGTGCCTTCACCTCCTCGACGTTGCTCACGACCTTCTGGTAGACCGCGTCCTTGGGCGCCACGAACACCACGGGCATGAGGTCGTCGATCAGCGCGATCGGGCCGTGCTTCATTTCCGCCGCCGGGTAGCCCTCGGCGTGGATATAAGAGATCTCCTTGAGCTTGAGCGCCCCCTCGAGCGCCACCGGGAAGTTGTAGCCGCGCCCCAGGTAGAGCACGTTCGTCGCCCGCAGCAAGCGCTCGGCGATCTGCTCCACCTGCGGCGCCTGCGCCAGCACCTGCGCCACCAGCTCGGGCAGCCGCGCCAGCCCCCGCACCACCTCGCGCCCCTGCAGGATCGAGAGCGCGCGCAGCCGCCCCATCTTGAGGGTCAAGAGCGCCAGCGCGGCGATCTGGCTCGTGAACGCCTTCGTGCTCGCGACCCCGATTTCGGGGCCCGCGTGCAGGTAGATGCCCCCGTCCACCTCGCGCGCGATCGTGCTCCCGACCACGTTCACCAGGCCCAGCGTGCGGGCGCCGCGCCGCTTCGCCTCGCGCAGCGCCGCCAGCGTGTCGGCCGTCTCGCCCGACTGCGAGATGCCGATCACCAGGGTGTGCTCGTCGACGATCGGGTTGCGGTAGCGGAACTCGGAGGCGTACTCGACCTCCGTGGGGATGCGGGCGAGCTCTTCCATCATGTACTCGCCGATCAGCGCGGCGTGCCACGACGTGCCGCAGGCCGTGATCACGATGCGCTGCACCTTGAGCAGGTCCTCGTCGCTGATGTTCAGCCCGCCCAGCTTGACCGTCCCTTCCTCCTCCAGCAGGCGGCCGCGCAGCGTGTTCCGGAGACTCTCCGGCTGCTCCATGATCTCCTTGAGCATGAAGTGCGCGTAGCCGCCCCGCTCGATCGTGGCGAGGTCCCACTCGACCTGGGTGACGGCCTTCTCCTTCTCCACCGCGGCGAGATCGAGGATGCGGTAGTCGGCCGGCCGCACCTCCGCGATTTCCCCGTCGTCGAGGTAGACCACGGAGCGGGTGTGGGCCAGCACCGCCGACGCGTCCGAGGCGACGAAGTTCTCGCCGTTCCCAATGGCGACGAGGAGCGGCGACCCGCGGCGCGCCGCGACGATCGTCTCCGGCTCGCGGCTCGAGACGGCCGCGATGCCGTAGGTCCCCTCCACCTGCTGCAGCGCGCCGGCGACCGCGTCCACCAGGGGGCGGCCCTGGGTGTGCAGCTCTTCCACCATGTGCACCAGGACCTCGGTGTCGGTCTCGGAGCGGAAGACGTGCCCCCGTTTGGTGAGCGCGGTGCGGAGCGCGCCGGCGTTTTCGATGATGCCGTTGTGGACCAGGGCGAGCGTGCCGCCGCAGTCGGAGTGCGGGTGGGCGTTGGCCTGGTTGGGGGCGCCGTGCGTCGCCCAGCGCGTGTGCGCGATGGCCGTGTGACCCGCCGGGAGCGTCCCACCCAGCTCCCGCTCGAGCACCGCGATCTTCCCCGCGGCCTTGACGACCTCGATGCGCCCGTCGTGCACCACCGCCAGGCCCGCCGAATCGTAGCCGCGGTACTCGAGCCGCTTCAGGCCCTCGAGCACGAGGCCCGCCGCGGCGCGTGGGCCGGTGTAGCCTACGATGCCGCACATACGCGCCGTCCCTCGTCGATCAGTCGCTCCGCCTCGGGCGCCGTCGGCGCCTCCGCGATCAGCCGGATGATCGGCTCCGTCCCCGAAGGCCGCACATGGAGCCAGCGGTCGGGCCACGCCAGCCGCAGGCCGTCCTGCGTGTCCACGGCGGCGTCGGCAAAGCGACGCCTGAGCTCCGCGTACACGCCTTCGAGGCCGCGCTCCTCGCTCCTCGCTCCCCGCTCCAGTTTCACCTTCACGATCGCATAACGCGGCGCCCCGGCCACGAGCTCGCTCACCGCTTTCCCCTCGCGCGCGAGCAGCGCCAGCACCAAGGCGGCCGCCACCGGCGCATC
>DASYRJ010000129.1:0-1763 GCA_036004525.1 Gemmatimonadales bacterium | reverse complement strand
GTTCGGGAGCGGCGTACCAGCCTCGGCCGTAACAGTGCCGCTGGCAGTGCCGGTCTGTTGAGCGCACAGGCCGCCGGCGAAGAACGACAGGGTAACGAGACAGAATGCCGATCTCATGGCGAGCCCCATTTCTACCAGCCGAGCAGCTGTTCGGGCGGCCCACCGCCGCCGTTATCGCGACTTCCCGGGCGGAGGATGGCCACCGCCTTGATGGCCACGATGGTCGCGGCACCGGCGATGGCGAGCGCGAACGCCACCGTCTTGCCGCGCTGCAGGCGCCGCACGTCGACCCGCAACACGTCCTGGGGTGCAACCCCCACGCGCTGGTACAGGAGCTGCGAGCCCAGCTCGCGCGATCCGACACCGGCTCGCACGGAGAGCAGCACGCGGCCCTCTTCCCGGTCGACCAGCGTGCCGTGCAATGGACGCAGCTCTACGCCGAGTGAGTCCCGGAGGGCGAGCTCCGCCTCGGTCGACAACAGCGCCCGCACCTGGGCGCCGACCGGCACGGCGTCGAGTGTCACGGGCGCATAGGTGTAGCACCCGAGGGAGAGGCCGGTGGCCGCGAGGCAGAGGGCGACCCCGCCCGGCGCCGTCATGGCACGTTCGGGTTCGTCTCCCGCTCGTTCCTGCCGACGGGAAAGCAGTGCGCGCGCAACACGGGCGCCGTCATCGTTTCGATCGGCGTGGCGTGGAGCGTATCGGACACGGATGCGCGGTACGTCCCGTCGACATAACCGCCCGGCACGCTGTTGTCGGTCCAGCGCCGCAGGTCGCCGAGCCGCCGCGCCTCGAGCCACAGCTCGATGGCACGTTCGGTCTTGAGCGCGGTCCAGGCTTCGGGGAGCGTCGTGAAGGTGACCCCGGGCAGGGCCAGCGCCGTGCGGCGAACGTTCATGCTGGCGCGCGCCGCGGCCGTGTCGCCGGCGACGAGCGCCGCCTCGGCCTCGATCAGACGCATCTCCCAGCCGCTCGACAGCCGCACCGGGGCCGAGGTGGTCGTGTACTTGGCCTCGGGCCAGAACGGCACGCGGCCGCCAAACTTCGCCACCGCGGCGTCACCCTTGAGGCCCGTGCTGTCCCATTTCACGCGCGGATCCCGCGTGGTGCGATAGTAGCCCTCGTAAAACGTCCCCCATTGCGTGTGGGCGCGGAACGACTGGTTGGCCCGCGCCCAATAGAGGTAGTTGTACTGGTCCGGCGACGCCGACGAGTATGGTGCTTGGAACACGAACGTGTTGGGCACAGGCACGGCGTCGGCGACGGCGTCGGCCCAGGACGCTAAGCCGTAGGTAGCCAAGTCGGCCCGCACCGACGCGCGCCCCCCCCGCGCGGCAAGGATGAAATTGGCGGTCTGCGCGGTGGTGTCGCCGCTCGCCGTGAAGGTGGTGATCGCGTTCGTGAACGCCGTGTCTGCCCGCAGGAAGTAGAGCGTGTGAGATCCCAAACTCCCCGGCGAGAGGACGTACGCTGTCGTGTCGGGTACCACGATGGGGATCACTGATTGGCAGAAGTTCTCGCCCAGCAGGCGGTTGGCGTAGCCGGCGTAGAGGTACGCCTGGCCGACCAGCAGCGACTTGGGGAACAGGGTGTCGGGCATGACGCGCTTGAACCGCGCGACCGCGGCTTCAGGGGTGTACCGGGCCACGTTGGAGGACGTCCAGTCGGCGTTCATCGTCGCATCGGTGGGGAGGCCGACCTGCACGGCCGTCGGAATACCGAAGCTGCCCGTGGAACCGGCGGGATTGATCTCGAAGCTCACG
>DASYRJ010000128.1:0-56079 GCA_036004525.1 Gemmatimonadales bacterium | reverse complement strand
GCCCTGGCGGGCCAGCAGCATGGCGGTCGGCGATCCCGCACAGCGGGCGCCGACGACGATGACGTCATAGTCGATAGCCATGGGGACAAACTAAAGAGCCCGGCCATGCAAAGGCTAGACGCACAGACGCGCCGCGGAAAGCAGTCAACGGGGTTTGGGACGTTCTGACGCAGTGCTGATCTTGCGGAGCAAGCCGAAAAGCGTCTTGCTGGTCTCGGTCGCAAGCGCTTCGAGCCGCCCGAACTCAGCGGGCTGGATGTAGCCAATGTCCCGCGCAATCGCGAGGGCGGTCTGGACTTCGGCGAGGGAGCCCCAGGCGGTATCGAGAAACTTGCGGTAGTCTCGCGTCCCCTTCCGCGTCGTACCCTCGGCGATGTTCAGGGGAACGCTGTAGGATGCCCTGCGGAGCTGGTCCGCAAGTGCCTCTTGCTCAAAGTCAGGGAACCGTTGCGCAGCCTTCGAGCACTCGACGGCAAGTCGTTCGGCATGTTGCCATGCCTTGAGCGTGTGGTGGATTGGCATGGCTAAGGATATGGGAGGCGGACCGGGGTACAGAACCCTTTCAGTTCGTCCCGTACCTTGTTAACGCGTTCACTGCGGTGCGCCGGTGCGTCTAGCCGTTGCAGGTCCTCGTTTAGCCTATGCCGCCCTCACCCATCTGACCAGCTCTTTGAGGTTCGGCCGCTTGCCCGTCATCAGTATGCCCACCCGGTAGATCCTCGCCGCCACCCACGTCACCCCGAGAATCGATGCGGTCAGAATGCCGAGTGACAGCGCTACCTCGTGGAACGGCAAGTTGCCCGCGGCCCACCGGACCGGCATCGCGATCGGCGCGCTGAAGGGAATCATCGACAGCGTCACGGAGAGCGTGGACGCCGGATCGTTGAGCATCGCGAACATGCTCACGAACGAGGCGACGAGCAGCATGACGACCGGTTGCTGCGCCTGCCGGGCTTCCTGCTCGTTGGAGGACATGGCGCCGACCGCGGCGAACATCGACGAGTACAGCAGAAACCCACCCAGGAAGTAGGCAATAAAGATGGCCGCCGTGCCGGCGCTGACGTGAGGCACTTGGAAGAGACCGCCGCCGTCGCTCATGCCCTGTTCGCCGAGCAGGTGCCGGCGCTGCGAAATCAGCAGCCGTGTGGACACACCCCAGATCAGGAACTGGAAGATCGACACCGCGCCCACGCCGATCACTTTGCCAAGCAACAATTGGAACGGCCGCAGCGAAGAGATCAGTACCTCCACGATCTTCGTGGTCTTCTCCTCCAGGACCGAGCTCATCACGTTGATCCCGTAGAGCAGGATCGCCATGTAGAGGATGATGCCCATGAAATAGGCGAGCGAGAAGGATTGGGCCGCACTCTCTCCCGTCGCCTTCCCCCCTGAAATCTTCTTGCTGTCCAGATCGATGCGGATTCGGGCCTGCGCCACGAGGGCGGGGTTCACCCCCTCGCGCTCGAGCCGCGTCGCGTTGACCATCTCGCCGATGACCCGCTCGAGCGTGCCTATCGTGATGAACGAGGAGACGTTCGAGGCGCGGTACATCACCTTCCCGGAGTCGACCGCGGCGTCGCTGACGATCAGGAAACCGTCGAGCTCCTTCGCGTCGACGGCGGCCATCAAGGAGTCGGCCGTCGCAGGACCGGCGGGAACCCGCACGGCGATGAACAGCGACTCCCGGTCCAGCCGCTCGGTGAGGCGGGCGCCGAACGTCGAGGTCGTGCCGTCGACCACGACGATGCGTTTCACCCCGCCTTTGCCCGCCAGCAACGTGGGGAGGATGAAAATCGCGCCGAAGAACAATGGGCCGAGGACGACCATCACCCAGAACCACCGCTGGCGCACGCGCTCCACGAACTCGCGCCGGATGACCGCCAGGACCCTACGCACGGGCCACCTCGGGGTCCGGCCGCGCGACGGGCGCCGCCGCCTCGGGACCGACGAGGTCGATGAAGATCTTGTTGAGCGAGGGCTCGGCGAGCTCGAAGCGCGAGAGGCGGGCCCCCGAGGTGACGAGCGCCCGAAGGATCTCCTGCGCGTCCCCGTGGACCGCCAGCTCGAGCTCGGCGAACTGCCCCGACACGTCCGCCTTGGCCACCAGGCGCCGATCGGCGAAGATCCCGTCGGCCGCGCCGCGCGCGCCGTCGAAGTTGATCAACAGATGTCGTCCGCCGTGCGTCCGCTTGATATCGGCGAGCGTGCCGTCCACCAGCTTCTTGCCGCGCGCAATGATGCACACGTGGTCGCACACCTTCTCCGCCTGCTCCATGATGTGCGTGGAGAACAGAATCGTCTTGCCACGCGCGCGCAGGTCGAGGATGGTGTCCTTCAGCACCTGTGAGTTGACGGGGTCGAGACCGGAAAACGCCTCGTCCATCACCAGCAGATCCGGCTCGTGCAGAATGGTGGAGATGAACTGCACCTTCTGCTGCATGCCCTTCGACAATTCGTTCACCTTGCGCATGCGCCAATCGGAGAGCCCGAGCCGCTGGAGCCAATCCAACGCCCGAGTCCGCCCCGCGCGCCGGTCCACCCCCTTCAGCTCGGCGAGGAACAACAGGACGTCCAACACCCGCATCTTGGGGTAGAGGCCGCGCTCCTCGGGGAGGTAGCCGATCCGCGCCGAGTGCTCGTGACCGGTCCCGTGTTCGCCGAACAGACGCACGGTCCCGCTGTCGGGGGCGTAGATGTTCAAGATCATCCGGATGGTCGTGCTCTTGCCCGCGCCGTTCGGCCCGAGCAGCCCGTAAATCACCCCGGGCGGCACGGCGAGCGACAGTGCGTCGACAGCCGTGTGGCCCGCGAACCGCTTGGTGATGCGATCGACTGCGACGACGGTCTCGGACATGGCCCCAAAAGGTACGACCGAAGGGAGACCGGGGAAGGGGGTTTAATCCGCTACGGCGCCGAACAGCGCTCCCGCCTTGCGCACCGCGGTGACCAGAGCGTCGATGTCGTCCACGTCGTTGTAGACGTAGAACGACGCGCGCGCCGTGGCGGGCACGCCCAGACGCCGCATCAAGGGCTGCGTACAGTGATGCCCGGCCCGGATGCAGACGCCGTCCTGGTCCAGAATGGTGGCGAGATCGTGAGGATGGATGTCGCCGTATGTGAACGGGACGACGCCCGCGCGGTGGTCCTTGGGCCCATACACGGTGAGCCCCTCGATCTGCCCCAGCTGCTCGATGGCCGTCCGTGCGAGCGTCTGCTCGTGCTCGGCAACGCGCTCCATGCCGAGGCGCTCGAGATACGCGATCGCGGCGGCGAGCCCCACGGCCCCTTCCACATTCGGCGTCCCGCCTTCGAACTTGTGAGGGATCTTGTTCCAGGTGGAATGGTCGTCCCACACGCGCTCGATCATCTCGCCGCCGCCGTGATAGGGGGGCATCGCCTCGAGCAGCGCCGGCTTGGCGACCAGCGCGCCGCTCCCCATGGGCGCCAGCATCTTGTGCCCGGAGAGGGCATAGAAGTCACAGTCGAGCGCCTGGACGTCGACCCGGAGATGCGGCGTCGACTGCGCGCCGTCCACGACGGCCACGGCTCCGGCCGCGTGGGCGAGTTTGATCAGCTGCGCGGCCGGGTTCACCGTCCCGAGGGAATTCGACACGTAGGGAAACGCCACGAGCTTGGGCCGGGCCTCGAGTGCCTGGGCGAAGTCCGCCAGATCGATGCGCCCGTCCGCGGTGATTTCGACCATCCGGAGCGTGGCACCCTTCTCCTGACACAGGAGCTGCCAGGGGACGAGGTTCGAGTGGTGGTCCATCGCTGTGACCACCACGACGTCGCCCCGCTTTACGTTCGCCCGTCCCCACGACCCGGCGACCAGGTTGATCGCCTCGGTGGTGCCGCGCGTGAAGACGACGCCCTCGGGGCCCCACGCGTGGACGAACCGAGCGACGTGCTTCCGGGCCTCCTCGTACGCCTCCGTGGCGGCCACGGCCAACCCGTACGCCCCCCGGTGGACGTTGGCGTTGGTGGTGCGGTAGTAATCGAGCACGGCGTCGAGCACCGGCTGGGGCTTCTGCGTCGTCGCCGCGTTGTCGAGATACACGAGGCGGTGGCCGTGCTCGCGGCGCGCGAGGATCGGGAAGTCGGCGCGGAGCTGCGCGGTGTCGACCATCAGTCGCTCGGGGACTCGGTCGTCACCGGCTCGGCGCGGTTCTGGAGCGCCGCGTGCAGCGTGTGCCACGACAGGTTCGCGCACTTCACCCGGGCGGGGAAGGCGCGCACCCCGGCGAACGCAGCCAGCTTGCCCAGCGTCTTGGGATCGGCAGGGGCGTCCACGCCCCCCGTGAGCATGTCGTGGAACGTGCGGAACAGCGATTCGGCCTCGGCGGTGGTCTTGCCCTGGACCGCGCCCGTCATCAGCGACGCCGATGCCTTGCTGATGGCACACCCCGAGCCCTGAAAGCCGATGTCGCGGATGACGTCACCATCCACGCGGACCTGGAGACTGATGCGGTCGCCGCACAGCGGGTTGCTGCCCTCGGCGCCGCGGTTGGCGCCGGGGACCGTCCGAAAATTCCGCGGGTTCCGGTTGTGGTCGAGGATGGTCTGCTGGTAGAGGTCGCCGAGGTCACTCATTCCTCCCCCCTCCTCCCTGCAGGCGGGCCCGCACGATCCGGTCGAGCTGCGCCGCGAGCGGCGCGATCTCCATCCGTCCCAGGATCTCGGCGGCGAAGCCGTAGGTCAGGAGCCGGCGCGCCTCCGCCTCACCCATGCCGCGACTCCGCAGATAGAACAGTGCCCGCGGGTCGAGCGGGCCGACGGTCGAGCCGTGGGTGCACTTCACGTCGTCGGCGTGAATCTCGAGCTGGGGCTGGCTGTCGGCGTGCGCCCGGCCCGAGAGCAGCAGGTTGTTGTTGGTCTGCTTCGAATCGGTCTTCTGCGCGCCGGGCCGGACGACGATCCGCCCGTTGAACACGCCGCGAGACTCGTCGTCGAGCACGCCGTTGAAGTACTCGTGGCTCTCGCAGTGCGGCGCGGCGTGATCGATCACCGTGTGGTGATCGGCGTGTTGATGTCCGGCGAGCAGGTAGAGGCCGTTCAGGATCAGGTGGCCGCCGGGGCCGGCGAGCGTGCCGCGGAGGTCGTGGCGCGCGAGCGCTGCGCCGCAGGCGACAACGTGCACGTTCGCCGTGCTGTCGCGGCCCTGGTGCACGTCGGTGACGGCGACGTGGTAGGCCCGCTCGCTCTCGCGCTGCACGCGGTAGCAGTCGGCGCGGGCCCCGTCCCCCACGACCACCTCCGTGACGGCGTTGGTCCAACACACGCCGTCGCGCAACGCCGCATAGGTCTCGACGACGGTGACACGGGCCTCGCGCTCGACCACGATCAGGTTGCGAGGGTGCGCCACCGCCGGGCCACCCTCTCCGGGCGTGGCGAGAAAGAGCAGCTGGATCGGCGACTCGAGCGCCACCTTCTCGGGGACGTGGATGAACGCCCCGTCGCGCACGAACGCCGTGTTCAGTGCCGCGAACGGGCGATCCTGGAACCCGGCGTACTTGCCGAGGTGCTGGCGGACGATGTCAGGAGTATCGACGAGAGCCTGCGCAAGACCGTCAAGTCGAACTCCGTCGGAAGCCGGCGTCGAAAGAGAGCGGACAAGAAAACCGTTGACGAAAACGAGGCGGGGCCCGGGGCCGAGGAGAAGAGGCTCGATCGCGTCGCGATGCGGGATGCGGGATGCGGGATGCGCGACCTCGAACGCGGTCTCGACGAGCGGCGCGACGCTCGTGAACCGCCACGCTTCCTGTTTGGTCGTCGGGAATCCGAGCTCGCCGAACCGCCTGATGCCGCCCTCGCGCAGCTCGCTGAGCCACGCGGGCGCACCAGACGCTCCGTTCGCTGCGAACGCCCGATACGCCTCGACCAGCCGCTCGACCGCCAGCATCACGACACCATGGCGCCAGCCCGCAGCCAGTCGTAGCCTTTCGCCTCGAGCTCGTGCGCCAGCTCGGGACCGCCCGACTTCACGATGCGGCCCTCCGAGAGGACGTGGACCACGTCGGGGGTGATGTAGTTCAACAGCCGCTGGTAGTGAGTGACGATCACGAACGCCCGGTCGGGGGCGCGCAGCTTGTTCACGGCGTGGGCCACCGTCTTCAGGGCGTCGATGTCGAGCCCCGAGTCGGTTTCGTCGAGGATCGCGAGCCGCGGCTCGAGCACGGCGAGCTGCAGGATCTCGTTGCGCTTCTTCTCACCCCCCGAAAAGCCCTCGTTCACCGGGCGGTTCATCAGGGTATCGTCCCACCCGATCGCCTTGAGCTTCTCCTCGAGCACCTGGAGGAAGTCGAGCGGATCGAGCTCCTCCTGACCGCGGTGCTTGCGGATGGCGTTCACCGCCGAGCGCAGGAAATACGAATTGGTGATGCCGCGCACCTCGACCGGGTACTGGAAGGCCAGGAACACGCCCTCACGGGCCCGTTCCTCGGGCTTCAGGGCGAGGAGGTCCTGGCCCTCGTAGATCGCGCTCCCAGCGGTGACGGCGTAGGCCGGGTGGCCGGCCAGCGCCTGCGCGAGCGTGCTCTTGCCGGAACCGTTGGGACCCATGATCGCGTGCACCTCGCCCCGTTGCACGGTGAGGTCCACGCCGCGCAGGATCTCCGCGCCATTGGCCGCGACGTGCAGGTTCTTGACTTCGAGCATCGGCCGGCGCGCCGTCATCCTACACTCCCTTCCAGGCTGATCCCCAAAAGCCGCGTGGCTTCGACGGCGAACTCCATCGGCAGCTCCTTGAAGACTTCCTTGCAGAAGCCGTTGACGATCATCGACACCGCGTCCTCCGCGGAGAGGCCGCGCTGGCGCAGGTAGAAGATCTGGTCCTCGCCGATCTTGGAGGTCGACGCCTCGTGCTCCATGATCGCCGTGCTGTTGCGCACGTCGATGTAGGGGAAGGTGTGCGCGCCACACCGGTCCCCGATGAGCATCGAGTCGCACTGCGAGTAGTTCCGGGCGCCGTCGGCGCCTTTCATGATCTTCACGAGACCGCGGTACGTGTTCTGCCCGCGCCCGCCCGAGATGCCCTTCGACACGATGGTGGAGCGCGTGTTTTTTCCCAGGTGGATCATCTTGGTGCCGGTGTCCGCCTGCTGACGCCGGGTCGTGACGGCGACCGAGTAGAACTCGCCGATCGAGTTGTCGCCCTGCAGGATGCAACCCGGGTATTTCCACGTGATCGCCGAGCCGGTCTCCACCTGGGTCCAGGAGACCTTGGAGTTCCGGCCGGCGCACTTGCCGCGCTTGGTGACGAAGTTGTAGATGCCGCCCTTCCCCTCCTCGTCCCCTGGGTACCAGTTCTGGATGGTGGAATACTTGATCGTCGCGTTGTCGAGCGCGACCAGCTCCACCACCGCGGCGTGAAGCTGGTTCTCGTCGCGCATCGGCGCGGAGCAGCCTTCGAGGTAGCTGACGTAGCTCCCCTCGTCCGCGATGATCAGCGTGCGCTCGAACTGGCCCGTCGAGGACGCGTTGATCCGGAAGTAGGTCGACAACTCCATGGGGCAGCGGACGCCCTTCGGCACGTACACGAAGGACCCGTCCGTAAACACGGCGGAGTTGAGCGCCGCGAAGAAGTTGTCGTTGTAGGGCACCACCGTGCCGAGGTATTTCTGGACCAGTTCCGGGTGCTTGCGGATCGCCTCCGAGATGGCGCAGAAAATCACGCCGTACTTCGCGAGCTCCGCCTGGAAGGTGGTCGCGACCGACACGCTGTCGAATACGGCGTCCACCGCGACGCCGGTGAGCCGCTTCTGCTCCTCGATCGGGATGCCGAGCTTCTCGAAGGTCTCGATCACCTTCGGGTCGACCTGCTCGAGGGAGTCGAGCTTGGGGAGCTTCTTGGGAGCGGCGTAGTAGCTGATCGCCTGGTAGTCGATCGGCCCGTACGTCACGTTGGGCCAATGCGGCTCTTCCATCTTGAGCCAGTTGCGGTAGGCCCTGAGGCGCCAATCGACCATCCAGGCCGGCTCGCCCTTCTTGGCCGAGATGAGCCGGACCACATCCTCGCTCAAGCCGGGGGGCACGACATCGGATTCGATATCGGTGACGAACCCGTACTTGTACGGCTGCTGGACTTGGGCTTCGATACTCGTCATGACAACTCCCGGAAGTCCTTCACGGACAGCAAGTTGGAATCCTAAGTGACTTTGTCGGGATTGTCAACTGAGCTGAGGCGGGGCCCCCAACCCCGATCCCCGAGCCCCTAGTACGCGTCCCGATTCACCTCCCGCACCAACCGCTCGTAGTCCTCCGGCGTGTTGAGGTCGTCGATCACGGCGGGGTCGTCCACGGCGACCGCGACGACGTCGGCGGCATGGGCGCGGAGCAGCGCCCTGGCGCCGTGCCGCGTCACGGCGTCGCTGGTCAGCAGCTCCTCGAACAGCGACGCACTCCAGAGCACCGGATGCCCGCGCCGCTCGGCAAAGGTGGGGAGCACGACCGCCGCCTCGTTCGCCCCCCCGTCGGCGCGTCGGTGAGTTTCGAGCAGGCGTTCCACGGTCGCGACGCGCACATGTGGCAGGTCTACGGGCCACACCAAGGCGGCGCGCGGCTGCACCGCCCGCAATGCCCGTAACGCCACGCGCAGCGAGGCGATGGGGCCGGCGTCCGTGTCAGCGTTTTCGACGATGAGGCAATCGTGAGGCGCCAGCACCGGCCGGATGCGGGGCGCATCCGGGCCCACCACGACCACTCGCGTCTTCACCTCGAGGGCCTCGAGGGCTTCGAGGATCCGCACCGCAAACGGCTGGCCACGGAAATCCAACAGGGCCTTGGGGGAGCCCATCCGAGCGGACCGGCCCGCCGCCAACACCACTGCGGCTACAGACATGAGGTGAAGGATAGACGCTGCGACGGGCAGTTGCACACCGCGCTGAAACCCCCAACATTAGGCCGCCCATGGCTGTCCGCCGCATCCGCCAGCTCGGCGACCCCATCCTGCGGGTCCGCTGCGAACGGGTCCACGACCCGAAGTCGCCGGCCGTCCGTCTGATCGCCGACGACCTGCGGGACACCCTGCGCACGGCGCGCACGAGGTACAAGATGGGCCGGGCCATGGCCGCCCCGCAGATCGGGGCTCCCGTACGACTGGTCCTGGTGGAGATCACCGGCAAGCAGCGATGGACGATGGTCAACCCGGAGATCACCGACGTCGGCCCCGAAGACTTCCTGGTATGGGACGACTGCTTCTCCTTTCCGAACCTGCTCGTCCGGGTCACCCGGGCTTATCGCGTCGTCCTGACCTACGAGGACCTCAAAGGGAAGGGGCACACCATGGACCTCGAGGGCCCGATGGCGGAGCTGTTGCAGCACGAGATCGACCATCTGGACGGCATTCTGGCCGTAGACCGGGCGAGCGGCCTGGACCCATTCGCCTTCCGGTCCGAGTGGGAGAAGCTGTACGATGCGGCCGAGCGCTACGGACCGCCCAAGCCGCGCGAGGTCGTGTAGGCGCCGGGCGTAGGAGGCGCGCTAGCAACGCCCCCCCGCCCCCCCGCCCCCCGCTAGTGCGGCTGCTTCAGCAACAACCGCTACTGCACCACGGGCAATCGAGCTCGTTCATTGGCCTCACCTCCCCTCCTCTTCCGCGTCGTTCCCACGACGCATTTCCCGCCCTCCCGCGCCGCTAAACGCGCGCGCAGGCGGGTCAGGTCTTCCTGCACGTCTTCACAGCAGCAGACCGTATCGAGGCAGGTGCGAATGCCCTGAAGCAGGGGATGGTTCGAGTCCGTGAGCTGGTGGTAGATCCAGCGGCCCTCGCGGCGTTCCACGACGAGTCCTGCCCCCTGGAGCAGCTTCAGGTGCCGGCTGACGTTGGGTTGGGTCTCGCCGGTGGCATCGACCAGCTCGCACACGCAGAGACCGCCAGGGGAGGCGAGGAGACAGCACGCGAGGCGCATGCGCATGCGGTCGCCGAGGGCGGCGAAAAGGCTGTCCGGGGAAGTCGGGACGGGTATCTTGATATTCACACATTCCAATTTATGAATATGATGTCTCCCGTCAAGCCCCTCAACGCCTCGGCGTCTCAGCGTCTAGATTTTTCATTGACAGGGGTGCCCGCCAGCCGTAAACGCCCGGCGGGCTGAGAACAGACCCTCAGAACCTGATCCGGTTCGTACCGGCGAAGGGAGTCCGCATGACCTGCCGCACTCAGATGTTCTATGCCCGCCAGGGCACGATCACCCCCGAAATGCACCGCGTCGCCGAGCGGGAAGGCCTTCCGCCCGAGACGATTCGTGACGAGGTCGCGATCGGGCGGCTGATCATCCCCGCGAATGTGCACCACCTCGCTCAACGGCTCGACCCGATGGCGATCGGGAAGGTCGCGAGCGTCAAGATCAACGCCAACATCGGGAACTCGGCGGTCGAGTCGAATATCGACGGGGAGCTCGAGAAGCTGCATCACGCCGTGCACCACGGCGCCGACACGGTCATGGATCTCTCGACCGGCGGGAACATCGACGCGATCCGCGAGGCGATCATCGCCGCGTCGCCCGTTCCGATCGGCACGGTGCCGATCTATCAGGCGATCGAGAACGCGAACGACGTCTCGCAACTCACCGTGGATCACATCTTCGACAACATCGAGCACCAGGCGAAGCAGGGCGTGGACTATATCACCGTCCACGCCGGGATCTTGCGCGAGCACGTCGGACTCGCGCTGGGTCGCGTCACCGGGATCGTGAGTCGAGGCGGCTCGTTGATGGCGTACTGGATGACGCAGCACGGCAAGCAGAACCCGTTGTACGAGCACTACGACCGCCTGCTCGAGATCGCGCGCGAGTACGACGTGACGCTGTCGCTGGGCGACGGCCTGCGGCCAGGCTCGATCGCCGACGCCACCGACAAGGCGCAGCTCGCCGAGCTGACGGTGCTAGGTGAGCTGACCGAGCGGGCCTGGAAGGGGGACGTGCAGGTGATGATCGAGGGGCCGGGGCACATCCCGATGCATCAGATCGAGGTGAACGTGCGCCTCGAGAAAGAGCTGTGCCACGAGGCGCCGTTCTACACGCTGGGGCCGCTCGTGACGGACGTCGCGCCCGGCTACGATCACATCACCTCGGCGATCGGCGCGGCGATGATCGGCTGGTTCGGCGCGGACATGCTGTGTTACGTGACGCGCAAGGAGCATCTCGGCCTGCCGAACGCCGAAGAAGTGCGCGAGGGGGTGATCGCGTACAAGATCGCCGCCCACGCGGCGGACATCGCGCGCCGGCGGCCCGGCGCGACGGAGCGGGACGACGCGCTGTCGCGGGCGCGCTATGCGTTCGACTGGAACGAGCAGTTCCGGCTGGCGCTCGATCCGGCGCGGGCGCGCGAGCTGCACGACGAGGCGTTGCCGGCGGAGTACTTCAAGAGCGCCGAGTTCTGCGCGATGTGCGGGCCGAAGTTCTGCTCGATGCACATCACGCGGGAGATCGAGCGGTCGCTGGGGCTCAGGGCGCCAGTGGGGGCCGACTAGCTTCCGCGATCGCTTCGTCGAGCTGTTGTTGCCGCTGCGGGTCCGTGGTCCGCTCGCGCAGGCCGCGCAGCGCAGCGAGGTGCGCCGTACGTAGCGCCTGGTCAGACGTCACGGCGACATCCGGCCGTACGCCCACGCGCTCCCAATTCGTCTTGGTGATCGGATTGATGGCGCGCCCGCTCGGCACCCACACGCCGAAGTGGTCGGTCACCCGCTGCATGCCGCCCGGGTGGGCGCCCCCGCCCGTCGTGTCCCCGACGATCACCGCCCGTTTCCGCGTCTGCAGGTTGTAGGCGAACTCCTCGGCCCCTGAGAACGTGCGGCGACTCGTGAGCACGTAGATCGGCCGGTCGGGCCCGTAGCGCGTGCCGGGGACCTGGCGCCGCGTGTAGAAGTCGTCGGTGCGATTCGCGGGACGCCAGTAGAGCGAATTCAGATGCACCGAGTCGGGGCCGAAGAGGTAGCTCGAGACGAACGCGACCATCTGGGGCGACCCGCCGCCGTTCCTGCGGATGTCGATGATCAGCGCGTCGGTATTCGCGAGAAAATCAAAGGCCGCGGCCGCCGCGTCCCCGATCCAGTCGGCCTCGAACCCGAAGCTCCGCAGCTCGAGGTAGCCGACGTTCCCCGCGAGCCGCTCGACCTTCTCGAACCCGAAGTTCACCTGGCGGCCGAATGCGCGTGCGCGCGCCTCATCACCGGGCGTCGGCTCGCGCTGATCCCGCTGGGGAATCGGCTCGTAGCTGTAGCGGACGCGAAGATGCCGGTCTTTGCTCACGGCCTGGAGGTGTGACGTGAGGGAGTCCGCGAGTGCCTGGGCGCTGGTGATCCGGTCGTACTCACCGCGGCGCACGCGGCTCTGGATGGCGCGCTGCATCGCCACCGCCGTATCGGGGAAGACGTAGGCTTCGATCAGCCGGGCAAGCACGCCGTCGACCACCTGGCGGCGCGTGGCTGCGTCGACGGTCATGTCGGTCTGGCTGGGACCCTGCGCGAGACTCGGACGGACGGCGACCGCCAGCGCAGCGAGCGCCAGCACGGCGATGCGATTCATAGCCCACCCCGGGTGTGGTTAGAGACTAGGACGCACCAGGGGTTCAAAGGGTCGCACGGGACGCCGCCCTCACCACGCGATCCCGTAATCCTCCCCATGGTTCGACGACCCACCCCAGAACGAGCCGTGCTTCCAGTCGAAGAAGATCGCGTTGATCGGCCCGGAGGTCCGGTCGTCGAACTCGAGCCGGTACCCCATCCGCCGCAGCTCGCCTCGCACCCAGGGGGGCGTGTCGTCCCGCAGCGTAAGCCGCCCCGGCTGCGACTCGTGTTGGTCAAACGAGTTCCGCATCTGGTAGCTCGTGATGTTCGCCGCCTCGACCGCTTGCTGCACATCCATCCCGAACTCGACGATGTTCAGAAAGCACTGCAACAGATTCTGGTCCTGCGTGTCGCCCCCCTGCACCGCGAACGCCAGGAACGGCTTCCCGTCCTTGAGCGCCAGGCTCGGCGTGAGGGTGACGCGCGGCCGTTTCCCCGGCGCGATCACGTTGAACGGATTGTCGGCGGAATCGACGACGAACTGCTGCGCCCGCTGACTGACGCCGATCCCCGTGCGGCCCGCGATCACCGCCGGAATCCAGCCGCCCGAAGGCGTGATCGACACGACCCACCCCGACGTGTCG
The DNA here is from genome assembly GCA_036004525.1 of Gemmatimonadales bacterium. Taxonomy (GTDB): domain Bacteria; phylum Gemmatimonadota; class Gemmatimonadetes; order Gemmatimonadales; family GWC2-71-9; genus 20CM-2-65-7. The sequence continues at coordinate 42,933 of DASYRJ010000128.1, read as the reverse complement.
GCCGCCTCGATCGACGTCGTACCGCGCGTGAACGCCTCGTCGAACGCCGCCAGCGCGGCGCCCTCCTCCTCGAGCGGCGCTCCGTCGGACGTGGTGGCCGGCCGCGTCGGCGCTGGAGGCCAGCCGCGCAGCAGGTTCAGGTAGGGATTCGTCCCACCCTGGAAGGGATAGGGATCGCCCGGCTTGATGCCCGGATCGTTGCGGGCGGGGTCGATCAGTTGGGCCCGCTGCCGTGCGTACTCCTTCGACAGCAGCCCGCGGATCGGCTCCTCTGGCGGGAACGCGGGGTCGCCGTAGTAGAAGTCTCGATCGGCGAACGCGAGGCTCATCGCCTGGTACAGGGTGTGGATGTAACGGGTGCTGTTGTAACCCATCGCCTTGAGATCGAAGTTCTCGAGGATGTTCAACGCCTGCAGCATCGCGGGGCCCTGCGACCAGGGCTGCAGCTTGTAGACGTCGATGCCGCGATACTGTGTCGTTACTGGCGCTTCTATTTTGACCCGCCAATTAGCCAGATCGGCCAGCGTGATCAGCCCGCCCTCTTCCTGGACTCCGCGCACGAATTCCTGCGCGATGTCTCCCTTATAGAAGCGGTCGTAGGCGGCCATGATCGCGTCGCGCCGGCTCTTGCCCTGGCGCAGCGCCTGCTGCTCGGCTTCGACCAGCTTGCGTAGCGTCGCGGCGAGATCGGGTTGGCGGAAGATCTCCCCCGCCTCGGGCGCCTCGCGCGCTTCCCCCGCGTGCGGCAGCATGACCGTACGCGAGTAGCGCCACTGCTTGAGCCACGCCTTGTTCCGCTCGATCGAGTTGGCCGTCTCTTCTTCGATCGGGTAGCCGTCCGCCATCCGAATCGCGGGCTCGAGCACGTCGCGCAGGCTCAGCTTCCCATACTCGGCGAGCATCGTCATGAGGCCGCCCGGTGTGCCGGGGGTAATCGCGGCGAGCGGTCCGTACTCGGGCGGGAAGTGCATCCCCTTCGACCGGTACAGCTCGGGCGTCGCACCGGTGGGCGCGACGCCGAGGGCATTGATGGCGATGACCTTCTTGGTCTGGGGGTTGTAAATCAGCGCCTGCGTTTCGCCTCCCCAGGAGAGGACGTCCCACATCGTCGTGACGGCGGCGAGCATCGCACACGCGGCGTCGACTGGGTTGCCGCCCTTCTGGAACATCATCGCACCTGCGGTCGCGGCGAGCGGCTTGCCGGTGATCGCGACCCAATGGCGGCCGTGCAGCGCAGGCTTCTGCGTGCGCTGCCCCGCGAGCGCGACCGGTGAGCAAAGGAGAACGAGCGCGAGGAGACGGTGACGGACGACCATCGGTGCTCCGGGTGAGATCGAATGTGGGAACATATCTTTGAGGAATGCGTCTCGCCATCGTGCCGCACACCCGCTGGGGCAAGATCCGGATGATCATCCTCGCGAGCATTCTCCCGCTGCTGTTCCTCGCCATCTGGCTCTTCACCGTGAGGATGCCGGGGCCCGCGTTCACAGGGCCGCTCGCAGCTCTCACGCCGGAGCAGGACCTGTTGCGCGGACGCCTCGAACGGCACGTGGAGGTGCTCGCGCGGGAGATCGGCGTACGGAGCGACGATGCCTACCCCAACGTGGTGCGCGCGGCGGCCTACATCGACAGCGTGCTCCGCTCGCTTGGCTACGCCGTCGTGTCCGACGAGTTCAGCATCGGCGGGCGGGCCTATCGCAACCTCGAAGCGACCCTGGCCGGAACGGCGCTGCGGCACGAGGTCGTGGTCTTGGGGGCGCACTACGATACCGCGGAGGATGCGCCGGGGGCGGACGACAACTCGAGTGGCGTGGCTGGGGTGCTCGAGCTGGCACGACGGTTCGCCGGCGTGCCCCAGGCGCGCACCCTGCGGTTCGTGTTCTTCCCCAACGAGGAGCCGCCGTGGTTTCCCACGGCGAGCATGGGCAGCCGCCACTACGCGTCGGCCGCGCGGGCACGCAACGACCGTATCGTCGCGATGCTGTCGATCGAGTCGATCGGATACTACGACACCGAGGCAGGGACCCAGCGGTATCCGTTTCCCCTCAACCTCGCCTACCCGGACGTCGGGGACTTCATCGGATTCGTGTCGAACCTGAAGTCACGCAGATTGCTGCACCGCGCCATCGGCGCGTTTCGGGAGCACGCCCGGTTTCCCACGCAAGGCGCCGCCGCGCCCGCATGGGTGCCCGGGGTCTGGTGGTCCGACCATTGGTCGTTCTGGCTCGAGGGGTACGCCGCGATCATGATCACCGACACGGCGCCCTACCGAAACCCGTTCTACCACACGCCGCAGGATACGCCCGACAAGCTCGACTACGCGCGGATGACGCGGGTTGTGGACGGGCTGGCACATGTGGTGCGGGCGCTGGCGAACTGAAAAGGGGCTGAGAGGCCAAGGACTACGAGTCGACGCGCGCGAACGCCCGCACGGGAAAGCTCCCCATCCCCTTCACCTTCGGCGGCACCGCGAAGAAGCGAAAGCCGGAAGCGGGCAGGGCCGCGAGATTCGTCATGTGCTCCACGATGGGTATCCCGGCGCCGAGCAGCAGGGTGTGGACCGGGCGCGTGCCGTCCGCGTCGTCGTCGATGTTGAGGGAGTCGATCCCCACGAGCGCCGCGCCCGCCCCCACCAGGTGCTCCGCCGCATCCCGTGTGAGAAACGGGTGCCCGGCGGCGTAGGCGTCGGTACGCCAATGCGTGTCCCAACCGGTGTGGACCAACACCGCCTTGCCGCGCACATCCAGTTCGCGAATCCACGACGCGTCGACCGAGCGGTCCCCGCGCGGGCGTCGCGTCGCGTGGATCACGGTCCCGGGAAGGTCGGCAACCGACTCGAGCGGGTAGTCGGCGATGTCCTTGCCGCCGTCGTAACGGTGAAACGGGGCGTCGATGTAGGTCCCCGTGTTCGCGAGCATCTCGATTCTCCCCATCTGGAACGTCGTGCCGGGCGCATAGCGCGCCCGTGACGCCTCGCGGCTGAGCCAGTCCGAGATCGCGGGCCCCGGGAGGCCGCGGTAGGTCACCATGCCGTGCTCGATCTCGTGGCTCAAGTCGATGAGCATCAGTCCCACCAGCAGTAGAGCGTTCGCGACGCCCGCAGCTCCCGCACCAGTCCATCGACGGATCCGGTGCCCTGCTCGACGATGTCGGGACAAAAAGCGTAGAAGCGCTGCGCCAGGGCTCCGACGTCGCGGATATCGCCCTGGAACCGTCCCTCGACCCAGTCGAACCCGATCCCGGTGAGCATGAAGGGTTGATCGCGCTCAAGCGTCTTCAGCCACGCGGCGATGCTGTCCGGACCGATCCCGTAGTTCCAGCCGTTCGTGCCCATCAGGCGGAGGATTTCGTACGGATCGGGCCGCGGGAAGAGCGCCAGGCGGTCCGGCTGGCCTCCGAACCCGCGCTCCGACAGGAAAAGGTAGAACCCCTGCGCCAGGAACGTCGGCTGGAGCGCCGCGACCATCGCCTGGCTCTGGGCCGCCGCCACGCCGACGGTGACACCAGGCGTGGCCCGCGCCTCCCCTCCGGTGTCGGTGCCGACGAGGGGCACGGCCGAGTCGCCTGCCAGCCGCTCGAGCGCGCGTACCGCACCCGCAAAGTCCGCCGGTACCACGAAGTCGGCCGGGGGCCGAAAGGCTCCCGTTCCACCGCGCGGCCCGCGGGCCACCACGTACACCACGAGCAGCACCACGAGGAGCGCCAGGTTCCAGCGGAGCGGTTCGGTCGCCCTCGGCGCCGCGATCGGCCGTTCGTCGCGCCCCGAGAGGCCCAGCTCGGCGAGGAGCGCAGCGGCGCGGCGGCGGGCGCGCGCCGCGAAGATCTGCCGGAGCGGCGGGAGCAGCCGGTACGTCATCGCCCATGCACCGAGCCACGTCGGCCGGTAGGTGCGCGTCCGGTCGTGCAGCCACAAATACCCGGTCCCCACCTGTTCCCGGTACTCGCGCGCCAGCGCCTCGCCGATGAAAGCGGCGGGGTTCCCCGCCGGATCGAGCGGCACGCGCGGCCGGCCCGCATAGCGCCGATCGAGCAGGGTACGCATCACCCGGCGCAGGCGGGCGGGATCGCGGACTCGCTCGAAGGGCTCGATCACGCGGCCCGGTGCCGCTGGGAACGGCCGAGGCTGGGCGGTGTTCGTGACCGAGAGCGTGGTGCCGTCGGCGAACTTCGTGGGGAAGTCGACGTGGCAGGTGGCGACTCGCACCTTCGGGTTCGTGCTGCGCGCCGCGACCACCAGTGCGTACTCGGCTGCCCCGCCGCCGGCATCCTCGAGCAGCGCGACACGTAGCTGGATCTTCGTGATCGGACTGGCATGCGCCAGATCGGCGACGCGCCGGAAGCCGTCGCGCACCAGCGCGTCGAGCGTCTCGCGGAACGACGCCGCCAGCTCGTCCGGAAGGGGGTGGCGGATCGGGTCGTACGGCTCGAACGCCGGCTCGGCCGGCCAGCGCTGACGCAACCGCACGAGCACGGGCCCGAGGACGTAGGGGAGGAGGATCGCCGCCAGGATGACGAGCAACACGCCGTCACGCATGGAACACCCGTCCCAGCGCCTTGAGCAGTTGGCCGTCCACGGAGCCGCCGTCGGGCGCTTCGGCCAGCACGATGGCGAACCGCCGCCGCAGCAGCGGGTCGCGGGTGGCTTGAGCCGCGAACTGAATGGTCAGGGGGACGAACCAGGGGGCCTGCCGCGCTCCGGAACCGGCGCGGGCCACCGCGGCGTACTGCTCGAACAAGGCGAGGAGAAACGCTCCCCTCGAGGGGAATTGCCGATAGATTGCTCCTTTGGTAAACCCTGCGGCATCGGCGACGTCGTCCAGGCTGGCCAGCTCGAGCCCGCGCTCGGCGAACACGCGCAGGCCGGCCTCCACGAGCAGGACCCTCGTTTCAGCTTTGCGCTTCTGCTGGACGATTCCCACAGGTATCTATGATACGATGACGAATCGTTTCGGCAATGAGCAGGCCATTGACAACAAACGAACGGTCGTGCTTTTTTCTTCCCGTGACTACGACCAAGGGCATGATCACTCGCCAAGCTGTCCTCGAGCGCGCCGTCGCCTTGGCGAGTCGGGTTGGGCTCGGCGGCCTGACGATCGGCACGCTCGCTGAGGACCTCGACCTCTCGAAGAGCGGCCTGTTCGGCCACTTCCATTCCAAGGAAGCGCTTCAGATCCAGGTGCTGGAGCACGCCGCGGCGAAATTCGTGGACGCCGTGGTACGGCCCGCGCTGGCCCAGCCCAGAGGAGAGCCCCGCTTGCGGAGCCTGTTCGAGCGCTGGCTCGATTGGGCCCGTTCGAGCCCCATGCCCGGTGGCTGCCTCTTCGTGGCGGCCGCCACCGAGCTGGACGACCGGCCCGGACCTGTGCGCGACCGCCTGCAGCAGCTCCAGCGCGACTGGCTCGGCGTCATCGCGACGTCGTTCCGCAAGGGAATGGAAGAAGGACACTTCCCCGCGGATGCCGACGCGGACCAGTTTGCCCACGACCTGTACGGCGTCATGCTGGCCTACCATCACGCGCACCGGTTGCTGCGAGACCCCAAGGCCGAAGCCCGGGCGCGCCACGCCTTCGAGGCACTCCTGCCATGAGCCTTCAGATCAAAGCGGCGCGCGTCGCCATGCGAGCGCTCGAACGGACCGCGCCCGGCCTCGGTGCGGCCCTGGCGGAGCGGCTCTTCTTCACTCCGCCGCAGACGCCACTCGCACCGCCGGCGCGCGACCTGCTCGCGACGGCGCAGCCGTTCCGCGTGTGCGTGGACGGCGGGCGGGTGGCCGCGTGGGCGTGGGGTCGTGGTCCAGCCGTCGGCCTGGTCCACGGCTGGGGAGGCCGCGGCGGCCGTCTCGCCGCCGCGTTCGTGGCCCCCCTCTTGGCCAGGGGATTCTCCGTCGTCACGTTCGACGCACCAGGCCACGGGGCTTCCGACGGCACGCTCAGCTCGATGCCCCAAGTGGCGCGAGCGCTCCAGGCGGTGGCGGACGCGGCAGGGTCGCTGTTCGCGGTGATCGCACACTCGATGGGCGGCTCCGCCAGCGCCCTCGCGATCTCCAACGGGCTTCAGGTCGAGCGCGCCGTCTTCATCGCGCCCGCGGCCGACCCCGCGCGCTACGCGGACGACTTCGCGGCGACGCTCGGCGTAGGCCCGGCCGCGATGGCCGGCATGCGGCGCCGCAGTGAAGCGCGGCTGCGGTTCCGGTGGTCCGACCTGAACGTCCCGCGCATGGCGCAGGCGTTCGACGTACCGCTCCTCGTCGTGCACGACCGGGGCGATCCGGTCGTGCCTTGGGAAGAGGGCGCCGCCATCGCGGGCGCCTGGCCGGGCGCAGAGCTGGTCACCACGACGGGCCTGGGGCATCGCGAGGTCGTGCGGAACGCTGAGATCGTGGCGCGGGCCGTGGACTTCGTGCGGCGGGGGGCGCCCTCAACTCCGCTCGAAGCGCCTCCCTGCGCGGTCAGCGACGAGGGGGCCTGGGTGGACGGCGACCTCTTTCAGCGGGACGAACGGCGACGCCGGATATACCGCCAGGTATCGTAGATACCGCACGGTATCATAAGCGCATCCGACCCCGGCCCCTTGACTCGCGTAGGGGCTAATCTAGGTTTGGCGGCACGATCCGGGGGAGCGATGCCGTACATCATTGCTGAGCCTTGCATTAACGTGAAGGACCGGTCCTGCGTGGATGTCTGTCCGGTGGACTGCATCTACGAGGGCGAGGACATGCTGTACATCCACCCCGACGAGTGCATCGACTGCGGCGCGTGCGAGCCGGAGTGCCCCGTGACGGCGATCTTCCCCGAGGAAGACACGCCGCCGCAGTGGAAGGACTACATCGCCAAGAACCGGGACGTCTTCCAGAGCGCGAATCCGCCCGGCAAGCCGCAGCGCAAGGGCTCCTAGCCGACCAGCCGTCCCTCTTTCGCGGCGACCTCGCGCAGTCCCACGACGAGCTGCTGCATGTCCTGCTCGAGACGCGCCAGGTCGGCCCGGGCGCGATCACGCTCCACCTCTCCCGCCGCGGCACGCACGGCGATGCGGTTCACGGCCCGCGCCTTCTCGATCAACTCATCCATCAAAGCGCGCAACGCGAAGTAGCGGCGCCGGTCGTCGTAGGAGGCGCGGAACCGGGCGATCAGATCCTCGGCCGCCACGCTGCGGGCGTGTTGCAGCACCTCCTCGGGACTGCGCCCGAAGATCTCCTCCTTGTCCCACACCTCCGTCCCACCCGCCTCGGAGAACCACAGGCGCCCGCGCCACCACGCCTCGTCCTCGAGGCGCAGGCGCAGCATCACGCGCCACTGGAGCCCCTCGACGTGGACGTAGCCCACGAACCCCTGCCGCATCGGCTCGACGGAAGTCATGGCAGAAAGTACCTCAGCCGAGGTCGGCCAGGAAGTCGCTGAGCGCGCGGCTCGTCGCGAGCGGCTGCTCGAGCGGTGTCAGGTGCGCCGCCGCGGGGATCTGGACGAACTGCGCGCCCGCGATCGCCCGCGCCATCGCCAGCATCCCCTCGGGGGGCGCGATCGGGTCGTCCCCGCCCGCTACGACGAGCACCGGCAGGTGGATCGCGCCGAGCATCGCGGTCGAGTCGGGGCGGTCGCGCATCGCCAGCAACGCACCGACGAGTCCCGGCACCGGCGTCCCCATGATCATGGCGCGCACCTGGGCCACGACCTCCGGCTGTGCCGCGAACGTCGCGGGTGCCAGCAGCCGGGGCAGCAGCCGGTCCGCAACCGCGGCCGCACCCTCCCGCTCGGCCAGGGCGGCCATCTCATCCCGCCCCCGCTTCGCGTCCGCGGTGTCCGCCTCCGCCTTGGTGTTACAGAGAACCGCCGCCCGCACGCGCTCGGGATGGCGGCGCAGCAGCTCGAACACGATGTACCCACCCATCGACAGCCCGCACATCACCGCCTGGCGCACGTTCAGCACATCGAGCACACGGACGACGTCGGCGGCGTAGCGGGCCATCGAGTAGCCGCGTGCAGGCGCGCTCGACGCCCCCGCGCCCCGCAGGTCCGGGGCGATCCGCCGCCAGTGAGAGGGGGAGGGGGACAGCGCGGCCAACTGGTGCCGCCACAACGAGCGGTCGAACGGGAAGCCGTGAATGAACAGGATCGATCCGGCGCCGCTGCCGCCGCGCACGTCGACCGCGAGCTCGGCATCGTCCGCTGTGACGCGCAGCAGGTCGTGCGTCGTCACGGCCAGGCGAACGTGTGCCAAAAAACCACACGTTGCAGGTTGCCGGCGGCACGTTCTACGAGAACGGCGAAGGCTTTGGCACCGTAGGTCGGGTCGAGCGTCAGGCCGTGGTCGGCGGCGAGGGCGCGGGCGCGCTCGCCGGCGGGTGACGGATGACCGTAGCCGGCCCCCAGGCCATCCACCACATCAAAGCGGAGTGCGGAGTGCGGGGTGCGGAGTTGCGCATCCCGGGTCTCGAGAAGCCGGGCGGCCCCGCGCGCCAAGCGGCTGATACGCCACCGGTTCGCGACCAAGCGCGGCGCGACGCGAACCGCGATCACCCGCGTCGGCCACCCCAGGCACGCCACCCCCAGCGCGATTCCGGCGGCGGTGCCGCCGGTGCCCAGCGGGAGCACGATCCCGTCGGGCGGCGCGTCCAGTTGCGTGGCGAGCTCGAGTGCCGCCAGCAGGTGACCCACCACGGCGCGGGGGTGGGCGCCGCCCCCCGGAATCCAGCGCGGCGCACCCAGGCGCCGGGCCCCGAACCAGGCGCGCGCCAGGGCGACCGGCAGCCCGACCCCGGAGCCGGCGCGGATCACGAGGTCCGCAGCGGCGGCCGTCGCCGCGGCGACGGCGCCGCCGGCATCGGTCGCCGGCTGCGGGAACTGCGCGAGGGCGGTCCGGTACCCCAGGGCGCGCGCCTGCCGCGCCGTGGCGAGGCAGTGCGTCGACCCGGTCCCACCGACGGTGACAAAGACGGTGCCCGCGGCAGCGCCCGCGAGGAGGAACTCGAGCCCGCGCACTTTGTTGCCGCCGGCCCGGTCCTCGCGCTTGAGCCAGAGGGCGTCGACGCGGGCGGCCCGGGCGAGGCCCGGCGCCGCCTCGAGCGGCGTGGGCCAAGCGCCCAAGCAGCGTGGCGCGAGCGTGGCGCGTATCTTGTGGGCGAGCGCGGCGGCGTCCACGAATCCCCTCAAGGTGGAGGGAGCGATGCGGGTAGCGACCGATTACATCCGTCACGCGGCGCGGGCGGCGCGCAAATGCGCGGGCGATCCTCTGGGGGGCGCCCCGCAGGCCCCCGACCCCGAATTCTACAAGACGCTGGCCAAGGCGCTGGAGGAGATCGCCGCCGGCCTCGACCAGCTCGGAAAGAAAGATGACTAACCGGACCGTGCGTGGACAGTTACGTCACCACGCCTGACGCCCTCGCCCAGCTGATCGCCGCCGCGCGGGGCGAACCGCGGGTCGCGGTCGACACCGAGGCCGCGAGCTTTCATCGCTATCGCGACCGGATTTACCTCATCCAGGTCTCGACGCGGGACCGGACGGCGCTGATCGATCCGCTGGCCATCGCCGACGTCACCCCCGTCGGGACTCTCCTGGCCGACGCCACGGTCGAAAAGACGTTTCACGACGCCGATTACGATCTGCGGGTGCTCGACCGCGACTACGGATTCCGCGCGACCCGGCTGTTCGACACGCGGATCGCAGCCCAGCTCGCGGGCGAGCCGGCGATCGGGCTCGCCGCGCTGCTCGCCAAGTATCTGGGCGTGAACCTCGCGAAGGAGCATCAGAAGGCCGACTGGTCGCTGCGGCCGCTGCCGCCCGACATGCTCGCGTACGCCGCCGCCGACACGCGCCACCTGCTCGATCTGCGGGACGCGCTGGAGCAGCGGGTGCGCGAGCTGGGACGGCTGTCATGGACGGAGGAGGAGTTCACGCGGCTCGAGGCGCTGCGTTGGACGGGCGCCGCCGGCGGTGACACGGACGGGTACCTGCGGGTCAAGGGAGCGAAGGGGCTGCCCCCGCGGGCGCTCGCCGCCTTCCGCGAGCTGCATCGGTGGCGGGAAGGCGTCGCCGAGCGCGACGACAAGGCGCCGTTCCGCGTGATCGGCAACGACGCGCTGCTGGCGGTGAGCCGGGCCCTGCCCCTCGCGCCGGCGGACCTCGGGCGCATCAAGGACCTGCCGCCGTCGCTCGCCCGGCGGCACGGGGCCGCCCTGGTGGACGCCGTGGCGCGCGCCCTCGCCCTCCCGGAGCACGAGCTGCCGCGCCTCGAGCGCGTCGCGCGGCTCCCCAAGGATCCCCACTTCGACGCGCGGGTCGAGCGGCTCAAGGCGGTGCGCAACCGGGTGGCCGCAGAGCTGGGCCTCGAGCCCGGCGTGCTGTGCGGCCGGACGACGTTGGAAGCCGTCGCCCGGGCGGCGCCAAAAGACCGCGCCGGGCTCGCCCGGGTCGGGGAGCTCCGGCGCTGGCAGATAGCAGTGCTGGGGGACGCGCTGCTCGGCGCGCTGCGCTAGAACCCCATCATCGCGCGGACCTTGGGGTCGATCTTTTCCGGGGTCCAGTAGGGCTCCCACACGATGTCGATGTTGACGTCCTTCACGCCCTCGAGCGCCCGCACGGCCTTGTGGGCGTCGTTCGTGATCATCGGACCGGCGGGGCAGCCGGGCGACGTGAGGGTCATCTGGATGCGCACGTCGCCGTCCTCCACCTCGACGTCGTAGACGAGGCCGAGGTCCATGATGTTCAGGTCCAGCTCGGGGTCCTTCACCTGACGCAGCGCCTGGCGGACCGTTTCGGCATTCAAGACAGCAGTCGTCACTCCGTCCTCCTCAGCGCGAACCTAGCGGGGGGGCAGGCCGCGCACCAGGCAGCGGCGGCGCGCCGCGATCCACGCATAGGCGCGCCGCGCGACGGGCAACACGCCCGGGATCCGGAACACCGGGGCCAGCCAGCGTTTCCCCGGCAGGAGCCGCAGCAGCTGCGGCACCGCGTCGGCGCCTGCGTACACCCGTCCGTCGGGGAGCACCAGATGCATCGCCGCGGCGAGCGCGGGGAGCGCGATCTCGAACCGGGCGACCGCCGCTCCGTCCTGAAACGGCACGAACCGCAGGACCTGTTCCCGATCCCAGCGGCGCAGCAGGTCCACCGCCTGACGGCACAGCCCGCACTCTCCATCGTACACCAGTGTGGGACCGTCAGCGGGCATCGGCGGCGTACGCCGCGGCGTCCGCCACGCGGCCGCGGACCTCCTTGAGAACCGTGAACGAACGGCGCGCGCGCGGAGCGTACGCGCGGTTGGTCAGGAGGAGGACGAACAGATCCCGGGCGGGATCGATCCACAGCGAGGTCCCGGTCCACCCGGTGTGTCCGTAGCTGCGCGGCCCGAAGGCGGTGCCCGCGCTCGACACGTCTTCGCCCGTCGGGAGCGCCTCCCACCCCAGCGTGCGGGCGCTGCTGCCGCGCCGCGCCGGCACCGCCACGGCCGTGAAGGCGCGAACCGTTTCGCCCCTGAGGAGCCGCGGGCGGCCCGGCAGCGCGCCCTCCCCCAGCATGCACTGCGCGAATCGGGCGAGATCAGCCGCAGTCCCGAACAGCCCTGCGTGCCCGGCGACGCCGCCGAGCCGCGCGGCGTTCTGGTCGTTGACGACGCCCGCGACGGGGTGCCCGCGCCACACGCCGGTGGGCGCGATGCGCGGGACGAGGCGCCGCGCGGGCCGGAACATCGTCTGCCCGAGGCCCAGCGGCGCGAAGATCTCGCGCGCGGCGAAGACGTCGAGGGGGACGCCCGCGGCGCGCCGCACGATCTCGCCGAGCAGGATCGCGTTGAAATCGGAGTACTCCATCCGCGCGCCCGGCGGCACCCGGGGCGTCTGCTCGAACACGAGGCGCATCGCCGCGGCGGAATCCCGCGCGAGCCGGTTGAGCGGCAGCCACGCCCGCAGACCGGACGTATGGGTCAACAGGTGGCGGACCGTGACCGCCGCCGTGCCGGGCCCATTGAACTCGGGGACGTACCGAGCCACGGGGGCGTCGAGATCCACACGCCCGCGCTCGACCAGCAGCATCAGCGCCGTCGTGGTCGCGATGACCTTGGTGAGGGAGGCAAGATCCCACAGCGTGCTGTCCGGATCCGCCGGTGCACTCTGCGGCGACCAGGTCAGGTGCCCATAGCCCTTCGCGAACAGGATCGCGTCACGCCGCCCGATCACCAGCGCGGCGCCCGGGTAGGCGCCCCGCCGAATGCCGTCGAGGACGATGGGGTCAAACGTGGCCGCGTCGAACGACGCCGGCCCGGGTGGATGCACCCCCGGCCCACGGCCCGGCGTGACGGCGCCCGACGCCTGCAGCACGAGCAGCGCGGCTACGACCAAATGCCCGGAATACGCCGGCTGCAGGAGGGGCAGCGTCCGTCGGCCCCGACCCGCTGCCGCTTGATCACGTAGCCGTAGCGCTCGATCAGGAGGTCTCCACAGTCGGGGCAGGACGTGTGCTCCCAGCGGCCTACGCGGCCCGGGAGGTTGCCGGCGTAGATGAACTTGAGCCCCGCCTGCGCCCCGATCTCGCACGCGCGCACCAGCGTCGCGGCGGGCGTGTCGTCGGGGTCGGTCATCTTGTAGTCCTTGTGGAACGCCGTGACGTGCCACGGGATCTCGGGCGACACCGACGCGATGTACTCGGCGGCGCGCGTAAGCTGGTCGTCATCGTCGTTGAAGCCGGGGACGATCAGCGTCACGATCTCGAGCCAGAAGCCACGGTCATGAACCATCCGGATCGCATCGAGGACGTGCTGGAGCACCCCGCCGAGCTCGCGATAGCGTTTATCGTCCATCGCCTTGAGATCGATCTTGTAGCAGTCGGTCCAGGGCCGGATGAAGTCGAGGACTTCGGGCGTGGCGTTGCCGTTGGAGATGAACGCGGTCTTGAGACCCCGGGGCCGGGCGGTCTTGAAGACATCCACCGCCCACTCCGCGGTGATGAGCGGCTCGTTGTAGGACGACCCGACCATGCGGGCGCCCTGGTGCAGCGCCAGGCGCACGAGGTCGTCGGGCGTCAGGTCGGTCGGAAGCACGCCGGCGCTGTCGTCCCGCAGGGCCTGCGAGGTGAGCCAGTTCTGGCAGTAGCCGCAATGGAAGTCGCATCCCAGCATGCCGAAGGTGAGCGTGTCGCTCCCCGGAAGGCAGTGGAAGAACGGCTTCTTCTCCGTGGGATCGCATTGCAGCGCCGCGACGTAGCCGGCGGGGACGAGCAGCGTCCCTTCCTTATTGAAGCGGACCTTGCAGATGCCGCGCCGTCCGGGCTTCACGAGGCAGCGGTGCCCGCAGGCATAACACCGCACCGCCCCGCCCTCCAGTTTCTCGGTCAGCTCCTCCCCGCCCTCCCGGACCCGCGCGTCCAGCGCCTGCGCCAGGCTGGCGGCCCCGCCATCGTGGGGGGGTGTCGAGTGGCTCAGGAACGAGACGATGCCGCGGCGGGCCATGGCAGGCTCAGCGCAGGTCTCCCGGGCTCAGCTGATACAGCATCAGGGCCGTGCGCACGTCGCGGTCGGACAGCTCCCGGACCTTGGCAGTGGGAAACATGAGGTCGGTCGAGTCCGCCGAGTGATCGAGCCCCAGCACGTGACCGAACTCGTGCTCCGCCACCACGCGGATGTCGTCCACGTCCATGGCCCGGCCCCTGGGATCGAAGGTGGCGAGCGTGACGACGGCCGACTGGATCCGGCCGTCGCGATCCCAGGTGAGGTCCGTTTGGCCGGTGCGCTCGATTTCGAACTGGGGCTTCCAGCGGACCACGACCTCCGCGCTGGCGGAGTCCCCGGTGAAGTCGAACCGCACGGGCACGCCGGCGGCGGTCCACAAGCCGCACGCCTGACGGATCGCGTCGAGGAAGGCGGGCTGGAAATTCGCGGCGAAGGTCGGCGCGAACCACACGCGCACCGGCTCGGCGAGGCGATTGTCCCAACGCCGCAGCATCGAATCCTGGGTCACCGCCGGCATTTCGTTCAGATAGGTTGTGCCCGCACTGGCGCGAATCCGGCGCCGCGTGTCGGCGCGGGCCAGGAGATCGATGTAGGTGGGCCCACCGACGTACGGCGGGGCGGGCGCCGCCGGCGCGGCGGCGCCCTGCGAGCTGGAGCTCGGCGGCGGCGCCGTGGTGGTCACCACGACCTGCGTATCGGACGGACGGAGCGGGGGCGGCGCGGGACGAAACGCGTCCCACAAGACGAAGAGAGCCAACAACACGACGGCGGCTGCGATGAGACCGGTGAGGCGACGTTCGATCATACGCGCAATATGCTCGCGCGTGCGCTCGCGCCGCTAGCTTTGGTGCTGCGGCGTCTCTATGATTGTGACCTGCTTATGCTTGGACGGTAGGTGTTCACCTTACCCGCGAGGCCGCTCATCCGCTGGCGCGGCTGGGTCATCGCGGCGTGGGCGGCGCTCGCGCTGCTGTTCGCGCCGCGGGCGACGCATGTCCAACGCGTGCTCGCGGTGCGGGGCGCCTTCGTGGAGGCCACGGAGTCCGCCCGCGCCAACCAGCTCATCAGGGGGGCCTTCCCCGATCCGATCGCCGACTACGTCGCCATCGTCGTGCACGGGCCGGTGGCGTGGACCCAGCCCGTGTTCGAGGGGGTGCTCGATTCCCTCTCCGCCGCGATCGCCCGCCGCCCATACGTCAGTCAGGTCGTGTCGGTCCGCACCATCGGTGAGTCGACCTTCGTCAGCAAGGACCGCCGCACGACCTTCCTCATCGCAGCCCTCACCCCCAGCAGCACGAGCGACCTGACCCGGACCGTCGTCCCGGAGCTCCGCGATATCGTGCGCGAGACCCTGACGCGCCTGCCCCGCGGCGGCGAGTTCGACGTGTTGCTCACGGGCAACCCCGCGCTCGATTACGACGTGCGCAGCATCAGCGCCGAGGACACGCAGCAGGCCGAGGAGCACGTCGTGCCGCTGACCCTGGCCGTGCTGGTGCTGGCCTTCGGCGCCCTGGTGGCGGCCACGCTGCCGATCATCGTGGGCGTGCTCGCCATCACCATCGCCCTCGGCCTCGTCACCGTGGCCGCCCAGTTCCAGACCATGTCGGTCTTCGTGCTCAACATCACGACAATGGTGGGACTGGGGGTCGGGATCGACTACTCGCTGCTGGTCGTGACGCGATTCCGCGAGGAGCTGAACCGGGGCCTGTCGCCGGCGGATGCCGCGGTCCGGACGATCGAGACGGCCGGATCCGCCGTGGTGACCTCCGGCCTGACGGTCGTCGTCGGGTTCGCCGCGCTCACCACCACGCCCCTGACCGAGACCCGCTCCGTGGGGATCGGCGGCCTGCTGGTGGTCGGCGTGGCGGTGCTGCTCGCGACGACGTTCCTGCCCGCTGCGCTGGCGGTGCTGGGCCGCAACATCGACCGCCCCAAGTGGCTGGCGGGGCCGCTCGCCAAGATCCACGCGCCGAGCGGGTGGGAGCGCTGGGCCCGCTGGTTGGGGCACCGGCCCTGGCGGGCCATCGCGGGCGGCGGGATCGCCGTGGCGGTGCTCACCTTTCCTCTGACACAGATTCGGATCGGCTTGCCGGCGCGGAACTGGTTTCCGCCGCAGTCGGAATCGGGTCGGGGACTCGCGGCCCTGCGGGAGATGGGCGCGAGCGGCGTGATCCAGCCGCTGCGCATCGTGGTGCAGTTGCCCGAAGGACAATCGGTGCTCGCGGGGCGGCGCCTGCCGGGGCTCAAGGCGTTGAGCGACTCGCTGCGCCGCGACCCGCGGGTGCGCGAGGTGCGCGGCGTCGCCACCCTCCGGCCGGGCCTGTCCACGCTGCAACTCCTCATGTTCTACAGCGATCCGCAGGCGGTACGGGACCGCTACCCGGCGTTTCTCAACGCGTACCTGAGTGCCGACCGGCGCACCACGCTGCTGGACGTGATCGCGGCCGACACCGTCTCGCTCACCGGCATGATGGACCTGACGCGGCATACGCGGCGGGTGATCGCCGGCGGTGTCCGGGGGCTGCAGGGCGCCGAGGTGGTGGTGGGCGGGTTCGCGGCATCGAGCGTGGACCTGCAGCACGATCTGCTCGCCCGGTTGCCGGGGATCGTGGCGATGATCCTCGGAGCGACGGCGATCATGCTGTTCATCGCGTTTCGCTCGCTGCTCGTGCCCCTCAAGGCGGTGGTGTTGAACTGCGTCTCGGTGAGCGCGGCTTTCGGGGTCACGGTCCTGGTCTTCCAGCACGGGTACGGCGGCGGTCTGTTCGGGCTCGAGGGCCCGACCGAGGCCATCTTCGTGGTCGTCCCGGTCCTGGTGTTTGCCACGGTGTTCGGCCTGTCGATGGACTACGAGGTATTCCTGCTCACCCGGGTGAAAGAGGTGTTCGACAAGACCGGCCGCAACGACCACGCCACGATGGAAGGCCTGTCGGCAACCGCCTCCACGATCACGTTTGCCGCGTTGATCATGATCATCGTATTCGGGAACTTCGCCTTCACGCGCGTGCTCGCGGTGCAGTTCATCGGGTTCGGCCTGGCGATGGCGGTGCTCCTCGACGCGACACTGATCCGGATGGTGCTGGTGCCGGCGATCATGCACATCGCGGGCCGATGGAACTGGTGGCCGGGCGTGCGGGCTCCCAAACTGGAGGCCGGCGACGCCGAGTAGCGGTTCTAGCGGATCAGCTGTCGCAGCTTCTCTCCCCACAGATCCCAATGCCACGCCGGAACCCGCTGGCCCGTGCGCGGGTCTTTGAGCGGCTTGTACTGCAGCCACGTGGCGTGGAGACCCAACGTGCGGCCCAGCGCCAGGAGGCGCTCCCGGTCGGCGCTCACGAGATGCGCCATCGGCTCGCCATGAATGGTGTGGCGGTGCAACCAAACGCCGCCGTCGAGGGCGAAACACAGCCCTTCGCGGCGGCGCGCGAATTCACGGGGTGCAGGGGCGGGCGCTACTGGCAGACGATGTGACCGTCCGAGGTGGCGGGCGGAACGGGGGCCACGGAGCCGCTGAACAGCGCGCACGTCTTTCCCGGGGGAGGGAGGTTGGCATGCGTCGTCGAGGCCCCCCAACCCTGCGCGTTCACCGTCGCAAAGGTGATGGTCACCCCCGAAGACGGCTGGAAATTGTTGAGCAGCACGAGGCTGGGGGTGTACGTCGTGTGGTCGTAGAAATACGCCTCTTCGGCCGTCGCCAGGTTGCGAAGGTCGGACTTCATCTGTGCGACGTACGTCTTCTCCTTCGTGTTGTTGAACTTCGGGACCGCCAGCACCGCCAGGATCCCGATGATCACCACCACGATGAGCAACTCGATCAGCGTGAAGCCACGCGAATTCACCGCGATACCCTCCGGGCGCCAAAAAGGGCTGCGCCCTATTGTGGGGTAACAGGAGCATTTCCTGCAAGAGGCGTGCTACCCCTTGGCATCGACCCAATTCCTTCCAGCGCCGACACTTACGACCAGCGGCACGCGTAGCTGGGTGACACCCTCCATCTCGCGTTTCACCACTTCCGCCGCAGCGGCCCGCTCCGCCTCGGGGAGCTCGAATACGAGCTCATCGTGCACCTGCAGGACCATGCGCGCCGCGAGGCGCGCGGCGCGCAGGGCGGCGTGGATGCGGATCATCGCCATCTTGATCAGGTCGGCCGCCCCGCCCTGGAGCGGCGAGTTGGTCGCGAGACGCTCGCCGAGGGAGCGGATGTTGAAGTTTTTGTCCTTGAGCTCGGGGATATAGCGCCGCCGGCCGAACAGGGTCTCGACGTATCCCCGCCGGCGCGCTTCCTCCACCGTCGCGTCGAGCCAGGCGCGCACGCCCGCGAAACGCTCGAAGTACTGCCGGATGAAGGCCTTCGCTTCGTCCTGCGTGATGCCGAGCTGACGCGACAGCGCGAACGGCCCCTGCCCGTAGATCGTCCCGAAGTTGATCGTCTTGGCCCGCGCGCGCATCTCCGGCGTCACCTGGGTCTCCGATACGCCGAAGATCACGGCGGCGGTTTGGCGGTGGATGTCGCCGCCCCGCTCGAACGCCTCCACGAACCCGCGGTCGCCGGAGAGATGCGCCAGCAGCCGCAGCTCGATCTGCGAGTAATCGGCCGTGAGGAGGAGGTGGCCGGGGGGCGCGACGAAGGCGCGGCGGATCGCCTCTCCCCGCGGCGTGCGCACGGGGATGTTCTGGAGGTTCGGGTTGGACGACGATAGACGGCCGGTGGCGGCGCCCGTCTGATTGAAGCTGGTGTGGACGCGGCCGGTCTCGGGATTCACGAACCCGGGAAGCGCGTCCACGTAGGTGGACCTGAGCTTGGCGACCTCCCGGTACTCGATCATGAGCCGCGGCACTTCGTGCCCCATCGCCGCGAGCTGCTCCAGCACTTCGTAATCGGTGGACGGCCCGGTCTTGGTCCGTTTCAGCACCGGCAGCTGGAGCTTGTCGAACAGCACCGTGCGGAGCTGCGGCGTCGAATTGATGTTGAAGTCGCCGCCGGCTGCGCGGTAGATGTCGATCTCCAGCTGCGCCAGCTCTCGACCGAAGGCCCGCGAGATCTCGCCGAGCAGGGCGCGGTCGATCAGCACGCCCGTCGTCTCCATGTCCACGAGCACCGGGACGAGCGGCATCTCGATGGTCTCGAGCAAGGGAAGCATCCGGTGGTCCTCCAGCTCCGGCCGGAAGGCTGCCTCGAGCCTGACCACCGCCTCGCTATCGGCGCAGCAGTATCGAGCGGCGTCGGCGAGCGGCACTTCGGCGAAAGAGCGCTCGCTCCGCCCCTTCCCCACCAGCGCATCGTAGGTCTGCAGCTCGATGCCGAGCCGCTCGCGCGCCAGCTCGTCGAGCGCGTGCGACCGGCGTCCGGGGTCGAGCACCCAGCTGGCGAGCTTCGAATCGTACGCGACCCCCGCGAGGTCTGCGCCGGCGCGCCGCAGGATCACCCAGTCGAACTCGATGTTGTGTCCGGCCTTCGGCACCGCGGGATCGGCCAGCAGGGCGCGCAGCGGAGCCAGCGCCTCGCTCGCGAGCGGGGGGAGGTTCCGCGGCGGCACGCCGCCGGCCAGTGGCCCGTCCGGCGGCACGTGAGCGAACGGCAAGTACCAGGAGCGACTCGGCGCCACGGCCAGCGAGAGGCCGACGAGCGCCGCCCGCATCGGATCGAGACCCGTCGTCTCGGTGTCGAGCGCCACCAGCCGCGCCCGCCGGCACTCCGCGATCACCGCGGAGAGCTGGGTGGGGTCGTCCAGAACCTGGGCGGCTCCCGCCACGGCGGGTGCCCGCGGGACTGCCGGAGCGGGAGCCTCCCCCTCCCCCCCCTCCCCCCCCTCCCCCCCCGCGCCCGCGGCCGCGAACCCCTCCAGCTTCGCAATCAGCGACCGGAACTCGAGCTCGGTGAACAGCTCGGCGAGCCGCGCGACGTCGGGAGTCCGCACCCGCAACCGCTCGAGGTCCAGCTCCACCGGCGCATCGCGCCGGATGGTCACGAGATCGCGCGAGAGGCGCGCGAGGTCGGCATGCTGGAGCACCGCCTCGCGCGCGCGCTTGCCCGGGATCTCCGCCGCGCGCGCCAGGATCGTGTCGAGGTCGCCGTAGGCCCCGAGCAGCTCGAGCGCGGTCTTGTCGCCCACGCCCTTCACGCCCGGGATGTTGTCGGAGCTGTCGCCCACGAGCGCGAGATAGTCCACGACGCGCTCGGGGGGTACGCCCAGGCGCTCGCGCGCGTTGCTGCCGTCCACCCACTGCTCCTCCACCGCGGCCGGCCCGCCACGGCCGGGGTTCAAGAGCGCGATGCCCGGCTTGATGAGCTGATAGAAATCCTTGTCGCCCGACACGATCACCGCCTGGACGCCGCGCGCCGCGGCCCGATCGGCCAGCGTTCCGATCACATCGTCGGCCTCGAAGCCTTCGACGCCCAGCACCGGGACCCGGAAGGCGTCGAGGATCTGCCCGATCCGCTCGACGGAGCGATCGAAGTCCTGCTGCAGCTGCTCGTCGAGCTTCTGGCGGGTCGCCTTGTAGTCGGCGTATTGCTGATGGCGGAACGACTCGCCGACGTCGTGCACCCAGCCGAGGTAGTCGGGGCGGTGTTTCTCGCGGAGCCGCAGCAGGAAGTTGGTGACGCCCCACGCGGCGGAGGTGTTCTCGCCGCGGCGCGTCGTGAGCGGCCGTGCGATCATCGCGAAGAATGCGCGATAGATCAGCGCGTAGCCGTCGACGAGGAACAGACGCTCGGGCATGGCGCAAACAATAACCCCGCCCGTAGCGTCACGGGCGGGGCGGACGGAACGGCCGGGGGGGGGCGCGTCAGACCCGCATGACGTTCGCGGCGTGGAGCCCCTTGTCGCCCTGCTTCACCTCGAACTCCACCACCTGGCCTTCGGCGAGCGTCTTGAAGCCGTCCATCTGGATGGCCGAGAAGTGCACGAAGACGTCCTCGCCACCCTCCTGCTCAATGAAGCCGTACCCTTTGGCGTCATTGAACCACTTCACCTTTCCCTTAGCCATTTCGCTCCGCCTCCTGCGTTAGGCAAACCCTGGGCGCGGGAGCGCGCCTGCCCGGCCCTCGTGTCGGGCGCGATAGAAATGATGGGAGACCGGGAACGCTGTCAAGCGTGCGTAAGCTGCGACCGCTCAATTGTTTGGCGCGTAGAGCGCGCGATAGAGCTCGCGATTGCGCAACACGCTGCGCACGTAGCCGCGCGTCTCCGGATAGGGGATCAGCTCGATGAACTGGTCGGGGTCCGCCGTGCCGTAGCGCTCAAGCCAGCGCCGCACCGGGGAGGGACCGGCATTGTAGGCCGCGACCGCGCCTTCGAGCCGCCCGAACCGCTTCAGCAGCTCCGCCAGGTGGGCGGCGCCGAGGTGGAGATTCAGGTCGGGGACGGTGATCCACTCCGGATAGAACGTGACGTCGAGACCGCGCGCCGTCAGCGCCGCGGTACCGGGGAGGAGTTGCGCCAGGCCGCGCGCGCCGGCGGACGAGAGCGCTTCGACGTCGAACACGCTCTCCTGGCGGACGAGGGCGACGAGCAGCAGGGCGTCCACGCCGAACTCGTCGGCCTCGGCCTCGACGGCGGCGCGGCTGGGCCAGGGATAGATCGCGCGCAGCACGCGCGCGTCGCCGGGCGCTTTGAGGGCCGCCTGCCAGCCGAGCCGCACCGCGGCCGGACCGAAGCCGCGGAGGCTCAGCCCCTCGCTCCAGGCCAGCAGCGCGTCGAGGTCCGCGGGCGGCCGACCGAGCACCGCACGGACCTCCGCCAGGGCCTCGGTGTCGAGGCCGGCGAGCATGAGGGTGTCCAGGCGGGCCAGCCCGGTGGCGACCGCGGCGGGAGGGGGCGGCGCCGGGACGGCGCCGGGCGCGACCCGGAGCGGCGGCAGATCGGTCTCGCGGCGCGCGCGCAAGCCGTAATAGCCGAGTGAGTCGTCATGCGCGAGCGCCCGCCACAGCGCGCGCGCCCCCGCCGTGTCGCCGCGGGCCAGCGCCACCTTGCCGAGCCAGAAGCGTGCGCCGGTGCGCTGCGGTCCTCCGGCCCCTCCGGCGGCGACCTCGCCCTGGTACATGGCGGCGGCGCTGTCGAGGCGCCCCTCCAGATAGGCGCGGGCGGCGAGTCGGAAGCGGGCGACGGAGGTCCGGAGGTCTGTGGGGTAGCGCACGATCAGCTCGGCGAACCAGCGCTCGGCGCCCGCGTGGTCGCCCCGGTCCTCCAGCGCGTCGCCCAACAGGTAGAGCGCCGTCGGCGCCGCGGTGTCGCTTGGGTATGCCTGCGCGAACCCCGAGAGCGCCGTGACGGCGCCCGGGTCGCCCAGGCGCACGAGCACGCGGGCCCGGCGGTAGATAGCGAGCGCGGCTAGCCCCGAGTCGCGGGCCGCGGCCTGGTAGGCCCGCGCGGCGTCGGCGTATCGCCCGGCCGCCACGAGCATCTCGCCGTAGAACATCAACGTCGCCCCCGCCGAGTCGCCCCCCCGCACGGCGCGCTCCACCTCCACCAGGGCGTCGGCGATGGTCCCGCGCCGGTTGAGCGCCCGCCCCAGCGCCAGATGCTCGGCGGGCGCCCGGGGGCGCAGAGCGGCCTGCGCGATGGGCACCGCCGCCGACGCGTCGTCGCTCTGCGGCGCCCGGGCCATGAGGTCGTACAGCGCGGTGCGGGCCCGGGCGGAGTCGCCCGCGGCCAGCGCCAGGCGCGCGACCTCGAGTCCCTTCCCCGCCTGGGCGAAGGCGTCGACCGCGCGCTGCGTGTCGGCGGCGAGCAGGAGCGCCCGCGCCCGGGCCAGCGCGGCGTCGCGCGCGGCGGGGGCCGGGAGGTCCGCCAGCAGGCGGAACGCGGCGGCCGTGTCGCGGCTCACGCGCGCCTGCCGCACCCGCAGCCAGGCATCGATCGCCGCCAACCCCCCCCCCTCCCCGCGCGCCGCCGCGAACGCGAGCGCCGCGCTATCGGGCTGACCCGCGGCCTCCTGGGCCAGCCCGGCGCGCACCGCCAGCAGTGCCGCGCGCGCCCCCGACGCACGGGCGCGCGCCGCGGCAAAGTGCGCCGCGGCCGCGACGTACTGGCCCAGCCCGTACTCCGCCTCGCCCAACACGGTGAGGGCCTCGCCGTCGGCGTAATCCTCCAGCCACGGCTGGCCGGCCAGCAGGCCGCGCGCGCGATCGTAGCGGCGGGCGTACAGCTCCGCCTTCGCTCCTTCCACGATCAGGAATGCATTGGGGTGGGGATCGCGCGCCGCGGCGGCGAGCAGGGTCTCGGCCGCGTGCCATGGCCGGCCCGCCAGACGCAGGGACTCGGCGCGGAAGGTGGCCGTGCGGTCCACCGGCAGAGCCACCTGGGCTTCCGCGAGCGGCGCCGCCCACGTCCAGAGCGCCGCGACCCACAGGACGGCGGCGCCTCTCACCGCGATCGCCGCACCCGCGCCGCGACGCGCTGGAACTCCGCTCGCGAGGTCGGAGTCAGCCGGAAGCGGTTGAACCCGGTCTGGTCCGTGAAGTACAGCACGAGACGGAGCGTGGTGTAGGTCCACTTGATGGCACGCTGCCCGCTGCGTTCCATCCCGCTCGACAGATCGAGGACCTCGTCGGGTTCGCCGAGCGAAATGAACACCTCGCCGCGATCGGTGAGCCACCCCGGCTGGCCCTCGTCCTGGAAGCGGACGTTGGCCTGCTGGATGCGCCGAAAGTAGTCGTCCAGCGCCTCGTTCTCGGGCGTGATCGGCACCGGATCGGTGGCCTTCCAGAACGCCTGCCAGACGTCCGGGCGCCGCTCCGCAGGCACCTTGCGGAGCGAATCGACCCACCGTTGGGCGTCGAAGTAGCGCAGCATGCTCAACATCTCGTCGAAGTTCGTGATCACCCATTGGTTCGAGAAGCTGATGAGGAACGGCGCACGCGTGGTGTCGCCGCCGCCCGCCGGGATCGCCTCGAGCTCCGCCTGCCCCACCGGGAGCCGGCCGGGCGCCACGGCGACGGTGGCGACGCCCAGCGCCGCGTCGCCGGCGAAGGCCACGGTGTCGCGCCACAGCTCCCGATCGCTGGCATCGACGGCGCGCGCCACGAGGCGCGCCGGTGCCGACCCCCCAAGATCGTAGCCCTCCACGTAGAAGCGGACCGTATCGGCGCCGTAGGGCAGGGTGGCCCGGGGGTTCGCGAGCAGCGCCGGCAGGGCCGACGGCTGGGTGCGGCCCTTCGCTTCGTAAACCGCGATCGGCCGGCTGATCCCCCGCCCCGCCAAGCGCGGCGCGGTGTCCGCGCGCTCCGCCCGCGCGAGCCCCGGGCCGTTCCGGTCCCGCACCGTCACCTGCACCTGGTAGACGCCCGGCGGCAGCGTCACGAATTGCTGGAAGATCACGCTCTCGTCGCCACGCAGGGTCTCCTGAAAGGAGCGCACCCGCACCTGCTCGTCGCGCGCGATCTGGCGCGTCGCAACGACGGCGCTGTCGCGGCGGAACGTCACGTCCACGTGGTAGCCCGCCACGAACTCGTTGCCACTGCGTTGGAAGGTGAGGGCCTGGTTGGCGAGCGAGAGGGCGAACAGGGCGAGGGTCGAATCAGGCACCGGACCGCGCAGGTAGCGGACCGAGCCGACGAAGGGAAGCGACGCGCCGCCCACGAGCAACCCCATCGACCGGTAGACGGACGACGCGTCGAACAGGTGGGGCAGCGTGGCCCCCAGGCGCGGGGCGTCGGAGCTGCCCACCCGCTGCCACGACCCACATCCCATCCCGACCAGGACGAGTGCCGAAAGCGCCGCCGCACTTCTTGTCACTTGCCGACCCTCAAATCCGCAGGTTAGTTTCGCGCCAATCCCCATGGCCAACGAGAACCTTGCCGGCCGCTCCATCGCCGGCTACCGCCTCCTCGAGCGCGTGGGCGAGGGGGGCACGGCCGAAGTGTACCGCGCCGAGCACCCGGAGCGCGGGGCCTGTGCGTTCAAGGTATTGCGCCAGCGCCTGCGGGGCGACCCCACGGCGGTCAAACGGTTCCTGCGAGAGGCGGGCTACGGCTCGCGCGTCGTGCACCCCGGCGTGGTTCGCACCTACGACTACGGGGAAGCGGAGGGCCTCCACTACCTTGCGCTCGAGTGGGCAGACGGGGAATCGCTCGCCAGCTTCGTACACCGCACCGGTCCGCTCGCTCCCGCCGAGGCCGTGAGGCTGGTGCGGCAGCTGGCCGAAGCGCTGGCTGCCGCCCACCAGGCAGGGATCATCCACCGGGACCTGAAACCCGAGAACATCATGTACGACGCCCGGGCCCAGACGGTGAAGCTGCTCGACTTCGGGATCGCCCGCGACGCCGAGCTCCCGCCCGAAGAGCGGCTCACGCGTACCGGCTTCTTCGTGGGGACGCTGCAGTACGTGGCGCCCGAAGCGCTCTCCGGGGAGCTGGTGGACGGGCGCGCCGACATCTACAGTCTGGCCACGATCACGTATTACCTGCTCACCGGGCGGCACCCCTACGTGGGGCGGAGCCCGCGCGAGCTGTTCCAGCAGCTCCTCAGCCAGCCCCCGATGCCCCTGTCGCAGGCGGGAAAGGGACGCCGCTTCCCAGCCGGCCTCGAGGCCGCCGTGATGCAGGGGCTGGCCCGTCACCCGGCCGACCGCCAGCCGACGGTGACCGCGTTCGCCGAGGCGCTGGAGTCGGGGCTGGCAGGCGCCGGGACCGAGCCGCCGGGGGGAAGCGGGCGAGGAGGGGGAGGGGGCCTGCTCGGCGCGTTGCGGCACCTCGTGGGCAAGCGGCGTGAGTAGTAGTAGCGATCACTACTACCTACAGCACGAACTCCGGGATCTCTTGCTGTCACGCTCGGTTCGTCGCGGCGACTTCGTGCTCGCGTCGGGCCGGCACTCGTCCTTCTACATCGACGCCCGCCGCACCACGATG
This sequence comes from Gemmatimonadales bacterium, assembly GCA_036004525.1. GTDB lineage: Bacteria > Gemmatimonadota > Gemmatimonadetes > Gemmatimonadales > GWC2-71-9 > 20CM-2-65-7. The sequence goes on along the minus strand of DASYRJ010000128.1, from coordinate 17,650 downwards.
TCCGGCGAGGGCCTCGCGCTGATCGGCCCGCTGGGGCTGGACCGCTTCGCCGCCCGCGGCTGGGACCCGCGTGCTGTGGGGGGACTCACGCTGGGCGCCGACCCCGTCGCCTATGCCCTCGCCGCCGCCGCGCGTGGTCGCGGTCTCGCGCTGGATGCCTTCACGGTGCGCAAGCAAGCCAAGAGCCACGGGACGGGAAACCGCATCGAAGGCTGCTTCGCCGCGGGCACGCCGGTGGTGATCGTCGAGGACGTCATCACGACCGGCCAGTCCGCCCACGAAGCCATCCTCGCCGTCGAGCACGAGGCGGGGCGGGTCCTGGGCGTGCTCGCCGTGGTCGACCGGGAAGAGGGCGGCCGCAGCGTGCTGGAGCGGGCCGGCTACGAGGTCGAGGCTCTGGTGACGGCGACCGACCTCGGCCTTAAGATGTTGGCGTGACTCTTTCCTTCGCCGCGCGGCTCCGCGGGTGGCACGACGACGCCACCAGCCTGGAGCAGCGTCTCAAGGACCTCGAGACGTTCGACCGGAGCCACCGGCGCCGGTGGGCCATCGCCGCCGCCCTGTTCGCGCTGGGGGTCCTCGGCCGGGTCTCCGGTGGCATCACCACGTCGCTCGGAGCCATCGTCCTCGTCTCGGGGGCGGCGGCGGTACTCAACGCTCTCGTCGGCGTCATCAACGAGCGCGGGTGGTACCGCTGGTGGTTCATCTATATGCTGGCCCTGCTGGACGTGGGCCTCGTCACCGTGCTCGTCGTGTGGTTCGGTCATGGCGGCGTCGTGGCCGCCCTATTCATCGCGGTGCTGCCCTATGCCTTCGACCAGGGGCAGGCGGTGGGCGACTTCCTGGTGCTCGTGACCTCGCTCGCCTACCTCGGCGGGAGCTGGCTGCACGGCGAGCTGTACCCTGGACAGCCGGGGGGAGGGGGAGGGGGAGGGGGAGGGGGGGGCGTGGGGGGTGGGGGGCTCGATGCCACGACCTACCTCGAGACGGGGCTCTTCATCGTCGTTGCCATGGCCCTGAAGCGCATCCCGGCGACGTTGATCGCCCGGATCCGGCGTGCCCGCAGCGTGATGGGCGAGGCGGAGCAGGGATTCCTGGCGGTGCGCGCGGCGGCCGCCGAGGCGGACGAGCTGGGCTTTCTCGAAAAGAGCTTCAACAAAATGCTGGAAGAGATCGGGGCGACGATCTCGGCGGTGCAGCGGGAGGCCGACGAGGTGGCGGCGTTCGCCGAGGAGCTGGCCGCGGCGGCCCAGGAGTTACACGCGACGACCGAGTCGCTCACCGGGACGTCGCAGCGGCTCGCCGCGGATCTGGGCCAGCAGCGCGGCCTGGCGGATGGCGCCCGGGGCGAGAGCGCCAAAGCGGCCGATCAAGCCGAGTCGCTGCGCGTGCGCGCGGAGCTGATGCAGGTCGACGCCACCCGGCTGGTGGCCACCGCCGAACGGGGGCGCGAGCGCGTGGCGCGCGCCAGCGCGACCCTGCGCGCGGTGGGTGAGGAGGTGCGGGCCACGGCCTCGACGGTCGCGGGGCTGTCGGGGATGTCGGAGCGGATCGGCGTGTTCGCGCAAACGATCGCGCGGATCGCGCGCCAGACGCACCTGCTCGCGCTCAACGCGGCGATCGAGGCAGCCCGGGCGGAGGAGCACGGTGAAGGCTTCGCCGTCGTCGCCGACGAGGTCCGCACGCTGGCGGCCGAAGCGGGGAAGTCGGCCCGAGAAGTCGCGGAGCTGGTGAGCGATCTCCGCGCCGGCATCGAGGCCGCCGGACGGGCGATGCAGTCGGGTGAGGCGAAGGTGCGCGACATCGGCGCCGTCGCGGCCGAGGCCGACGGCGCCCTCCAGGAGCTGCACCAGGGCGTCCAGCTGATGGGCGACCTGGTGAACGCGACGGCGGACGTGTCGCGGAGCCAGGCCCAGCGCCTCGCCGAGCTGGCGCAGGCGATGCAGCGGGTGGCGAGCATCTCGAGCGCGTCGTCGGAGAGCGCGAACGGCACGGCGGCCGCGACCCAGACCCAGATCACCTCGATGGGCGAGCTGACGGCCACGTCGCAGCAGCTCGCCCAGCTCGCCGAGCGGCTGCGCAGCAGCATGGCCCGGTTCTCGATGCTGCGGCGCGAGCAGCAAACCGCGGAGCATCGGGTCGTCCGCCCGGCGGCGGACTGAGCGCGTCACCCCGCCCGGCAGGCCGCTCCGGCGTTGGGTCCTTGGCCCCACAGCCCCGCGTTGAACGGGTGAAACGCGCGGAGGGCCTCCCGGTACGGGGTGACGAGGAGATCGGCGTAGCGCGCCAGGGCCACGTCGAACGGAAAGCGGCGCCGGAATTCCCCCGCAGTCACGCCGAGGACCGCCCTGAGGTGGCGCCCGAAGCTCTGGGGGGACGAGTAGTCCATGCGGTAGGCCACGTCGGACACGGAGAGCCCGGGATTCTGAAAGAGATACGCGGCGTGCAACAGCCGCATCCCGGCGAGATAGCTCTTGGGGGATGGCAGCCCCGCGCGGTGGAACCGGGACATCAGCGTGCTGGGCCGCACGCGCAGGTGGCGTGCGAGGCCGCGTACGGTGCTGAGCGCGGGAGCGAGCCGCGCCACCGCCTCGAAGAAGAGTCGCGATTCGACGGAGACGTCGCCCAAGGCGGGGACGAGCCGCGCCAGGATGCGCGCCGCGACCGGCGACGCCGGGTGGCCCACCAGATCGCGCAGCCGGCGCCAGCCGTCCGGATGCGTGCAGTCCACCGCGGTGCGCACGCCCGTCGCGCCCAAGCGCAGCAGCGTTTCGGTAACCTCGCGGTCGTGGCGCGACACCAGTGCGACGGCGGGGATGGCGGGAAACTCGCGCACCAGGCGCGCGACGGCGGGGAGCGCCTCGCCGCGGCAGCGATGCACCGAGATCACCACCGCGTCCACGCGGCGCGTGCGGGCGACGTGGAGCGCCTCGCGCAGCGATTCCGTGTGCAGCGTGTCGAAGCACCCGTCGCCGGCCGCTTCGATCCGCGGGCGCTCGGGGGGAGGCAGGACGGTGCAGACGGTGACCATGCGCCGCCATGCTAACGAACGACCGTCAAAGTCGGGTCAATCCACCGCGTTAGCCGCTCACCGCACTTTCACCACCGTCAGCGCGCCACATCAGGCCGCGCCCCTGCTCCATCGCAGTTTTTTTGTGCCTGTTCCGGAGTAAATTGCTGACGATCGGACCATGAACACCGCCCCGCCTGTTTCCCCACGCCGCCTGATGCTCGCGCTGAGCGCCCTGGTCGTGCTCCTCACGGCCGCGGGCGGCGCGAGCTTCGTGTACTACGCCCGGCGCCACGCTCCCGACCCCAGGCTCATCGCCGTGGCGCCCTTCGACATCTTCGCTCCCGGGGAAGGCCTCGAGCGGTGGCGCGTCAGCCTCGCGGAGGGCCTCACCCGGCACTTGAGCGCCGCGCCGCTGAAGGCGGTGCCGCAGGCTGTGGTGGCGCAGACGTGGCGCGCCGCCGACCGCCCCGAGATCGCCGCCGTCGAGCTGGCCCGCCGCACGGGGGCGGCCGTCGCCATTTACGGGCGGGTCGACCCGATCGACGGACGCCGTGATTCCGTGCGCGTGAGCCTCATCGCGGTGGACGCGTTCTCGACGCGCGTGCTGTTCGGCGTGCTGCTCCGCTGGCCTGCCGCCGATCCCGAGGGGCTGGCGGCCGCGCTCGCCGAGCACGTGCGTCACAACGGAACGCCTGCCGACGCCGCCCGCTGAAGCGGCCGTATAGCCGCCACCCGGTCCGCGGCGTAGGTTTGTGCCCGTGACCGATCCGATAGCGGGGCTGAACGCCGCGCTCGCCGATCGCTACGTCGTCGACCGCGAGCTGGGGCACGGGGGCATGGCGCTGGTGTACCTCGCCCGCGACCTGAAGCATGAGCGGTTCGTCGCGCTGAAGACCCTCCGCCCCGAGATCGCGGTCGCCCTCGGCCGCGAGCGCTTCCTCCGGGAAATCAAGCTCGCCGCCCGCCTCCAGCACCCCAACATCCTGCCGGTCTACGACTCGGGCGACGCCGGCGGCGTGCTGTACTACGTGATGCCGTTCGTCGAGGGCGAGTCGCTGCGCGACCGGTTGGACCGCGAGCCGCAGCTCCCGCTCGACGACGCGCTCCAGATCGCGGGCGAAGTGGCCGACGCGCTCTCCTACGCGCACGGCCACGACGTCGTGCACCGCGACATCAAGCCGGAAAACATCATGCTGTCGGGCGGCCACGCGATCGTGGCCGACTTCGGAATCGCCCGGGCCGTGAGCGCCGCGGGAGGGGACAAGCTCACCGAGACGGGCCTGGCGATCGGCACGCCGGCCTACATGAGCCCCGAGCAGGCGGCCGGGACGGGGCAGGTGGACCGCCGCAGCGACATCTACAGCCTCGCCTGCGTGCTGTACGAGACCCTCGCCGGGCAGCCGCCGTTCACGGGCCCCACCGCCCAAGCGATCCTGGCGCGCCACTCGCTCGACTCCGTGCCCAGGCTGAGGATCGTGCGGGAGACGATCCCCGATGCGCTCGAGCAAGCGATCAACCGGGGCCTCGCCAAGGTATCGGCCGACCGCTACCAGACGGCGGCGCAGTTCGCCGAGGCGATCGCCGCGGCGAGCACCGGGCCGGTATCACGCGTGACGGCGCAGCCGCGCCGCGCCCCTCTGTCCGGCCGGTGGCTCGGGTTGCCGCGCGGCGTGGCCGTGGGCATGGCGCTGGGCGCGATGGTGCTCGCCGGCTGGGCGACACGCTCCCTCTGGTCGGGGAATGCGCGCACCGACGGCGCGGCAGGCGGCCTGGAGCGGCGGCACATCGCGGTGCTGTACTTCCAGGATCTCAGCCCCGACAGCTCGCTCGGGTATCTCACGGATGGCCTCACCGAGGCGCTGATCGATCAACTCAGTCAAGTGCGCTCCCTCGACGTGATCTCGCGGAACGGCGTCAGTCCGTACCGGCGCACGGAGCTCGCGCGGGACAGCGTCGCCCGGGCGCTCGGCGCTGGGACGCTGGTGGAAGGGACCGTCGAGCCCGTGCGCGACCGGGTCCGGGTCACGGTGCGGCTGGTGGACGGCGCGAGCGGGGCGGACCTCGGGCAGCGCGCGAGCTTCGAGCAGCCGGCGCGCGACCTCCTGGTGATCCGCGACACGCTGGCCGTTCAGGTCGCGCGGGTCCTGCGGGAGCGGCTCGGCGAGGAAGTGCGGCTGCGCGAGGAGCGAGCGGCGACGCGGAACGTCGATGCCTGGGCGATGGTGCAGCGCGCCGAGCGAATGCGCAAAGACGCCGACGCGCTGGTGCAGGGCAGGAGCATGGACAGCGCGCAGGCCCTGTTCGGACGGGCGGATTCGGTGCTCGCCCTCGCGGAGCGTGCGGACCCGCGCTGGGTCGAGCCGATCATCCTGCGGGGGCAGATCGCCGATCGGTGGGGCCGGCTCGTGCGGGACACGGCCGTGATCGACCGGGGGCTGGCGCACGCGGCGCGCGCCCTGGCCCTGGCGCCGGACGACCCGCGCGCCCTCGAGCTGCGCGGGACCCTGCGCTACCGGCAGTGGTCCCTGTTCCGCCCGCCCGATCCGGCCCAGGCGGCGACGCTGCTCGAATCCGCACGCACCGACCTGGAGCGGGCGACCGCCGCCGATCCCACGCTCGCGACCGCCTTCAGCACCCTCAGCCGCCTGTACTACCAGACCAAGGACCTCCAGGGAGCGGCGCTCGCCGCCCGCCGGGCGTACGAAGAGGACGCGTACCTGAGCGCCGCGGCGGACATCCTGACGCGCCTGTTCTTCACGTCGTATGACCTCGACCAGCAACGGCAGGCCCAGCGCTGGTGCCGCGAGGGGGCGCGGCGCTTTCCGCAGGATTACCGCTTCGCCGAGTGCCAGCTGTACATGATGACCCGGCTCGAGACCCCCGACGTTCCCCACGCCTGGGAGCTCCTGGCCCGCCTGGACTCGCTCGCGCCGCCGCCCACCCGGACCATCGTCCACCTGCGCGACCAGATGCTCGTCGCCGCCGCCATCGCCCGGGCAGGGCTAAAGGACAGCGCGCGGGCGGTCATCGCCCGCTCGCGCGGCACGCCGGAGATCGATCCGGAGCACGACCTCGTCGCCCTCGAGGCCTTCGTGCGCACCCTGCTGGGAGAGCAGGACGAAGCCATCCGCTTGCTGCAGCGCTACGTGGCCGCGAACCCGGAGCACTCCTTCCGGGTGGGGGGCGACGTGTCCTGGTGGTGGTGGGACCTCCAGAAGCACCCCGGCTTCCAGGCGCTGGCGGGTCCCCGGCCGTGAGCTGCGCTACTCGCGGGGTTCTCAGGAGTGTAAGCGGAACGTGACACCGAGCGGACAGGGGACCGAGCGGAGGCGAGGTAGTCGTCGGTCGGACCGCGACTTAGGGGAGCGCGTCCCGGCCCTGAATGTGGCGTGGATTTTGCCGCGAGCACGAGCAACCTCTGGAGGCTGACGTATGAAACGCGTTGCCATTATTGCCCTCGCCGCCGCCGGTCTCATCGGGTGTCAAGGCGATCGGACTCTGACACCCCCGGGCGGGCCGTCGGCCCTGATCCAGGATGCCCACCACAACGACGGCAACGCGTTCTTCTTCTGGCTTCCCCCCGTTCTCCAGCAGCAAGCGCCCCCGACGCAGGTGTTCTCCGGCGACCTGCGGCCCGTGATCACGATCCGCGCCCTCTGCAGCGGCGCGATCATCCGAACCTTCTCCGAGGCCGAGGTCCAGGTCGCCAACGCGCACTATCAGGCGGACTGGCACACCGACCAGGACAACCTCGACCCCGGATGCACCTACCGCATGACGGTGAGCGTCGGGTCTGACGAGCTCGGCTTTGCGGACGTGGATGTGGTGGCCGACGGCCGCGAGCTCAAGAACGTGAACACCGACGAGTTCATCCCGCTGCTCGACGACCGCACCCTGCCGATCGCGTTCTTCATCGGCGTGGGCTCCCTGTGCCGGCAGGAAGCGGGTGTGGACTGCGGCGAGGGGACCGCACACCCGGGGGAGAACACGACGATCGTAACCACGAACGGCCGGGCCGGCGTCTTCATCCCCGCCGGGGCGGTGGATCAGGACGTCACGATCATCATTGAATCGGTGGACGACCGGCCGTGCATCGACGGCCTGCTGGGCCAGACGTTCGAGGGCGAACCGGGGGCGGACGGCAACTCGTGCTACGACTTCCGCACCGACCCCCCGCTGGCGCGGATCACCGAAACCGGGCGGTTCAATACCAACGTGACGGTCGGGATCTGCGCCGACTTCGGCGACCTGGACCACACGACCCTCGACCTGCTCCAGATCTTCCAGCTCGACGTCGTCGACGGGGAACCGAACGTCCGGGCGCTGGACAACGTGCCGGCGCGGTTCCTGCGCTGCGACCCCGACTACTCGCCGTCGTTCGGGTCCGTGGGCCGGAGCGTGCTCGACCTCGCGACGCGAGGGCTCGGCGGCGCGATCGGTCCGCTGGCGCTCCTCGCCGCCCCGGCGCGGCCGCTGTTCGCGAGCAGCCGCTCGATGGCGTTCGACCTGGGGGCCGGTGGAAGCACGGACGAGTTCAGCCGGTTCGTGTGGTCCCTTCCGAGCGAGGAGACCATCGACTTCGACCACGCGGTGGATGGAAGCGCCGTCGCGCCGGGAACCGCGGTCAACTCCCTCTATTCCCGCCTCGGCGTCACGTTCAGCCGCACCAATCCCGCCGGGCTCTGCGCCGGCACCGCGGTGTACGCCAACGATCACGGCCCCGGGGGCTTCAACTCGGGCCAGAACAACGTCACGGTGTGCCCCGAGGGCGTCGCGTCGGACTTCAGCTACGACGAAGCCGGCGCGATCGTCGCGACGTTCGCCCTGCCGGCGGTGCGGGCGTGCATCGGCGCCACCCCCCTGGGGCCCCGGGGCGGCGGGGCCGGGGTCGCCTACATCGAGGCCGTGGGGGTGGACGGTGAAGTGGTGGACCGGACGGAGTCCACCACGGAGCGAGTGTTGCAGACGATCTGCGTCTCCGGCGGCGAGAGTGGCACCGGGATCGCCGCCGTGCGGTTCGCAGGCGCCGGCGCCGGGTTCGCCATCTTCGACAACCTGTTCTTTGCGAGAGTGCTGCCGGTCATCCAGTAAGACGAGGCCGTGAAATCGCGCGGAGGGCGGCCCTGCCGGGCCGCCCTATCGCTTTGTGCCCGGCGCCCTATTGTTAGCCCGACCCCGTCGGGATTCCGAGGACCCGCCATGCCCACGCGCCGCGACTTCGTCCGCAGTTCGCTGCTCGCTTCCGCCGCCGCCCTCACGCCCACCCACGACGCGATCGGCGCGCTCCCCTGGTGGTGGGCCACCCCGCGGACCGACGCGGCGACCGGCCTGCAAGACGTGCCGGACCGTCTGCCCATCGCCTGGTACCGCGCGACCATCGGGCGGCTGCAGGGAGCGCTCGCCGCCGCCGGCCTCGACGGGATCCTGTGCCGCGACCAGTGGAACATCCTCTACCTCTCCGGCTATTTCCACTCGCAAACGGAGCGCCCCGAGGCGTTGTGGGTGCCGGCGGCGGGCGACCCGACGCTGTTCGTGCCGGGGCTCGACCGCGACCTCGTCGCCGGCTGGTGGATCCGGGACGCCGAGTTCTACTTCGACTTCCCGCACGCGGAAACGAACAACGATCCGCGCACGGGTCCGGTCGCGAGCCCGCAGGGCACGGTGGATCTGTGGCAGTGGATGTTGCGCGGGCTGGCGCAGCGGGGGTTCGCCGCCAAGGCGATCGGCCTCGACTGGGACGCCCCCGAAAGCGTGCTGAGCAAGTTTCGCGAGACCTTGCCGCAGGCGACGTTCCGCTTCGCCGGCGACATCCCGCACGGGATGCGGCTCGTCAAGACACCGGAGGAAATTGCGCTGACGCAGCGGGCGATCAATTACGGCGACCAGCTGCTGGCGTTCTGCCGGCGCTACGTGCTGCAGCACGCCATCAGCGCGACCGACTTCGACGTGCGCCACGCCGCCGTGGCGTACGGAACCGACCTCGTGCTCAAGGACATCAAACGGGACGGCCGGCCGCACACCGCCGTCGGCGTCAGCATCGACGTGGGGTGCCGCACCGGCGTGGGGACGGCGTACCCCCATCCCAACCAGTTCTTCCACGCGAGAATCAAGCGCGGCGACGCGATCCAGTTTTCGGGCATCATGGTCCGGATCGGCGGGTACGGCGGCGAGGGCTACCGCGCCTGCCACATCGCGCCGATGACCGACGCGCAGAAGAAGATGTGGGAAGTGCACACCGAGATGACGCTGGCGCAACAGGAGTACTCGAAGGCGGGGGTGGAGGGCAGAGCCGTGGCGGCCCGGGTGCACGAGATCGCGCGGCGCGCCGGGCTCGAGCGATTCGTGTACCACCGTCCGGGGCACGGCGCGGGGATGGAGGGGCACCAGAAGCCCTTCATCGCCCTGGGCGACGCGACCGTGCTCGCCGAGGGGATGATGTTCTCCAACGAGCCCGGGCTGTACGACCCCGCGGGCGGCTACGGCTACAACCACTCCAACAATCTGCTGATCACCAGGGACCGCGGCGTCCAGATGAACAAAACGCCGCTGACCAAGGAGTGGTGCTGGCTCACGATCTGATCGGCCGGGTCCGCACGGCGCTGGGCGACCGCTACACCGTGATCACCGCGGTGGGGCGGGGCGGCAACGCGACGCTGTTCGGCGCGTACGATGCGCAGGGACGGAAGGTCGCCATCAAGGTGCTCCACCCCGAGCTCGCCGTCTCCGTAGCGGCCGATCGCTTCCTCCGCGAGATCCGTTACGCCTCCCAGCTCCACCATCCCCACATCGCCCCGCTCGTCGATTCGGGCGAGACGGACTACCTGCTGTGGTTCGTCATGCCCTACGTCGCGGGCGACACGCTGCGGCAAGTGCTGCGACGCGAGCGGAAGCTCCCGGTCGACCGGGCCGTGCGCACCGCATCCGAAATCCTCGAAGCCCTGGAGCACGCCCACGAGCACGGCTTGGCCCACCGCGACATCAAGCCCGACAACATCGTCTGTTCCTCCTCGGGCGCCATGCTGGTGGACTTCGGGATCGCGCGCGCCATCGCGCACTCGGGCGAGGACCGCGTCACCCGCAGCGGCTTCGTCGTGGGGACCGAGGAGTACATGAGCCCCGAGCAGGCCGGCGGCTCACCCGACATCGACGGGCGGACGGACATTTATTCGCTTGGGGTCGTGCTGTTCGAGGCGCTCGCCGGCCGGCCTCCGTTCTCCTCGACCAGCGCCGCCGCCGTGCTGGACATGCAACAGCACCACGCGCCACCGGACCTGCGCAGCCTGCGGCGGGACGTGCCCAAGCCCCTGGCCGACGCGGTGATGCGGGCGCTCGCCAAGGGGCGCGACGAGCGTTGGCAGACGGCGGCGGAGATGCGGCAGGCGCTCGCGCCCTACGCGCTGGTGTCGTAGACGGTGCCTGGCGCCGGCTCCGCCCTCATGTGGTCCGGCGGCAAAGACAGCTATCTGGCCTTGGCCCGCGCGACCAAACGCGGCCTGCACGTCACCACCCTCGTCAACTTCTACGACGGCCCGACCGGCCGGGTCCGGTTCCACGCCACGCGCCGCGAGCTGATCGAGGCGCAGGCGTTTGCCCTCGGCCTTCGGCTCCACCAGCACGTCACGCAGGCGGACGACTATGAGTCGGTGTTCCTGAGGGCGCTGCACGAGCTGCGCGACACCGGCCACGCCGGCGTCGTGTTCGGCAACATCCACCTCGCCGACGTGCGGGCCTGGTTCGAAGAGCGCGTGCGCGCCCAGGGTCTCGAGCACCACGAGCCGCTGTGGGGCCACCCCCCCGCGGCGCTGCTCGACGAGTTCGTGGACTCGGGCGCGCACGCCGTGGTCACCTGCGTCGAAACCGCGAAGCTGCCGGCGTCGTGGCTTGGGCGGTCCCTCGACGACGTGTTCGCGACGGACATCGCGCGGCTGCCGGGCGTGGATCCCTGCGGCGAGCACGGCGAGTACCATACGTTCGCGTACGCCGGTCCGCTCTTCTCCGAGCCCATTCCCTGGCGGCCGGGGCCGATCCACGAGGAGGGGGGGTTCGTGCAGTTAGAATTGTTACCGAGATGAAACCGGCGACGGATGGACGGAACGACGGAAGGGGGATGCGGAGCCACCCGCTCATCCCCGTTCCGTCGTTCCGTCTTACCGTCGCTTTAGTTTGTAGTCTCGCCGCCTGCCAGCCCCAGGCGCGGCGCGCGCTGCTCCTCGACCTCGCGCTGTCCGATCCGCTCCTGCTCGAATCCACGGCCACACCGTGGCACGAATCCGGGTACACCGTCGAATACCGGCGCTTCTACCCGCACCTGACCCGGCAGGACCTCGCGCGCTACCGCACCGTGCTGCTCCTGGGTGGGCGGGAGCCTGAAGTCCCGTCCGACGCGCTCACCGTGGGCGACATCGCGGTCCTGACCGAGTGGGCCGAGCGGGGCGGGGTAGTCGTGCTCGGGTACGCGGCGGACGGCGAGGGGTTTCTCGACCGCTGGATCATGAACCGCTGGCTCGCCGCGCTCGGCGCGGGGATCGTCATCGGGGATTACCCGCTCGAGGACACGCTGCCCCCGGCGTTAGGCGCGATCGAGCCGCAGCCCGGTGCCTGGCCGCTGCCGCAGTCCGCCCTCGACAACGCGGGCGTCGAGCCCTTTCCCGCGGGGCGCAACCACGTTCTGCTCGCGCGCGACGAGAGCCAGGTGTTGGCCCGGACCAGCGCGACCGCATTCATCCGGCCGCCCCGCGAGCCGCCGGCGCCGCGCCCCCGGGCGGCCATCGTCGCGGCGAGTCGCGTGGGAGACGGTCTCGTCCTGGTCGTGAGCCGCCACGCCCTCGCGGCCACCGGTGCCGACCTGCGGCCCAGCACCTTGCCGGCCCCGCTCGCGGCGGACGCGCTCAGTCGCACGGGCGCCTTCCTGGAAGCGCTGGCCCGGTGGAGCCGCCGCCCCGCCGAATGGGCGTCGGTCGCCCCGGCAGGCGCCGGCGGCCGGACGCCGCTCGCCTTCGCGGGGGCGCCGCGCCCCGTCGCGCCGCACCCCCCTCCCCTGGCGCCGCCGCCCGGCGCCAGCGTGACCGTGTTGCCCCGCTCTCTCCCCCGGCCGGCGGCCGCGATTCCGGGTGCCCCCGCCCGCGCCGACGTGCCGGCGTGGATCGGCCGCCAGGGCATGCGGGTGTTGTGGGGCGACCCGCGCCAACGATCCCTCGAGTCCATGCTGGCGCTGGTCGAGGTAGCCGCCCTCAACGTCCTCGCCACGGAAGTGCAGGCGCCCGCACGTGCAGACTCCCTCGGGTTGCGGACCGTGTGGCGACCGATTGCCGACCGCCTGCAGGCGACGAGCGTACGCTGGTTTCCCGCCATGGCGCTCGCCGACCTGCGGCCCCCGCCCGTTCCGGCGGCGGCGGACGTGCCTGAGCGCGACCTGCGCGGCGACACGGTGGGCGTGTGGTGCGGCCTCGACTCACTGCTGTGGCGCAACGCCGTGCGCCCGGCGTACCGGGCGCTGGCGCGGCTGGGCGGGGCAGGCCGGCGCAGCGAGGTCGTCGCCGGCGTGGTGCTCGATCTCGATGTGGCGCGCAGCGGGTACGCGGGAGCGGGGTTCTGCGACGCCACCTATCGCGAGGGCCTGCGCACCCTCGGCGCAGACAGCGCGGAAGTGGAGCGACTCGCCGCCCTGCCCCCGGCGGCGCGCTACGACACGTTGCTCGAGCGGGGGTTGCTGGAGCGCTACTACGACGGCCTGGAGCGCCTGGTGGCACAACGGGCCGCGACCGTTCGCGCCGACGTCCGCCGCCTGAACCCCGACGCGCGGTTCGCGTTTCTCGCCGCGCAGGTGCCGAGCGACTGGTTCTCCCTCGGCCTGTTGCGCGGCTTCTCCGCTCCCGACGCTCCGGTGCTCCTGTGGACCCGCGAGCGCAGGATCCGCGGGCCCCTCGAGCGTTACCGCGATCGCGGCATCGGTGCGCTCTCCGCCCTGGGCCTCGCGCCGGAGCGCATAGCGGCCGGTGACTGGTCCCGGCTGCGGCGTCTCGCGTTCGTGGAGCACGACGGCTTCTGGCTCCCCTTCCCGTTTCCCCTCCCCGCCGCGTCCAGCGACAGCGTGGGGCGGCTGATCCGCCGCCTCGCCAAGTGAGCCTTGCCCGAAAGGGCCGCGCGCCGATAGCTTTCCCCGGGAGGTGGTGGGGCACGATGGTCGCGGTGGGCCGGCAGGATCGGCTCATCGAGGAAAGTCCGAGCTCCGCAGGGTAGACCGCCAGGTAACGCCTGGGCGCCGCAAGGCGACGGACAGGGCCACAGAGAACAGACCGCCCTTGATCCAAAGGGTAAGGGTGAAACGGTGGGGTAAGAGCCCACCGCGCGCCTGGCAACAGGCGTGGCACGGCAACCCCCGGTCGGAGCAAGGCCAAGTAAGCAGCGAGACCCGACCCGGGTCATTTGAGCTGCGGGTAGGCCGCACGAGGTGGCTGGCGACAGCCATCCCAGAGAGATGACCATCTGCTCGCACCAGCGAGTACACAGAACTCGGCTTATGGCCCCACCGCTTCCCTCCCCGTGACGACCAAGCCTTATCCCGCGCACTGGGAGGCCGTGGCGGATCTGCGCGTGTTCCGCACCACCAACGAAGAATGGCAGAAGCTGCTGGGTTGGCGGGCCGACATGCGCAAGCGGGGGTGGAAGCTGCTCCGCGTATCGAGCGACGGCCCCGAGATGGTGGCCATCTTCGGGCGCACCAAGGCGGACCGGCCCACCCTCTGATCGCCCCGCCGATGCACCTCCGCCCGCTGTCTGCCGTGGCGACGCTCGCCGCCCTGATCGGGTGCGCTCCACGCCGGGCCGGCGCCCCCACGCCTGCCGGGGCGGCGCCCGCGGCGGCTGTGCCTCCTGCAACTTCCCGACCCAGCGACGTCGTGCGCCTGGGGCCGAGCGCCCTCCGGTACGTCTTGCGTCAGGAGATCCACGCCGAGCAGGAGTTTCCGGGACAGACGCGGACGATCGACCGGGGCGTCCGGTTGTTCGTCTCCGCCACGATCACGGGCCCGGCCGACAGTGTCGGCTACCCACTCACATTCACGATCGACTCGATCGTGCCGGATTCCGGGACCGCGATCCCACCGACGGTCAACTTCGCGGCCTCGCGCGGACTGCGGTATACGGGACGCCTCGCGCCGACGGGTGAGTTCCGCAACCCCGTCCCGTCCGACTCCGCCCGCGCCCAGGCGTTCGCCCAGATCGCCGGCGGATTCGTGCGCACCTTCTTTCCGCGCCTGCCGGGGGGCGGCGCGACCCTCGGCGCCGAGTGGACGGACACCGTCATGACGACCGACCGCACCGTCGTCGAAGTCACCTCGCGGTCCCTCAGCCACGCCCGCGCGGTCGCGTGGGAGCAGCGGAGCGGCGCGCGTTGCCTGCGCATCGAAGTCGCCGCGACCTACACGCTCGCCGGGGCGGGGGAGCAGGGCGGCCAGCCGCTCGAGGTCGCCGGCAGCGGCACGCGGGCCACGGTCCAGTTCGTGGCGGCGGACGGCCGGTACGTGGGCGGCGAGTTCAGAGACAGCTCGGCCATCGTGATCACGCTCCCGATGCAAGGCGCGAAGGTCCCCGTGCGCCAGATCTCCCGCTACACCGTCACGGTCCTGCCGTAATGGGCGGACGGGCGTGCCTGCTCGCCGCGCTCGTGATGACCAGCCGACCGCCCGTCCGCGTGTCCGCGCAGGTGGCGCCGAACCGCGCGACGACGTACCTGCACCCCACCGACGTGCACGACGCGCGTGCGCTGTGGGTGAACCCGGCGGGCCTCGCCGTAGTGCGCGAAGCGTCGGTGTACGCCGAGCTCGCCGTGGCCGACCCCGGCGCCCAGGGGCGCCTCCGGCAGATCAACGCGGGCTTCAACTCCAGCGGCCTGTCGTTCGGCTATCAGCGGGACATTTTCGACGGGGGCAAGCGCGGGCACACCTACCGGCTGGGGATCGCCGGCGCGTCGGAAGGGCTCGCCGCCGGAGTAGTGGTCGCACACTACCGCGGCGACACACAGGGGACCGGCTGGGATCTCGGCGTGGCGTACGTCTGGACGCCAGCGGTCACGGTGGGAGGGGTGATCGCCAACATCGGCCAACCGGTCGTGCGCGGTCTGCCCCAACGGCTCACGTTCGTCCCGGGGGTCACCTGGCGACCGTGGGGAGGGGGATCCCGTGCGGCATTCTCGGCGCACGCGCAGATCACGCCCGACTCGGTCGCCACCTACGCCTTCGGGGCGGCGTGGCAGGGGGGGCGCGGGGGAACCGGCCGGCTCCCGGTCGCCGTGCTCGCCCGGGTCGACACCGACCGCGGGCTGCGGCGAGGCGCGTTCGCGCTGGGGCTATCGATCGGCGGCGCCGACCGGATCGGCGCCGTCATCTCGACGCCGGGGGACGTGTCCGGGGTGGATGGCGCCAGCCTGTACGGCGTCTCGACCCGCACGCCGGGCGCAAGGCGTCGCTAACGGCGGCGCCGGGGCCGGGGAGTGGGGGTGATGCGGATCCCCGCGCCGCTGCGTCCGGCCTTGACGCGCACCCCGCTCCGCTTGCTTGCCTCCCCCAGCTCGTCCATCCGCGGCGCGAGCTCCAGGAAGTCGCGAAACGAGAGACTGTGGTACACCGTATCCCCGGGCTGCGCCCCCCCACCCTCCGGCCGCAGCACCAGCCGGAAAAAGAGCCCGCCCCGCAGATCGAGCTTCAGGCTCCCCTGGACGCTGTCGCGCGCGTAGGACCGGATTTGGCGAGGGGTGACGACGACCGCCCGGCGCCGCGTGAGGAGGAACATCGTCGTGTCCTCCTGACCGCCGGGCTGGAAGGCGTACTCCGGCGTGTCGCCGGTGGCGAAAGCCCTCCGCTCGCGCAGGGCGCGGACGAGACTGTCACGGAACGGCTCCCTGGCGACGATCTTCGGCGGCTTGCTGAACACGGTGTAGGCCACGACGGCGGCGCCCGCCACGAAGGCGACGAACGCCAGGCATCCCGCGACCCCCAGCCCGATGAGCGACTTCACCGCCATGGTCTTGAGCCGCCGGCGCAGCGGCACCTGCACCCGGTCCCGCGCGGCGGTGGGCAGGGCGTTCACCAGGGCCCGGCTCACCTCGGCGGCGCGTTGGAACCGCCGCGCCGGGTCCTTGTCGAGCATCCGGTCCAGGACGAAGGCGACCTCGTCGGACACGTCGGGACGGTCGCGGCGCAGCGGGGGTGGGTCCTGCGTGAGCTGCTTCGCCAGAATCGAGGCGGAGGAATCGCCGTCGAACGGCGGGACGCCCGAGAGCATCTGGTACAGCACGATGCCGAGAGAATAGATGTCCGACCGCCCGTCCACCGTGTCGCCGGTCGCCTGCTCCGGGCTCATGTATTGGGGCGTGCCGATGACCATCCCTTCGGTCGTGAGCTGGGCCGCCGTCGCGGCCTGCGCCGCCTGCGCGGCTTTGGCGATCCCGAAGTCGGTGACCAGCACGTGCCCGGAGCGGTCGAGGAGGATGTTGTCGGGCTTCACGTCCCGGTGGACGATGTCGTGGCTGTGGGCGTAGGCCAGCGCGTCCGCCGCCTGGCGCGCGATGCGGGCGGCGTCGCCCACCGACAGGCGCCGGTGCGTACCCAGCAGCTGGCGCAGCGACGGGCCATCCACGCACCGCATGATGATGTAGAGGACTTCTTCGTGCCGGCCCACCTTGTAGATCGGCACGATGTGGGGGTGCTCCAGCTGCGCGACGGTCCGCGCCTCGCGCACGAACCGTTCCGCGAGCGACGGCGACGGGGCGAGATCGAGGTAGAGGACCTTCACTGCGACGTCCCGCCCCAGCGCGAGGTCGCGCACGCGAAACACCGCGGCGAAGCCGCCCTGCCCGAGCAGCGGGCCCACGCTAAATTCCGTCCCCAGGGCCAGCTGCAGGCGTTCCTGGAGGGCTCCGATATCCATGGCGGTGGCGAAAGCTAGGATTGCCCGACGGGTTGTGCTAGGGACCGCAGGCGTAGCCACCGTCTGGTTGCTCGGTGTGTGGCCGCCGCCGGTGTGGTGGCGCGACCACACGCCGCGATGCACGGCGATGATGCGGCTGCGCGCGACGGCGTGCCCGGCGCTCCGCCCGGTCGCGCTGCGCGACGTTTCGCCGCTCCTCCCGCGCATGGTGATCATCGGCGAGGATTCGCGATTCCGCACGCATCACGGGATCGACTTCGCGGAGATCGAGGACGCGCTCGGCGTCCAGCCCGGTCGCGGGACCTGGGCGACGGTGCGCGACGCGTGGCGCCACCGCGACCGCCTGCGCGGCGCGAGCACGGTCACCCAGCAGGTGGCGAAGAATCTCTACCTGTCGCCCTCACGCAATCCGCTGCGCAAGCTCAAGGAAGCGGTGACCGCCGTGCGCCTCGAGCTCGCGCTCCCCAAGGAACGCATCCTGGAGCTCTACTTGAACGTGGTCGAGTGGGGGCCCGGCGTCTGGGGGGTGGCGGCGGCGAGCCAGGCGTATTTTGGGATTCTGCCGTCGCAGCTCACCGAGGAGCAGGCTGCCGCGCTCGCCGCGACGCTGCCCCAGCCCCGCACCTCGAACCCCACCTACCTCCCGGCACGGATGCTCGCCCGGCGCGACCTGATCCTGGCGCGCTATCGCGGCGTGGACGTGTACATCCC
>DASYRJ010000127.1:0-5502 GCA_036004525.1 Gemmatimonadales bacterium | reverse complement strand
CGACGCCAGGTCGGGGAGCAGCAGGAAATGGCCGCGCAGCCCCTCCTCGGAGTCGATGCTGAACTCCGTCTCGACGCAGAACACGAAGTCCCGGTCGTGCCCGAAGTTGAGGTAGGTCGTCGTGAGCACGGCGGCCGAGAGGTCCACGACCAGGCTCGGCACGGACGGCAGGAGCAGCATCCCCATGAAATCCGACAGCGCGTTCATGTAGGCGCCCGACAGGATGTTCCCCGCCTCCTTGAGGCAGGACTGCTCGATGGCGTCGAACGCGGCGGTGGTACCGAGCGGACGGCGCAGCAACATGTCGCACAGCCGGCGGCCCACGGGCTCCGGGAACAGCAGGAGGGTGCGCCCGGTCAGGTCGCCCAGCATATGCATCAACACCGCGGCGACCACGGTCTGCGGATCGCCGAGCAGGCCGGGCACCTCTTCGAGCCGCGCGATGTTGATCTCGGGCACGGAGATCATGATCCGGCGGTTCGTCATCTGAGACAGCGCGGTCGCGGCGTGGCCGGCGCCGATGTTGGCGACCTCGCGCAGCGCATCGAGCTGCAGCGCTTTCAGATCGCGGACGTCCTCCATGCCCTCCTCCTCCCTACAGGAGCCCCGCGGCGTCGAGAATCAACGCCGGGACTCCGTCGCCCATGATCGTCGCGCCGCTGAACACCGGCAGCGTCCCCCGGGGAGCCTCGAACCCCTTCACGACGATCTCCTGCTGGCCCAGCATCCCGTCCACCACCACCCCCGCGCGCCGCTCGCCCAGCTCCAGCACGATCACGGGGCGGCGCGCCGGCGGCGCCTCGCCCGACACGCCGAGCAGCCCGCGCAGGTGCACCAGCGGCACGACCCGGTCGCGCAACACCATCGCTTCGCGCCCCTCCATGGTGGTCATGGCGACCGTCCCGAACTCCACCGTCTCGGCCACGTAGGTGAGCGGCAGCGCGTACCGCTCCGGCCCCACCGCCGCGATCAGCGCGCGCACGATCGCCAGCGTCACCGGCAGGCGCAGCACGAACGTCGTGCCCTTCCCCAGCTCCGTGCGGATTTCGATGGACCCGCCCAAGGCACGGATCTTGGTCAGGGCGACGTCGATCCCCACGCCCCGCCCCGACACGCTCGTCACCGCCTCGGCCGTGGAAAACCCGGGGCGCGCCAGCACCCGCAACAGCTGGTCGTCCGAGAGGCTTTCGGCGCGCGCGTCCACCAGCCCCTCCCGCTTCGCCTTCCCCAGCACGCGCGCGCGGTCGATCCCGCGGCCGTCGTCGGCGATGCTGATCGCCACGCTGGAGCGCTCGCGCACCGCGGAGAGCACGATTTCGCCCTCGGGCTTTTTCCCCTGCTTGCGGCGCTCGGCGGGCACCTCCACGCCGTGATCGACGGCGTTGCGCAGCAGGTGCACCAGCGGATCGCCCAGCTCGTCGAGGATCGCCCGGTCGAGCTCGATCTCCTTCCCTTCCACCCGGAAGGCGACCTGCTTGCCGAGCTCCCGCGCCAGATCGCGCACCAGGCGCGGGAAGCGGTCGAACACCTGCCACACCGGCGTCATGCGCGCCTGGATGATCTCCGTCTGCAGGTCGGCGGACAGGCGCGAGATCTGAATCGCCACGTCGTCGATCGCCGGGTCCCGCCACTCGGCCGCCAGCTCGTTGAGCCGGCCCCGCGCGGTCGCCAGCTCCCCGATGAGGTTCATCAGGGCGTCGAGCCGGCGCAGGTCCACCCGGATGTGCCGGGTGCGTCCCGCTTCGAGCGCGCCCTCGACGCGCGGCGCCCGCGATTCATCCTCCCCCACCGCGACCCGCTCCACGTCGCCCACCGTGCGGATCGCCGCCTCGATCTCCTCGGGCGACGCGGACGTCTCGAGCCGGAAGGCGAAGCGGCCGTCGAAATCCTCCGCCTCGAATGCGCTGGGCGCCGGCGTAATGCCGTGCACGCCGCCCAGGCTCTGCGCCTTGCGCACGATCAGCATCGCCCGGCCGCCCTTGAGCGGCGCCTCGAGCCGGAGCATCACGCGGACCAGGCGTCCCGCCCCGCCGCCGATCGGCCCGGCGAGCGGTGGCGGAGAGGGAACCAGGTCGGCCGCGGGCGCCGCGGCGGCCCGCGCAGCGGCCGGCGCCAGCGCGGCCACCGCGCGGTCGAGGTCCACCACGACCGTCTCGACGTCGGCGTCGCGCTCGCGGCCGGCCACGGCCAGGTCGACCGCCTTCTCCAGGGCGTCGGTCGCACGGAACAGCAGCTGCAGGGTGTCGTCGCTGGGGGGGCGGCCGCCGCGGCGCAGGTGATCGAGGAGGTTTTCCATCCGGTGGGCGAGATCGGCGACGCGGGCGTAGCCCATCGTGGCCGCCATCCCCTTCACGGTGTGAACGGCGCGGAAAATCCCGCCGACCGGCTCCGGCGCGGCGGGGCGCCGCTCCCACTCGAGCAGCAGCTGGTTGCAGGCGCTCAAGTGCTCCCGGCTCTCGGCCAGGAACAGCTCGGCGTACTGCGACAGATCCACGGTTACCCCAGCACGCGCTGCACGGCTTCGAGCACGCGCGAGGGCTGGAACGGCTTGACCACGAAGTCCTTGGCGCCGGCCTGGATCGCCTCGACCACCAGCGCCTGCTGGCCCATGGCGCTGCACATCAGGATCTTGGCGTCGGGATCGTGCTTGCAGATCTCCCGTACGGCGTCGATCCCCCCCATGTCGGGCATGACGATGTCCATCGTGACCAGATCGGGCTTGAGCTGCTTGTATTTCTCCACCGCCTGCGACCCGGTCTCCGCCTCGCCGACGATCTCGAAGCCGGCCTGCGCCAGGATGTCGGTGATCATCGTCCGCATGAAGATGGCGTCGTCGCAGACGAGAACCGTGTGGCTCACTGCTCCCTCCCCTGGGTAGTCAGAATGGGGCCCAACAAGGCGGTCACGTCGAGCACCACGAAGACGTCGCCGCCGCGCCGGCCCACCGCGCGCACCAGCGTCGGATCCACACCGGCGAGCGCGCGGCCCTGCTCCAGCGCCCCTTCGCCGACCGCCAGCATGTCCAGCACCTCGTCCACCGTGAATCCGATGAGCTTGCGTCCGGGGGCCGCGCCGGCGGCGGCGGCGGCGGCGATGGCGGAGGAGCCGACCTCGAGCAGGATCGTCGTACCGCCGTCCGCCTCCGCGGGCGCCGGCTGGCCCAGCGCCCGCCACCCCTCCACCACGGTCACGAGCGTGCCGCGGACGTTCGCGAGCCCCGCGACGACCGGGGGCGCTCCCGGAATGCGCGTCGTTGGGAGGCGCGGAAGGATCTCCCGCACCGCATCCACCTCGGCCGCGCAAGCCAGGTTTCCCACCCGGAAAACGAGCAGTCGGACGAGGGTTGCTTCACTCATCGGATGCGAAGAAGCCAAGATACTGCAAGGGGTTGCGCTCGGCAAGCAAGTTCGCATCGCCCGCCACCTCGGCGAGCGCGGGACGCAGATCGTCCGGCCATTCGGACGCGAGACGCAGCGCCACGCCGCTCACCGGATGCGCGAAGGCGAGCACGGCGGCGTGCAACACCTGGCGCGGCGCCAGATCCTCGAGCCGCTCCGCCGCGCGCCGCTCGGACGGCGTGATCCGCCGGCTGCCGCCCAACGCGTACTCGCGGTCGCCCACGACGGGGTGCCCGATGTGCCCGAGGTGCACGCGGATCTGGTGCGTCCGCCCCGTGCCCAGGCGCACGCGCAGGAGATCCGCGACCGCGAACCGCGCGACCACGGCGGCCCGGGTCGACGCGTGGCGGCCGCCGGCGACGACGGTCATGCGCTTGCGGTCCTTGGGATTCCGCGCGATCGGCGCCTCGATGTCGACGGGGCTCTTGCGGAGGTGCCCCCACACGAGCGCGGCGTACTCCCGAGTGACCTCGCGCCGCTCGATCGCGCCGGCGAGTCGCCGGTGCGCCAGCTCGGTTTTCGCCACGACGAGCAGGCCCGACGTGTCGCGGTCGAGACGGTGCACGATGCCCGGGCGCCCTTCCCCGCCGCCCGCCGCCAGCGCCGTCCCGCGGCCGGCGAGCACGTTGACCAGCGTGTCGCTCCAGTGGCCGGGGCCCGGATGGACGACGAGGCCGGCGGGTTTGTCGAGCACCGCGAGGTGCTCGTCTTCGTACACGAAACGCAGGTCGGCGTGGGCGGGGGCGTAGGTGCGCGGCGGCGCGTCGGGTGGAAAGGCGACGGTGACTTCGGCGCCGCGTTCGAGCAGCGCCGAAGCACGGAGCGGCCGGCCGGCGGCAGTGACGAGCTGCTCGGCGATGAGGCGGCCCGCCTGCGTGCGGGAGATGGCGAGCTGGTCGGCGAGGAAGCGGTCGAGGCGTTCGGTCCGGTCGGCCGTTACGCACAGGCTGACCTTCAAGGCTCGGCCGCCCGCGCCTCCTTGGCCTGCTGCTGCTCGCGGCCCTCCTGCCAGAGGGACAGCGCGAGCGCGATGGCGCCGATGGTGATGGCGGAATCGGCGACGTTGAACGTGGGCCAGCGCCAGGTGCCGACTCCGATGTCCACGAAGTCCACGACGCCCTGCGCGCTGCGGATGCGGTCGATCAGGTTGCCCGCCGCCCCCCCGCAGACCAGCGCCAGCGCGACCAACCGGACCCGGTCGCCGGGGCGCGTCGAGCGGACCATGGACCCGAGCACGACGAGGGCGAGGATGGCGAGGCTGAAGAAGATCCAGCGCGAGTATTCGCCCAGGTCCAGGCCGAACGCGGCGCCCTCGTTGTACACGAGGCGCAGCTGCACCCAGTCGCCGAGCACCGCCAGCGGCAGGCGGCGGGCGAGGAGGCTCTCGGCGAGGAGCTTGGTGACGAAGTCGGACACGACGATCGCCGCCGCCGTCCCCCAGAACAGCCTCCGGTCAGCGGCGCTTGCCATCTTCTTCTTTCGCTTTGCACTTGATGCACAGCCGAGCGTGCGGCAGGGCGTCGAGGCGCTCGAACCCGATGTCCTCGCCGCACTGCTCGCACTTGCCGAACCGCTCGGGCGTGGCGTACAGGCGGCGCAGCGCCTCGTTCACGTGCCAGAGGTAACGGCCCTCCTGCGACGCGAACAGGAAGGCCTTCTCGCGCTCCATCGCGTCGGTGCCCTGGTCGGCCATGTGGAAGCTGTAGGCCGAGAGGTCGCCCGAGGCGGAGTGGGTGGTCGCGATGTAGTTGTCGCCGAAATACCCCAGCTCCTTGAGGATCTCGGCGCGCTCGGCCAGCAGGCGCTCCTCGAGCGCCTTCAGCTGCTCTTTCGTCATCCTCCTCCGTCTCCTTCCAGGACTGCAATACACTCGTCGCAGAGCGTCGGGTGGATCTCGTTCCCCCCGACCGACTCTCTGTACTGCCAGCAGCGTTCACATTTCTCCCCCGCCGCCCTCCCCACAGCAAGGACCACACCCCGGTCCGACAGACGCTCCCGCCCCTCCCCCGGAGGGGGCGTCCCGGCCTCCACGCGGACGGACGAGACCAGCAGCATCTCCCGCAGGGTCTCCCGCGCCTCGGCCAGAAGTGCTTCTTCGGCCGCC
>DASYRJ010000126.1:0-26251 GCA_036004525.1 Gemmatimonadales bacterium | reverse complement strand
ACGTGCGCCGACATGACGCTGCCGACGCCCGCCTGCACCGCCGCCGCGAACGGCGCCACGTCTACGCCCTGTAGCTCCGCCGCCGTCGCCTGGACGATGGGCAGCCCCTCGTGCGAATCGGTGGTCGTGCGGCCGTGCCCGGGATAGTGCTTGGCGCACGCCATGACGCCGTGCTCCTGGCATCCCGCGATCCAGCGCGCGGCGTGCGCCCCGACGCGCGCCGGATCGGGCCCGAACGAACGGGTCTGGACGATGGGATTCCGCGGCTCGACGTCGAGGTCGCACACCGGAGCGAACGTCCAGCAGACACCCGCAGCTCGCGCTTCGGTCGCCGTGATCATCCCTGCGGCGTATGTGGCATCGAGATCGTCCAGGAAACCGAGGGCGCCGGGGGGCGGCAGCTCCGTGAGCCCGCGGATTTGCTGCCCCGGCCCGCGCTCCAGGTCGGAGCCGAAGAGCAGCCCCCGGTTCGCCTCGTCGCGCAGTGCTCGCGTCAGCGCGGTCACGGCCCGGCGCGTGCCGCCGAACAGGATGAACCCACCCACGCCGGCGGCCAGGGCAGCCTCGATCTTGGGGCGCTCGTGCGCGAACCCACCGCGCCGTGCCCGCAGCGCCGGCAGCACGAGCCGCGCCCGCGTCATGCCGGCGTGATGTGACCGAGGATGCGCGGGCCCCGCGCGCCCGTCGCCGCCGGCAGATTCCCCGCCCGCCCTAGCACCGTCTGGTGCCCCAGAAAGGCGAACGCGACGGCTTCCTTGGCCTCGCCGTCGAAGAACAGCTGGTCGAACAGGACGACGGGCCGCGGCTGGATCCGGGCTGCCAGGCGCTCCACTAGAGCGGGATTCCGCGCGCCGCCGCCCGAGATCACCAGCTCGGCGGCGGGATCGGCGTCCTTTCCGGGCCAGCGCCCCAGCGCCCGGGCGATCGCCTCCACGGTGAGGGCCGTGGCCGTGGCGACTGCGTCGTTATCGCTCCCGCCCGCGGCGTGCACGCGCGCCAGCAGCCGGTCGGCATACTCGATGCCGAAGCGCTCCCGTCCCGTGCTCTTGGGCGGCGGCTGATCGAAGTAGGGGTCCGCCAGCAGCTCGTCCAGCAGCTTCGCCGCGGGGCGTCCCCGGCGGGCCCGCTCCCCGCCCCGGTCGAACGCCGCCTCGGGATCCACGCGCCGCGTCACGGCGTCGATCACCGCCACGCCCGGCCCCGTGTCGAACGCGAGCGCGCCGTCCGTGAGGCCCCGCCGCGGCACCCAAGTGACGTTGGCCATGCCGCCGATGTTGAGGAGCAGCCGCCCGCGATCGGGGTGCCCGAACAGCATCACGTCGGCGAGCGGCACGAGGGGCGCGCCCTGGCCCCCGGCGGCCACGTCGCGCGCGCGGAAGTCGCTCACCACGCGGACACCGATCCGCTCGGCGATCACCGCGGCGTCGCCCAGCTGCAGCGTCGCCCGGCCCGGCTCATGCCACACCGTCTGGCCGTGCGAAGCGATAAAGGCAAGGTCCCGCGGTGTGACCTTCGCCTCGGCGAGGAGCGCGAGCGCCGCCCCCGCGAATCGCTCGCCGAGCGCGACGTGCAGCACCGCCAGGTCCTTCGCCGTGCCGCGCGCGATCGCGTCCACGATCGCGCCGCGCTCGGCCGCCCCGTACGGCTCCTGACGGAACGCGGCGAGCGCGGCGCCCGGCGGATCGGCGGTGAGCCGCACCAACGCCGTCGCCACGCCGTCGAGCGACGTCCCCGACATCAGCCCGACGGCGAGGACGTCGGTCACTGGCGTGGCGTAACGGGGGGAGGATCGCCGATGGCTTTACGCACGAACCCACCCGCGTGCTCGATCAATTTGCGCGCCTCGGCGGCGTCCACGCCGCGGCGCGCCATCACGATCGCGAGCTTGACGCTGCCCTTGGCCTTCTCGATCGCGGCGCGCGCCGTCGCCCGGTCCACCGCGCAACACTCCATCACGATGCGCTCGCCGCGGTCCTTGAGCTTGTCGGACAGCGCCATCAGGTCGACCATCAAGTTGCCGTACACCTTGCCCAGCCGGATCATCGCGCCGGTCGAGATCATGTTGAGCACCATCTTGGTCGCCGTACCGGCCTTCATCCGCGTCGAGCCGGTGAGCACCTCGGGACCGACGGCGGGCTGCACGATCACATCGCAGGTGTCGGCGAGGACCTTGGGAGGCGTGGAGCAGGTCACCAGCGCCGTCTTGGCGCCGAGCGTCTGCGCGCGGCCGAGCGCGGAGCGCACGTAGGGCGTCGTCCCGCTGGCGGCGATGCCGACGACCAGGTCCTTCGCCGTGACGCGCGCGGCGTCCATCGCCTCTGCACCCGCGTTGACGTCGTCCTCGGCGCCCTCGGCGCTCTTCACGAGCGCCGGGTAGCCGCCGGCGATCACCCCGACGACCATCTCGGGAGGCGTTCCAAAAGTGGGAGGGCACTCGGTCGCGTCGAGCACGCCCAGCCGCCCCGACGTCCCCGCCCCGACGTACACGAGTCGCCCACCCTGCTGAAACGCCGCCACAGCGAGATCGATGGCCTGGGCGATCCGCGCGCGCTCGCGGCCCACGGCCCCGGCTACGGTGGCGTCTTCGGCGTTCATCAGGTCCACGATCTCGAGGCTCGAGGCGACGTCGATGCGCTCGGTGCGCGGGTTGCGCTGCTCGGTGAGACGGGGGTCGTGAAACGAGGGGCTGGGAGCCGGGGGCTGGGGACTGGGGGGCGGGGGGGGGGGGGGACGCTTGGCAGACATGAGTGTTCGGTAGGCGCAAAGCTAGGCGTTGACCGGTGTCCGGGTCAACTTCAAGATTCAACGATGCACCATCGCCCCGTCGTTCTCGCCCTCGCCACGCTGGCCACGGCTTGCGGGGGCGCGCAGCTCGCCGCCCCGAGCCCCGAACCCCGAGCCCCGAGGCCCGCCCTCATCCGCGGCGCTCCGGCGATCCCCCCCACCTGGACGCTCACCGCGACACCGGTCACCGCGCCCCAGGCGATGGTGGTGTCGGCGCACCCGCTCGCGAGCGAAGCGGGCGTCGCGATCCTCAAGCAGGGTGGCAACGCGATCGATGCCGCCGTCGCCGTCGGGTTCGCGCTCGCCGTCGTGCTCCCCGACGCGGGCAACATCGGCGGCGGCGGGTTCATCGTCTACCGCAGCGCAGCCGGCGACGTCCACGCGATCGACTATCGCGAGACGGCCCCCGGCCGCGCCAGCCGCGACATGTACGTCGACTCGGGCGGCAACGTCACCGACCAGAGCCTGACCGGTCACCTCGCGGCCGGCGTGCCGGGGAGCGTGGCCGGGATGTACGCGGCGTGGAAACAGCACGGCTCGCTGCCGTGGGCGACCCTGCTCGCCCCGGCGATCCGGCTGGCCCGCGACGGGCACCGCATTGACGAAGAGCGCAGCAGCGACATCGCCGGCGACGCGGACCGGCTGGCTCGCTTCCCCGCCTCGAAGGAGCAGTTCCTCCCCGCCGGCCGCGCCCCGGCGCCCGGCACCCTGTGGAAGCAGGCCGACCTCGCCCGCACCCTCCAACTGATCAGCGACTCGGGCCCCGACCCGTTCTACCGCGGTCGGATCGCCGACCTGATCGTCGCCGAAATGGAGCGCGGGGGCGGGTTGATCACCAAGGACGACTTGCGCCGCTACCGGCCGAAATGGCGTACCCCCATTCAGCTGCGTTACCGCGGGTACACGATCTACTCGATGCCTCCGGCCAGCTCGGGCGGCGTCACGATGGGCGAGATCCTGAACATCATGGAGGGATACGACACCCTCCCCGCCTTCGGCACGCCCCAGTACGCGCACCTCCTTGCCGAGGCGATGCGCTGCGGGTTCATGGACCGCAATCGCTGGCTCGGGGATCCGGACTTCGTGAGCATGCCGCTGGAGCGGCTCCTGTCCAAGTCGTACGCTGCGCGCCTGCGCGCCGAGATCGACCCGCTGCACGCGACGCCGACGCCGGCGGCGGCGAGCGAAGGGGCAGGCGGGGTGCACACCACCCATTACTCGATCGTGGACGCGAAGGGCAACGCCGCATCGGTGACCACGACCTTGAACGGCGGCTTCGGCAGCGCGGTCACGGTCACGGGGGCGGGGTTCCTGCTCAACAACGAGATGGACGACTTCACGTCCGCCCCCGGCAAGCCGAACATGTACGGCCTGGTGCAGGGCGAGGCCAACGCGATCGCCCCGCGCAAACGGATGCTCTCGGCGATGACGCCGTCCATCGTGCTCGATCGCGACGGGCAGCTGCTGATGGTGGTGGGCACGCCCGGCGGGCCGACAATCATCACGACGGTAGCGCAGGTGATTCTCAACGTGCTGGATCAGGGGATGACCCTGCCCGCCGCCGTGGCCGCGCCGCGGATCCACCATCAGGCGCTACCCGACGTGATCCGCTACGAGCGCGGCGGCCTGTCGGACGCGACGGTCGGTGCCCTGCGGGCGATGGGCCACCAGGTGGAGGCGCGGCGCGGAACGAGCGGCATCGTGGCGGCCATCGCGCGCGTCGCCGGCGGGTGGGTCGGCGTAGCCGACCCGCGCTACGCCGGCGGCGCGGTGGGATACTGACGTTACGACGGCCGAACGGTCAACGGTTTGGTCAGCGTGATGTTGATGTGCGCACCCGCCGGCAGCACGATGTCGGAATCCTTCGACGTGGCCGCCACCCCCGCGCCCACCGCCCCACCGACGATGCCGCCGATGATCGTCCCCCGCTTGTTTCCGCCGACCACGCGCCCCAGGATCGCGCCTGCCGCGGCCCCGGCGCCCACCTTTGCGGCGTCGCCCGTCGTCACGCCGCGCCCCTTGTGCATCGTCTCGAGCGAATCGACCGACGCCTCCAGCGGATAGCTGGCGCCGCGGATCGTGACGCTCGACACCGCGAGGGTCAGGGTGCCGGGGGTGTTCGGATTCGGCGCGGGCTTCACGTCGGTGATCGTGCCGCGCACCATCGCGCCTGCCGGGATCACGACGCGTCCTGCTGCGTTCTTCACGTCATCCACCACCCGGGCGGTAAAGGGATCGCCCGCCTTGGCGGTGCGTGAGGTGATGGTGTCGGTCGCCGCGATGTCGGCGTGCGCGCCCGCCGGCAGCACGAGCGCCGCGGGAGCGACCGGCTTGGCCGGCGTAGTGACGCGCGGCGGAGGTGGCGGTGGCGGCGTCCGCTGCGTCACCTGCGTTTGCGCCGCGGCGGGCGGGACGGGCACGTCCCGCATCGCGGCCGACGATTCGGCCGGCGCGAGCGTCAGGTTGCGGGTGGTCGAATCGGCGGATTGGCCGGCTTGCTGCTCGCCGGCGCACGCGCACAGTAGCGCTAACCCAGCGAATGTAGCGGTGAATCTGGTAAGGCGGGGCATGGAGTTCCTCCTGTCAGGCATTGGGTACCCGGAAGTGGGGGTGGGGTTCGGACGGTCGATTGGTATTCCCGGCCTGAAGGCCGGGCTCGGCCCTAGCTGTCCTTAAGGACACCACCGGCCGAGCCCGGGCTTCAGCCCGGGAATACCAAAGGGAAGTACCCGTCACTCCCTCACTCACAACCGGCTCCTCAGAAACTGGGGCGTCAGCCCCTGCAGGTACCCCGCGAGCAGGGTAAACCGGTCGGTGACGAGCAGCAGGCCGAGCACGATCAGCAGCGCGCCGGCGGTGCGGTCCACCCATACGAGGTACGGGCGGAACCGTTGGAACCAACCGAGAAAGCGGTCCAGCGCCAGCGCCGCGATGAGAAAGGGGACGGCGAGGCCGAGCGCGTATGCGCCCAGCAGCCCCACGCCCGAGCCGAGGCCCTCGCGCGTGGCCGCGAGCGTCAGGATCGCGCCGAGGATCGGCCCGACGCACGGCGTCCAGGCGGCGCCGAAGGCGAAGCCTACGACCCCCGACCCGAAGTACCCGAGCGGCTTGCGGGAGAGCTGGATGCGACGCTCCCGCATCAGAAACGCGGGGCGCAGCACGCCGATCAGATAGAGCCCCAACAGGATCACGAGGACGCCGCCGCCCCGGCCGAGCCATTTCTGGTAATCGAGCAGCAGGCGCCCCACGGCGGAAGCGCCGGCCCCCAGCAGGACGAACACGACGGTGAACCCCGCGACGAACCAGAGGCCGTGGAGAACGGCGGTGCCGCGCCGCCGCTCGATCTCCTCGGCGGACATCCCGGTCAGGAAGCCGAGGTAGCTCGGGATGAGCGGCAGGACGCACGGAGAGAGAAAACTGAGCAGGCCCGCGGTGAAGGCGACCGCGACGGAGACCCCCACCGGGTGCCTGCTATCCGCAGAACGCCACCGCCGACACGACGGTGGTCCAGCGACCGTCGTCGCCGCACTCGGCGTTCGACGTGACGTTCATCGTGCGCACGATCTCGCCCGACAGGAGCCACTCCTCGCGGCGCTCGTCCCATGCCTTGTCGGGGTCGAACGGCACGCCGAGCACCGTGGCCAGCATCGAGGCCGCGAGATCCTCGGCGTACTCGCCCGCCGCGATCTCGTTTTGACCGTAACTGTGGTGCTCCGAGATGTAGCCGTGGTGCGAGGCGTCGGCGGGGAGGGCGAGGCCGATCGAGGCGGCCACCAGGCGGCTCGGCTCGTTGGTCGCCGATTCGGCCACCACCGTGAACAGCACCTGGCCGGGCTTCAGCATGCTCAGCCCCTCCTCGCGATCCACCAGCTCGCACTGCGGCGGGAAGATCGAGCTGACCCGCACCAGATTGAAGTTGGCGAGATGCGCGTCCCGCAGCGCCATCTCGAAGCTGGTCAGTTTTTCCCGGTGCCGACCGACGCCCTTGGTGAGAAAGGCCTTGGTCGGGATGAACATTCGTGAGTCGATCAACCCGCTACCTCCTGATGGACGTCAACCGTCATACCACACGCTCGGCCCCAGCTCGGCCGGCGGCTCCGTCTCCCCCGTCCGGTCGGCCGTGGCCTGCATCACTTGGGCCAGGATCTCCGCCGGGCTGAGCCCCACTTCGGTCACCTCCACCTTGACTTGCCCGCGCTCTTTGCCGCGCACGATGAGCATGTATTTCGCCGTATAAACCCGCAACCGGCCGTCCCCGCTCTTCCTCGTCACCACCGCCGTCCCCCACTCCCGCCCCTCGCGCTTGATCGGCCGGAACACGTAGATGGTGTCGATCTCCGCGGGCGGCATCTCCACCGCCACGGCCTCGGCCACCTTGGCCCACCCCGGGCCGCGTCCCGGCGCTACCGGGACAGGGGCGCGGGGGTCCGGGCCTGCTCCCATCGCTCGACGTAGAAGCGCAGCACGTGCATGAAGTCCTGCGCGTTCGTGACGACGCCGTAGGCCTGGTGGGTCCCGCGGTCGCGCAGCTTGTTCACCACGAACTCCGTCTGATCGACGCAGATGGTCGTCAGCGGCCGGACGCCGTCCGGGCTGGGGGAGTCCACGAACGCGGGGAGCATGTTCCCCACCGCAATGGCGTGCAGCGCCGTGGCGACGAACACCGCGAACGTCGCCTGCACGGTGTGGGCGCGCATGGCGTCCTGCGCGGCCAGCGTGTCCGCGAACACCTCGGGAAGGGGGCCGTCGTCGCGGATCGAGCCGGCCAGCACGTACGGGACGCCGTGGGTCACGAGGGCGTGCATGATCCCGGTCGTCACGAGGCGCTGGCGCACGGTGGCGTCGATCGAGCCGGCGCGCCGGATGGTGTTGATCGCGCGCATGTGCAGCGCGTGGCCCCCCTCGACGCCCTCGCCCGTGCTCGACATGCCGAGCGTGGTGCCGAAGATCGCCGCCTCGAGATCGTGCACCGCCACGGCGTTGCCGCCGAGCAGCGCGCCGACGTAGCCGTTCTGGATGAACCAGATCATGTCCTCGCGGGCGCGCGCGTGCACCAGCGCGGGACCGATGACCCAGAGGATCTTGCCGCCGAGCTGCTTCTCTTCGCCGAGCAGCTCGGCGAGCACGGCGTAGTCCACGGGCCGCTCGCGCGACACCTCGGTCTGCATGAAGCGGAACTCGTTGGCGCTGTGGCGGCCGCCCAGGAAGCCCTCGGCGTGGACGTAGATGCCCTCGCTGCCGTCCTCGTTCTCGCCCACGGCGACGCGCTGGCTCCGGCGCACCTTGCGCGGCTCGGTCACCACGAGGTCGTCCGCAGCGTGGTGGACGATCACGCAGTCCATCCGGGGCAGCCGCGGCCGCCGCCAGGCGCCGCCGACCTTCACGTACGTCGGCAGGTTCGTGGTCGAAAAAAAACCGTCGGGCAGAACCCCGTCGGCCGGTGCGGGCTCGAACCGCGCTTCGGGCGCCCCCGAGAGCGGCGGCGCATCGAAGTTCGGTGGTCGGTACTGAAAGCGCGGGCGACTCACAGGACGGTGAAACTAAGGGAGCGCTCAGAGCAGCGCCACGGGGTCGCGGTCCACCAGCACCGAGCGGTGCGCCTTCGCCCGCCACGCCCGCACCACGCGTCCGAGCGGCCGCGCCTCCGCCGCCTTCACCAGCACGTGCCAGCGCCACCGGCCCCGCAGCCGCGTGATCGGACACGGAGCGGGGCCCAACACCGTCAGCGCGCCCTCGAGCCGCTGCGCGCTCACGCGGCGCAGCCAACCCGCCACACGCTCCGCGAGCGCCGCGGTGCGCCCTGCGTCAGGTCCCCCGCCCGTTACCACGAACCGCACCAACCCCACGCGCGGCGGGTAGGGCGGTTGCGGCGGGGCGCGGAGCGGCAGCTCCGCCGCGGCGAACGCCTCCACGGAGTGCGCCGCGGCAGCCCGGATCGCGTGATGCGCGGGCGCCCGCGTTTGGACGTACACCCGCCCGCCGCGCGGCCCCCGCCCCGCCCGGCCCGCCACCTGCGCCACCAGCTGAAAGGTCCGCTCCGCCGCGCGGAAATCGGGGAAGTGGAGGCCCGTGTCGGCGTCCACGACCCCCACCACGGTCACGTTCGGAAAGTCCAGCCCCTTGGCGATCATCTGCGTGCCCAGCAGGATGTCCACCTCCCCCCGCGCCACGCGCTCCAAGATGTGATGGTGGGCCCACTTGGTGCTGGTGGTGTCGAGGTCCATCCGGGCGATGCGCGCCCGCGGGAACCGTGCGGCCACGAAATGCTCCAGCTGCTGCGTGCCGAGGCCGCGGAGGCGCTGCGTGGCGTGGCCGCAGACGCGGCAGGTGTCCGGAATCGGCGCCTGGTGCCCGCAGTAATGGCAGCGCAGCGCAGCCGGCGTCTGGTGCACCGTGAGCGCGATGGCGCAGTTCGGGCAACCGGGCACGTCGCCGCACGCGGGACACTGCACGAACGTCGCGAAGCCGCGCCGGTTGAGGAGCAGGATCGCCTGCTCGCCGCGGTCCAGGGCGCTGCGGACCGCCGCGTCGAGCGCCTCGGTCCACGGCACCACGCCTGCCTCGGCGACGCGAGGGGCGCTGCGCAGGTCCACCACTTCTACCGGCGGCAAGGGCCGCGCGCCAATCCGCCCAGGGAGCGCGAACGTCGCGACCCTGCCCTGCGCGGCGAGGTCCAACGTTTCGAGGGACGGGGTCGCACTGCCGAGGATGAGGCGCGCCCCTTCGAGGCGCGCGCGCATGACGCCCGCATCGCGGGCGTTGTAGCGCGGCATCGCGTTCTGCTTGTAACTGGGGTCGTGCTCCTCGTCCACCACGATGGCGCCGAGCCGCTGGACGGGGGCAAACACCGCCGAGCGCGGGCCCACCGCCACGCGCCGTTCCCCCCGCCGCAGGGCGCGCCACGCGTCGGCCCGCTCGCCGTCCGACAGCCCTGAATGCAGCACCGCGACCTGGTCGCCGAACACGCCGCGCACGCGGGCCACCGTCTGCGGCGTGAGCGCGATCTCGGGAACGAGGAGAATGGCGCCGTTGCCCGACGCAACGACCCTGCGAAGGACCTCGAGGTACACGAGCGTTTTGCCGGAGCCCGTGACGCCGTGGATCAACACGGGCGTGTCGATCGGGGTGGCCTGGATCGCCGCCACGACCCGGCGCTGATCCTCGGTGAGCGTGGGAGGCGGGGGGGACGAGAGGCCGGCGAAGGGGTCGCGGATCTCCGTCACGCGGTCGACCCGGGCGAGCCCTTGCGTCACGAGCCCATCGAGCACGCCCCCGGACAGCTTCAGCTGCTCCGTCAGGTGGCGGATCGGCGCCGATCCCCCCAGTGCCTCGATCGCCTCGTAGGCGGCGCGGCGCTTGGGGGCGCGCCTGAACACGCGCTCCCGCTCGAGCAGGGAGTCCACGCGCCGGGCCAATACCAGCACGCGCTCCGCCGCCTCGGCGGGGCCGCCCGGATGCGCCACGCTCCACAGGGGGCCCGGCAGGATCGCCCGCAGGGCCATGCCGAGGGGGGCGCCGTAGTAGTCGGAGAGCCAGCGACCGAGCTGCACCAAGGGCTCCGGGAGGGCCGGCACGTCATCGGGGGCCTCCGCCAGCGGCTTCACCTCCACCGCGCCGTTTGAGGAAGGGGGGGGAGGGACGTCCACCGCGGTCACTACGCCGACGACGTGGCGGCTGCGCAGGGGCACCACCACCCGCGCGCCGGGCACGACGCGGCTCGCGAGGGCGTCGGGAATCTGATAGGTGTAGGCGCGCGAGACCGGAACGGGGAGGACGACCTCGGCGTAGCGCGCCGGTGGCGTCATCGCCGCCGCACGCCGAGCCCCGGCTCGGTCGGCAGGCGGATCTGGCCTCCGTCGATGGTCGCGCCCACGAACGGGTCGTCCGCGGTGAGGGCGGCGCCGTCCAGGTCCGCGGCGTCCACCAGCGGCGTGACGTGCGCCGCGGCCGTGATGCCGAGCGACGTCTCGATCATGCAGCCCACCATCACGAGCATCCCGTGCGCGCGGGCGGTCGCGATCATGCGCAGCGCCTCCCGCAGCGAGCCGCACTTGGCGAGCTTGATGTTGATCCCGTCGGCCTTGCCCGCGAGGCGGGGGATGTCCGCCGCGACGATGCAGCTCTCGTCCACGACCACCGGGAGGTCGCGCGCCGTGGCGTCGCGGCGCACCTGGGCGAGCCCGTCCAGATCGTCGGGCGGCAGTGGTTGCTCCAGGAACTCGACGCCGTGTGCCTTGAGCACGGGGATCATCTGCCGCGCGCGCTGCACCGTCCAGCCCGCGTTGGCGTCCACCCGGATGGGCTTGTCGGTGGCGTCGCGCACGGTGCGCAGGATCTCCTCATCGCGATCGGTGCCCAGCTTGATTTTGAGAATCGGGTACGCCTCCGCCTCACGCACCTTTTCACGCATCTTGTCGAGCGTGTCGAGCCCGACGGTGAACGAGGAGAGCGGCGCCGTTTTGGGGTCGAGGCCCCACAGGCGCCACAGGGGCTGGCCCAGGCGCTTGCCGACGAGATCGTGCAGCGCCGCGGAGAGTGCGGACCGGGCGGCGCCGTTCCCCGGCGCCATCTGGGCGAAGCGCAACTCGGCGGCCTCGAGGTCGAACGGGTCGCTCGGCAGGTGGGGGGCGAGGCGCCGCAGCGCCGCGAGCACCGTCTCCAGCGTCTCGCCGTAATAGGACGACGGATCGGCCTCGCCCCATCCCTCCACGCCGTCGTCGTCGATCAGCCGCACCCAGGCGCGTTTATAGCCGTTGGTCGAGCCGCGGGCGATGGCGAAGGGATGGCGGGTGGTGATGGACGACTGCTCGACGACCAGCTTTAAAGCCATTTGTTCTTTTTGAGCCACCAGAGCATGGCGACCGACACGACCACCATCGTGAGGAGCGCCCCGTAGAAGCCGTACCGGTGGTGGGTCCACGGCATCTGACTGAAGTTCATGCCGTAGATACCGCCGACGACGATCAACGGCAGCGCGATCGTCGCGACGATCGACAGCTGCTTCATCACCCTGTTCATCCGGTTCGACGTCTGCGACAGATAGGTCTCCAGGACACCGGCGAGCAAATCGCGCACCGTGTCGAGGGACTCCATGATCCGGATGGTGTGGTCGTAGACGTCCCGGTAGTAGAGCTGCGTCTCGGAGCGGATGAAGGTGCAGGGACGGTTCGTGAGGATGTTCAGCACTTCCCGCAGCGGGCCGACGTGGCGGCGGAACGAGAACGCGGCGCGCTTGGCCTTGAAGATCTCGTGGATCAGCTTCTCGTCGAACTGCTCGAACAGCCGCACCTCGAGGCCGTCCACCAGGGCGTTCAGCTGCTCGACCAGCGGGAAGTACGCATCCACCGCCTGGTCGATGATGTTGTGCATCGTCATCTCGGCGCCGCGCGCCACCAGCTCGGGATTGCGCACGAGGCGCTCCCGCACCGCCCCGCAGCTCTTCTGGGGCACCGCGTGCACGGTGACCAGAAAGTTCTTCCCGAGGAAGAAGTACAGGTTCACGGTCTCGAGATCGAACGGGTCGGGCGTCCCCTCATCGAAGCGCACCCCGGCCATGACCACGAAGACGTAGCGCGGGTACTCCTCGAACTTCACGCGGGTGCCGGGGGAGAGGGTGTCCTCGACGGAGAGGGGGTGGAACTCGAACACTTTTTCCAGCAGGGCGTGCTGGTGCATGTTCGTGCTGTCGATATCGACCCACAGCTCCCCTTCCCCCCCCTGAACGATCTCGCGGATGCGGGCGGGGGAGAGGTCCTGCTCCAGCATCCCGTCGGGGCGGCGGTAGATGCTGGCAGGCCAGTGCTTGGACGCCTGGGGCGGTGTGGCGGTGACGGTCACGCTTGAAGTATAGGACGGCGGCCGGGTCAGGCAAGCGCGCCGACGTGCGCGACGACCCCCGCCGCCAGGCGGTCGAGCCGGTATCCGCCCTCCAGCACGCCGACCACCGGCCGCGTGCCCATGCGCTCCCGCAACGCCGCGGTCCAGGATGCCACGTCGTCGGGCTCGAGCGTGAATTCGCCGAGCGGGTCGCCCGCGAGCGAATCGAACCCCGCCGACACGAGCAGCAGGTCGGGCTGCCAGCCGGCCAGCGCGGCGTCCACCGCGGCCAGCAGGTCCCGCACGTAGACCTCGCGCGGCAGGCCCCCGGGGCGGGGGACGTTGAAGACGTTGCCCACGCCGCGCTCGTCGGCCGCGCCGGTGCCCGGGTACCAGGGGTACTGGTGCATCGAGACGAAGCGGATCGTGGGGTCGGTCTCGACGAGCGCCTGCGTCCCGTTGCCGTGGTGCACGTCCCAATCGACGATCAGCACCTGCCCGCAGCCGAGCGCCTGCGCATGCCGCGCCGCCAGCACCACGTTATTGAGGAAACAGAAACCCATCGCCTGCTCTGCGAGGGCGTGGTGGCCCGGCGGCCGGGTGGCGCCGAAGGCGGTGCCGCGGGCGATCCCTTGCTCCACCGCCGCGAGCGCGACTCCCGCCGAGGCGAGGACGCTCTCCCAGCTGCGGGAGCCCAGGAAGGTGTCGGCATCGAGCGCGCCGCCGCCCCCCGCGGCCAGCGCCTCGAGCCGGTCGAGGTAGGCGGCAGGATGCACCCGCTCCAGTGCCGGACGCGTGGCGGGCGACGCCTCGACCCACTGCGCGACGGTCGCCAGCGCCGGCCGGCGCAGGGCGTCGAGGACGGCTTCGATCCGTTGGGGACGTTCGGGATGGCCCGCGCCGGCGTAATGCTGCCGCGTGGCGGGATGCCAGGTGACGGTCGTCGTCATTGGTACGCAAGGATGGGTGCCAGGCGTCGGGTGTCGGGGGCGCGCACCCCCGATACCCGGCACCCGGCACCCATCATTGCGAGCGACCTTGCTGCAATAGCGCCCGCAATTCCTCCACCTCGCGCTTCATCTCCCGGCGGTCGTCCTCCAGCTCGGCCAGGGTGCGGCGATAGCGTCGCCAGGCGAGCACCGGGAGCGACGTCGCGGCGGCGCACACGGCGGCGATGATGAGGAGCCACGGGCGGCCCGTCCGGACGCCCGCCCAGGCGAGCAGCGTGGCGTCGAGGACCAGGAACCCGACGGCGAAGATCGTGACGAATTTCACCGCACCGGCTGGCGCCGTGCCGGCAGCACGATGAAGGGTGCGTTCGGCACAGCGCCGAGCCGGCCGAGCGTGACCGATTCGTCGAGGACCTGCGCACCTCGGAACTTCACGACGTACGCGGCGGGGTCGATGTGCGAGCGCTTGAGCGCCGTCTGGAGCGCCTCCCGCTTCAGCTTCGCGACGGTCGTGTCGGCGTCCACGGCGAGAAACACCTGGTCCCACACAGGCGTCACCATCACGCGCACCGCGAACCGCTCGGCCACGTCGGTCACGCCACCTCCACCGCCGAAGCGAGCGGCAACGTCGAGAAGAAGCGGTCCACCGCCTGATCGAAGAACAGCGTCGAGGCGCGGACCCTCGTCGCGCCGTTCTCGTCCCAGGCGCTGAATACCACCTCCTCACCCCCTTGTCCCCGCAGCACGACGAAGCGGGGGCCGGTCTTCTCGACGTAGGCCGCCGAGTTCGGCACGCGCTCGGCGAAAAACGCCTGGGCGCGCGTCAAGACCTCCGCCGGCGGCAGCGTGACGGTCGCGGTATGCGTCATGGTCTTTGCAGGATCGTGATGCCGGTGGGCTGGAGCGGCACGGCGGCGCTCGCGACGCGAGCGCGCGTCGTAAGGTCGATGACGTCCACCGCGCCGGGATCGGTTCCGATGCTCTCGACCGAGATGAACGCCCAGCGGCCGTCGGGTGCGTATGCGACGCCGTGCGGCAGCTTCTTCGACGTGGGGATGCGCGCGACCTCGGCGAGCGCCTGCGCGTCCACCAGCGAGAGGCTTTGCGCCTTCTTGTTGGTCACGATCACCCACCGCCCGTCGGCGGACGGCTCGACGTTGTACGCCCCGGTGCCGACGGGGATCTCCTTCACCAGGTCCAGCGTGGCCGCATCGAGTACCTGCAGCGTGTTGCCGTGATTGCAGGCGACGTAGAGACGGCGATCGTCGGGCGACACGGAGACGAACGTCGGCGAGCAATCGGCCGCCGCCGCCCCGGGCGCCGTGGCCCCCGCGGTTCCCGCGTGCATCCCCGCCATCGCCTGCGGCGAGCCCGCCCCCGTCTTGTGGCGCCGCACGATCCGGAACGACTGCCGGTCGATCTCCAGAATCTCGTCGGAGTTCATGCACGACACGTACACCACCGTCCCCGCGTGATTGACCTTCACCCCGTGCGGCATGTCGCACGCCGGCAGATTCGTGAGCGCCCGCATCGTCGCGGTCTGCACGATGGTGACCACGTTGGTGCGCGGATGATCGCCGTGGAAGTCGGAGTTCGCCACGAACGCCAGGGCGCCGTCCGGTGTCAGCCCGATCGTCGTCGGGAACATCTCCACCGGCGCCTTCGCCACGACCGTGTCGCCGTCCGCCGCCATCTTCCAGAGGGAGCCGAACGGGGTGCCGTGGGCGATGGTCACGTACCAGGACGTGCCGTCCGGCGATACCGCGACGTTGTGCGGTCCGTCGATGTCCGCGGGCATGATGCCGACGGGCACGACCTTGACCGTCCGCAGAGCCGTCCCGTCCCAGGCGAGCTGCGTGACGATGTCTCCCGACTCGCTGGCTACGAGGATGCGGTACCCTGGAGGAGCCTGGGCGACGCCGAGCCCACCGATCAAGACCGCCGTTGTTGCGAGAAGGCGCATAGGGGATTGGAAAGATAGAGGGTGCGTGGAGGTCCGCAAAGCTGACAGGCAGCCTGCCGTGGCCGGCCGGGAGTTGGTCAAAATGGCAAACGAACGGGCCCGTGGCCCGGCACGGCGGTTGCTTGGCCGATGCGCGGGTCAGTTCAACCTAAGGAGGAGACGATGTTCCTGACGACCCGAACCAACAGGCTGCCGAGCCTCGACGCCCTGATGGGCTTTGACTGGCCGCTCCGCGACAGCGCCGGCGCGGCGTGGGTGCCGCCCGTGGACATTTTCGAAGAGGCGGACAGCATCCGGATTCTCGCCGAGGTGCCCGGCGTGAAGCCGGAAGACGTGAAGATCTCCGTGGAAGGCAACGTCCTCACCATCCATGGCCAGAAGCAGCAAGTAGCAGAAGAGCGGACGGAGCGGGTGCACCGTTACGAGCGGACCTACGGGGCGTTCGAGCGGACCTTCACCCTCCCCGCGACGGTGGACGCCGCCAACATCAAGGCGCAGTACGAGAACGGCGTGCTGACCATCACGCTGCCGAAGGTCGAGAAGGCCAAGCCCCGGCAGATTCAGGTCGAAGTCGCGAAGCGTTGAATCGAAGCGCCTGCGAGTGAGCCTCGCAGGCGCTTTGCTATCTCAGCGTGGCCAGAGCCAGCCGAACGTGCCCGCGGTGAGCAACGCGTAGATCAATCCGTCCACCGTCGCTTTCACCGTCGTGATCCAGGCGCGATGATACCAGATCGACATCTGCCACAGCGCCACGGCGTAGCCGAGGAAGGCGGTGACGCCGGCGAACCGGAATACGGCGAGGTAGGGCGTACCGGGGGGCAAGGCGCGCCCCGCGACGTACGCGGCGAAGATCCCCACGACCACCGCGTAGCCAAACCACATGGTGAGCTGCTTCCCCATCGCCATGGACCCGCTCGGCATCACGGTCATCATCACGACGGGGCCCCTTTTGAACCGTTCGAGGAACTGCGGCGAACGCATCTCCTCTCTACTCGACGGGCGCGGCATCATGTAGTCACCCGGCGGAATCGCGAGGGGGCGCAGCAGGTCCATCACCTTATCCTCGTTCGGCACCTTCGGGTAATCGCTCTTGTGCCACGGCGTGAACATGTGGATCAGGGAGCTTGCGACGAACACGATCACCGCGGACAGCAAGATGGGAAGCCACAGTCCGGCCAACCCGGTCATCACGACCTCCTATATTGTGGAAGGCTGAGGTTAGGGGCCCCGGCATGCCGGGAAGCCTTCTTTTCCCGGACCCAGCGGGGGCGGGGCGTCGCCGACGAATATCGCGCAGACGAGGCCGGGGACCCGGTCGATGATCGCAATCTCGCTGTGGCTCACATCCGACGACGTCAGGAGGACGAGCGTCACACCCGGGCTCGTGCGATAGCCGTTCTGCATCTGCCGGAGCGAGCGCGCGTACGTGCCGTGATCGGCGAAGTAGGCTTCCTGAGCGGTTACGAAGTTGCGGAGGTCGGCCTTGAGCGTCGAGGCAGCCGCCTGCACCGCGGCGGAGTCGGGAGCGCGTGCCTGGGCGCGAACCGATCCCGGCACGGCCGCGATCGCGAGCGACACCAGCACCGCCGCCCTCATGGCTGTTTGACGTACGTCATGGCAAACGGTCCCACGGCGGTCACGACCACGACGGTCGCGCCCTGCTTCACCTCGACGGCTTCGTCCGTCGGATGGAAGTGCGGCGGGATGCGGTAGCCGTCCGGCATCGCCAGCTGGATGGTGAACGATCCGGCCTTGGACGGATCGCCGCTCACGACCGCCATCTTCGCGCCCGGCGGGAACACGGCCGGTGCGGGACCCCAGTGGAGCGGGCCGGCCGGAGGCGCCGGCGCCACCGGCGTGCCCTGGGCTGAAAGCCGAACCGCGAAGAGCAGAAGCAGGCCGGGGACGAGCATGATGCGCATGGAAGCTCCTGGGGATTCAGAGAGAAGCTGCCGCGTAGAGTCCGATGCGCAAGGGGCGCGGGGTGGCGATCGCGTCCTCCACCACGACGCGCACCTGCCGCACCGCTCGAGGCTCGAACCGATCGAGCTTCCGGCAGCCGACCGTGGTGCCGCGTGTGAGCTCGCGCCACTCCCCGTCCACGGCACCCTGCACGGCATAACGGGCGATCCGCTGCCCGCGGGCGATGTCCTCCTCGAGGCGGGCGATGCCGAGCGTCACCGTCCTCCCGAGATCCACTTCGGCCGCGGCGGTGCGGGTCCCCGTGGCATGCCAGCGCACCGGCCGGCCCGCCCCGAAGTCCTCGGCGAACAGCGCGGTGAGATGGGCCCGCCAGGCCGCCAGCCGGGCGACGTCGGTCGCGTGGAGCAGGCCCTCGCGCGTGGGCGGCACGTTGAGCAGCAACTTCGAGTTCCGCCCCACCGACGTGAACCAGATGCCCGTCAGCTGATCAACGCTCTTCACGCGCTCGTCCTCCCCCGGGTGATGAAACCAGCCGGGGCGGATCGACACGTCGGCCTCCGCGGGCCGCCACGCCGTGCCGCGGGGGGGAGGAGCGCCGTGTTGGAGCGCGGCGATGACCGCGTCACCCGGCGCGCCCGGATATGGGACGGCCGCCGGGTCGACGGTGGACCAGTTCGGGTCGCCCGCCGCGCCGGCCTCGTTGCCGCACCAGCGTACGTCGGGACCGGCATCGGAGAACATGACGGCGTCGGGCTGGAGCCGCCGCACCAGGCCGAAGACGCGAGGCCAGTCGTACACCTGCCGGCGCCCATTGGGCCCCTCGCCGTTGGCCCCGTCGAACCACACCTCGGCGATGGGGCCGTACCGTGTGAGCAGCTCCGTGAGCTGGTCGCAGTAGAAGTCGTTGTAGCGCGGCGAGTCGCCGTACACCGGCGCGTTGCGGTCCCACGGCGACAGATACAGCCCGGCGCGGAGTCCTTCACTTTTGCACGCGTCGGTGAACTCGCGCACCACATCGCCCGCGCCGCCCCGCCACGGGCTCCGGGCGACGGAGTGATCGGTGACCCTGCTGGGCCAGAGACAGAAGCCGTCGTGGTGCTTGGCCGTCAGGATCAGGGCCCGGGCCCCGCCCGCCCGGGCGGCGCGGGCCCACTGGCGCGCGTCCAACTGCGCCGGGTCGAACACCGCCGGTTCCTCGCGGCCATCTCCCCACTCGCGGTCGGTGAAAGTATTGACGCCGAAGTGGAGGAACAACGCGAGCTCGTCGCGCTGCCAGGCGAACTGCGACGGCGACGGCCCGGGGATGGAAGGCGTCCGCGGCGCCCTGACCAGGCCCGCCGCCAGCACGCCGGCAGCCGCGGCGAAGTCCCGACGCGACATGCTCATGAGGACGTCATCTCGGCTTCGAGCTTACGTCGCGCGCGATCACGTAGTAGTTGGGGTCGACCTTGAAATCCAACGGACTCGCGAGCCGCAGCGGCGCCGTTTGCCACGCCTCCGTCGGGCGCACCACACTGAACGTGTCCGGTGACAGGGTCATCTTGAGGGACATGTCGAAGCCGGGCACCACGTCGGTCCAGCGATAGGACAGCGTTGCGTCCTCGATCTCGTATTCCAGCACCGGCACCTGCGTGGTGCGCAGGTACTGATCGAACACCCTGGTCAGATCGACCCCCGCGTGAGCGCTGATGTAGTCCTCGACCTGCTTACCCATCACGGTCTGGTGCCAGAACGTCTGATTGAGCCCGCGGAGGATGCTCCGCCACTTCTCGTCGTCGCCCACGATCTGCCGGATCGTGTGCAGCATGTTCCCGCCCTTGGGATACATGTCGCCCGAGCCCTGATCGTTGACGCCGTAGGCGGGAATGATCGGCCGGTCGTTCCGGATGCCGCGCCGCGTCCCGACGGTATAGTCGGCGCCCGCCTGCTTGCCGAACAGGCACTCGGTGTACAGCCCCTCGGCGTAGTTGGCGAAGCTCTCGTGCACCCACATGTCGGCGAGGTCCTTGGTCGTGATGTTGTTGCCGAACCACTCGTGGGCGCTCTCGTGCACGATGATGAAGTCCCACTTCATCCCGAGCCCGGTGCCTGAGGCGTCCCGGCCGCGGTAGCCGTTCGCGTACCAGTTGCCGTACGCGACGGCGCTCTGGTGCTCCATCCCGGAGTTCGGTACTTCGATCAGCTTGTAGCCGTCCTCGTACCACGGGTACGGCCCGAACCAGTGCTCGAAGCACTCGAGCATCGTCTTCGCCTGGGCGAATTGCCGCTGCGCCGCCTCGAGGTGGTACGTGAGCGGCCAGAAGTCGAGGGTCAGCGGTCCCTGCTCACCGTTGAAGACGTCGCTGAAGTGCTCGTAGCTCCCCGCGCCGACCGCGATCGCGTAGTTGTTGATGGGATTGACGACGAACCACTCGTAGGTCGTCGTGCCATCGGGATGTCGCGTCGTGCCGCGCAGGCGGCCGTTCGAGACGTCGATCATCGGATCGGGCACGGTGAGCGCCACGCGTTGGCTGTCGGGCTCGTCGGCCTGCGTGTCCTTGTTGGGCCACCACACGCTCGCGCCCATCCCCTGGTCGGTGGTGACGATCCAGGGCCGGCCCAGGCTGTCCGCCGTCCAGGTGAATCCCCCCTGCCACGGCGGCCGTTTGGCGGGCTGCGGCTTGCCATGGTAGTAGACCGTGATGGCCTTCCGATCGCCCGCGCGTTGTCGAGCCCTCAGCTCCGCGAAGAAGGCGTTCCCTTCGCGCCGGACCTGCACGGTTCGGCCGTCCTGCACCACGCTGTCGACCTCGAGGGGCACCATGAGGTCAATCTGCATCTCGCGAGCCGGCGTGAGGACGCGGTAGGTGATGGCATTGGAGCCGCTGATGCTGCTGTCGGCGGGATGAATCGCCACGTGGAGGTCGTAGAACGTCACGTCCCACCACGCCCGGCCGGGCGTCGTGAACGAGCCGCGCAGGGTGTCGGCGCGGGTAAACGTCCGTCCGGCCTGGCCCGCGGCCGGGGTGACGGAGCCGACGAGGAGGCAGCCAGCGAGCAGCAGGCGTCGCATCGCCCGGCCGCGGTCGCTCAGGCGGGCTGCTTGCTCTTGATGAGCTTGATCACACCCTTCACGATCCAGAACGTGCCGAGGCCGTCGAAGATCAGGCTCGTGGCGCTGAAGTCTCCCAGGAATACGGAGCCGCCGAACGCGAAGCCGATGCCGATCAACACCACACCAGCGATGATGTCTCTCACATGGGCCTCCTGAGTCAGCGCGCTGCGTTGGCCAGCTCCGTCACCGCGGCGGCGAGCGTTCGGACCTTCGCCTGGTCGGCCGCCCCCGCCGCGTCACCAGTCAGCTGCGTCGCCAGCGTGGTCAGCGCGTCGCGGCGCCGCTGCCCGGACAGCCGTTCGGCGCTGGCGAGCGCATTCCGGGCGGCCGACACCTTCTCGGGCGCCAGGCCGTTCCCGCGCGCGAGCTGATCCAGATAGGCGCGCGCCACCGCGAAGCTCGCGGGCCACACCAGCTTCTGCTGGTCCTGGGCATTCAGGTAGTCGAAGTGCACCAGCTTGGCGGCGTCGATCTCGTTCTGCGAGAGGAAGCCGCTGGGCTGCAACTCGAAGATGTCGAGCCCCCGGGCGATCTCGGAGCTCACGAGGTATCCGTTGTACCAGTAGGCGGACCACGATCCGGCGCCGAGCAGCTTGGTCGAGTCCATCGGGCCGCGGTCGAAGAACGCGATCTCCTTCGGGTGCGCCGGATCGGTCCAGTCGAACACCGAGATGCCGCCCTGATACCATCCCTGGGCCATGATGTCGCGCCCTGGGATCGGGATCAGCGTCCCGTTGTGGGCCACGCAGTTTTCATTCGCCGTCTGCGGCGCCGGCAGCTTGTAGTAGCTCTTGAACGCCATCGTGGTGCCCGACAGCGTAAAGATCGCGTCGGCTCCCCACTCGGGCTTGTCCGTCGGGCGGCAGCGGGGCTGCAGGCCCCCGCCCCATTCATCGGTGAACAGGATCTTGGTGCC
This sequence comes from Gemmatimonadales bacterium, assembly GCA_036004525.1. GTDB lineage: Bacteria > Gemmatimonadota > Gemmatimonadetes > Gemmatimonadales > GWC2-71-9 > 20CM-2-65-7. The sequence continues at coordinate 4,805 of DASYRJ010000126.1, read as the reverse complement.
GTCGTTGTTGAACGTCGCCGAGTGCCAGAACGAGAAGTTCGAGTCGGACACCGCGCCGATCCGCTTCGGGTTCGCCACGTCGCGGATGTCGAGCAGCAGGCCGTACCCGCCGCACGCCCCGCCCGCCAGGCCGATGGCGGGATAGACGGTGATGTCATGGCACTGCGTGGGACCGGGCCGGGGGCCGGCGGGCCGGTTGGGCGGGTTCACGATCAGGTCGACGATCCGCTGCAGATTCGTCCGCAGCGTGGCCGTGTCGGCGGCGGTCGGAGTCCCCGTGCCGCCGCGTGCTTTGACGATGCTGTCGAGCCGGAACCGCAGGAAGCCCGGCCCGAGGATGACGTCCGTCGTATCGCGCTGGCCTTTGATCGTCGCGACCCACCCGCCCGCGGCGCGGGCCGAGTCCGCGAGGCGTTTGGCTGCGGCGAGGTCCTCGCGCGCCTGCGGATGCGTCGGCGCCTCCATCAGGTCCTGGAAAATGCGCGGTGAGCTGACGATGTGCGCTTGCTCGGGGTGCGCGAGCGGCACCTGAATGACCTCGATGCGAAACAACGCCGTCGCCGGGTTCGAATCCGGGAGCCCAACGGAACAGCCCGCCAGCTCGTTGGGCGACCGGACCGGCGCCGAGCCCGACACGTAGATGTACACGTTGGCCGTGTCGGCCGGAGACGTGACGACGGTGTGTGTGTGCGAGCCCCGGCAGGTCTGGACGTCGGTGATGTGGCGGGGATTCGCGATGTCGGTGATGTCGAAGATCCGGATCCCCCGCAGCCGGTCATGGCTCACGGTGTCGGGCACGCCTTGCGTGCCGCAGTCCGTCCGCCCGTTCAGCGCCTCACCGGACACGAACAGCAGCTTGCGGTAGACCGAGACGTCGCTCTGCGACCCGGGGCAGACGAACGCCTTGTGCAGCCGAGGAGCGTTGGGATTGGAGATGTCCCAGACCTGGAGGCCCGAGAAGTTGCCCTGAATGACGTAGGGCCCGGTGAACGACAGGTCGGAGTTGATGAACGCGAAGTCACCCGGATTGCTCTTGTTGATGAAATCCGGGGAGGGCGGCGTGGTCGAAACGAGGCGGATGTTCCAGGCGGCTTCGGCTGCGTCCATCCATCCCGCGCGCAGTCCCACCCGGGGGTCGGGCCTGGGGGCCGTGGTGGACATGTCGTAATGCGACGTCGCCTTGGAGGTGGCACACGCGGTGAGCGCGACGGCGATGGTTGCGAACAGGAATGGCGATTTCACAGAGGGCTCCGCTTGAGGTCGTCGAGCATGAGGTTCATGCGGTTGATTTCAGTGGTCTGGTCGGCGTTCACGTCGGCGGCGAACCGGAAGATGGGGCCGTCCTGCGCCGCGCCGGGCGCGCTCAGGAGGTGCTGCACCATCGTCAGCGCGCCCTGATGGTGCTGAATCATGAACGTGAGAAACAGGCGGTCGAACTCGGGGCCGCGCGCGGCGTCCAGCTGGGCCATCTGCTCGGGCGTCAGCATGCCGGGCATGAGCATCGGCTGGTCCATGCCGGGCATGATGTGGCCCCGCGGATCGGCGGGAGGCACGAACTCGTGATGCTCGCGCAGCCAGCGCTGCGCGAACGCGATCTCGTCGTTCTGCGCGACGACGATGCGCTCGCACAGCCGGCGCACCGCCGCGCTGGCGCCGTGCGACGGGGCCCAACCGGCCATTTGGATGGCCTGCGCGTGGTGGCCGATCATTCCGGCCAGGAAATGCACGTCGGCCGCAGTGTACGGGGGGGCGGCGGGGGCGGGTGAGGCGACGGCCTGGCCGGCGGCCGCGGGCGCGCACGCCGCCGCGATGACCGCGAGCGCACACGCGGCGGCGCGGGCAGCCTTAACGACCGGGTTGTTCATACGCAATGATGATGACCAGATCGTCGGACCCGATCTGCCGCAGGCCGTGCGAGCTGCCGGGGCGGGTCAGGATCGCCGTCCCGGGGCCGACCACCGACCGCTCGCCGTTCAGGGTCAACTCGCCGGCGCCACTCAAGACGTAATAGATCTCGTCCTCGTCCTGGCGGTGATACCCGATCGCGGCACCCGGGTGCAACGCACGCTTGCGAAACACCAGGTGCAGGTTCGGCGCCTGCGCAAAAAAGGAATACGCCGTCGTCACCCCACCGCCCCGGTGCGGGCCCGGCTCACGCCTCGCCACCGCGGAGTCGCGCTCGATCAGCGAGACTGCCTGCCGCGCACGAGTGGTGTGCGAGGCCAGGAGACCCAGGCAGGCGGCCCCGGTGAGTATGACACGTAGCATCCGCCCTCCCTAGCGCGCTGCGCCGGCCAGGTCCAGAACCGCCGCGGCGAGGGTGCGCACCTTCGCCGGATCGCCCGCGCCCGACGCATCCCCATTCAGCTGCGTGGCCAGCTGCGTCAGCGCATCCCGGCGCGGCTGCCCCGACAGTTTCTCGGCGCGGCCGAGATCGGTCCGGGTAGCGGCGATCTTCTCGGCCGCCAATCCGTTCGAGCGCGCGAGCTGGTCCAGGTAGGCGCGCGCGACGACGAAGCTCGCCGGCCAGGACAGCTTCTGCTGGCCCTGGACGTTGAGGTAGTCGAAGTGCACCAGCTTCGCGGCGTCGATCTCGTTCTGGGAAATGAAGCCGCTCGGCTGCAGGGCAAAGATGTCGAGCCCGCGCGCGATTTCGGAGCTCACGATCACTCCGTTGTACCAGTAGGCGGACCACGACCCCGCGCCTTCCATCTTGGTCGAGTCCATGGGACCGCGGTCGAAGTACGCGATTTCCTTGGGATGCGCCGGGTCGGTCCAGTCGAACACGGAGATGCCCCCCTGGTACCAGGCCTGGACCATGACGTCGCGGCCGGGGATCGGGATCAGCGAGCCGTTGTGGGCCACGCAGTTCTCGAACTGCGTCTGGGGCGCCGGCATCTTGTAGTAGGTCTGGAAGGTCATCGTGCCCTGTGCCACCGTGAAGATCGCGTCCGCGCCCCACTGCGGCTTGTCGGTGACGCGGCACTTGGGCTGCCCGCCCCCGCCCCATTCGTCGGAAAAGAGGAGCTTGGTGCCGTCGTTGTTGAACGTCGCCGAGTGCCAGTAGGAGAAGTTCGAGTCGGCGACGGCGCCGATCCGTTTCGGGTGGGCCACATCGCGGATGTCGAGGAGCAGGCCGTAACCGCCGCACGCGCCCCCCGCCAACCCGATCGCCGGATAGACGGTGATGTCGTGGCATTGGGTGGGCCCGGGGCGGATGCCGTTACGCGTGCCGGGAGGGGTCGCGTTGACGATGGCGTCCACGATCCCCTGAATGCCCGCCCGCAGGGCAGCGCTGTCGGCGGCCGTCGGCGTCCCCGTCCCCTGCCGCGCCTTGAGGATGCTGTCGAGCATCGGAGTGGTGAAGCGCGGCCCGAGGACGAAATCCATGCCGCGAATCTTGGCCGTGAACCCGCCCTTGGCCCGCGCCGAGTCGGCGGCCCGCGCGGCGGCCGCGATGTCTTCCGGCGCCTCGGCGTGCGTCGCCGCTTCGGTCAGGTCGTTGAAAATCCGCGGCGAGCTGACGATGCGCGCTTGCTCGGGGTGGGCCAGCGGCACCTGGATGACCTCGATGCGAAAGAGCGCGGAGTTCGCGTCCGAGTCCGGTGCGAGCCGCGAGCACCCCGCGAGCTCGTTGGGCGAGCGCACACCCGCCGATCCCGAGACGTAGACGTACACGTTCTCCTTGTCGTTCGGATCCTCCACCACGGTGTGCGTGTGCGAGCCGCGGCAGGTCTGCACGGTCCCGACATACTTGGGACTGGCGATGTCGGTGACGTCGAAGATGCGGATGCCCCGCAACCGGTCGTGGCTGACCGAGTCGTGCACGCCCTCCGTGCCGCAATCGAGGCGACCGGAGTTTCCCTCGCCCGAGACAAAGAGGAGGTTCTTGTACACGGAGACGTCGCTCTGGGACGCCGGGCAGACGTACCCGATCTTGAGCGTCGGTTTCGCGGGGTTCGAGATGTCCCACACCTGATAGCCGTTGTAGTTGCCCTGGATGGCGTAGGTACCCGAGAACGAAAGGTCGGAGTTCGTGACGCCGGCGAATTTTTCGGGCGGCGGCGTTTGGGATACCACCTTCAGGTTCCAGGAGGCCTGCGCGGCGTTCTTTTCCCCCGCGCGCAGGCCGACTCGACGGTCGGGCACGGGCGCCGTGGTGGACATGTCGAGCTTCGAGGAGGCGCAGCCGGCGAGGGCCAGCGCTCCGATGACCAACGATGCGAGTCTCACGAGGGGCTCCGTTTGAGGGCGTCGAGCATGCGATTCATGCGGGCGATTTCGGTGGTTTGATCGGCATACACGTCGGAGGCGAACCGGAACACGATCTCTTCCTCTCCACCCCCTTTGGACCCGAACAGCTCGTTCACCATGGTGATGGCGCCGAGGTGGTGCTGGATCATGAAGGTCAGGAAGAGGCGGTCGAACTCGGGACCCCGCGCGCTGTCCAGCTGCGCCAGCTGCGTAGACGTGAGCATCCCGGGCATGAGCGCCGCGTGGTCCATCCCAGGCATCATCTGATGCGACACGCCGGCATCGGGAACGGTTTCGTGGCGATCCCGGAGCCAGCGCTGCATGAGCACGATCTCGTCGCCCTGCCCGACGACGATGCGCTCGCACAGGGCCCGCAGCGCCTCGCCCGCCCCGTGCGAGGGCGCCCAGCCGGCCATGAGGACCGCCTGCGCGTGATGCGCGATCATACCGGTCATGAAATGGACGTCGGCCGGAGTGTACGCGGGGGTCGCGCGGCCGGTGACCGGCGTGACGCCGGACGAGGAATGGTGCGTGGCGGTGGCGCACGCAGC
>DASYRJ010000125.1:0-27095 GCA_036004525.1 Gemmatimonadales bacterium | reverse complement strand
GCGCTGCCGGCAGCCGGGCGCCACAGCGCCGTCTGCTCGATCAGGCGCGCCAGCTCGACGTCGCTCGCCGTCACTCCGCCGGCGCTGTGCGTCCACAGCTTCACGCCCACCTTCCCCCAGCTCACCGCGAGGTCGGGATGGTGGTCCGCCGCCTCGGCGAAAAACCCGATCGCGTTCACCAGCATCAAGGTGGTCGGCCAGCCGTCGGTCTGGTACTCGCGCACCAGCGCGCCGCCCTCGAGCCGCCAACCCGGCAGCGTCTTGAGCCGGTCGGCGATCTGCGGGGATGTGAGTGAAGCGGGGGAGGCCTTGGCCATGGCGATGTCCTCGGTCTTCAGTCTTTAGTCAAGGGTTTCGCGGTAGGTCGCCGACTGCCCGAAATTCTCCTCCACCTCGATCTCGATCGCCTTGAGGCGCACCGCGCCGCCGCCGGCAAGCTCGGTGCGTACCCGCCCGGCCAGGTATTGGGCCAGCATCTCGACGGTCGTGTTGGGAACCGGGAGGATCACGCAGTCGCGCTTGGGAAAGACGTATTTCGCGACGCCGTCGTACGCCACGCGCACCGCGTCGCCCTCGGCCGCGATCGTGAGCTTGGGGTTGTCGCGGGGCAGGAGCACCCGGTGGTCGAGCTCGTCGGTGAGCTGCTTCATCAGGCGTTTGAGCACCACGAAATCGACGACGTACCAGCTCTCCGCTTCGAGCCCTCCCTCGACCACGACGCCGGCCCGGTAGTTGTGCCCGTGCAGGGCTTCGCACCGGTGTCCGGCGAGCGTGATGAAGTGAGCGGAGGCGAAGACGAGATCCTCCTTCGTCACCGCCACCTTGAACTCGCCGCGCGTGCCCATGGCCGGGAAATCTACTCGGGCGGCGGCGCTCCGCCGGTTGCGACCCGCCAGACTTCGTCGGCCAGCCACTCGAGCCGCTGCTGGGCGTAGTCCAGCTCGGCCGGGGTCATCGCCTTGGCGCGGCGCGTGATCTCGCGGGTGTGCGCGAGCAGGTCCTCCAGGACTTCCCGCAGCGGGCGGTTGCGACGCCGCTCCGCCGGCGGCTTGGGACGGGGGGCGCGGCGGGAGGGGGGGGGACTCATGCGCTCTGGATGCCCAGGGCCCGGTCGTCCGCTTGCCTCAGCTCCTCCGCGGCGGCGCGCACCGTCGAGGCAGGCCCGTGCTCGGCGAGGTAGTTCTCGACCAGGCGCAGGCCCAGATAGTACCCGGAGCGCTCCGGCAGCACCTTCCCCGACACCAACCGCGCCGCCGGGCTCATGCCGCCCGACAAATAACGGAGCCGCAGCCCGAGGCCGCGGGATTCGAGCTCCGAGGCCGCGGCGCGCCGCAGAAACGCGTCCAGCTCCCGCAGGCGGCGGTACTGGCGGCGCGTATAGCCGAGGTATTCCCACGGCTCGAACCCCGGCGCGATCGCCTGCGCCGCGGCGACGGCGGCGCCCTCGTTGACCAGCAGCTCGCGCAACGTCGCCCGCGACCCGGTTTCCCAGTAGTCGTAATACCCGCCCAGCTCCGCCACCAGGCGCCGCAGGTCTGCGCGGCTGGTGGGCGCGGTGTAGCGGACGGCGTGCGCGATCTCGTGACCGATCCACAGCGGCAGCAGGTGCGGCGCGAGGCCCATGCCGTAGGTCTGCGCGTTGGCGCGCCCGGTGAAGTGCTCGAGGCAGACGAATGCGATCGCCCGGCCGCCGACCACGAGCTCGCCCGCGTTCGCCGCGCCCACGCCCACCATCACGTAGAGGTCCACCGGGCAGTCGGCTTCGAGCAGCTCGCTCGCGCGGCGCAGCGCGTCCTCGGCGATCGCGACGACGTCCACGTCCTCGAGCAGGCGCTTCAGGTCCGTGCGTTCGGCGCGCAGCGCCGCGCCCACGATGTGCCGGGCGTGCGGCGAGTCGGGGTCGAGCACGTAGTTGTGCCAGTAGGCCGCGAGCACGGGACGGTGGCGATCGAGGTACTCGTCGTAGGCCGCGGCGGGATCGGGCGCAGCCACCACCGAGAGGAATTCCGGCACGAGATTGACGAGCATGGAGCCGAGGGCCGCCCCAATTTGGGAAGGCCGGGGCTCCGTGACAAGCGCGCGTCAGCGGATGGTGATGTCGAGCGCCGCCGACTCCGACTTGACATTTCGCCGCAGGTCCGTCACCGCCACCGTCACGCGGTACCGGCCGGCGGGGAGTTGGTCGGGTTGGATCACGAGGCGCTCGGCCGTGCGGCTCGCAGCCACGTCGCGCCCGAACTCGAGCACGACTGGTCGACCGCGGCCCAGCAGGCGTCCGAGCCCCGAGGGGAGGGGCGCGAAGCTGTAGCGGACGCGGTAGCGTGACCGACCGTCGCGGTCGGTGGTCAGACCGTAGACTTCCACGTACGCGGCGAGCGGGGTGTTGGCCGGGTAGGCGAGATCGGCAGGCATGCCGCGGAGCGTGGCCTCGCGGTCGAGCAACGCCGCCGCGGGTGCGAGCGCGAGGCTGGAGAGGCCCAGGTCCACCGCCGAGAACGCCGGCACGATGACCCGACCCCGCAGGCGCCCCACCACGCCGTTCGAGTCCGCGTCGAAGCCATACTCGTACTCGCCGGGTGGGACGGTGAGCGTCAGCAGCCCCGGTCCATGGACGCGCACCGTTTCGTCGCCGGTCATGTCCCACAGGACCGCAGCCGCCGTGTCGGGGGCGCTCTGGAAATACACGTCGGTACGGCCCAGCTCGGCGCTCTTGAAGAACGCGCTCCAGCCGCGGAGCACGAGCGGGGCGGGGAGCGCGGTCCGGTCGCTGTGGAGCAGCGCCTCCGTGGTTCGGACTTGGCCGCGCGACACCGGCGCGAAGTACTCGCCACGCCAGCTGAAGCTGACGGTGAGCGGACCGTCCGGCGTCTGGTACAACCAGCCCTCGGCGTCGAGAGACGACGAACAGTCCGGCAAGGCGAACGGACGCCGCGGATCCGGGATACAGGCGACTCGCAAGTCGGGGGGGCCGTGGCGCAGGAACACCAGTCCGCGGGCATCGAACCCCGCGCGGTACGCGACCGGGAGCGCCGCGTCCTGCAGCGTGCGCAGGTCGACGGTCGCCACGCGGCTGGCGGCAGCGCCCGGCGTCGACACACCGCCCGGGATCACCTCCGGGGTCTGCAGGGCGAGGCTGTCAAGCTGGGCGCGCGCGTCGGCGGACGCCAACGCCCGGGCCATGGAGGAGCGATACACCATCCGTTGCGGATGGAGCAGCCGGTACATCCGCCGCGCCTCGGCCCGGCGCCGATACTGCTCGCCCAGCCGCTCGTTCTCCGGCGTCACGAGATTCGGATCGCGGCGCGCCCAAAACCACTCGAAGAACCGGCGCCGCTCGCCGGGCGCCGTGGCGGCGTGGCGCGCCGTCTCTTCCGGTGAGGCGATGATCCACGCCTCGTCCCACAGCGCCCCCGTCGAATCGGCATTCGCACGAGCAACCGCCGAATCGTGCCAGGCGTAACCTGCGGGGTCCCGCCCCGCCAAAAAGCTCGCTTCCGCGCGGCGCAGGTAGGTCGCGACCGTTGCGGGCCGGCGGGCCATCGCCACGGCGAGGAGCGAGTCGGCGCGGGCGGGCTCGTCCAGCGCGAGCAGCAGCTCGCCCCGGCGCTCCAGGGCGACGGGATCGTCGGGATGCCGCGCCAGCGCTCGCTCGGCCCGCCGCCAGATGCCCGGGCTCCGATAGAGCGTCTGAAAGCGCTCCCACACGTCCTCGTAATCGGGTTCCAGCGCGAAGATCCGGAGGATCGCCTCCCGGGCCAGGGCGTCCCCTTCGTCGCTCCCCAGGTAGAACCCGACCTTCATCTGCCAGTACAGCGGCTCGGGATCGCGGGGGGCGAGGCGCGCGGCGGCGCGGAAGGCCTCGAGGGCGGCGTACCGGCCGATCACGGGCCGAACGAAGTGGGCCCGACCGACCGCCATGAGGGATTCCGCGCGTGCGGTCGCGGCGTCCTGGAGCGCGCCGCCACTCACCAAGGCCGCCACAAGCAGCGCGAGCATGGCGTCAGCGCTTGTCGCGCATGCGGCGGCTCATCTCCGTCAGGAACTTCCGCTCGGCGGGCGTGAGGCTCTCGAGCCCGTTGGCCGAGATCTTGTCCAGCACACGATCGATTTCGGCGTGCGCCCGCGCGTCCGGTGCGGCACGCGGCTTCCCTCCGCCCCCCACTCCCCCGGGAGCACGGCCGCGCGCGGCCCGCGGGGTGTGCGTGACCAGCACGGTCGGCTCCGACACGCGGCGCAGGTGGCGCTCCGCGCGCGCCACGCGCCAGTCCTGGCCCTTGAGATACAGCAGGGCGGCCGCGGCCCCGCCCAGGTGGGCGAGGTGCGCCACGCCGTCGCTCCCGTTGAAGGGCGGCAGCGCGAGCAGCAGCGAGACGGCGACGGCGAAGGTCACCAACCACTTCGCCGGAATCGGGACGGGGAAGGGAAAGACGAAGATCGGCGCGTCGGGCCAATACCAGGCGAAGGCGAGCATCAGGCCGTAGATCGCCCCCGACGCGCCGACGATCGGCCGGGCCATCGGCACGAGCATCATCAGCAGGAACGACAGCGCCGCGCCGCCAAGCCCGCACAGGAAGTAGAAGCCGACGAACGCCCGGCTGCCGAGCCGCTCCTCCACCGGCGCGCCGAACATGAACAGCGCGAGCAGATTGAACGCGAGGTGCAAGGGCCCCGCGTGCAGGAACATGTACGTCACGAACGTCCACGGCCGCTGGAGCGCGAGCAGCGGCGTGAAGCCGAACGCCTTCACGAAGCCCGGCGAAGTGAACAACGTCACCTGGAGGAGGAAGACCAGGAGATTCGCGACGAGCAAGCGTCGCACCCACGGGGTCAAGCCGTACATCCGCTGCGGGCCCATGCACACCTCTGCGTCCTGTTTTATCCCCCCCGTGAGCCTCCGTTGTTCCGGGCCAGGCGGCAGATCCGCTCGCACAGCTCGGGGAACTCGATCCCGGCGGCCCGCGCCGCCTGCGGGTAGAGGCTGGTCCGCGTCACGCCGGGCAGGGAATTCGCTTCCAGGCAGAAGATGTCGTCCTCGGGGCTCACGCGAAAGTCGATGCGCGAATAGCCCCCGAGCTTCAGGGCGCGATGGGCCGTCAGCGCGTACTCCTGCAGCTGGCGGGCGAGCCGCGTCTCGATCTTGGCGGGGAAGGTCTCTTCGGACATGCCCGGCGTGTACTTCGATTCGTAGTCGAACAGCTCGTGCTTCGGCACGATCTCACCGACCGGGAGCGGGACGTCGGCCAGGATGCCGACGGTCAGCTCCCGCCCCGGAATGAACTGCTCCGCCATCACCTCGTCGTCGTAGCGCGCCGCCAGCTGGACCGCGGCGTCCAGGTCCTGCGCCTTCTTGACCAGGGTCAGGCCCACCGACGACCCCTGCTTCGAGGGCTTCACGATCACCGGCCAGCCGAGCCCCGTCGTCACGTCTGCAGGTGCGACGGGCGCCATGAACCACGCCGGCACGGGCACGCCGGCGGCCCGGAAGAGGCGCTTGGAGAGATCCTTGTCCATCGCGAGGGCGCTGGCGAGCGGCCCGCTTCCCGTGTAGGGCACGCCGATCACGTCGAGGATCGCCTGGACGGTGCCGCCCTCGCCCGGGCCGCCGTGCAAGGCGATGAACAGGACGTCGGCGCCGTGCACCACGGCCAGCTCGGCCAGGCCCTCGGACAACACCTTCCGCTCCCGCTCTTCGAGCTCGGCCACCGAGGGCGGCGCGACGCCGACCGCGCCGCTCAGGACCTGCTTCTCCTCCTCGGGGTCGAGCAGGCCCCCGGCGGTGTCGACCACATGGACGTCGTGATCCCGGCTCCGCAGCGCCGCCACCACCTGGGCCGCGCTGGCGAACGCCACCGCCCGCTCGGCGGTGGCGCCGCCCGTGAGCACGGTGACCCGCATCAGCGGATGCCCGCGAGCTGGTGCAGCAGGTCGTAGCGCGTGACGATCCCGATCACCTTTCCGTCGCGCCGCACCAGCGCCGCCGGCGTTTCCCGCGAGAGCAGCACCGCGAGTCGTTCCACCGGTGAGTGGCTGTCGACCACCGGGAAGGGCGGATCCATCAGCTCGCGCACGGGACGGTCGAGCACTTTCGCGTTCTCGATCGCGCGGGCCATCAAGGCCTGCTCCGACACGGCGCCCACGCCGTCGCCGCCGTCCAGCACCGGCAGCTGCGACACGTTGTAGGTGCTCATCAGGTTGAGCGCCTGGCGCACCGAGGCCTCGGGCGCCACGTGGATCAGCGCCGGCGGGGGCGAGGCGCCGCCGTCCTTCGCGTCCAACAGCCGCGCCACGGTCGGCCGCTCGTCTTCCAGCATCTGGTTCTCACGCAGCCACTCGTCGTTGTACACCTTCGAGAGATAGCGCTCGCCGGTGTCGCACAGCACCGTGACGATGCACGCCGTCGGGTCGTCGAGCCGGCGCGCGACGTCGAGCGCCGCGACGATGTTCACGCCGGTCGAGCCTCCCGCGAACAACCCCTCTTCCCGGGCGAGCCGCCGCGTCATCAGCATGGCGTCCCGGTCGGTGACGTACAGCCATTCGTCGATCACGTCGAAATGGAGCGACGTGGGAATCTTGTCGCCGCCGATCCCTTCGACCTTGTAGGGCTGGCCTTCGCCCTTGCGACCGGTCTTCGCGTACTCGGTGTAGATCGATCCCGCAGGATCGCCGGCCACGACGCGGACCTTCGGGTTCTGCTCCTTCAGGTAGCGCCCGGCGCCGCTCACCGTGCCCCCGGTCCCGGGCGCGCACACGAAGTGAGTCACTTTCCCCGCGGTCTGCGTCCAGATCTCGGGTCCGGTGGTCCGGTAATGCACCTCGGGGTTCACCGGATTGTAGTGCTGGTCGGCGAAGATCGCGTTTTCGTGCGCCGCCGCGATGGCCCGGCCCTTCATGATGTAGTTGTCGGGATGGTCGGGAGGGACGGCCGTGGGGGTGATGATGACCTCGGCGCCGAGCGCGCGCAGCAGGCGCGCTTTCTCCTGCGACATCTTGTCCGGCATCGTGAAGATGCAGCGGTACCCCTTGACCGCCGCCGCGATCGCGAGCCCCACACCGGTGTTCCCCGACGTCGCCTCCACGATCAAGCCGCCGGGCCGGAGGCGTCCTTCGCGCTCCGCCGCCTCGATCATCGCGAGCCCGATGCGGTCCTTCACCGAGCCCCCGGGATTGAAGAACTCCGCCTTGGCGTAGATCGGCGTGCGTACGCCCCGCGCCACACGGTTGAGACGGATCAGCGGCGTCCAGCCGATCGTCTCGAGGACGTTGGCGTACGGCTCAGCGTGGTGGGGCACCGGTGTCCCGCGTGACCCGCGTCGTGTCGCGCCGCGTGGTGTCCCGCCGGGCGCGGGTCGTGTCAGGTTTCGTCGTGTCGGGCCGGGGCCTGGCGGAATCGGACCGCACCGGCGGCGCGACGACGCGGGGTGCTGGCGCCAGGGACGGGGGCTGCGGCGCGGGGATCGTCGCCCGGCGGGACGGAGGTGAAACGGCGGCGCCGGGTGTGGACGCTCCTGCCCCCGTCCGGCTGGTTCCCGGGTAGCGGAACTCGACCGGCTGGAGGAACGCGGTCGCGACGGGCACCCCGCGCCGCTTGGCGGGCGCGAACCGCAGCTTGGCGGACCCCGCGAGCGCCGCGGAATCGAGCGCGGGGTAGTCGCTCGACTCGGCCACACGCGTCGACTCCGGCACCAAGCGGCCGGCGGTGTCGACGAACAGCCGCAGCACGACGTCTCCCTCGATACGATCCTCGAACAGGGCGGGCGGGTAGGCGATCGGCACGTCGGGGTTCAGCGCCACCGGCGCTTCCGACTCGGGCGGCGGTCCGGCGCCGGGGCCTCGCGTATCGGGAGGGGGAGCCGAGCCCCCGCACGCGAGGGTCGCGGCCGCCAGGTTCGCGAAGCATGCGGCGCGCACTTAGGCGTCCTCCAACCGCTGCTTCCACTCGGCGAGCCGTTTGAGCGCATCGAGCGGCGACAGGGCGTTGACGTCGAGGCGGTCCAGCTCTTCGAGCAGCGGGTGCGGCGCCCCTTTGAACAGGGCGAGCTGCGCGGCGTCGGGACGCAGCGGCGCGTGCAACCGCGCCACGTGGTGGCCCGCCTCGAGCAGTTTCAGCACTTCCCAGGCCCGGGCGACCACCGGCGCGGGCAGGCCGGCGAGGCGGCCGACGTGAATGCCGTAGGACCGATCGGCGCCTCCCGGCTCCAGCCGGTGCAGAAAGACGATCTCGTCGCCCACTTCGCGCACCGCGACGTTGAAGTTGCGGGCGTGCGCCAGCTCTTCGGTGAGCTGGGTCAGCTCGTGATAGTGGGTGGCGAAGACCGTCTTGCAGCCGATCGTGTTGTGCAGGCGCTCGGTGACGGCCCACGCGATCGCGACCCCGTCGTAGGTGGACGTGCCGCGGCCGATCTCATCGAGCAGCACGAGACTCCGCGCCGTGGCGCCGTGGAGGATCGCGCTCGTCTCGCTCATCTCGACCATGAAGGTGGACTGTCCCCGCACCAGATTGTCGGACGCGCCCACGCGGGTGAACAGCCGGTCCACGGCGCCGACCGCCGCGCGGCGGCAGGGCACGAACGCGCCCATCTGCGCGAGCAGGACGCACAACCCCACCTGGCGGAGGAGCGTCGACTTGCCCGCCATGTTGGGGCCGGTGAGCAGGATGACGCGCCCGGCCTCGTCGAGGCAGACGTCGTTGGGGATGAAGGCTTCCCGCGCCATCATGCGCTCCACGACGGGGTGGCGGCTCGCCTCGAGGCGCAGGGCGAAGCCGTCGGTGACCTCCGGGCGCACCCAGCGCTCGTGCTCCGCCAGGTCGGCGAGCGCCGCCCACACGTCGAGCTGGGCGAGCAGCGCGGCGCCGGCCTGCACCCGCGCGATCGCCTGCGCCACTCGGCCCCGCAGCGCGTCCACGACCGCCGCCTCCCGCGCCCCGATCCGCTCCTCGGCCCCGAGCACCTTCGCCTCGTACTCCTTCAGCTCCGGGGTGACGTAGCGTTCGGCCCCGGTGAGGGTCTGGCGGCGCTCGTAGTCGGCGGGAATGCGCGCGCGGTGTGCGTTGGTGACTTCGAGGTAGTAGCCGAAGACCTTGTTGAACCCGACCTTGAGCGAGGCGATGCCGGTGCGCTCGCGCTCGCGCTCCTGCAACGACGCGATGTACTGCTTGCCCCCGTCCCGCGCACCCTTCAGCTCGTCGAGCTCGCGGTCGTACCCCGGCCGGACCGCGTCTCCGTCGGCGAGCTGGGCTGGCGGCCGGTCCACCAGGGCGCGGGCCAGCTCGTCGCCCAGGTCGGTCAGGAGGTCGAAGGCGTCGGCGGCGGTTTCGAGGGAGGCGGCGCGCTCGCGCCGTTCGAGCCCGCTCAGCGCGCTGCGGACGTCGGGGAGGCGCAGGATCGAATCGCGCAGCGCGCCCAGCTCACGCGGTGTGGCGCGGCCGAGGGCCGCCCGCCCCGCCAGACGCTCCACGTCCCGCACGCCACCCAGGGCCTCGCGCAGCCGCTCCCGCCCGCGCCCGTCGCGCACCAGGACCTCCACGGCGTCGAGCCGCGCGTTGATGGCGCCGGGATCGACGAGCGGCGCCAGCAGCCAGCGTCGCAACAGCCGGCCGCCCATGGGCGTCAGGGTCCGGTCCAGCACCTCGAGGAGCGTCGCGCCCTGCGCGCCGGCGCGAAGCGGCTCGACCAGCTCCAGGTTGCGGCGGGTCATGTCGTCCAGCGGCAGCACATCGCCGCGGCGGACCACGGTGGGCCGCGCGAGGTGGGGCAGGCCGCCCGGCTTGAGCTCGCGCGCATAGCGCAGCAGGGCGCCCGCGGCGCCCAGGGCGGGACGGTCGTCCGCAGCGATGCCCAGACCGTCGAGTGAGGCGAGACCGAAGGTGCGGGTCAGATCCTCACGCGCCAGCTCAGGATCGAACTCCCATGCCTCGCGCTCGGTCACCGTGGCGCCCGACGCCGCGGCTACGGGGGAGGCAGGGGGCGTGCCCGCCGGCACCACCAGCTCCGCCGCCTCGTAACGGGCCAGCACCGCCGCCACGTCCTGCGCGGGAACGACCTCCAGCACCAGCTCGCCCGTCATGACGTCCAGCGCGGCGATGCCGGCCGCCGCGACGCGCAGATCCAGCGCGACGAGGTAGTTATTGCGGTTCTGCGCGAGCCAGTCGTCGGACAGTACCGTCCCCGGGGTGACCGTCTCGACCACCTCGCGGCGCACCAGCCCCTTGGCGAGCTTCGGGTCCTCAACCTGCTCACAGATCGCGACGCGGTGCCCACCGGCAATGAGGCGCCGGAGGTAGTCGGTGGCCGCCTTGACCGGCACCCCGGCGAGGGGCACGTCGGCCGCGCCGCCGTTGTTGCGGGAGGTGAGCGTGAGCCCCAGCTCCCGCGCGGCCACGCGGGCGTCGTCCTCGAACATTTCGTAGAAGTCCCCCATCCGAAAGAACAGGATGGTGTCCGGGTGCCGCGCCTTGATCTCGCGGTACTGCTGCATGAGCGGAGTGTCCGCGCCGCTTCCGACCCGCTCGGTCACGGCTCCTCCACGACGAACGGCTGGCCGCCGACGCGCGTGCGGAGGCGCTGCTGGATCTGCTGCGCCTCCTCGCGCGTCCCGTAGCGCCCCACCCGGACCTTGAAGAAGCCGCTCGTGTCCCGCACCACGCGCGCGTCGAAGCCCATCACCCGCAGCCGGGTGAGCATCTCGTCCACCTGGGCGGTGCTCTTCACCGCGAGCACCTGCACGGCGTAGGTCTTGGGCGCAGTGGCGGCATTCGTGGCGGAGTCGGCAGGGGAGGGCGTCGACGCGGCGACGGCGCCGCAGCGCGAGGCATAGAAGCCGACCTGGTTCTTGAACTCCACGTCCTCCGCCGCCCCCGCGAGGGCCTCGCGGATGAGCTCGCAGCCCCGGCCCTCGTCCTTGAGATCGAAATAGGCGCGCGCGGCGGGGAACGCGACGCGGGCGCGCAGCGGCGAGTCGGGATAGTCCCGGCGCAACCGCTCGGCCGCCTGGATCGTCTGCGCGGGGTCGTGCTGCGCGAAGTACAGCTGGGTCAGCATGAGCAGCGCGTCGTCGGCCCACCGCGACGATCCGTATTCCACCACGATCCGGTTCAGGTTCGTGGCCACCGTCTGGGCGTCCGGGGCGATCTTCGCGCCGGCGAGCAGCGCCTCGGGGTAGACCGAGTCGGCGGGCGAGAGCGTGGCCAGCAGACGCCGCACCGCGGCACGCGCAGTGTCCACCTGGCCGGTCTGCGCGAGGCGGAGCGCGTCGAGAAGGCGGACGTCACTTTGAGCGGAAAGGCGGACGGGCGGACTGGCGGTCAGCAGTACCGCCACCAGCCCGGCGATCCTTCCGCCCGTCCGCCAGACCGCCCGACCGCCGCCCCTCACGCCGCCTCCCGCTGCGTCGCCGCAAAGCTCAGCACCAGCTGCTGCACGATGCCGCCGTCGCCCGTTACGGTCGTTCCCTTGAGCGCGCGATCGGCGGTGAGGGCGGCGCGCAGGGCCGCGGACAACTCCGCCGCGGTCCACTGCCCGCTCCAGCGGGCCCAGCGCGCCGCTTCTTCTTTGTAGCCGCGCAGGCCGTAGGGCCGGGCCGCCAGGAGCTGCCGGAACACCGTATCCTCGATGCGCGCCGGCGGCGTGCCGCGATCCCGTTCGGCGCGCGCCAGCGCCGTGCCTACCAGGTGCGTGCCGATGAGGGTCACGATCTTCACGCCGCTCATCCCGGCCTGCTCGAGTACCGGCTCCACCAGCTGCGCGGCCCGCGCCGCCCGCCGTTCCAGCGCCGCCTCCACGAGATCGTGCACCGTCTCGCCGCGGCGCACACCCACCAAGGCCGTCACGTCCGCCGCCGTCGCCGGGCGGTCGCCCGCGAGTGCCGCCAGCTTTTCCAGCTCCCGCGCCAGCGCGCTCAGATCGTTCCCGACGGCCGCGACAAGCAGCTCCACGGCGTCGGGCGCCAGCGCGAGCCCCAACGTTGCGGCGTGATGATTGACCCATCGCGGGACCCGCTCCGGGGCCAGCGGCTCGAGCGCCACGGCGGTCACGCCGCGCCCCAGCTCCGCGTCGGCCTCCGCTCCCGCCACGAGCACCAGCACGGTCGTGGGATTGGGCGCACCGAGGTAGCGGATCAGCTCATCCCGCAGCTTGGACTTGCGTTTGCCGAGCTGGTCCACGCCGCGCAGCACCACGGCCCGGCGCGCCGCGAGCATCGGGGGGGTGTTCACGAGGGTGTGGAACGCTTCGGCATCGAGGTCGGCGGCGAAGCGGGTGTCGAGATTGAAGTCGCGGGCGGCGGGATCCACGGCGGCGTCGAGCACGGCGCGGACGGCCTCGTCTTTCAGGGCGTCTTCGTCACCGTGCAAGAGGTAAACGGGGTCGGGGGCGCCCTTCTTGAGGCTGCGAAGGAGCGCATCCAGGGTGAGCGCCGCCATACAGCGCGGAAGTTACCGCGGGGGGCGGCTAGCGGCCAGCGGAAGCAGGCTCGATCTGCGTCACCGCCGGCTGTACCAGCGCCGTGCCGTACGGATATGGATTGCCCTCCACCACGCTCGCGCGCGGGTCTTGGAACGACACGAAGGGCAGACCCGGGTTGGCCACGGGCTTGGGGAAGGCGGCGGGGGGAAGCGCCGGGGCCTGGGCGAGCTGCGGCCGGCGGCCGACCTCGACGACCAAGAGCGACAACGCGATCAACACCAACATCGCCGCCACCAGTCCTGCCCGCGCCGGGACCGGGGCGTCCCGCATGCGCTCGCGCGCCAGGCGGGCGTCCAGGCGGCGCCGGAAGTCGGCGGACGGCTCGATCGCCGCCGTCGCGTGCAGCGCCTGGACGCCGTGGCGCAGTGCCGCATCATAGCGGCGGCACCCCGCGCACTGCGCCAGGTGGCGCTGAAAACGCCGCAACTCCCGCGGCGCGCCGATCAGCCCGTCGCGGAACTCGGTGTACCGGTCGAGGAATTCGCTGCAGATCATGACGGCTGAATGGTACCGCCCGGGCCGCCGGGAGTTCCGCGGCACGGGGAATGGCAGGGGGACACTACTCGAGCAGGGGGCCGATCAGCTGGGCGAAGCTGTTCCGGGCCCGGTTCAAGCGGCTCTTCACGGTGCCCAGGTTGCAGCCGGTGATCTCGGCGATCTCCTGGTAGCTCTTCCCCTCGAGCTCCCGCAGCACGAACACCTCCCGGTGGTGCCCCGGAAGCTGGTGCACGCACTGGTCGACCGCGTCCTTCAGGAAGCGCTTGCGGTAGAGGTCGTCCGGCCGCGCCGTCGCATCCTCGAACTGCAACGGCCGGTGGTCCGCCTCCCAGTTCTTCTTGATCGTCTGGAACAGCACCAGGGGGTTGCGGCTGCGGTTGCGCAGCTCGTTCTTCGCCAAGTTCGACGCGATCGTGTAGATCCAGGTCGAGAACTTCTTCGTCTGGTCGAATCGGTGCAGATGGCGGAACACCCGGATGAAGACCTCCTGGACCAGGTCCTCGGCCCGCTCGCGGTCGCCGATCGTGCGGTTCACGAAGTTCAACAGGCGCGTCTGATAGCGGTCCACCAGGGTCCCGAACGCCTGGGGTTCGCCGCTCAGGTGCCGGAGCACCACCTGGCCGTCATCGAGCTCGTGCAGCGCCTCCCGCTGCACGGCGCGCGGAGACTCGAGTGTAGGCTGGCTGTTGCGACTGAGGACTGCCCGCATGTTGACTCCTGTGTTTCAGACAGCAACGTTACGAATGCTAGGCGGGACTCCTCCTTCTCCTGTCTGCGGGCTAACGGCACGAAGCGTGCCTCCCGACGCGCGGGGCCAAGTCAGCTTGGAACAACGACTTGTATTTCGTGGCGGCGCCGGTCCGCCCAATATTGTCTCCCTGCAGAGACACCGCAAGTGCACACTCGGTTACCGACCCAGCCGGAATCCGGCCATATAGAGGATTGCCGTGACCGTTTTTCCGTCGCAGATCGCGCCGTCGCGCACGAGCGCCAGCGTTTCTGAGAGCGGGGTCGGCACCACCTCGATAAACTCATCGGGCTCGCGCGCATGTTCCCCCGCCGTGAGCTCCGCAGCCCAGAAGAGGTGGATCCGCTCGTCGGTGAAGCCGGGCGTGGTCCAGATGGTTGTAAGATGCCCGATCCGGCCGACGGTCACGCCGACTTCCTCGCGCAGTTCTCGGCGGGCGCACTCGACCGGCTCCTCGCCCGGGGAGAGCCGGCCCGCGGGGATCTCGAGCAGCGGGCCGCCCGCCGCATAGCGGTACTGCCGGATCAGGAGCACGGTCGGGTCGGCGCCGTGCGGGTCGGACGCGAACGGGAGCACGGCGGCCGCGCCGGGGTGACGGATCATCTCCAGCTCCCCGGTCGAGCCGTCAGGGTAGCGCACTGTGTCCACGTCCAGGCTCACCACTCTGCCGGAGTAGATCTGCCGGCGTCCGAGCTGCATCGCGCCTCCTAGTGCTGAAACAACCAGGTGAACGGGACTTTGAACCCTTCGGCCAGGAGATAGGCGGTGTTCTGGCGCGGGCTGGCCCGGATGGGGGAGCCCGTGGCCGGCGAGGTGAGGGGGGTGAGATGGAGACGTTCGGCGATGATCCGCAACCGCAGCATGTGGAAGCCGTCGCTCACGAGCAGGACTCGGCGGCTGTCTCGCCCCTGGAACCACCGCGCCACCTCCGCAAGCGACGCGTAGGTGTCGTCGCCGGCGGGGAGGGCGACGAGGGCGTCCGGGGGGAGGCCGAGGCGCGCGAGGTAGGCGCGGCCCACGATCGCCTCGTTCAGGCTGTCCCCGGTCCCGACTCCGCCGGTGACGAGCAGCACCGGCGCGAACCCGCGCTGATACAGAGCGGCGGCGTGATTCAGCCGCGCCCGGAAGACCGGGGAGGGCCGGCCGTTGTACTGGGCGGCCCCGAGCACGACGATGGCGTCGGCCGTCGCGGCTTGATCGCGTGCGGCCTGGACCGCGACGGCGAGCACCACGGCTCCCCAGCCGAGCACGAGCAGCACGAATACGACGGCGACCGTCGTGACGACGCGCCGTGGGGTCCACAAAGGCATGGCGCAAATCTAAGGGGAGCGTCGTCTAGAGGCTCAACCAGTAGTTGAGTTTGACGAGGAGCACGTTCGTCGGGCGGTCCCGGAACGCGGCTCGGCGCAGTTCGCCGGCGCCCCCGTAGCTGGGATCGTAGGAGGCAAACGCGCTCCGGCTCTGGCTCCATACGACGTACAACGTCGAGCCCGGCCGGTACTCCCATCGCAGCACCGTGGTGGAGTTCAACGAACGGAGGTGGAAGTCCGGGTTGGAGAGCGCGAACGGGGGCGCTGGGCCTGGCCCATCGGGGTCCACCCCGTAACAGCCACCGGCGGCGTAGCCGGCGCACAGCGTCGTGTCGTCCGGGACGATCGTGGAGCCGTTGTCCTGACCGTAGACGTTGAAGGCGAAGGTGCGCGGCGCCCGCAGCTCCTTGAACCGCGAGAAGTCTCCCGCGAACGCAAACGGCTGCGCGTACACCTGGAGCGACAGGGTGGGTGAGAAGATCACGTCGGTGCGCATCGTGAGGCTCACCTGCCGCTGCCGGAGTTCGGCAAACAGATAGCGCACGCCGTACGTCGGGGTGGCAACGCTGTCGCGCTGCTTGTCGACGAACTGGGCTTGGGTGCGCTCGTTGGAGATGCTGGGACCGAGGCGGATGACCACGGCGTCGCTCGGACGCAACGAGAAGTTGGGGCTCACGCTCACCGACCAACTGCCGCCTGCCGCGTGCGAGTAGTTGGCGAACAGGCCGGCGTTGATGCGCTTGCGCTGGTCGCTGAAGACGTTGCCGCCGACGTTCCAGGACTCCGGTTCTTTGGTCAGGGGCCCGCCCCTCGTCAGACGGTCGTCCAGAACGGCGTTCTGATGGAAGGCGAAGAGGCTCGCGCCCCAGAAGTTGCGGAGCTGCCCGAACACGTTGACGCCGGCCGAGAACTGGATCAGATCGCCGCCGTAGTTCCAGCTCGGGCCGCCCGAACCCGCGATCGAGGCGAACCGAAACACCTTCCCCGGGCGGGTCCAGCGGTGGCCCAGGAACCAGCCGCCCGAGATGCGATCCACGCGCGTCTGGAAGCCGAGGTCGTTGACCTCGAATCCCGGCGTCGTCGTGCTCGCGCCCAGCGCCCAATTCGTGTTTCCCCCGCTCTTCTCGACGGCGACATCGGCGCTCACGCCGGTGAGCGACGTGCGGGCGGGGTCGTAGCGCAAATGGTCGGCATCGGGGCGGTCGAAATAGCGCGACGAGGCGAGCTGGGTCACCTGCAGCGCGAGGGTGTCGCCGCGAACGGAGGAGACCCCGATCGACCCGTTCAAGGTGTACGCGTTGTTGTGCCAATGATGGAAGACGTCGGCGCCCAGGACGTAGGCTTGGGACCGGAGCTTGTGAAGGGCGGCGGTGGCGATGGCGCGGTCCGTGGCGGTGGCCAGCAGGCCGTACCCGCTGCGCCCGCCGGCGACGTCGCGGCGCACACGCCCCACGAAGTAATTGGTCGTGGGCTCGGCGTCCGTGGCGCAGGTCGAGCCCGGCGGTCCCGCGCAGACGGTGCCGAGCGTGTCGGTGAACGGCCCGCGCTCGCGTGCGGTCACCGCGTCCAGCACGCCCAACGACCATCCGCCCGGACTCTTGCCGGTGAGCTTCGCCGCGGCCAGGACCGTCGTGGCCGAGGGCAGCGTCCCGAACGACCCGCCCGCGCCCAGTCCCGTGGGCGGGCGCCCGATGCGCCGCGAGTAGAACCACCGCGGCGTGCCTCCGAACCCGATGTACTGACCGGTTCCGCCGAACGAGAAGATGCTCGCGCCCTCCACGAAGAACGGGCGCCGCTCCTCGAGGAAGAACTCGAACGCCGAGAGGTTCACGAACGCCGGGTCCGCCTCGACCTGGCCGAAGTCGGGGTTGACGGTTGCGTCAAGCGTGAGATTCGAGGTGACGCCGTACTTGAGGTCGGCCCCCGCCCCGCCGAACGCCGTGGCGCGCGCAGCGAGCGGGTTGCCCGAGACGCTCGATCCGGGGGAGGTCGTGCGGGCGACCGTGTAGGGGAGGACTTCGAGCCGCTTGGGGGCCGGGATGTCGCGCAGGCCCACGAGGTGGGCGAAGCGGGAGGCGTACCCGTTCTCCGTCTGCTTCCAGTACGAGTACATGGAGAACTCGTTCCGCCGGAACACCAGGCGGAAGAAGTTCACGCCCCACAGCTGCTCGCGCCGCTGCGGAAACCGGAGCTGGGAGAACGGGATCCGCATCTCCGCCGTCCACCCGAGCGAGTCGATCGTCACGGCCACATCCCAGACGGGGTCCCACGAGTTGTCCCCGAACATCTGGTCGTCCGCCGTGATGTCGTCCTGCTTGACGCCGGCGGCGTTGACGCCGAACTCGAATGCCGTCCGGTGGTCGTGGTAGCTGTCGAAATCCGCCCAGAAGACGTCGCTCTGGAGCAGCTGGTCGCGCCGGCTCATGCGCCGGGCGATCAGGTCGGGATGATCGTCCCACATCCGCGCGCCGAGATAGATCGCTTCATCGTCGTACAGGAGCCGGACGGTCGTGGAGTCCGTGGGCGCGTGACCGTCGTCCGGGATTTGCTGCGTGAACCCCCGGGCCGGCACGGCCGCCTGCCACATGGGGTCGTCCAACCGCCCGTCGACCGTCGGGGGACGCGTCACCCGCACCGCCGTCACGGTGGGCGGCACGCGGCCGTCGGCGTGGCGCACGGTGGCGGAATCGGGGACTTGCGTGAGGGCGACCACCAGGGCGATCGACAACACGGCGCGGCGCTCCGGTGCAGGACGGAATATGATGCCCCCGGCGCCGCCCCCGTTGCAAACCGCTGGAAGTCAGGGTTTCGTCAGCAGCTCCTCGAACAGGGCGAGCGCCCGCGGATCGTCCGACTGGCCCAGCCAGAAGATCGCCTTGCGGCGGAGCTCCGGGTCGCGGTTGTCCTTGGCGATCCGGATCAGGGCGGGCACCCCCTCTTCTCGAGGCCGCTGCGACAGCGCGAAGACCGCCGTCTCACGCACCTCGTGGTCGGCGCTGCGGTCGTCCACGAGGTCCGTGAGGCCGCGCGTGGCGGCATCGCCCGCCGCCTGTCCCAGCCAGAACACCGCCGAGCGCCGCACCTTGCGGGAGACGCGGTCGGCCCGCGCGATGCGCAGCAGGTCGGGCCAGATCGTGGCGCTGTCGGCGAGCGTCGCCGGCAGAATGGCTTTCTCGGCCGCGCGGCCGGAGTCCCTTTCCGCGAGAGCCAGAAGATAGGCCGCGGCGTCACGCGCGCCCACCGTGCCCAGATCGGTGGCGCCGGTGCCGGGTCGCCACTCGCCGCCGACATACGTCCGAAGGTCGGTGACGGCGCCGCCGCTCTTGAGGAGGGCGACGCGGACCGGGCCGGAGTCGCAGGCCGACGACCAGTCGTCGCCGTCCCAGTCCGAGTAGTTCCCATTGACCTGCTGGTTGCGGCAGCGGCCGTTGCGGCAGTCCCAGCTGATGATGTTGCGGCCGTTGCCGTACACGCCCGGCCGGGCGGCGAAGCTGAACCGCACCGTGCCGTCGCGCACCGCGGCCACCTGGCGCGCGAGGTTCGGCTGCTGCGTCAGGACCAGCGCCAGCGCGAGGGTGATCATTGGTTGATCAGCTCCTGGAGGAACTGCGCCGCCCGCGGGGAACGCGACTGGCCGATCCAGAAGATCGCGCTCTTGCGGAGCTCGCGGTCCGGATCGTTCTTCCCGATGTCGAACAGCTTCTCGAGCGCGGCGTCTTCGCGCCGCTGTGAGTAGACGAAGATCAGCTTCTCCCGCATCTCGCGGTCCTTCATGCTGTCGTAGAGACGCACGAGGTCGGCGATGTCGACGCCCTTCCCCTGGGCGGCCCAGAAGAGGGCGTCCTTCCGGATCTCGATGTTCTCGTTCTGGTTCAGGGCGATGTCCATCATCCAGCGGTAGTTGTCGGCGCCGCCCATCTGGGACAGGGAGAAGATCACCTTCTTCTTCAGGTCGTCGTTCTCGAGCTTCGCGTAGAGATCCTTGAGGTATTGCGCGTTGTCGGCCGAGCGATTCTGCCCCAGCCAGAAGATGGCGTTCCCGCGCAGCTCGCTCGACACGTCACGCCGCTCCGCGAAGGCGCGCAGGATCCCTCCCGCGCGCGCGCTGTGGTGTTGGGACAGGGCGAAGATCGCCTTGTCCTGGATTCCGGGATCGGTCTTGGGATCGCGCAGGATTGAATCGAGCGCTGCGACCGTCTCCTCGCCCGGCACCTGCGACAGCCAGAACACAGCCTCCTCACGCACTTCCCGGTCAGGATCGGAGCGCACGGCGTCGAGCAGAATCGCCGACGTCTCCGGGCTGCGTTTCTGCGATACGAGCCACACGGCCTTGCGCCGCAAGCACGCGGACCCCTCGTCCCGCCGCGCCAGCACCGCCTTGAGGATCGGCACGGCGCGCTCGGCGTCCATGTTGAGGAGGCCCTGCAGCGCCGCGACCCTGATGTCGTCTTCGTCATCGCATCCGGACGAGCGGCCCTCTCGGGGCGGGCGTGGCGGCCGGGGCGGCCGGGGCTCCCGCGGCTCTCGGGGGGGTCGAGGAGCACGTGGGCCTGGCGGTGTCTCGGGGCCGCGGGCGGAATCGGCCCGCGACTGATTGCGCTCCGCGGCCGCGGTGTCTCCGCGCCGGGCCAGCTCGCCGTCCACCCGCGCGGCGAGCGTTTCGGCGTCCCCGCGCACGCCCTCGTCCGGATATTTGTCCCGCAGCTGGGTCAGAAGCTCGACGGCGCGCTGGAGATTCTTCGTGTCTCCGGTGCGATAGAGCGCGTACGACGTGTAGTACAGCGCCTCGCCCGCGTAGGCCGACCGCGGGTAGCGGCTGATCACCTGGCCGAAGAGGTCGATCGCTTCCTGGTAGCGGTTGCGATTCAACGCCCGGCGCCCCGCGCGATACAGTGAGTCGGCCGGGTCCTGCTCGTCCCACGACTCCGCCGGCCACGTGTCGAGGGCCGGCACGACGGCGATGTCCGGCAGCACGGCGAGGGCGGGTAACGCGACCTCCAGATGAGCGAGCACCGGCAGGGCGGCCTCGAGCCGCGCTTCGGCCGCAGCGAGCGCGGGAAGCGCGGCTTCGAGTCGAATCTCGGAGGCGGCGAGCGGCGCGATCGCGACAGGCACGCGGGTGCGCTTCGGCGCCGGCGCCCGCGGCGGCGGAGCGGTGTCCTGGACGAGGGCGGCGGCGAGCAAGAGGGGCGCGATGAACATCAGAGTGCTCCTTCAGTGCGCACCGGCATCGGCCCGGAGGGGATCGCCGAGCGTAGCTTGGGCAGCACGTTGCGTTGGTCCATGCCTTGGGTGATCAGATCGGCGTCGCGCGCGCCCCCGCGCCCGGCGTCGAGCTGCGAGATCTGAACCAGGACGAGCTCCAGGTCCTCGAGCAACGCGCGCCGGTGCGGGTCGTCCGCCGCCGGAGAATCGAGCATCAGGCGAGTCGTGGTGAGCAGGTCGCGCGCCTGACCCGCCAGGCGCGCGTCGGTCCGGCCGGCGCGGAGGTCGGCGCGGAAGTCCGTGAGAAAGGCCTCGGTGCGGGACAGGTACTGGGTTGCCGCCACCTGATAGACGACGTCCGAGCCGCCGGCGGAGTCGGTCGTCTCCGGGTGTGCGGTCCAGCGGCCGATGCCGATTCCCAGCGCCAGCACCGCCGCCGCGGCGAGCGTCCAGCGCACCCACGGCCGGAGCTCGATGACGCGACGCTCGCCGCGGCGCTGCCGCTCGAGGGCGATGCGGGCCCACATGGCGTCGCGCGGCGTCTCGGGCGGGCGGTGATAGTCCCGCGCCGCGTCCTGCAGCCACTCGTCAAACCGCTTGTCGTCGTGCTCGAACATCATGACACCCACTCTCCCGCGAAGTCCGCGAGCGCCTCGCGCAGCTTGGCCCGCGCCCGCGACAATTGCGCCTTCGATGTACCCGTCTCGACGCCGAGCGCGGCGCCGATCTCCTCGTGCGTGTAGCCCTCGACGTCGTGCATCACAAATACCGTGCGATAGCCCTCGGGCAGCGCGTCGATCGCGCGCCGCAGCCGGATCTTCAAGTCGGGCTCCGCTTCCCGGCGCGCCAGCCCGACCCCGTGCGCGTCGTCCAGGTCCGCCTCCCGCTGGCGGAAGCGCTTGACCTTGCGCAGCCCGTTCAGCACGACCGAGGTCGTGATCGCGTACAGCCAGGTCGAGAGGGCGGAATCGCCGCGGAACGTGTCGAGCCGCTCGAACACCCGGATGAACGTCTCCTGCGTGAACTCCTGCGCCAAGCCGTCGTCGCCCGCCAACCGGTATGCCAGGCGGTAGACGCGGTCGACGTGGGCGTCGTACAGAGCGCGCTCGGCGACGCCGTCCCCGGCGCGGACGCGGTTGATCAGATCTCGTTCGTCCACGGAGCTCCGAAGCGACGGGCCACGCGCGCAACTACCCGTCTGACACGGGGGAAGGAGAAAGGGTTACGTAGGGGGGGGCTTAACGCAGCAGGGCGTGCAATCCCAGACCCCCCACCAGGGCGAGCAGGAGGGACGCCAGGGTCCCGATCAGGAAGTACTCGGCGAACTCACGGTCTTCCAACGCTTTGAACCGGGCGACCGACTTGGCGGCCACGATCAGGCCGAGCGCGCCGTACTGGCCGAGCAGCACGAGGGTGAGGGCGATGGCGCGCTCCAACGACCCGATCGTGCGCCCGCGGGCGATGTCGATGGCGCCGGCGTTGCGGTCCTCGTCGCGGCGCATGTGGAGGGCGGGAAGGTCGAGCACCGCGCGCACCACGATCATGCCGCGGAAGCAGACGTAGAGGTATCCCGTGACGTAGAGGCCGACGGTCCCGCCGCGGTAGCCGATGGCGCTGGGCACCGCGAGCTTGGCGAGGAGTTGGCCCACCACCACGGCCGCGAGCACGAGCGCCCCTTCGACGAGGAGCAGGACGCGGCCGCGGCGGTGGCCGTCGATCTGAGCGGGCCAGAGCACCGCGACCAGCGTGTAGCCGAGCAACGGGACGACCGCGAGCGGGTTCACCCAGCCTCCATGATGGCCGCGCGGAACATCTTATCGCCCGCGGCGACCAGGGGCCAGGCCATGCGGCGGGCGAGATGCGAGACGGCGCTGCGGTCCACCCGGAGGGCCGCCGCGGCCTGTGCGGCGGAGCCGAGACGGAGCAGCGTGGCGGTGCGGCGCTGCCGCGGGGTCCAGCTCCAGTACAGGGCGGAGTAGTAGGGGATGAACGGCGCGATGGCCTCAGCAAAACCCCCAAAGGTCAGGACGAGCCGGTCGCGCTTCGCCGCCTCGAGGGCGCCGCGGGCGGCGTGGAAGCACGGCCCGTCGAGCTGAGGGGCGGTGGCCCGCCGTGAGAGAGGGGGGGGGGGGGGGTCGCGAGCGCGCCGCGGCCGCAGGCGATCACCCACTCCACCTCGGGGAAGTCGAGCCGCAGCCGGTGGGTGATCTCCCACAGCGGCTCGGCGGCGCTGAGGAGGCCCTGCACTTCGTCGCCCAGGGCGACGCCGAAGGCGGCGGCGACGTGGCGCCGCCAGCGGCGGGTGTAGGCCGGGAGGGCGGCGCGGAGCCGGGCCTGGAGCCGGGCGCGGGCCGGCGGCGGGAGCCGGCGCGAGGCCACGGCGTCGGCGATGAGGGCGATGTAGGCCTTGGACATTTTACGTCACAATTGTCAGATATGACGAATTACGTCATATACTAGCATTGTGACGATAAATGTCAACGCGTGCCGAACAGCCGGTCCCCCGCGTCGCCCAGGCCGGGGAGGATGTAGCCCTTGGCGTTGAGCTCGCGGTCCAGGGCGGCGGCGTACACGGGCACGTCGGCGTGGGCCTCGAGCATGGCCCGCACGCCCGGGGGTGCCGCGACGAGGCACAGAAAGCGGATCCGCTGCGCGCCGGCGCGCTTCAGCGCGCCGGCCGCGGCCACCGCCGATCCCCCCGTTGCCAGCATCGGGTCGAGCACGAAGAACGCGCGGTCCTGCTCCCCCGACGGGATCTTGAAGTAGTAGTCCACCGGGCGGAGCGTGTCGTGGTCGCGGTACAGCCCGATGTGGCCCACCCGCGCGGAGGGAATCAGCTGCGAGATGCCCTCGACCATCCCGAGGCCCGCCCGCAGGATCGGCACGAGCGTCAGCTTCTTCCCCGCGACCTGGTAGCCGGCGGTCTTCTCCATCGGCGTCTCGATGTCCACGGGCTCGAGCGCCAGGTCCTTGGTGACCTCGTACGCCATGAGCATGGCGATCTCGTTGACCAGCTGCTTGAAGTCGCGCGTGCTGGTGCGCCGGTCCCGCAGGATCGTGAGCTTGTGCTGGATCAGGGGATGCGACAGCACCGTCAGGTTCGGGAAGTTGCGAGACGGGACGGACGCCATGGGCGGAGAAGCTACGCGTCCGGTTGCGACCGCGCGAGCGGCTAGTATCTTCACCGTCCCGCTCGAAGGATGATGACCATGCGCAGGGCCTTGCTGAACCTCGCGGCCGTCGCGCTGTGCGCGGTGCCGCTCTCCGCTCAATCGGTCGACAGCCTCATCGCCAAGTACATCCAGGCCTCCGGGGGAATGGCCCGCATCCAGGCGATTCAGACCCTGCGGCGCACGGGCAAGTTCACCGGCGGCGGTGGGTTCGAGGCGGTGGTGGTGCAGGAGAACAAACGGCCCAACAGCGTCCGGGAAGAGTTCTCGATCCAGGGCATGACGGGCATCAACGCCTATGACGGTCACGAGGGCTGGAAGATCGAGCCCTGGCAGGGCAAGCGCGATCCGGAAGCACTGGGCGAGGACGAGATGCACGGCATTCTCGAGTCCGCGGACTTTGACGGCCCGCTCGTGAACTACCAGGCGAAGGGCAATCGCGTCGAGTATCAGGGCCTGGAACAGGTCGAGG
Source organism: Gemmatimonadales bacterium (assembly GCA_036004525.1). Taxonomy (GTDB): domain Bacteria; phylum Gemmatimonadota; class Gemmatimonadetes; order Gemmatimonadales; family GWC2-71-9; genus 20CM-2-65-7. The sequence goes on along the minus strand of DASYRJ010000125.1, from coordinate 3,231 downwards.
GCAGCGACGCCTACAAGCTCAAGGTCACTCGCCCCAATGGCGACGTCAGCTTCTACTACCTCGACACCGAGTACTACGTCCCGATTCGCATCGACACGCAGCGGATGATCCGCGGCGCGCCGCAGGAATTCGAGAGTTCGCTCGGCGACTACAAACAGGTGAACGGTGTGTATCTGCCGTTCTCGTTAGAGTCCGGGCCAAAGGGCAGCAGCAGTACGAACCGCGGGAAAATCACCCTGGATAGGATCGAGGCCAACGTGCCGATCGACGATGCGCGGTTCACGCGGCCGGGAGCGCGCCCATGAACGCGCTCCTGCTGCTTCTCATCGCGCAGCAGCCCGCGGTGAAGGTCGACTCGGAGACCATCTCCGGGCTGGGCGCGCGCAACATCGGCTCCGCCGCGATGAGCGGCCGGATCGCGGCCCTCGCCGCGGTGCACGAGGGGGCGGGCCAGCGGCTCACGATCTACGTCGGCGCGGCCAGCGGCGGCGTGTGGAAGTCGGTGAACGGCGGCACGACGTTCAAGCCGGTCTTCGACAAGCAGCCGGTGCAGTCGATCGGCGCGGTGACGATCGACCCGAAGAACTCCAAGGTGATCTGGGTCGGCACCGGGGAATCGTGGATGCGCAACAGCGTGTCCATCGGTGACGGCATCTACCGGTCGGACGACGGCGGCGAGAACTGGACCAACATGGGGCTGCGCGAGTCCGAGCACATCGTCAAGATCCTCGTGGATCCCACCGCGACGAATACGGTCTACGTCTGCGTGCCGGGCAAGCTGTGGAGCGACAGCGACGAGCGCGGCGTGTACCGGACCACCGACGGCGGCAAGACGTGGACGAAGGTGCTGCGGGGCGCCAACGCATCGACCGGATGCTCCATGCTGTCCATGGATCCCGCGCATCCCACCACGCTCTACGCCGGGATGTGGGATTTCCGCCGCCGCGGGTGGACCTTCCGCTCGGGCGGTGACAGCGCGACGGCGCCGAGTGGCTCGGGGCTGTTCAAGAGCACCGATGGTGGCGCGACCTGGACCGAGTTGACGTCGGCCGGCTCGTCCGGCCTCCCGCCGAAGCCGTGGGGGCGCGTCGCGGTCACGGTCGCGCCGTCCAAGCCGGAGATCGTCTACGCGTTCATCGAGGCGGTGCCGCCGCTCAACGCGCTGTACCGCTCCGATAACGGCGGCAAGACGTGGCAGATGCTCGACCGCAGCCAGAACATGATCTGGCGGCCGTTCTACTTCGCGAATCTGATCGTCGATCCGGGCAACCCCGACCGCGTCTACAAGCCGGACGGCGGGCTCATCGTGAGCACCGATGGCGGGAAGAGCTTCAGCGGCATCTCGGGCGGCGCGCACGGCGATTTCCACGACGTGTGGGTCGATCCGAGCAACACCGACAACCTGATCACCGGCGACGACGGCGGCCTCTGGTTCTCGTACGACGCGGGGAACAAGTGGGTGAAGAACGAGAACCTGCCGATTTCCCAGTTCTATCACGTCAGCGTCGACATGGCGCGCCCGTACAACGTGTACGGCGGGCTGCAGGACAACAGCTCGTGGGTCGGGCCGTCGGAGTATCCCGGCGGTATCACCAACCACCAATGGGAAAACATGTACGGCGGCGACGGCTTCTGGATGTTCGCCGACCCGACCGATCCAGATTACCTCTACGCCGAGTACCAGGGCGGCGAGATTGCGCGCGTCAATCGGAAGACGCACGAGGCGCGCAATATCCGGCCGCTGCCGCGCTATCAGGAGAAGAAGCTCCGCTTCAACTGGAACACGCCGATTCACATCAGCGGCGCGCAAAAAGGCACGATCTACGTCGGGGCGCAGGTGCTGTTCCGCTCGCGCGACTTTGGACAGACCTGGGAGCGCATCTCGCCCGATCTGACGACGAACGACCCGCTGAAGCAGCGGCAGGAGCAGTCGGGCGGCGTCACGGTCGACAACTCGGCGGCCGAGATGCACACCACGATTTATGCGATCGCCGAATCGCCCAAGGACGGCCAGGTGATCTGGGCGGGCACCGATGACGGGAACCTGCAGGTCACGCGTGACGGCGGAAAAACATGGACGAACGTCGTCGGCAACATCACGGGGCTGCCGAAGAACGCGTGGGTGTCATCGGTCGAGGCGGGGCACTTCGCGCCGGGAACGGTCTACGCGACGTTCGATCTGCACACCTTTGGCGACATGCGGCCCTACGCGTACAAGTCCACAGATTTCGGCGCCACATGGACTGCGGTCGTCTCGGCCGACAGTCCGGTGCGCGGGTATGCGCACGTAATAAAGGAAGACCTCGTCAATCCCAACCTGCTGTTCCTCGGGACCGAGCTCGGCCTGTGGATCTCGGTGGACGGCGGGAAGCAATGGGCACACTACAAGGGCGGCGACCTGCCGAACGTGGCGGTGCGCGACCTGGCGATTCACCCGCGCGATCACGACCTCGTGATCGCCACCCACGGCCGCGGGATCTGGATCGTGGATGACATCTCGCCGCTGCGGGCGCTCACGCCCGAAGTGCTCGCGAGCTCGGTCTCGTTCCTGCCGGGCCGGCCGACAGTACAGCGCCTGCAGGCCGGGGGTGGCTGGTCGAATGGCGATGCGGTGTACGTCGGCCCGAATCCACCGGGCGACGCGGTGATCACGTATTACCAGCGGCGCCGGCACATCTTCGGCGACATGAAGCTCGAGGTCTACGACGCGAGCGGCAAACTCCTCGGCACGATGCCGACCAGCAAGCGCCGCGGCTTGAGCCGCGTGACCTGGTCGATGCGTCTCCCGGCACCACGGGTCCCCCCGGCGGCGAGTGCGGCGTTCGGCGCCGCGTTCGGGCCGCGGGTGCTGCCGGGCACCTACACGATCCGGATGATGAAGGACACGGCGAAGTTCACGACGCAGGTCGCCGTCGTGCCGGATCCGCGCAGCACGCACACCGACCAGGAGCGTCAGGCGGCGTTCGATCTGGCGCTGAAGATGTCGGGGATACTCACCGACATGACATTCGCGGTGGAGCGGATGAACAGTGTCCGCCAGGCGCTCGACGAGCGTGCCGGCAAGTTGTCGGCCGGTGATGCGGTGGCGAAGCGGCTACGGGCGGCATCGGCGGCGGTCGACGCGATGCGGAAGAAGATCGTAGCCACCAAAGAAGGCGGGATGATCACGGGTGAGGAGCGGTTGCGTGAGAACCTCACCGATCTATACGGCAACATCATCTTCTACGATGG
>DASYRJ010000124.1:0-9866 GCA_036004525.1 Gemmatimonadales bacterium | reverse complement strand
ACCAACCGGCAGGACTGGCACATCTGCGAGCGCAGCCAGCTGGGCGTCAGCTCGCGCGCGTACCAGCCGGGGCCGTACTCTCCGCGCGAGAGCATTCCCGCGGCGTGGGATCGGACGTACCTGCAGGCGCTCGGACACGAGCCCGAGCCTTGACGGACCCGCTCGAGGCCGCGCTCGAGCGCCTGCGCGCCGGCTTCGCGGACCTCCCTGATCTCGATGAGACGTTCCCCCTCTCCCCGACGGGGAGAGGGGGCCAGGGGGTGAGGGAGGTCCTGACCGAAGTCGCCGAGCGCCTGCGGGACAACTACCCGTACTTTCATCCCCTCTACGCCGGCCAGATGATGAAACCGCCCCACCCCGTGGCGCGCCTGGCCTACGCGCTGGCGCTGTGGCTCAACCCGAACAACCACGCGCTCGACGGCGGCCGGGCCAGCTCAGCGATGGAAAAAGAAGCCGTGGCGGAGCTGGCGCGCATGGTCGGATGGGAGACGCACCTCGGCCACCTCGCGAGTGGCGGCACGATGGCCAACCTCGAGGCGCTGTGGGTGGCGGGCCAACTGCGTCCCGGGACGACGATCGTCGCTTCGACCCAGGCGCACTACACGCACCAGCGCATCAGCAGCGTGCTCGGCCTGCGCTTCGAGGCGATCGCCTGCGACCGCCGCGGACGGCTCGATCTCACCGCCCTGGAGCGCCGCCTCGCCGCCGGCGGCGTCGGGACCGTCGTGGCGACGATCGGCACCACCGCGACGGGCGCCGTCGATCCGCTCCCGGCGATTCTGGCGCTGCGCGATCGCTACGGCTTCCGGGTCCACGCCGACGCGGCGTACGGCGGCTACTTCAGCCTGGCGCCGAATCTCACCACCGAAACGCGCGCGAGCTACGACCGCCTGGGCGAGGCCGACTCGATCGTGATCGATCCGCACAAGCACGGGCTGCAGCCCTACGGCTGCGGGTGCGTGCTGTTCCGCGATCCCGAGGTGGGACGGTTCTACCAGCACAACTCACCCTACACGTACTTCAGCTCGACGCAGCTGCACTTGGGTGAGATCAGCCTGGAGTGCTCGCGTCCCGGGGCCGCGGCGGTAGCACTGTGGGCCACGCACCGGCTCCTGCCGCTCACGCCCGGTGGCGTCTTCGCGCAGGGGCTCGCCGACGGTCGCGCTGCAGCCCTCGCCCTGCACGAGAGACTCAGCGCCGACCCGCGGTTCGTGACCACGTTTCCGCCGGAGCTGGATATCCTGGTGTGGGCGCCGCGCGCGCGGACGGTGAGCGAATCCTCCACCGCCTCGCGGCGCCTGTTCGACGAGACCGCGCGCCGGCAGCTGCATCTGGCGCTCGCGGAGCTGCCGGTCGAGTTCTTCGACCTCGGGGCGGGCGTCCAGCGCGATCGCGAGACGCTCACCTGTCTGCGCTCGGTCTTGATGAAGCCAGAGCACTATGATTGGGCGGACCGGATTTGGGGGATCCTAGATGAAGCCGCGCGAGTCGTTGGCCTCGATGTATCCGTGCGCTGAAGCGCCGGCTCGGCCAGATCGCGCGTCCTTAAGGACGCGTGTCTTAGCCGAGCCGGGCTTTCAAGCCACGGATCAGCGAGTGGTCGTGAGGGAGAACCCCACCACCACGTGCCGCGGCAGCCCCGGCTCGAAGGCCACCGGCTCGCCCGCCACGATGTCGGGATTGAGGAACGCCGACGCGATGTAGCGACGGTCGAAGAGCTCGTGGCGTTTCAGGTCGCCGTCACCGTGACGGGCGCCAGCGGCACCGTGTCCCGCACTGTGGTGTCGGGAACTTGGGCAGCGAAACTCGGCACCAGGAGGAACGGGAGCACGAAGCGCATGTCAGTCCACGTCGCCCGCCGAGAGCCGTACGATGATGTTGCGGCCCGGGTCGAGCGCGAATTCCTTGTAGCGGCTCAAGAAGCTGTGATAGCTGGCGTTGAAGAGGTTGCGCACCGCGACGTCGAGCCGCATGACCCGGCTGAACAACCTGACTTCGCGGCCGGCGCTCACGTGTACCAGGGTGTATCCCGCCGTCGGGATGTCGAGCGGATTGGGCCGGTTTTGCCGCGCATAGGCATCCACGTCGATCTCCAGGGCGTCGCGCCACGCGAGGCCGAGCCCGGCACGGAGCGGCGGGACGAGCGGCAGCGGCTCGTGCGCGCTGAGGTTCGTGCCACGCACGCCGTCGATGCGCGCTCGCGCGACGACGCCCGGCCGCACTTCCGCCTCCAGCGATGCCTCCGCGCCGAGCAGCTCGGCGTCGGCCTGGGCGTACTGGTATACGCGCAGGGAGTCGATGAACACCGCGGTCGGCGCGATGTAGATGTAACGGGCGATGCGGTTGTGATACGCCGCCACCTCGGCGCGCACGCGCGGGCCACCCCACCGCACGCCCAGATCCACGCTGCGACCCGTCTCGGGAGCGAGGGCGGCGTCACCCCGCTCGTACCGTGCTTCGCCGAGGTGCGGCCCGTTCGCGAATAGCTCGAATAGCGTCGGCGCGCGCCACGCCCGCCCCAGGTTCACGCTGACCGAGACCGAGGCGGCCGGCCGCCAGACCACCCCCGCGTCCCCCGACCACGCGGTGGCGTTGCGGGTCTCCGCCCCCATTCCCAGGGCGGTGTCGGCATCGGCGCTGAGTCGACGCACATCCACGCGCGCACCCGCCAGCAGGCTCCACCGCCCGCCCAGCGAGAGCTGCTCGAATGCGAACGCCGCGGCGGAGCGCACGCGCGCATCCGGCACCAACGGAACCCGCCCGCTGGCGTCGTTCCACTGGCCCACCGTGGACAGGCCGAGAGTGCCGTGCAGCGCCGTGCTCGCCCCGTGGTGCGCCAGCAGATCGAGCGACGCCGTTTGGAGCAGCAGGTTGAAAGCTTCCGACTCCCCGACCGCTCCGCCCCCGCCGGGCACCGTGTCGTCCGATACCTCGATCAGCGAATGCCGCTGAAACTGGCCCTTCGCGACGAGGCGCCAGGCGCCCATCACCCGCTCGGTGGTGACTTGCAGGCGCTCGTCGGCCGACTTGCGTTCCGGCCCGCCCTCCTCGCCACCGGCCGCAGCGGTGTCCGGACCGTTTGCTTCCAGCAGCTTGAACTCGCCCCCGTTGTGCGCCACGCGGAACGACAGGCTGCCGCGCTGGCCACGCCACCCCGCCACCGCTTCTCCGTTCGCCGAGCTGAACCCGGTGTTCTCGAGCTCTCCTGCGGGCGTGTGCAGCGCCCCCGCAAACCGGCCGACGCCGGCCACGCGCCAGCCGAACGTGCCGCGCGCGCCCTCCGCCCGCCCCGCGAGGCCGATCTCCGCGTTGTTCGTCGCACCCGACAGGGTGAATCCGGTGCGTAACAGCCGCGGCCCGCCGGCGGCATCGGGTAGGTCTTCCGAAATCACGTTGATCACGCCACCCAACGCGTCCGACCCGTAGAGCACGCTCGCCGGCCCGCGGATCACCTCCACCCGCCGCACGAATCCCGTCTCGACCGAGGGGCCGTCCTCGTCGCTCCACGAATAGTCCTCGAGCCGGCTGCCGTTCTCGAGCACCAGCACGCGCGACCCGGTGAGCCCGCGGATCACCGGCTTCCCGATCTGCGCTCCCGTGCTCAGCGTCCGGAGCCCGGGGAGCGCCTCGACCACGTGCGCGAGCGAGACGCCCTGACTTTTTCGGAGCGCCGCGCCCGCGAGCGACGCGACCGGAAGCGGAGAACCCTCCGTCGCGACGGGGGAGCGGGTCGCCGTCACGGTCACCGGCTCCAGTCGAAACGCCGTGGGAGCGAGCGAGACATCGACGACCTGCGGACCGGCGACGACGATCGCGCGCACCGCCGGCGCAAAACCGGCGCGCCTGATCACGAGCGTGTAACGACCGGGCGGCACCGCCAGCTGGAACGCGCCGTCCGGGCCGGTCGTGACGCGGCGACCCAGCTCGGGGATCTCGACCGTGGCGGCCGCGACGGCCCGGCCGGTCTCGTCCGTGACGTGGCCGGCGACTTGGGCCGCGCCAGCCGAGGGAAGCAGAACGAGTGCTGCGATGAGAAGGGGGCGCATAGTGCTAAATACTACGCCTACTCTCCCTGCTCCGCTGCTGCTCGAGCGAGGCGAAACGCGTCGCGGAGTTGCGGCACGGCCACATTGCGTGAAGGTTCAGTCCCCAATGACCGGTCACCTGGGCGACTGGGCCAACCTGCTGATCCGCTGGATCCACCTGATCGCCGGGATCGGCTGGATCGGCACCTCATTCTACTTCATCTGGCTGGACCGCGCGCTCAGGGTCGAGGGCGAGCTGTGGATGGTTCACAGCGGGGGCTTCTACAAGGTCGAAAAGCGGCGCATCGGCCCCGGGGAGCTGCCCGCCGTGCTCCACTGGTTCAAATGGGAGGCGCTACTCACGTGGGTGAGCGGGATGGCGCTGCTCGTGCTCGTTTTCTACGTGAGCGGCGCGTATCTCCTGGACCCCTCCGTCTCGCGCATCGGCCGTGGCGCCGCCACAGCGCTGGGCGTGGGGCTGCTGATCGTAGGTTGGCTCGTGTACGACGTGTTGTGGCGCTCGCGGCTGGCAGACCGCTCCGGGATCACGACCGCGATCTCACTCGTTCTCCTCGCCGCCGCCACGGTTGTCCTGTGCCGCGTGCTGTCGGGACGGGCCGCGTACATGCACGTGGGCGCCCTGCTAGGCACGGTCATGGTCGCGAACGTATGGCTGCGCGTCCTGCCGGCACAGCGGGAGATGATCGCGGCGACCGCGGCGGGGCGGTCGCCCGACCTCACCCTCGGCGACCGGGCGAAGCGCCGCTCCGTGCACAACAGTTACATGACCTTCCCGGTCCTCTTCATCATGCTGAGCAACCACTACCCCGCGACCTACGCGAGCCCCATCAATTGGCTGATCCTGCTGCTCCTCATCGTCGCCGGGGCGGCGGCGCGGCACGTCATGATCGCCGACACCCGCTCGGCCCGCTGGGCGCTCGCCCCTGCGGCGCTCGCCCTGGGCGCGGTCGTCATGCTTTCCGCGCCTCCAGCAGCGCGTCCAGCCACGGCGGGACGCGCCCCACGGTTCGCCGACGTCCGCGCCGTCATCGACCGCCGCTGCCTCCCCTGCCACTCGGCCTATCCCACGGACTCAGGTGTAGGCCGCGGTGCCCCCGGTGCCCCGCCCCCGGCGGGCGTCGCGTTCGACACGCCCGAGAGCATCGCGCGCCTTGCCGAGCGGATCCGGGTCCGCGCCGTCGAGACCCGGACGATGCCGCTCGCCAACAAGACGGGCATGACGCCCGAGGAGCGGGAGCTGCTCGGGCGCTGGGTCGCCGCGGGGGCGCCGCTGCGCTGACCGCCTTCGTTCCCCCTCTCCACATAGTGGAGAGGGGGTCAGGGGGTGAGGCTATAGTGGAGAGGGGGTCAGGGGGTGAGGCTGGCCGTCGGGAGAAAGCGCGGCGGGCGACGCGGTTGCGCCGCCCGCTCGTAGGCAAACGCCAGCTTGATCAGCGTGGCCTCGCTCCCCGCGCGCCCGATGAACGACATCCCTACCGGCAACCCGAAGGCGTACCCCACCGGCACCGAGATGCTGGGATACCCCGCCACGGCCGCCGGCGTGGAGCTGGCGCCGAGAAAGTGATCGCCGTTCACGAGGTCGGTCGGCCACGGCGGGCTGCCGGTGGGTGCGACGATCGCGTCTAGAGTCTGTTGCGCGAAGATCGCATCCAGTCCTTCGGTGCGCGACAGGCGTCGGTCCTTCTCGAGCGCGTCGCGGTACGCCTGGTCGGTGAGGGAACCCTTTTCCTGAGCCTGGAGAAAGGTTTCCTGGCCGAAGTACGGCATCTCGACGGTCTTGTTGGCGTCGTTGAACGCGATGAGGTCGGCGAGGTTCCGCACCTTCGCGTCCGGCGCCCACTCGGCGAGATACACGGCCAAATCCGCCTTGAACTCGTACAGCAGAACGGTCAGCTCTGAGTCGTCGTACTCACCCATGTGCGGGATATCGGCCGGGTCGACGATCACGGCCCCCTGGCGGCGCAGCACGTCGATCGCCGTTTCGACCAGCGCATCCGCCTCGGGGCTGTAGCCGAAGCACTTCTTGCGGGCGACGCCGATGCGGGCGCCCTTGAGCCCGTTGGGGTCGAGGCTCGCGGCGAAGTCTTTTTGCGCGAGCGCGCCGAGCAGGATGGCGGCGTCGGTCACGGTGCGGGCCATCGGGCCTGCCGTGTCCTGGCTGTGGGCGATCGGGACGATCCCCGCTCCGTCGATCAGGCCCAATGTCGGCTTGATACCGACGAGCGAGCACGCCGACGACGGGCACACGATCGACCCGTCGGTCTCGGTGCCCACGCCGACGGCGGCGAAGTTCGCCGCCACCGCGGCGCCGGTCCCGGAGCTCGAGCCGCAGGGGTTCCGGTCGAGGGCGTACGGATTGCGGCACTGGCCTCCCCGGCCGCTCCAGCCGCTCGACGACTGCGTGGAGCGGAAGTTCGCCCACTCGCTCAGGTTCGTTTTGCCGAGGATCAGGGCGCCGGCCGCGCGCAGCCGCTCCACCAGCGGGGCGTCGCGCCGCGCGGCGGCGCCGGCGAGCGCGAGTGAGCCCGCCGTGGTCATCATCCGGTCGCCGGTCGCGATGTTGTCCTTGATCAGCACCGGCACGCCGTGCAGGGGCCCCCGCACGCGTCCGGCCTTCCGCTCGGCGTCGAGCCGGTCGGCGATGGCGAACGCCTCCGGGTTCGTCTCGATCACCGCATGCAGCATCGGGCCGGCGCGATCGAGGGCGTCGATGCGGGCGAGGTAGGCCGCGCACAGCGAGCGCGCCGCGTACGTCCCCCTCCGCAGGCCCTCCTGGAGCTGGGCGATGGTCGCTTCCTCGAGCTCGAACGCCTGGCCGGCGTGGTTCGTGGGACGGGGGGGCCGGGCGCCGTCCGGCAGCGCAAGTCCGGACGCCAGCGCGGCCATCCCGCCGGCTGCGGAGTACTCGAGGAAGGATCGGCGGGTCAGCGCAACCTGGCGTGGCATCGGCGGCTCGCAGATGAGGGTGCTGAGAAGCTATCTTGTGGCACCCATGGAGGGAGAGCGCCTCTGAGGTCCTGGGAACACATCGTTTCGCTTGCGCTCCGCGCCCTGCGGCTCGAGAGCATCAGGAGCAAGATCCTGACGTTCGCCGTGCTCGCGACGCTGCTGCCGTCCCTCACGACGGCCTGGATCTCCTACGTGGAGAACCAGCGCGCGCTGACCGATAAGGCGTCGGGGGAGCTGCTGAGCGTGAGCGCGCAGACCGCGCGCGAGGTGGACCTGTGGATGAAGGAGCGGCGCTACGACCTGCGCGTGTTCACGAGCTCCTACGAGGTCACCGAGAACATCGAGCGGATTCCCTGGGTGGGCGGCGAGCCGGTACGGGCGGGCCGCGCCTTCGGGCGCCTCAACGATTACCTCACCTCGGTGCGCGAGCGGTTCGTCGTCTACGACGAGCTGCTGGTGCTCGACCCGCACGGCCACGTCATCACGTCGAGCGCGGGCCGGCCCCGGCCGGTCGTCCTCCCCAAGGACTGGCAGACCGAGTTGCGGCGCGCCGACCTGGTCGTCGGCGCGCCGTACTGGGACTCCACGGCCCAGCGGCCGGAGATGCTCATCGCCGTGCCGATCCGGGCGACCACGCGGCGGCTGCTCGGCGCGCTGACGGCGCGGATCAACCTCCAGACCGTCGCCGACACCCTGCGGCGATTCAAGCCCGGCGAGGCGGGCCGGGTCTACCTCATGACCGACGAGGGCGGCCTCGTCGTCGGCTCGACGGCCAGCTCCGCGTCCCTGATGCAGCTGAAGTATCCCGCGGACGTCGCCCGCCTGCTCCTCGCGCGGGAAGGGCGCGCCGTCCAGTTCCGGAGCCTGCCCGTGAGCGAGCGCGTGGTCGGTGTGGCGCGCCGCGTCCCGGCCCTCGGCTGGGCCGTGGTCGCGGAGATTCCGGCCGCCGAGGCGTTTCGCCAGGTGGCCCGGTTGCGCAACATGACGCTGCTGATTCTCAGCGCGCTGCTCGCCGCCGTCGGCCTGCTCGGCTACTTCCTGGGCCTCATCATCGTGCGGCCGCTCGACCGGCTCACCCGGGGGGCCGCCGCCGTCGCCGCGGGAAACCTCGGCGTGGACCTGCCGGTCGTGACGGGCGGCGAGTTGGGTTACCTCACGCAGGTGTTCAACAACATGGTCGCGCGGCTGCGCGAGGGGCGCCAGGAGCTGGAGCGCCTGTCGGTCACCGACCCGTTGACCGGCCTGTACAACCGGCGGCGCATGATGGAAGCGCTCGAGAACGAAGTGCGCCGCTCGCGGCGGCTGAAGCACACCTTCGCCGTGCTGATGGGGGACGTGGACAACTTCAAGCATTACAACGACGCCCACGGCCACCCGGCGGGCGACGACGTGCTGAAGCGAGTCGCCGCGATCTTCCGGAAGGTCACGCGCGACATGGACCTCGTGGCGCGCTACGGGGGTGAGGAGTTCTTCGCGCTGATGCCGGAAACGGGGGGAGACGGCGCGGCCGACGTAGCCGATCGCGTCCGCGGACAGCTGGCGGCCGAGAAGCTGCCGGGCGGCGCCGTCACGCTCAGCTTCGGGGTCGCCGAATTCCCCGCCCATGGCGACAACCCCGAGAGGCTGATCGCGATCGCCGACGCCGCGCTCTACCAGGCGAAGCGAGAGGGCCGCGACCGTGTGGTCCTGGCGCCCGGTGCCGCCGAGCGCCGCCGCCAGAAGACGGGCCCGGTCCGCTCCAAGCCCGACACGTAGTCCCCTACGGCCGGCGGCCGATCAGTCCCTGGAACACCCAGCCGGCGTGACCGTTCTCGTCGGTGATCCGCACCCATTGGTCGGCATACGAGTACCCGGTGAGGGGGGCGCCCGCCTCGACGGTAAAGACCACCTGGAAGCCGGCGCCCGGCCCCTGCCGCACGTTGGCGCGTCCCGTCGCCGTGAGTCGAAGGGGGAGGGCGAAGGGAATCTCGCCGGCGCGCGAGGGTCCGCGCTCCGCGCTCGCGAGCCGCCCCTGGCCGGCGGCCGACATTTCCTTGGACTGATTCGCGAGATAGAGCGCGCCGCCGTAGTTCTGCTTGTCGAACTCCGCCGACCCGAGCTGGAGCAGCGAGGCCGCCTGGCCGGCCTCAGGGATCGTCTCGGGCCCGGCCGAGGTGCGGAGCGCCTGGAGCGCGATCTCGGCTTCGGCCATACCGGAGGCGGCTTCGGCGCGGGTCGCGAGTGTTTGCAGCTTCGCCATCGCGCGCACCACCTCGCGCCGCGCGTCGTCGAGCCGCGTCTGGAGCTCCTCGACCTGCGCCTCCTTCTCGAGCACGCGCAGCTCGAGTCGCGCCACGCGTTGCTCCAGGGCCGTGTCCCGGAGCGTTACCGGCGGCGGGGGCCGTCCCGGCCGCGCCCGGGTCGAGTCGCGGGCGGGCTTCGGGGGCGGCGTCCCGGGCAGCCAGCCCCAGGCGCTGCAGGCGGCGAGCAGCAACAGGGCAGCAATCGAAAGGGGGGGACGGCGCATCGGCAGGTAACTTGTCACACCGCGGCAGGCGCCGGAAGGCCTGGCTCCGTCGACACTTGACATTCGGTGTCCGCCCGGCGATCGTTCGCGCGAGCGAAAGGGCCACGGCACGGTGCCGTGCGCTGTACACCAGAGACTGACGAAAGGACCTGGGCTGCCGCCCGCGGTCCTTTTTCATTATCTGGCTCAGCACTCTCCTCGGAAAGGGGCTTCATGGAAGTCACGCTGACCGAGCACGACCGTCTCGACTTCGTCTTGAAGAAGTTCCGCCGGCAGATCACCAAAGCGGGGCTGTTTCAGGATATGAAGAAGAAGCGGTTTTACGAGAGTCCGGCCGCTCGCCGGCGACGGAAGGACAAGGCCGC
>DASYRJ010000123.1:0-2157 GCA_036004525.1 Gemmatimonadales bacterium | reverse complement strand
AAGGGCCGCGTGAGCGGCGAAGGGTCAGGCATCTTCCCGGCGGAGATGAAGTGTTCGACGTAGGGAGTCCCCCAATAGCTCAACGGGACGTATGGAGATGCGGTTTGCCCGGCCAGGGGGGCGGCGAACAGGAAGACAATGCGGATTGCGGAGTGCGGAATGCGGAATGGCCATGGAAGGTCGTGTGCCCGGTTCGACCTTGCATCGCAATTCCGCAATCCGCATTCCGCATTCCGCATTATTGTGTGACCCTCAGCCCGACCTCCAGCAGCGTCACCGCCCCCACGCTCCCGTTCACGTACTTGGAATTCGCCTCCACCAGCTGCTGGCGCTCGAGGCGGACCGTGCCGATGAGCTTGTATCCCAGCGCGTAGTCGACGCCGCCGCCGAACGCGTAGAACAAGCTCGTGTGATACACGACGTTCGCCGGATCGGTGGACTTGATGCGATACACGCCGCCGCCCAGCGAGAGGACGGGTGTGAGGTTGCCGCTGGTCGGAAAGGCGTACTCGCCCCGCACCAGGCCCTGGTACAGCACGACCGTGACGTTGCCGGCCGGAGCGTCGGCGCGCAGCATGCCGATGCCGAGTCCGCCTTCGACGCGGAGCGACGGCCCGAGCAACCGCCCGGCGGCGACCTCGGCACGGAACCCCGGCTTGCCCGACACGCCCGGCACCGCCTTGAACCCGTAGTTGAATGCCGCGCCGCCCAGGCGCGCGTCGTAGATCCAGCCGCTCAACGAGACGGGCATGAGGACGGTGATCGGTACCGTGGTCACGAGCCCCGAGGACTGGAGCTGCAGCGTCGCGGTGCCGTTGCGCCGCGGCATGAGGACGACGGTGCCCGCCGCGGTGGTGCGCGTTTCGCGCAGCGCGGCCGCGCCGCCGAACATCTGGGCTCGCAGATTGCTCTGCGCCGCCTCGTTGCCGAAGTGGTCGCGGGTCACGACGCGCAGCGCGACGGTGTCGCGGGTCGTCAGATCGAGACGCGTCACCTTCTCTCCGCCACGCTCGGCGATCAGCACCTCGGGCTCGGCGGGCGTCGCGTACAGCGTGACCTCCTTCGACACGCGGCCCGCGCGCGCGGTGATCACCACGGGGCCGGAGCGCTCGCCCAGCGTGACGATGGCGCGCGCCACGCCGTTGGCGTCCGTCAGGGACTGACCGGGCGTCGCGGAGCCGTTCTGCACCGTGAAGGTCACGGGATACCCGGGGACGACGAGACCCGCCGTATCGCGCACCTGGAACACGACCGGCGACACGAGCTGCGTCCCCACGACGCCGCGCACCTGGAACGATCCCATGAACTGGGTCCGCTCGGGGTGCAACGCCACCGCTTCCAGCACGATGGTGAACGTGGCGACCTGCGTGCCGCCCACCAGCAATCCGACCTGGCCGCCGCGCCGCACCGCCGCCCCGGGGATCGCGAGCGACGCGTTCCCCGCGTCGTCGGTCGCCACGGTGGGGATCTCCGCGTCGCCCGAGAATTCGGCCGTGATGCCTTCGAGGCTGAGCCGCAGACCGGGCACGGGACGGCCGCGATCGTCGGTGACGTGGACCTGCGTCACGCCGCCCACCCGGGACCCTTGTCGCACCGTGACCACGGGCGTGCCGATGTCGACGCGCACCACCGAGGGGAGCGTCGTCACCAGCTCGACCGGCACTTCCGGCGCAATCCCGGCCAAGCTGGCCACCTGGAGCCGGTAGGTGCCCGGCGCGAGGCCCGCCAGGAACCGGAAGGGCGCGGCCCCCCGGGCGTTCGTGATCGACGTGGGATCGTCTCGATTGCCGCCCGGGATCGCGGACACGCCGCGGAGCACGAGCGACACTTTGGGCACGGGCGTGTTGCCCCGGACCACTTGCGCAATGATCCTCACTTCGGAGCCCGTGATCGCGAAAACGCGCGCCGGCGCCAGCAGCTGCACGGGAGTCGGCGACCGCGGCGCGCAGTCGGCGATGGCGGCGAGCACGACCGAGTCGGCGCCCGCCTGCACCAGGTCGGCGCGGTCTCTGGAAGTGGGAACGAAGCTGAGGCAGTGGAGGCGCACCCGGGCCGCGACGTCCTGCCGGGAGGTGGTGCGCGAGGTCAGCAGGCGGATCAGGTCGGTCTTGCGCAGGGCCTGGAGCGGCTCGACCTGCGCCGCAGCGCGCGTCGCGA
>DASYRJ010000122.1:0-7930 GCA_036004525.1 Gemmatimonadales bacterium | reverse complement strand
CCCCGGCCGGAGGAACGTCGCTCGCCGTCGAGCTCGCCGAGCTGGAGCAGCGCGCCGGCAACTGGGAGGCCGCGGCGCGGGAGTGGGGACGCGCGGTGGCCGGAAACGCCGAGATGCTGCCCAACGCGTCGGGCCAGCTCGGAGAAGCGCCCGTCGCGCAGCGGGATCGCGTGCTCCGGGCGTTGACCGCACCCGACGCGACCCTCCCCGCGCGCACCCGGCGCCTCGGGGCCGAGCTGATGCTCGCGTGGGGGCGACCGCTCGAGGGGTGGGCGGTGTTCGAGTCCACGCTGACCGCGCAGTCGAGCGAGACAGCGGTCGCCCTGCGCCGCTACGCGGACCTCGCGGGCGCCCTCGGCACGCCGGCCGGACATCGCGCGCGCGGCCTCGCGCTGAGCCGCTGGGCGGACCTGGTCCCCTCGCCGCTGGCGGAGCGCGCGCGCGCCGAGGCGGTCCGCGAGCTGCTCGACGGCGGCGACCGCGCGGCGGCGCGCCTCGCGCTGGAGCGCCTCGCCGGCGACAGCCTCGCCCCCGCGGATGCCCAGGCGATGGCGGAGGCGGGGCTGCTCGAGGTCCTGGTGGGAGACGGCCAGTTGGACGCGGTGGAGCGCCGGCTCGCCGACGCCCAGCTGAGCGGCGACGATCGGTCCGCCCTGCGGCTGGCGCTGGCGCGCGCGCGCATCGCCCGCGGCGAGCTCGACCGGGCGGAGACCGTGCTGGGCGACGACTCGAGCGTCACGGCGATCGCGCAGCGCGGCTGGATCGCGCTGTACCGCGGCGACCTGCGGGGCGCGACCGGCGCCTTCCGGACCGCCGGCCCGTATGCGGGCGACCGGACGGCCGCGACCGAGCGTACGGCGATGCTCGCCCTGTTGCAGCAGATCCCCGACGACTCGCTGCCGGAGCTTGGAGCGGCGCTGTTGACCCTCGCGCGCGGTGATTCGGCCGGCGCCGTCGGCGCCCTGCAGCGGGTCGCGCGGCATCTCCCGGACGGCGGCGCGCCCGACGTATTGCTGCTCGCGGGCCAGATCGCCGCGCGCCTCGGGGGCGCACAAGATACGACCGCCGCTACGTTGTTCGCCCGGATTGCCGGTGAGGGGAAAGACGGCTCGAGCGCCGCACCGGCCGCAGCAGACCTGGAATGGGCGCGCCTGCTGCTCCGGCAGGGCCGTGCGGTGGAGGCCGTGCAGCGGCTCGAGCATCTCATCCTCACGTATCCGACGAGCGCCTTCGTGCCGGAGGCCCGGCGCGAGCTGGAGCGCGCCCGCGGGGCGATTCCGAGATCATGAAACGGCGGGAATTCCTCAAGGCGGTCGGGCGGACGGGCGGACTGGCGGTCGGTGCCCGGTGGTTTAGTCTCGTTCCGCCCTTCCGGCCTTCCGCCCTTCCGTCGCTTTTGGTTCCGATGGACGAATCCCAGACCGATCACCTCAAGGCCTACGGCCTCGCCTACCGTGCGATCCAGGCGGGACTCAAGGCGGAATGGCTCCTCAACTATCGCGGCGGCGCGTTCCTCCTTCCCGACGGCGACCCCATCCGCCGCGACGCCGCCCTGAACGGCGTGCTGGCCCAGCCGGTGGAGGGCGGCACCGTCACGGCGATCCGCGGCGAGGTCGAGACCAACAACATGGACGCGGTGCCGCTCGAGAAGGCGCCCAAGGTCGCCGTCTACGCCCCACCCAACGCGGCCCCCTGGGACGATGCCGTCACGATGGCCCTGCAATACGCCGGCATTCCCTTCACGAAGGTGTGGGACCCCGAGGTGGTGATGGGCGGGCTGAAGGACTACGACTGGCTGCACCTGCACCACGAGGACTTCACCGGCCAGTATTCCAAGTTCTTCCTTATCTACTCGGGCGCGCCCTGGCTCGCCGACATGGTGCGGAGTAACAGCGACACCGCACGCCGCCTCGGCTTCGCGACGGTGCCGGATCTCAAGAAGGCGGTCGCCCGCGGCATTCGCGCCTACGTCGCGAACGGCGGCTTCCTGTTCGCGATGTGCACGGCGACCGAAACGATCGATCTCGCGCTCGCGTCGCCGGGCGTGGACATCGCGGCGACCTTCGCCGACGGCACGCCGATGGACCCCCAGGCCGATGCCAAGCTCGACTGGTCGGAGACGTTCGCCTTCACCGGCGGCCACGTGGAGCCCAACCCCCTGGTGGCGAGCTTTTCCGACATCGACGGCCACCAGGTCAACGCGGGCCCGCGCCGCCAGCCGCTCGGCGCGTTCAAGCTGTTCAACTTCAGCGCCAAGATCGACCCGGTCCCGACGATGCTGGTGCAGGACCATCGCCAGGTGATCCCCGATTTCTACGGCCTGACGACGTCGTTCGTGCGGGCCCGCTTGAAGCCGGGCGTCACCGTCCTCGCCGACGAAGAAGGCGCACCCTGGGTGAAGTACATCCACGGCGACCTGGGGAAGGGGACCTGGACGTTCTTCGGGGGTCACGATCCGGAAGACCCTCAGCATCAGATCGGCGATCCGCCCACCGACCTGTCGCTGCACCCGCACTCGCCGGGGTACCGCCTGATCCTGAACAACGTGCTCTTTCCGGCTGCCAAGAAGCGCGAGCTGAAAACGTGAGTGCGGAGCGCCTCGCGCCGGCGGTGCGCGCCCTGGTGCGGGCCGAGATCGCCGCCGCGCAGGGCCGCGAGGTGTCGTTCGTGGTGCGGCCCGACGCGAACGGCGTGATCGTCGCGGCGCGGGTCGTCGCGCGCGGCACCGTGGATGCCGTGCTCGCCCTGCCCGGCGTGGCCGAGCGCGGTGAGATGCTGCTGCACAACCACCCGAGCGGCGCGCTCGACCCGTCGGGGGCCGATCTCGCCGTCGCCGCGCGCCTGCACGACGGCGGCGTCGGGTTCGGCATCGTGGACAACGACGTAACGGCGCTGTACGTGGTGGTCGAGTGCCCGCGCGCGCGCACCGCCGCGCGGCTCGACCCCGTGGCCGTGGCGGCGTTGCTTGCCGAGACCGGGCCAATCGCGAAGAGCCTCGGGGGGAGCTTCGAGGACCGCCCCGGCCAGCGCGACATGGCGGCGTACATCGCCGACGTCTACAACGACGGCGGGATCGCGCTGCTCGAGGCGGGCACGGGCGTGGGGAAGTCGTTCGCCTACCTCGTTCCGGCGCTCGAGTGGGCGCGAGCCAACGGCGAGCGCACCGTCGTCTCCACCAACACGATCAACCTGCAGGAGCAGCTCGTCGGCAAGGACCTGCCGATCCTCGCCCGCGCCTTCTCGTCGGGGGAGCGGCCGGTCACCTTCGCCCTGCTCAAGGGGTGGCGGAACTACCTCTGCCTGGCGCGGCTCGACCAGGCGCGCGCGGGCCAGGAATCGCTGTTCGACGCCGAGCGGGCGGCGGAGCTGGAATCGCTGGCGGCGTGGGCCTCGCGCAGCGCCGACGGCAGTCTCGCCGATCTGGCGGACGAGCCGTCCGCCGAAGTGTGGGACGCGGTAGCGGCCGAGTCCGACCTGTGCACGCGACTCAAATGCCCGCACTTCGAGCACTGCTTCCTGTTCCAGGCGCGGCGCCGCGCCGCCGAGGCCGACGTGGTCGTCGTGAATCACCACCTGCTCGCGTCCGATCTCGCGGTGCGGATCGCGTCCGACAACTGGCAGGAGGCCGCGGTCCTGCCGCCGTACCGCCGGCTGGTGCTGGACGAAGCCCATCATCTCGAGGACGTCGCCGCGCAGCACCTCGGGTCTCAGGTGAGCGCGCTGGGCGTGCAGCGGCTGCTCGCCCGCCTCGAGCGCAACGGCCGCGGCCTCCTGCCGACCCTCGCCGCGGAGCTGGCGGCGCGCGACGACCTGCTCTCGGCCGCGAGTCGGGACCTCCTGACGCGGACGTTGGTCGACGCGCTCGGCGCGGCGCGCCGCGGCGCCGAAGAGCTGTTCGGACGCCTCGCCAGACGGCTGGAGACCGAAACGGTGCTGCGGCTGACCGATGCGTTTGCCGCCGATCCCGTGTGGCCGGAAGGCCTCGAGGTGGCGCTCGAGAACCTGCTGCTCGCCTTCGGGCGGCTGCGGGACGGGGTCGAAACGATCGCCGACCGCCTGTCGCTCGACGATCCCGCCGAGCGCCGCGCGCAGCTCGTCGGCGAGCTGCGGGGCGTCGTGCGGCGGCTGGACGCGGCGGCCGAGGCGCTCAAGGCGGCGCTGCATCCGGCGCCCCGCGGACCCGCGGCGGTGCGCTGGCTCGAGCGGCGCGGCAGGAAGACGCCGAACCTGACGCTCGCGGCGGTCCCGCTCGACCTCGCGCCGATCCTGAAGGACGCCCTGTTCGATCGGGTGGAGACGGTCGTGCTCACGAGCGCGACGCTGGCCGCCGGTGGGGAGTTCACCTTCCTCGAGGAGCGGCTCGGCCTCGCGCTCCCGCCGTCACGCGTCCAGATCCGCGAGGTGCTGCCGTCGCCGTTCGACTTCCCCGCCCAATGCGTGTTCGGTATCCCGACCGACATCCCCGAGCCGCGGGACGACGAGCCGGGCCACGACGCCGCCGTCGCGCGCGTCCTGGTGGAGCTGGCGCACGCCTCGGACGGCGGCATGTTCGCGCTGTTCACGAGTCACGGAGCCCTGCGGCGGACGGCCGAGGCTGTCCGGGGACGGCTCGCGGGGCGCTGGCCCTTGCTCGTCCAGGGCGAAGGCCAACGCGATCAGCTGCTCCGGCGTTTCCGCGAAGCGGGCTCCGCCATCCTGCTCGGCACCGATTCGTTCTGGGAAGGGGTAGACGTCCCGGGCCGTGCGTTGCGGGTGCTCATTCTCGCCAAGCTGCCCTTCAAGGTGCCGAGCGAGCCGCTAACGGCCGCCCGCCTCGAGCGTCTGAGTGAGATGGGCGTGGACGGCTTCACGCATTATCTGGTCCCCCTCGCCGCGCTCAAGCTGAAACAGGGGTTCGGCCGCCTCATCCGCAGCAAGTCCGATGTGGGCGCCGTCGTCCTGCTGGACCGGCGGGTGGTGACCAAGCGGTACGGCGGCATGATGCGGGAAGGCCTGCCTCCCGCCTCCACGGCGATCGGCAACTGGGGCGACGTCCGGCGGACGCTGGAAGAGTTCTTCGCGCAGCACGGGATCGGGGCGCCGGTGTACTAGAGCGGTCCTGCGACACGAGGAGGGGTGATGGGGATCGGAGACGGATCGTTTCGGAGGGCGACGCTGATCGTCGCGGCGGCCTCCCTGGGTTGCGCGCCGGTGATGGGCTCCGGGGGCGGGGGACCCGGCGAGGGGCCACGGGGGATGCGCGGTGGGGGATTCGATCCGACCGACACGCGATACGTCAACCCCGGCACCCTGGCGGCCCTCGACGGCTTCACGCACGCGGTGCGCGTGGGCCAGACGGTGTACGTCTCGGGCGAGGTCGCGCTCGACTCCATGGGCCGGCTGGTGGGTCCGGGGGACCTGGCCGCGCAGGCGCGCCAGGCATTCGCCAACCTCGAGCTGGTGCTGCACATTGCGGGGGCCGTGCCCGCGGAGGTGGTGCGGCTCGACGTGTACGTCGTGGGCTACAAGCCGGGCGACGTGGCGGTGATCCGCGAAGCGGGAGCGAAGTTTTTCCCGGCCCGGAATCCGCCCGCCGGGATCGTGCTGGGCGTGGCGGCGCTCCCTCGTGACGGGCTGCTGATCGCCGTGGACGCGACGGCCGTGATCAAGGCGATGTTTCGACCCATCCGGGAGGACCGCGTGCCGCGAGACGACTAGATTGGTGTATCACATCGTCTGGTCGTTCGAGGTCAAACCGGAGAATGTCGAGGCCTTCGAGCGGGCCTATGGACCCGAGGGCGATTGGGCGCGGCTGTTCCGGAGGGTCCCGGGCTACCAGAGCACGGCGCTGCTGCGGGACGTAGACGCGCCGGGCCGGTACCTGACGATCGACCGGTGGCGGACGCGGGAAGATTTCTGGCGGTTCCGCGACGCATTCCGGGCCGAGTACGTCGCGCTCGATGCAAAGTGCGAGCGGTTGGTTGCGCGAGAGCAGCTGATCGGCGATTTCGAGAGTAAGGAGTGCTGAGTGTCCCAATTCAGCAAGCGTGTCGCGCAGCTCCCCAGCTACCCGATGGCGGAGCTCCCCGCCATCAAGCGCCGGCTGATCCAGCAGGGAGTGGACGTGATCGACGTCGGGGCGGGAGACGCCGACCTGGCGCCGCCCCGGGTGGCGGTCGAGGCGCTGGCACGCGCCGCGCAGGAGCCCGCGATGAGCCGGTACGCCTTCCAGCTGGGGCTGCCGGCGTTCCGCGAGGCGGCGGTGGACTACATGCGGCGCCGCTTCGGGCTCACCATCGATCCGTTCACCGAGCTGCATCCGTTGCTCGGCTCCAAGGAAGGCATCGCGCACCTCGCGGCTGCGGTGCTTGATCCGGGCGACGTCGCGATCGTCCCGGTGCCTGGGTACGCCGTGTATCATGGCGGTACGGTGCTCGCCGATGCCGAGCCGTATCTCTACGACCTGACGCCGCGCACCGATTTTCTGCTGGAGCTGGAGGAGATTCCCGCCGACAAGCTGAAGCGGGCCAAGCTCGTGTACTTGAACTACCCGAACAACCCAACAGCCGCAGTGGCGTCGCGTGAGTATCTCGAGCGCACGGTGGTGCTGTGCCGCCGCCACGACATCCTGCTCGTGTACGACAATCCGTACTGCGAGATCACATTCGACGGGTACGTCGCCCCCAGCATCTTCGAGATCCCCGGCGCCAAGGAGATCGCGGTCGAGTTTCATTCGTTGTCGAAGAGCTTCTGCATGACGGGGTGGCGACTGGGCTGGGCGGTCGGGCGCGCGGACCGGATCGCCGCGCTGGCCAAGGTCAAAAACTACGTGGATACCGGCGCGTTCCTGCCTGTCCAGGTCGCCGGGGCGGAGGTGCTGAAGCAGGCGGAGCGCCTGGCGGCGGGCTACGCGGCGCAGTTCAAGGAGCGGCGCGACGCGATCCTTCCCGCGCTGCGGGCCAACGGCTTCGAGGCGGAGACACCGCGGGCCACGATGTACCTGTGGGTGCCGTTGCCGGAAGGAATGCCGTCGGCGGCATTTCAGAAACGCGCGCTCGAGGAGGGTGGGGTCGTGACGCTGCCCGGGAGCGCGTTTGGCGTGGGCGCGGAGGGATTCTTCCGGATCGCGCTCACCGTCGAGACGCCGCGTCTGATCGAAGCGGCGGAGCGGCTCGGAAAGGTGCTCGCCGCTGTTTGAGCGCCGGGTAGCGAGCCTGCGGGTCGGCCGCGCGTGGATTCTCACGGCGGTGCTGCACGTCGTGGCGGTGATCCTGGCGGTCACGATTCCCTGGCAGGCCCCGCGCCGCACCGACTACATCGTGCTGCAGCCGCCCGACGAGGGAGACCAGATCCCGCCGTTCGCCGGGACGCGCCATACCCGGGCGCGCCGTTCCCCAATCGCCACCTCGCGGCGGGCTCCCGAACCCCCGCCGCCGACGCCGGCCCCCCCCCCGGATACGAGTCCCGCGCTGCCGGCCTACAATCCCGAGGCGTCTCTCGCGCCGCCGCCGCAGGTGGGCGACGGGCGCCTGTGGGTGAGCCCGCGCCCGGGGCTGCCCGGGCCCGTGGCCGAGGCGCTGTATGGCGACACGGTGGCGCGGGACTCCGCGGCGGTCGGCCGGCTCCGCTCCATGGTCGACTCGCTCAACGTCGTGCTCGATCAGGTGCAACGGGAGCGCCAGCGGCCATCGTGGACCGTGGGTGGCGAGGGAGGGACGCCGAAATTCGGCATCGACTCCCAGTACATCCACATCGCGGGCATCAAGATCCCCACGGCAGCGCTGGCGCTGCTCGGCAACCTGCTGCCGCAGGGCAACTTCGATGAAGAGATGCGGGCGCGTCAGCTCCAGGACATGCGGGCGGATCTGCTGCGCGCGGCCGACCGCGCCCAGACCTTCCACGATTTCCGGCGGTACGTGCGGGAGCTGCGGGAGCGCAAGCAGGCGGAGCG
>DASYRJ010000121.1:0-14397 GCA_036004525.1 Gemmatimonadales bacterium | reverse complement strand
CCGAGGAGGTCGCGGGGCTGGTCGAACTGGCGCTGGCGAAGAACCGCGACGACCGGTTCGCGACGGCGGCGGAGTTCGCGGAGGCCTTGGCGTTGCAGGGCGCGGGGCCGTTGACGCCGACGCGGACGCAGCCGGTGCGGGTGAGGCGGCGGATGCGGGTGCCCCGCTGGGCCGCGATCGCGGTGGTAGCGCCACTGCTGCTGGCGGCGGTCTGGGTGGGAGGGGCCAAGATCGGTATCGGCTCGACTCGGCCGCCGCTGGACTCGTTGCGCTACCTGGTCCTGCCGTTCGAGTACGGGGACGGCGTCGCGCCGTCGCTCGGCGTCGACGGGCTGCTACAGGACGCGCTGCGCCAGTGGATGGGCATCACGGTGATGGGGCGGCCTGAGGCCGGACTCGGTGCCAACCCGCTGGCGCCCGAGGATGCACGGGACGCGGCGGCGGCCCAACATGCCGGTCAGTACGTCCGGGGCGACGTATCGCGCGTGGGGGACTCGCTCCGACTGCACGTGACGGTGCACGACGCGACCGCCGATGGCGCCCCCGTCCGCGAAGGCAGCGTCACGCTGGCTCCGACTCTGGCTGGTGCCGGTCCGAGGTTCACGCGCCTCGCTGACCAATTGCTGTTCGACGACACTCTGGGGGCCGGTCCAGGGGCAGTGGGGACACGATCGTTTCCGGCGCGGCGGGCCTACGCCCGGGGCCTCGCGGCAGTGCAGGAGTGGAATCTCGGAGCCGCGGACTCGGCCTTCGTCGCCGCCACCCAGTACGACCCGAACTACGCGCAGGCACACCTGTGGCTGGCGCAGGTTCGGTTCTGGGGCGACGGACTTCCGGCCATCTGGCGTTCAAGCGCCGAGCGTGCGGCTGGCGGACGGGAGCGTCTCTCGTCGGGCGACGCGCACCTTTCAGAGGCGCTGCTGGCCTTCGGTCGGGGAGAGGTCCCGCGGGCATGCGCCGTTTGGAATCGCCTGACGCAACGTGAACCGTACGCCTTCCCAGGGTGGTACGGACTCGCGAATTGCCTGAGCCGTGACGACGCGGTGCTGCGTGATCGGGGAAGCCCGTCCGGGTGGTCGTTTCGAAGCAGTTACTACCGAGCAACAAAGGCGTATCAGCGAGCCTTCGAGCTCCAGCCGATGATTCTCAGGGGGTTAAGCGGTGGTGCGTACGCTTCCGTGCGGAGACAGCTGAGAACAGGCGGCAATGAGGTGAGGTTTGGACGCGCCGTAGCACCCGATACGAGTCGATTCTCGGCCCACCCTGCTTGGAGGGACGATACGCTCGCATTCGTGCCCTATCCGCGATTCCAATTCACAAAACCCGAGGTAGTCCCGGACCAGTGGCGCCTCGCGGTGCGTCGCCAGCGCGAATTGTTTCACGACATCGCAACGGCGTGGGCGACCGCGCTGCCTGAGAGCCCTGATGCAAACGAGGCATTAGCGATCTCACTCGAACTACTGGAGAATCCAGCGGCGATTGACGCGATTCATCGGGCGCGTGCGCTCGCGAACACCGACGCGCAGCGCGTCCGGCTCGCGGCCGCCGAAGTCTGGATGCGAGTCAAGTTCTCGGTGCCATCCGATCCTCAGGGGTTGACGCTGGCACGATCGCTCGCCGACTCGCTGCTGCCTTCCGCTCCAGCCGCTGATGCAACGGAGCCGCTCCTGCTCGCAAGCCTCGCAGCACTCACAGGCCGTGCCCAGCTTGCGACAGGCTTCAGCCGCCTGCCGCACGCGGCGCGCGAATGGGGTGTACCTCCGCCGCTCGCGAGGAACGCCCTTCCGCTCCTCATCTTCGCTGCATTCGGTGGCCCCCCGGACAGCTTGCGCGTCCTGGAGCACGAGGTGGACGCTGCGATTGATCAGCGTTTCCTCGTCTCCGTCCGCCAGGAGGCGCGGATGTCATGGCTGGTACGCCCCGGGCGGCTCGCATTCCCCGACCATCCGTTCCAATCGATACCGAAGCTCGTCGGCACCGGTGACTACCTGATTGACGCCGAGGCGGCACTACAGCGAGGGGATACCGCTATGGTGCGCCGGGTTTTCGCGGACCTGCGGGACGCACGCCAGTCCGCACCCCTATCCGAAGTGAACCTCGAAGGCCTCTATCCCGAAGCCCGCCTGCTGACAGCGCTCGAAGGTCCTCGGGCTGGGATCACCTGGCTCGACGGCACGCTCGGCGCACTGGCGGCCACGGATCCAGAGTCGTTCGTGAACCCGGCGAACGCGGCCGCCCTTGTACGAGCGATGGCGCTGCGCGCGGACCTCGCGGATCAAGTGAATGACCGGCCAGCCGCGAGGCGATGGGCAGGTATGGTCATGGTGCTCTGGTCTGACAGCGATGTGTTCCTCCAGCCGACCGTCCGCCGCATGCGACGCTTCGCAACTGGAGCAACGTGAGCTTCGTTTGGAAGAGGGCAGGTCAACGTCAGGAGGTGACCAGTGAAGCGACAGCCTTGGCAGACCCGCGGGAGAGGCGTGTCGACAGTGCTCGTTGCGCTTGCAGCGACGAGTTTTATCGGGGGGGCCAGCGCACCCAAACCTCACCGATCGCATGCTGCGGATAGTTCGAGATGGGGACGCCCCGAGTGCTCGGGCGAGGGCGTCAGGATCACGATACGCGATAGTGTAGGGAAAACGCCAACAGGCTCGCCAGTGACCTACTCACACGTGGTCACGGATATTCCACTGTCGGGGCGCATTGCCGACATTCCGGAGTTTCATGATTGCCAGGAATTCGTCGTTCGTCGCGCGTGGTACTTGTTCTGGCGCCCGGCGTGGGAATACGACCATCTCTATTCTATCTTCGCGTCGTTCGGGCTGGACAGCCTCTGGCGGGACCTGCACAGCGGCGACACCCTAACACTGCCTTCCGGCGCTACGGTGAGGACCGTGCCCGTGGCCACGATCTACAGCGACGGTGGGACCTACCCGCAGCTTGGGATCCGCCCCGGATTCAACTGCCTACTCCTGTACAGGCAGCCGCCCAACAACGCACCACCTGACACCGGGTGGGGCGCGAAGATGATCCCTTTGGGCACCGCCGACTCGAGCTGTCTCGCGGGGGACGTGGATGAGAATGACCCGGGCACGCTGCTCCAGGTCCGGGCCAGCTCACTCTCTTCCCTGACCGCGGCCGACTATCCGGCTGCGGCCAGGTGGGACTGGGATCCCGTACACAGCGAGCAGTATATCGGGATAAAGTGCGTGGCAGCGTGGTGTCAGGTCGGCCGGACGGGGTTTGACACCTCGGCTTCTTACACTGGGCCACCGCTCCCATTCAAGCCGATCGGGACTGTCGGGTTTACCCCGGCTGAGCTGACACGGGTCACCGCGATCAAGGGATGGTACGACGAGCAACGCCTGGCCGCATCCGGCACTGCCGGACTCCAGCCGAGCGCGATGCGGGGGATGCTGTTCCCCAATCCCGACATTCACGGGCTCAAGAAAACCCCCGACATGTATAACAGCAAGTGGGTGCAGGTGGGGTTCGCAGTTGTGTTCGGCGGTGACTACCACAAGTGGAACATGCGGCAACGAGTCAACGAGATTCTCCTGTGCCATGGCTCAGTCCTCGCTTGCGCCGTGCCGACGAACCAACCGCCCGAACCGCCTACCACCATGTTGTTGACATCCTGCGCAACCGGCTGGTGGGCGAAGGTCGTGCCCTACCTCACTGCCGCCACAACCGGCCAACCTCGGTACTTCTGCCTCAAACTCGCAGACCACACGGCTGATCTAGCGGCCCTGAACGCCGCGTACAACAACCTCTTCATTAGCAGCATCCCCGGCACGGCTCGGTGGCGCTGGCTGCTCAAGGATGAGGGAACCTGGCACGGCTGCTTGGGCAGCTCCTGCTGCAGCGGGGGGGGATGATACCGCCGGAGCCGACCGGCAGCGCCGAATCTCATGTGGACCCCGGGGAGGGGAGCGGCCCGCTCAGTTCGCGCCGGCCGCTCCCTTCGCCGCCACCCGCGCCACCACATCGTACACGAACCGCACCCCGAACCGCAGCGCGTCCACGCTCACCCGCTCGTCGTTGCCGTGTACGCCCCGTGCGTCGGCCGCGGTGAGCGGAAACGGCGCGATGCCGTAACTCGCGATCCCCAGGCGCCTGAAGTAGTGACTGTCGGTGAACCCCGCCAGCATCGGCGTGGTCACGAGCGCACTGGGGTGCCGCGCGTGGGCCACCGTCTCGATCGCGCGGAACAGCTCCGTCTCCGTCGAGCTCTCCGTCGCCGGCCAGCTCGGCCCCTGGGGGCGGATCGTCACGGCCGTGTCGCCCACGACCCGCACCAGCTCCGCGAGAACCGCCGCCGGCTCCTGCCCCGGCAACAGCCGCACGTCGAGCGCCGCCGTCGCGACCGGCGGGATCACGTTCGTCTTGTCGCTCCCCTTGAGCCCCGTGATCGAGATCGTGTTCCGGAGCAGCGCATTGTAGGTCAGATCGGCGGTGATCGCCCGCACCGCGGCGGAGTCGCGCAGCGCGGCACGGATGTCGGCGAACCAGCGCCGGCGTACCGAGTCGGTCTCGATGGTCGCGAGATCGGCGAAGTAGCGCTGCACCGCGGGCGTCACCACCAGCGGGGTGCGCCACTCCGCGATCCGGTCGAGCGCCCGCACCAGACGGTGCACCGGGTTGTCCGGCGTGGGCCGCGAACCGTGGCCCGCCGTCCCCCGCGCCGTGAGGTCGAGCCAGAAGGGCGACTTCTCGGTGGTGCCGACGCCGTAGTAGTCCACGCCGCCCCGTTCGTTGGCGCGCGTCGTTCCCCCCTCGTTGAGCAGGAACTCCGCGTCTCGCAGCAGCTCGGCGTGCCGCTCGGCGAACCACCCCGCCCCAACCCCCGCGCCGATCTCCTCGTCCGACGTCGCGAGGAAGATCACGTCCCGCTTGAGCGGCACGCCGGCCCGCTTCAGGATCACGAACGCCATCAGTTGGGCGATGCCCTCGCCCTTCATGTCGAGCGCGCCGCGGCCCCAGACGTAGCCGTCCTTGACGACCCCGCCGAAGGGATCCACCTGCCAGTACTCGGGGGACGCCAGCACGACGTCCATGTGATTGAGGAGGATCAGCGGCCGGGCGGTGCCGTCGCCCTTCAGGCGGGCGTACAGGTTGGCCTTCCCGGGCGCCGGCTCGAAGGTCTGCGACTCGATCCCCTCCCGCCGGAGCACGGCCGCCAGCCAGCGGGCCGCCGCGATCTCGTTGCCCGGTGGGTTCGTCGTGTTGATGCGCAGGTACTGCGACAATAGGGCGGCCGCCTCGTCACCGAGCGCGTTCCACTCGCCATCCCCCCGGGGCACGCTGCGCAACGCCACGCGTGGGGGGGGAGGCGCCTCCGTCGCCGGCGCGGGAAAGGGGCCGGCCAGCGGCGAAGCGGGCGGTCGCGCGGCACACGCGGCCACCGCGAGAGCGGCGAACATTAACGACCAGGTGCGGCGCACCAGAGCGACCCTTGAGTGAGGAGAGAGCGCGAAACTAGAGCGTCCAGGTCTCTCCGTGCAAGAGCTGGCGGTATCCCGAGGCGGGGAGGCCGGCCGCCTGCCAGGCGGCGCGGGCACGCGCCGGCGGCTCGTCCATGGCCTCGTCGGTCAACTTGAACGTCCCCCAGTGAATCGGCACCATCGCTCGTGCGCCCAGCGCGCGGAATGCGGCCACGGCTTCTTCGGGGTTCATGTGGACGTAGCGCATGAACCAGCGGGGCTCGTATGCGCCGATGGGCAGGAGCGCCAGGTCGAACGGCCCGTACCGCGCCCCGATCGCGCCGAACTCCGAATGATGGCCCGTGTCACCCGCGAAAAACACGCGCCGGCCGGAAACCGCGGCGAGCGCCCACCCGCACCACAGCGTCGCGCCGCGGTCCCGGAAGCCGCGCCCGCTGAAGTGCTGAGCCGGCGTGCACGAGACGCGCAGGACGCCGACGTCCGCCTCTTGCCCCCAATCGAGCTCGGTCACCCGGCGCACCCCGCGCCGCCGCACGAACGCGGCGAGACCGAGCGGCACGAGCCACGGCGCCTCCGGATGCGCCCGCGCGATGCGACGCACGGTGCGGCTGTCGAGGTGATCGTAGTGGTTGTGCGACTGCAGCACGAGATCGACCGGCGGGAGGTCCTCGAACGCGACGCCGGGCGGCACCCAGCGCCGCGGCCCGAGGAACGGCGCAGGCGAGGCCCGCGCGCTCCACACCGGATCGGTGAGGACGTTCATGCCGCCGAGCTGGAGCAGCACGCTCGCGTGGCCGACCCACGTGACCGTGACGCGGTCCGCGGCGGCACGCGGCACGGCGAACGACGGCTGCGTGCGACGGAACACCGAGCGAGGCGGGTCTTTCGGAAGCGGCCGCGTGGTGCGGTGGACGAGCAGCCACTTGAGCACGTTGCCGAACGCCGGGGCGGTCGCTTCCACCCAGGGATTCTGGAAACCACCGCCGGGGCGGTGGTGCGTTCCCCCTCCGCCCCGGGTCACCGGCGCCCGCCGGCGAGCCGTACCGCTTCCGGCCGGCGTCGCAGCATCAACATCGCGGCCACCCCCACGGCCGGTCCCGGAGCCAGCACGGTCATGCTCCAACGCCAACCGATGGCGCCCGCGACCGCGGGCAGCAGGTAGATCGTCGCGCACGTGAGGAGGAAGCCGAGACTGGTCTGGAGCGTCAAGGCGGTGCCGACGTACTCGGGCGGGGCGAGCTCGCTCACCGCTGTCGAGAACTGCGCGGAGTCCGCGACGACCGTCACGCCCCACAGGAGCAGAAGCGGGACCAGCAGGGAGAGCGAGGCGCCGAACAGCAGCCCGGCGGCGAGGGCGCAGCTCCCCGACGCGACCATCGCCCAACTGGTCACCGTCGTGCGCCCCCAGCGGTCCGCGTACTTGCCGCCGAGCCAACAGCCCACGGCGCCGCTGCCGACGACGGCGAAGGTGACGAGCGCCGCGCGTGCCGTGACGTCGGCGGTCGCGCCGCGGCGCTGGTGTTCGCTCGCGGCGACGAACACCGCCATCCAGGTCCACATCGCGTACAGCTCCCACATGTGGCCCAAATAGCCGAGGTTCGCCAGCGCCACGGCGCGGTCGCGCAGGATGCGCGGCGCGGCGGACCAGGAAAACGGCGGCGAAGGGGCCGCGTACGGCCCGTCGTGCGGCACGGCCAGCACGAGCAAGCCGCCGGCGAGCGCACTCACCGCGGCGACGCCGAGCACGAGGCGCCACGCCTCGGGCGGCGCCGCCCAGCGCACCAGGTGCGGCGCCGCCGAGCCGAGGGTGAGCGCGCCGACCATGATCCCGATCGCCCAGCCGCGTCCCTCGCGGAACCAGCCGGCGACGATCTTCATCCCCGGCGGATACACCCCGGCGAGGGCGGCACCCGTGAGCAGCCGGCAGGCAAGCCCGACACCGGGGCCGGGGGCGACAGCGACGCCGACCGTCGCGGCGGCGGCGAGGGCCGCGGCACCCATCACCAGGTGCCGCGCCGACCAGCGATCGGCCAGCGTCAGCATCGCGCTCACGAGCGCACCCGCCACGAACCCGAGCTGGACCGAGATCGTCAGCCACGCCGTGCCGGCGGGGGAGAGGTGCCACAGGCGTGCGAGCGTCGGGGCGACGGCCGACGCGCTGAACCAGGGCGCCATGGCGAGCAGCTCGGCCGCGGCGAGCACCGCCAGGACGCGCCGCGCCGTCACAGCCCGGTCGGGTGGTCCAAAAAGACCCAGGGGAGGGAGAACGTCCGACTCACGTGCTCGGCGAGCGCTTTGATCCCGACGGTCTCGGTGGCATAATGACCCGCGTAGAAGACGTTGACGCTCAGCTCCTCCGCGTCGAAGAACGTCCAGTGCGGCCCCTCACCGGTAATGAAGGTGTCGAGACCCGCGGCCGCGGCTTGAGGTATGAGTGAGCCCCCTGCCCCGGTGACGATCCCCACCCGCGCGATGCTCGCGGGACCAAAGGGAAGGACACGCGGCGGGGCACCGAGCTCGGCCTGCAGCTTGGCGGCGAGCTGGTCGCGGGTCCCGCTCAGATCGCCCCACACACCGATCGGCGCGCCGTGGTAGGAGCCGAACTCTCCGCGCAACTCGACGCCGAGCAGGCGCGCGAGCACCGCGTTGTTGCCGACGTTGGGATGGCGGTCGAGGGGGAGATGAGCCGCGTACAGGGCGATGTTTCGGTCGATGAGTCCGGCGATGCGCCGGTAGGCCGGGCCCACGAGCGGCCGGAGCCCGCCCCAAAAGAGGCCGTGGTGAACCAGCAGGCAGTCGGCTCGTTCGGCCGCCGCCATCCGGACGGTGGCCTCGCACACGTCCACGGCGGCCGCGATCCGGGTGACGTCCCCCCGGTTCGCCACCTGGAGGCCGTTCAGGGCTTCCGGCGGGTCGGCCACTTCATCCCGGATGTGGAGGTACTCGTCGAGGTGGCGGGCCAGCTCGTCCAAGCGCATTAGGGCACCATGCCGACAGTATCAAGCCACCGACCGATCTTCCACACGGCCTGCTCGTATAACCAACGGTGGGTCAAGAGAATAGAGAATCCACACGCGCGAACTCATGTCATGTGGATATCCGGCTTGGGCTAGAAAGTGCTCGACGCGGCTTGCCTCGCGGCGCGTTTTCCCGACTCGGGAGGCTGGCCGGCATCCTCGCCCATTCGCAGGACGCCGTTGATCTCGCCTCCCTCCTGCACGAACAGCTTCCTCGTCGAGATATCGCCATGCACCACGCTCGTCGCTTGCAGCTCGACACGCTCCTCGGCGTAGATCCCGCCCCGCACTTCCCCGCCCACGATTGCCTCGCGGCTCACCACGTCCCCCTCGACTTCGCCGCCCTTCGCGACCAGCACTTGTTTGGCCGCGCGCACCGTGCCGACGACGGTCCCTTCGATCTTCACCACGCCGTCGGCCTCGATGTCTCCCACCACCCGCATCCCGCCGCCGATGATGGAGAGTCCCGCGACCGATTCCCCGCCCCCCATCCCTGCGCCCTTCTCGGTGAACAGCGCCATCTCAGTTCCCCTCCTTCACCAACGTGAAGGGATCGAGCGCCTTGCCGTCGCGCCGGATCTCGAAGTGTAAATGCGGAGCGGTCGACCGCCCCGAGCTGCCGGACAGGGCGATCACCTGCCCCGCCTGCACATCGTCGCCCTCCGCCACGAGCAGCCGGGCGGCGTGCCCATACATCGTCTCATACCCGTCCGGATGCCGCAAGAGCACGAACAGCCCGTAATCCGGATCGTACCCTGTGGCGGCCACCGTACCGCCGCCAGAGGCTCGCACCGGAGTCTCGATCGGCGTGGCGATGTCGATCCCGGGGTGGGACTCGGCGGGCGCGCCGGGCCGGACCTGGCCGCGCGTCACGAACCCCACCGCCTCGAGCGGCCAGTGGGACGGTCTCGACGGTCCGGGCTCGTAATGCGGCGCCGCGCCGGGCGGTGTCGCGCGCACGGGCACCGCCTTGAGCAGCGTTCCCACATCGCTGGCGCGCGCCACGGTCCCGCCGCTGCGGGACCTCGGCGGCGCCTTCACGCCGAGCATCTGACGCAGCTCCTGATAGCTCGCCTCCGCGCGATTCAGCGCGGCCGCGAGCTGCTGCACCCGGCTGTTCTCGACGCGCAGCCTGGCGACCTCGCGCTCGAGCCCCGGGACCCGCGCCGCGTTGCGGCCGATCGGGCCCGCGAAGGCGAAGAACAGCACGACCAGCACGGTGACGGCGATCGCGGCCCACCGCCCCGCCTGGAAGAGCCACAGCGGGAGACGGTACTGACGCGAATTGAGATCGCCGTCGGTGTGGATGACGATCGTGACGTCCCGCCCCCGTCCCCGCCCCCGCCGGCTCATCCGTCGAACGGCGCTCCGAGGATGATCTCGAGCAACCGCGCCAAGTCCTCGTTCGAATAGAACGCGACGTGAATCTGCCCCTTCCCCTTCGCGCGCAGGGTGACGCGCACGTCGGTACCGAGCCGGCGTCGCAGCGCATCCTCCACGCGCCGCACCTCGGGCGCGGGCCCGACGCCGCGCTTGAGCCGCGGTCGCCGCTCCGGCGCCCGGCCGCCGCGCACCCGGTCCTCGACCTCGCGCACCGACAGTCCTTGCGCTACCGCCTCGCGGGCGACGTTCGTCGCGACGCGCGGGTCGTCGAGCGCGAGCAGCGCCCGGGCGTGACCCACCGAGAGCTTCCCCTCGTGCAGCATCGCGAGGACCGCTTCGGGGAGCTTGAGCAGGCGGAGCGCGTTGGCGACGGTGGAGCGGTCCCGCCCCACGGCGTCGGCGACGTCCTGCTGGGTGAGGTTGAACTCCGCGAGCAAGCGCTCGTAGCCCCGGGCCTCGTCCACGGGCGACAGATCGTCGCGCTGTAGGTTTTCGATCAGGGCGAGCGTGAGCAGGGTGCGGTCGTCGGCCTCGCGTTGCACCGCCGGGATGCGCTCCCAGCCGAGCTGCTGGCACGCGCGCAGCCGGCGCTCGCCGGCGATCAGCTCATAGGCGCCGTTCCCTCCCGGCGCGCGCCGCACGACGACCGGCTGGAGCAGGCCCGCCTGCTTGATCGACGACACCAGTTCCTCGAGGGCCGCGGGATCCACATCGCGGCGCGGCTGGAACGGGTTGGGCCGGATGTCCCGGATCGGCAGCTCGACGAGGCTGCCCTCACGCTCGGCCTCTTCCCGGGTCGGGCCCAACAGCGCCTCGAGCCCCCGGCCGAGGCGGCGACGTCCTGCGGCGGTCTCGGTCATGCGGGCACCTCCGGCAGCGGTTCAGCGGCGGGCAGGGCAGGCGAGGGGGGAGGCGCGTGCTCCACCCTGCGGATCAGCTCCTGCGCCACGGCGAGGTAGCTCTTCGCCCCCACCGACTGCACGTCGTACAGCACGATCGGCTTCCCGAAGCTCGGTGCCTCGGCGAGCCGCACGTTACGCGGGATCGTCACGGCGAACATGCGCGCGCCGAAGTATTCCTTGGCCTCCTCGGCCACCTGCTTGCACAGGTTCAGCCGAGCGTCGTACATCGTGAGCAACACACCCTCGATCGCGAGCGCGGGGTTGAAATTCCGCTGGACCAGCTTGATGGTGTTGAGGAGCTGCGAGAGTCCCTCGAGCGCGTAGTACTCGCACTGGATCGGGATGATGACGCTGTCCGCCGCGGTCAGCATGTTCAGCGTGAGGAGGCCGAGGGAGGGCGGGCAATCGATGATGACGTACTGGTAGGCGTCGCGGAGATCGCTCAGGGCGCGGCGCATCATCGTTTCGCGCGACGACTGGTTGACGAGTTCCAGCTCGGCGCCCACCAGGTCTTGCGTCGCGGGCACCACGTCGAGACACGGAAAATGCACGCGCGGGAACCGGGTCTCGGCGAGGGCGCGCCCGTCGAGCAGGGCGTCATAGAGGGAGTGGCGGATGCGATCGCGCTCGATGCCGACGCCGCTCGTCGAGTTCGCCTGGGGATCGGCGTCGACGAGGAGGGTCTTCCGCTCCGCCGTCGCGAGCGAGGCGGCGAGATTGACGGCAGACGTCGTTTTCCCGACGCCACCCTTTTGGTTGGCGATGGCGATGACGCGAGATGTCACGTAACGCGTTGCTCCATAATATGTTGTATAACTGTTGTGTAAGCAGATGTCAAATATACCGTAGTTTCACGTGAAACGAAAGCGTCGAAGTTTCACGTGAAACTGCAACCTGGAGCCGGTGTGTCAGGCAACGCGCCGACGCCAGCGCGTCGCCTCGAATACCAGATTGTGCAGGTCGCTCGGCGACACGCCCGGTACGCGCGCCGCCTGCGCCAGCGACGTCGGCCGGATCCGATCCAGCTTTTGGCGCGCCTCCGTCGCGAGCGACCGCAACTCGAGGTAGGGCAGGTCGGCGGGAAGCGCGAACGCCGCTAGCTCCGCCAACTGCTCCGCTGCCGCCCGCTCCCGCGCGAGGTACCCGTCGTACTTGAGCTCGATCTCGGCCGCGATCACCGCGTCGGCTGACAGCCCCGCGCCCACGCCCGCCGCCTCGAGCAACGCGCCGAGTGAGACGCCCGGCCGCTTCGCTACGACCGCGATCCGTTCGCCCCCTCCACCGCCGAGCGTGTTCCCGCTCGCCGCCAACGGCCCTGCTGCCTGCGCCGGCGTGATCGACGTCTCCCGCGCGAGGCTCAGAACCGCCTCCTCGCTCGCGAGACGCTTGTACCCAGCCTGCAGCTCAAGGGTCGACAACAGTCCGAGACGCTCAGCGAGGGGGAGGAGACGGCGCAGTGCGTTGTCTTGGCGAAGCAGCAGCCGGAACTCCGAGCGCGACGTGAACAGCCGGTAAGGCTCGTCCACGCCTCGCGTCACCAGGTCGTCCACCAGCACGCCGATGTAACCGTCGTCGCGCCCAAGCACGACCGGCTCCTGACCGCGC
This sequence comes from Gemmatimonadales bacterium, assembly GCA_036004525.1. Classification (GTDB taxonomy): domain Bacteria; phylum Gemmatimonadota; class Gemmatimonadetes; order Gemmatimonadales; family GWC2-71-9; genus 20CM-2-65-7. The sequence continues at coordinate 2,046 of DASYRJ010000121.1, read as the reverse complement.
ATCCGGCGCACCGCATTGATCCCCGCCACCACACCTTGTCCCGCCGCCTCTTCGTAGCCCGTTGTGCCGTTGATTTGCCCCGCGAAGAACAGGTGCTCGACCGCCTTGACCTCGAGCCAGGGGGTGAGCTGCGTCGGCGGATAGTAGTCGTACTCGATCGCGTACCCGGGACGGGTCATCTTCGCGCGCTCGAGACCGGGAACGGCGTGCAGGAACTCGAGCTGTACCGCGACGGGCAGGGAAGTGGAGAGCCCGTTGACGTACAGCTCGCTCGTGTCGAGCCCCTCCGGCTCGAGGAACACCTGGTGCCGCTTGGCGTCGGGGAACTTGACGATCTTGTCCTCCACCGAGGGGCAGTAGCGCGGGCCCCGGCCGCTGATCGCCCCGCCGTAGAGCGCCGACTCGGACAGGTGGCGCCGGATGATCTCCTTCACTTCCTCGCCGGCCCATGTAATCCAGCAGGGCAACTGCCGGGGCCGCTCCACCCGCTCGTGGAAGGAGAAGCGGTAGTCGTCCAGGTCGCCGTCCTGGCGCCCGACCTTGGACCAATCGACGCTGCGGCCATCCACGCGGGGAGGCGTGCCGGTCTTGAAGCGCGATACTGTAAGTCCAAGTTCTGCAATGGCTTGTGCCATCTCCACGGAAGGTTGATCGCCCGCGCGGCCCGCAGGGATCTGCGTGTCCGTGCCGAGGTGAATCCGGCCGCGCAGGAACGTCCCGGCGGTCACGATGACGGCCCGCGCCGTGAAACGGCGGCCGTCTCCCGTCTCGACTCCTGCGGCGCGCACGCCGTCGAGGAGCAGATTTGTGACCATTCCTTGCGTCAGCTCGAGCGTGGGGAAGCCCTCGAGCAGGTGACGCACGGCGCGCCGGTAGAGGGTGCGGTCGCACTGCGCCCGTGGCGCCCAGACGGCGGGACCTTTCGACCGGTTGAGCATCCGGAACTGGATCGTGGCGCGGTCGGTGGCCCGGCCCATGAGACCGCCCAGGGCATCGACCTCGCGGACAACGGTGCCCTTCGCGATGCCGCCGATGGCGGGATTGCAGGACATCTGGCCGATCGTGTCGAGGCTGGAGGTTAGGAGCAACGTCCGAGCGCCGAGCCGCGCAGCTATCGTCGCGGCTTCCGTGCCGGCGTGCCCACCCCCAACGACGATTACGTCGTAGTCAGCGCTCATCGGCCGAAGTATACCGGCCCAGACGTCGAGACGTCGAGGGAGACGCCGAGCCGCCGAGACGCTGAGGGGCTATGAGGAGCGAGGGATGGGGGTGCGTGACGCGGCGCCGCTGACCTTCCTCAAGAGGCCGTAAAGGGTTCGTCCGGTCTCGTTAACCAGCGCCTCGAGCCGGCCGAAATCGGCTGGCGTAATGTATCCGAGTTCGCGAGCCATCTCCACGATTGTTTCGACTTCGGCCAGAGAACCACGGGCCGTGTCCAGAAAGCGCCGGCATTCTCGCGAGCCCTGCCGTGTGTTCCCCTCGGCGATGTTGAGGGGAACGCTGTAACACGCTCGCCGAAGCTGGTCTGCAAGCGCCGCCTGCTCGTAATCGGGGAACCCACGGGACATGCGCACGCACTCAATGGCAAGCCGCTGCGCATGCTGCCAAGCCTTCAAGGTCTTGTAGTGTGCCATGGGGGGAAGGTACGACCGGCAAGCAGAAAGCACGGCATCAGAATCGCGCATGCCGTGCCTTTCCAACGCCTCATCCCTCACATCCCCTCAGCGTCTCGGCGGCTCGGCGGCTTCCTGAGCATCTGTGCGCCTAGTAGTTGCAGTTCCTAGGCTGTCCTCACCCACCTCACCAGCTCTTTGATACTCGGCCGCTTCCCCGTCATCAGTATGCCCACCCGGTATATCCTCGCCGCCACCCACGTCACCCCGAGAATCGATACGGTCAGAATGCCGAGTGACAGCGCCACCTCGTGGAACGGCAAGTTGCCCGCGGCCCACCGGACCGGCATCGCGATCGGCGCGCTGAAGGGAATCATCGACAGCGTCACGGAGAGCGTGGACGCCGGATCGTTGAGCATCGCGAACATGCTCA
>DASYRJ010000120.1:0-6467 GCA_036004525.1 Gemmatimonadales bacterium | reverse complement strand
GAAGGCGTTGCTTCCCGGTGAATTCTCAACCCGCACGCCGTCAATGACGATCAGCGGGTCATTCGTCACGCTGAAGCTGTTGAGCCCGCGCACCCGAATCCGCGGCGCTTGGCCGGTCACGCCACTGGCGGCCAGCACCTGCACGCCCGCGGCCCGGGCCGTGATCAAGTCGGTGAGCCCGCGGATCGGCGCGCTCACGGTGAGCGACTCGGCGTCGATGCGCGCAATCGCGTTGCCGACGCGGACGCGCTCCTGCGGGCCCGTGGCGGTTACGACGACTTCGTCGAGCATCGTCACCCGCAGCGTGAGCGCGATCGCGACCTCGACCGTCTCACCATCGGCCACCGTCACCGCCTGCCGGCTTGCCGCGTACCCGATCCGGCGCACGACGAGCGTGTAACTCCCGGGCAGCACTTCGGTCAGCCGAAACCCGCCGTCCTCCGCCGTCGCCGTGCGCCAGCGCGTCCCTTCCAGATACACGGCCGCGCCCGCGAGCGGCGCGTCGGTCGCGGAGTCGACCACCCGGCCCACCACGTTGCCGGGCACGATGCGCTGCGTCGTGCTGCGCACGAGCGCGATCTGCCCGCTGCCGCTGACCAGGACGTCCACGCGTAGGCCGAGCAGCAGCTCGGTCAGCGCCGCCGCCACGGTGATGCTGTCGGAGCGGAACCGCACGAGGCTGTCGAGCGGGAGGATGCTGCGGACGTAGACCAGCCGGATCTCGGCTTCCCGCGCGACCGCGTTCAACGCCTCCTCGAGCCGAACATTCTCCAAGGCGAGTGCGACCCTGCGGCGCAGGGCCGCGATGCGCGACGCGTCCACCTCCACCAGCTCCGCGCCGCCGGACGGTCCCGGCATGAGAAACCGCGGCGCCCGGGTCACGAGCGCGACGTCCTGCGCCGCGCCCACACTCGCGAGCAGCAACAGCCATACCGCACCGGTTAAGACCCTCGTCATTGTGCTCTCCGGCGGAGGATGAACTCTGTCCCGCGCTCCTCGACGACGAGGCCGGCCGCCACGGCGACCAGGCCGAGCGCCGTCGCCGCCGGCTCGTCCCGGAACGACGCCGTGACCTGCTCCTCGCCGAGCGACGCGTCGCCCAGGCGAACGTCAACGCCGTACCAGCGGCCGAACTGGACGGCCGCTTCGCGCAGGGGAGTGCGCTGGAACACCAGGCGCCCCTCCGTCCAACCGAGGTAGGGCTCGAGCGACACGCCGCGCTCGGTCGCCAAGTGACCCCCCGCCGTGACGCGGCCCAAGTCTCCGGCCGCGAGCACCAGGGAGTCCCCAGCCACCCCGGCCGCGAGCGACACGCTCCCCTCGGCCACGACCACGGCGGCGACGGAGTCGGTCCGGTAGGCGCGCACCACGAAGCGGGTGCCGAGGTCGCGCGCGACGCCGTGCGCCGTGCGGACGGCGAACGGACGCTTCGCATCATGAGTAACCGTGAAATAGGCCTCGCCGTCGAGATCGACGGTGCGCGGCCGGCGGCGCACCTCCGCGGCATACCGCAGCGTGCTCGCCGGCCCGAGGACCACCACCGTGCCGTCGGGGAACCGCAGCGTCGCGCGCTGGCCGCGCCGCGTCGCCACCTCCGCCGGCGCTTCCTGCTTCCCGCGACCGCCGAGCACCACGTGCCATACCACCAACCCGCCGGCGAGGATGGCGATCGCGGCGGCGATCCGCAGCGCCCACGGGAAAGACGGCGCGGCTCGGGCGGACTCCGGCTCCATGGCCTTGATGCGGCGGAGCGCGGCTTCGGCATTCCAGCTCTGCCGCAGCGCCCGGGCTTGGGCCCAGACCTCCCGCAGCCGCTCCACGAGCTGGCGGCGCTCCGGGTCCGCGTCCATCCAGCGGCGCAGCGCCTCGGCTTCCCGGTCCGCCAGCTCTCCCGCGAAGTAGCGGGCGAGCGCGTCGTACGGGAGATCGTCAAAGCGTGGAATCGTCATGTCAGACAAGGGACACGCCCGAGACGGGCGGTACCCTGACAACAACGACAAAAGCGTGAGCGGTGAGCGGTAGGGGGGAAGGGGGTGGGGCTACCAGCCTGATACTAGAAGCAGGGCCACAACGAGATAGTCGGCGAGGCTGATGCGCAGCGCCTTCAGAGCCCGCCCCATCTGCGTCTCCACCGTTTTCACCGAGATGCCGAGGATCCGCGCGATCTCGGCGTAGCTCAAGTCCTGCTCCCGGCTCATCGTGAAGATCAAGCGGCAGCGCTCGGGGAGCGCGCCCACCGCGCGCGCCACGGCGCCGCGTAGCTCGGAAAGCTCCGCCTCGGAGGCGGCGTCGGCGGCGTGCCGCTGCTCATGCGCGACGCTGACGCGCCAGCGCTCCCGCACCAGCTCGGCGCGCCGCGATGTGACCAGGCGGTTCCGCACGGCTTGATAGAGGTACGGCAGGGCGTCGCGCACGTCGAACTGATCGCGCTGTAGCCACAGCTGGGCGAATACCGCCTGCACCACGTCCTCGGCGGCGTCGCGCGAATGGACGAAGCGATACGCGAAGTTGCAGAGCCGCCCGTAGTGCGCGCGTACGAGCTCGTCGAACGACGAGCTGAGCAGGGGAAAGGGCTCCTCGGAAGCGAAAGGCTGCGACATGGGCGCCGAAGCGGGTGAAGGTACGAACGTTGCCCCCCGGCCGACGGAGTCGCAAGAGCGGTTCAGTCCTTCAACAGTCCCCGCTTGACGAGCAGCTCCGCGTTGAGGATCGCCGCCCCCGCTGCCCCGCGGATGGTGTTGTGGCTGAGCGCCACAAAGCGGCTGCCGAGCACACGGTCGACCGCGATGCGGCCGACGGTGACGCTCATCCCGCCTCCCGCGTCGCGATCGAGCCGCGGCTGCGGGCGGTCGGGCTCGCTCCGCACGATGATCGGCCGCGCCGGCGCCGTGGGCAGGCCGAGCGCTTGCGGAACTCCGGTGAACGCGGTCATCACCTCGGCGATCTCGGCAGGCTCCGCCGGACGCGCCAGTTTCACGCGTACGGCCGCCAAGTGGCCGTCCACGACGTTCACCCGGTGGCACTGCGCGCTGACGGGGAACGCGGCGGGTGCAATCCGGCCGCCGTCCAAATTCCCCAGAATCTTTCCGGTCTCGCGCTCGAGCTTTTCTTCCTCGTTGGGGATGTAGGGTACGACGTTGTCCGTGATGTCGAGCGACGCGACGCCAGGATACCCGGCGCCCGACAGCGCCTGGAGCGTCGTCACCACGACGGCCTCGACGCCGAACGCCCTCACGAGTGGGGCGAGCACGAGAGCGAGCATGATCGTCGAGCAGTTCGGGTTCGTAAGGATGAACCCCCGCCCCCGACGCGGCGCGCCGTCGAGCAATCCGAGATGCTCCGGGTTCACCTCGGGGATGAGGAGCGGCACTTCGGCGTCCATCCGGTAGGCCGCCGAGTTGCTGATGACGGGATAGCCGGCGCCGGCAAAGCCACCTTCCACGTCACGGGCGATGTCGGCCGGCAGGCTCGAAAACACGAAATCGCAATCGAGCGGCGGCTCGGGGGGCCGCACCGGCAGCCCCCGCACCGCCTCCGGCATCTCCCCCTGCAAGCGCCACGCGCACGCCTCGTGGTACGGCTTCCCCTGCGAGCGGTCGGACGCCGCCACCGCCGTCACCGTGAACCACGCGTGGCGCTCCAGCATCTGGACCAACCGTTGCCCCACGGCCCCCGTGGCGCCGAGGATCCCGGCGCGCAACGGCCGGCTCATCGTTGTATCTGCGCCAGGGCGCACCCCCGAAAAGCCAAAAAACCCGACGGCTTGGTCGGGTTTCCGTTGAATGAAAACACCCGCATGGAGGCAATATGCGGTGGGCGCTGTCGGGACTCAACAGGTAGGGGGTGGGTTGACGGTCGCCGACCCTCTCACTAAGCTTGCCCATTATGACTCGCGTCCGCACGGCATGTTGTCAGCCGCGTTCGATGTGTGCTCGCTCCCGGGGGAGCGGACGCGGTTGCGGAGCTGTGTCGTCGCCTTAGTCGTCGGTCGCTGACGCACCACGCACATCGTCGGGCCCGCTTCCCGCAGTCGGGAGGCGGGCCCGATTCGTTTTCCCCCTCGGAGGTTCGAGAGATGGCTCATGCCGGTCTGTTGCGCGACGTACGCATCGCCCAAGCGCAGGGCTTCACGCTTTGGTTCACCGGGTTGTCGGGGGCGGGCAAGTCGACGCTCGCTGCCGCGGTGGGCGAAGAGCTCCGCCGCCGCGGCCTCCGCGTCGAAGTCCTCGACGGCGACGAGGTGCGCCAAAACCTCTCCAAGGGACTCGGCTTCTCCCGCGAGGACCGCGACACCAACATCCGGCGCATCGGCTACGTCGCGAAGCTGCTCACGCGCCACGGCGTCGCGGTTATCACCGCCGCCATTTCGCCGTACCGCGCCGTACGCGACGAGGTCCGCCGCGACATCGGCCACTTTGTCGAGGTGTTCGTCCGCGCCTCGCTCGACGAGTGCATCCGCCGCGATACCAAGGGTTTATACCGCCGGGCCCTGGCTGGCGCGGTGTCGCAATTCACGGGGGTTTCCGATCCCTACGAGGAGCCGCTCACGCCCGAGCTCGTCGTGGATACCGAGCGCGAGACCGTTCCGGACAGCGCGGCCCGCGTGATCGATCGGCTGCTCGAGCTCGGCTACGTGAAGCGCCCACCCGATGCCTAGCGCTGCCGACGTCCGCCAGCGCGCCGCCCGGCTCCGCGGGGCCGGCCCTGAGGCCGTCCTGTCCTGGACGCTCGCGACGTTCCCGGGACGTACCGCGCTCACGGTGAGCTTTGGCGGAGGCGGAGTCGTCCTGGCACACATGCTCAGCCGCATCGACCGCTCGGTGCCGGTCTTGTTCCTCGACACGGGGTTCCACTTTCCCGAGACGCTCACGTTCAGGCGGGAATTCGCGGCACAGTACGGCCTTAATCTGCTCGACCTGCACCCGCTCACGGACCCGGGGCCACTCTACCAGACCGATCCCGACGAATGCTGCCGGATTCGCAAGGTGGAGCCGCTCGCGCGCGCGCTCGCGGACTTCGACGCTTGGATCAGCGCCGTGCGCCGGGATCAATCCGAGACGCGCGCGGGCGTTGAGCTGCTCGAGTATCACGACGTGGAGGGGCGCCCGATCGTGAAGGTGTACCCGCTGGCGAGCTGGACGCGAGACGACGTGTCGCGCTACCTGCGCCAGCACGACGTGCCGCATCACCCGCTGCTCGACCGCGGCTACACCAGCATCGGCTGCTGGCCGTGCACGCGCCCCACGCGGCCCGGCGAGTCCGAGCGTGCCGGGCGTTGGAGCGGCACGGGGAAGACCGAGTGTGGGCTCCACACGTTCACCCTCAAGCACGAGGCGTCATGACGACGATCGCGCCGCATGGCGGCACGCTGGTGCACCGGGTGATCGGCGACGACGCCGCGCGCCGCGACGCGCTCCGGCGGGCCGAGTCTCTCCCGGCGCTCACGCTCGATGCGCGCCGGCTCGCGGACCTCGAGTTGATCGCGACGGGCGGCTACAGCCCCCTCACGGGCTTCATGGGCCGGGCCGTGTACGAGCGCGTGCTCCAGGAAATGCGCCTGGCCGACGGCCTGCCGTGGTCGCTGCCGATCACCCTGCGCGTCGCCGCGCGGCCGGCGCTCGACGGCGAGGTGGCGCTCACGGCGGCCGACGGGACCATTGTCGGCCTGCTCCAGGTGACCGATCTGTACACCTATCCCAAGCGCGACGAGGCGCGGCTCGTGTTCGGCACCACCGACCCGGAGCACCCGGGTGTGGCGGAGCTGGCGACCCAGGGCGACCTCATCGTCGGCGGCGACGTCTGGCTGCTGCGGCGCGCGCCGTCCCCGTTCCCCGACCTCGCCCTCGACGCCGCCGACACGCGGCGCGTCTTCGCCGAGCGCGGTTGGCGCCGCGTGGTCGGGTTCCAGACGCGGAATCCCGTGCACCGCGCCCACGAGTACATCCAGAAGGCGGCGCTCGAAATCGTGGACGGGCTGCTGCTTCACCCGCTCGTCGGCGAGACCAAGGACGACGACATCCCCGCCGGCGTGCGCGTGCGCAGCTACCGGGCGCTGCTCGACGCGTACTACCCGCGCGACCGCGTGTTGCTCGCAGCGTTTCCGGCCGCGATGCGGTACGCGGGACCCCGCGAAGCCTTGTTTCACGCGCTGGTGCGCAAGAACTACGGCTGTACCCATTTCATCGTCGGACGGGATCACGCCGGCGTGGGCGGCTACTACGGGCCCTACGACGCGCAGCGGATCTTCGAGCGGTTCGCGCCCGGCGAGCTGGGGATCGAGCCGCTGAGCTTCGAGCACACGTTCTACTGCCGGCGCTGCGGCGCGATGGCGTCGCCCAAGACGTGCCCTCACGATGGGGATGCCCGCGTGACGCTCTCCGGAACGCGGGTGCGGGAGCTGTTGCGTGGCGGCACGCTGCCGCCACCGGAGTTCAGCAGGCCGGAGGTCGCGCAGGTGCTGGCAGACG
>DASYRJ010000119.1:0-48945 GCA_036004525.1 Gemmatimonadales bacterium | reverse complement strand
CCCGGCGCTCACGCTCGATGCGCGCCGGCTCGCGGACCTCGAGTTGATCGCGACGGGCGCCTACAGCCCCCTCACCGGCTTCATGGACCGGCCTGTGTACGAGAGCGTGCTCGAGGAGATGCGTCTCGCCGACGGCGTGCCATGGTCGCTGCCGATCACGCTGCGCGTGGCCGCGCGGCCGGCCGTCGGCGGTGAAGTGGCGCTCACAGCGGCCGACGGGACGATCGTCGGCCTGCTGCGGGTGACCGATGTGTACACCTATCCCAAGCGCGACGAGGCGCGCCTCGTGTTCGGCACCACGGACATGGAGCACCCGGGCGTGGCGGAGCTGGAGACCCAGGGCGACCTCATCGTCGGCGGCGACGTCTGGCTGCTGCGGCGCGCACCGCCCCCGTTCCCCGACCTCGCCCTCGACCCCGCCGACACGCGGCGCGTCTTCGCCGAGCGCGGTTGGCGCCGCGTGGTCGGGTTCCAGACGCGGAATCCCGTGCACCGGGCACACGAGTACATCCAGAAGGCGGCGCTCGAAATCGTGGACGGGCTGCTGCTCCACCCGCTCGTCGGCGAGACCAAGGACGACGACATCCCCGCCGGCGTGCGCGTGCACAGCTACCGGACACTGCTCGACGCGTACTACCCGCGCGACCGCGTGCTGCTCGCCGCATTCCCGGCGGCGATGCGGTACGCGGGACCGCGCGAAGCCCTGTTTCATGCCCTGGTCCGCAAGAACTACGGCTGCACCCATTTCATCGTCGGACGGGATCACGCCGGCGTGGGTAGCTACTACGGACCACACGACGCCCAGCGGATCTTCGAGAGGTTCACACCCGGCGAGCTGGGGATCGAGCCCCTGCGATTCGAACACACGTTCTACTGTCAGCGCTGCGGCGCGATGGCGTCGCCCAAGACGTGCCCTCACGACGGGGACGCCCGCGTCACGCTCTCCGGAACGCGGGTGCGGGAGCTGTTGCGTGGCGGCACGCTGCCGCCACCGGAGTTCAGCAGGCCGGAGGTCGCGCAGGTGCTGGCAGACGGCCTACGAAGCAAGGAGACCGTCGCGTGAAGCGCCTCCGCGCAGTGGTCGACCGGCTGCTCCGCAGCGTGCGGGAGCGGTGGCAGTGGTACTTGGAGCAGCGGCGCCAGGATCAGGAGCGGCACTGGTGGGACGTGTACAACCGATGACGTTCTACCCGGCCTTTCTCGACCTGCGAGGCCGCCGCACCGTCGTCGTCGGCGGAGGTGCCATCGCCGAGCAGAAGGTGCTGGGCCTCATCGCAGCCGGCGCGCGCGTGACCATGGTGAGCCCCGCGGTGACGTTGCGGTTGCGCGATCTCGCGCACCAGGGCGACGTGGAGCTGCGCGAGCGCCCCTATCGACCGGGCGACTTGGCGGGGGCGTTCCTCGCCATCGCCGCAACCGACGATGGCGCCGTGAACGAGGCCGTGTGGGCCGAGGCGGAGCAGCGGGGCATCCTGCTCAACGCCGTGGACGACCTGCCCCACTGCAGCTTCATCGCGCCCTCGGTGCACCGGCGCGGCGACGTCACGGTCGCCGTTTCGACCGCGGGCAAGAGCCCGGCGCTCGCGGTACGGCTGCGCGAGCGCATCGGGCGGGCCATCGGCCCGGAATACGCCGCGTTCGCGGAGATGCTGGGAGCGCTCCGCCCGGCGGTCGCGGCCCGCGTGCCCGATCCGCGCGCCCGGCTCGAGCTGTGGTACCGCATCGTCGACTCGAACGTCGTCGAGCTGCTGCGGCGCGGCGACCGCGACGGCGCCGAGCGGCGCGTCGCGCAGCTGATCGACGCCGCGGGCGCCGGCGAACCGGGGGGCCCGCTGCCCGGCGCCGTCTACATCGTCGGCGCGGGCCCAGGAGATCCGGACCTCATCACGGTCCGCGGGCTCGAGGTACTGGGGACGGCCGACCTCGTCGTGTATGACCGGCTCGTGCATCAGGATCTGGTGGACCGCGCACCGCCCTGGGCGGAGCGCGTGTTCGTAGGCAAACGGTCCGGCCAGCCGGGAACGCCGCGACATCTGGTCGAGCAAGAGGACATCAACGCCCTGCTCATCGCCCGCGCACGCGCCGGCCGGACCGTCGTGCGGCTGAAGGGCGGCGACCCGTACGTGTTCGGCCGGGGGGCCGAGGAGGGCGAAGCGCTGCGCGCCGCCGGCGTCCCGTTCCAGGTCATCCCGGGCGTGACGTCCGCCGTCGCAGCCCCCGGCGCGGCTGGCATCCCCGTCACGCACCGGCGCCACGGCTCGGCGTTCGCCGTCGTAGCCGGACACGAGTGCGACGGCCCGTCGGACCTGGACTGGGAAGCCCTGGCCCGTATCCCGACGCTGGTGTTTCTGATGGGCGTTCGCGCGCTGTCCGGCATTGCCGATCGGCTTCTGGCGCACGGCATGCCGGCCGCGCGGCCTGCGGCGGTCGTCGCGAGCGCCACGCTGCCGGACGAGCGGACGATCGTGGGGACGATCGGGACGATCGCGCGACTCGCACGCGACACCGGCCTCGAGCCTCCCGCCACACTGATCGTGGGAGCGGTGGTGCATGTGCGGGAGACTCTCGCGGGCCGGCCGGAGCAACCGGGCGCTCTCGAGGGCGCCGCCACCGAGGGAGCGCCGCGATGATCGCCGATCGGCTGCCGACTGCGATCGCCGCCGAGCTGGACGAGTACGAGAGGCAGATCGCGAAATTCCGCCGCGGCGAGCTGGGCGAGGTCAAGATGCAGAAGCTGCGGCTGCAGTTCGGAACGTACGCGCAGCGGCAGGAAGGCGTGCAGATGCAGCGCATCAAGATCCCGGGAGGCATTCTCTCGGCCGACCAACTGACCTGCCTCGCGGAGGCAGCGGAGCGCTTCGGCTCAGGCTTCGTCCATTTCACGACCCGGGAAGACGCGCAGATCTACTATCTCAAGCTGGACGAGACCCCCGCGCTGCTGCGCCTGCTCGCCGCCGCCGGCATCACCACGCGGGAGGCATGCGGCAACACGGTGCGCAACATCACGGCGTGCTATCGCGCCGGAACTTCGCCTCGGGCGACCCGACGTATGCGTACGCTACTGCGCAAAGCCTCGTGAAGTACTTCCGGAACACGCCTTCGAAGGCCGCGACGCTCCCCTCGCTGATCCCCGCCAGCCATTCGGGCTGGTGCGGCGATGACTGAGGATGGGACATGGCAAGGCGCAGCATACCGCTGAAAACCTGGAGCCGCTAGACGCTGCCCCCGCCGCTGACGCAGCAGGCCGATGGGGTGCTCGCCGGGGGTGCTTCGATAGACTAGTCCCCGAAAAACGCCAGCCGCACCTCCTGCACGTCGGGCAGGCGCTGCAACTCCTCCAGCACGCCGTTGGTGAGCGCCTGGTCCACGTTGATCGCGGCCAGGGCGTCGTCCCCCGGGGTCGAGCGGCGGGCCTGGTGGTAGCTCGCGATGTTGATCCCCGCCCCACCCAACACCGTCCCCACCCGCCCGATCACGCCGGGCACGTCGCGGTTCCGGATGACGAGCATCCAGCCCTCGGGCGCCACATCCACGTGGTAGTCGTCGATGCGGACCACGCGGCCGTGGCTGTTCCCCACGAGCGCGCCCGCGACCCGCACCCGGCCGCGCGGCGTGTCCACTTTCACCCCGACCGACGTCTCGAAGCCGGGCTCCGGCGCCCCCGTCTTCCGGCCCAAGCGGATCCCTTTTTCCTCGGCCAGCACCTGGGCGTTCACGAGGCTCACCGGACCGGCGTCCATCGCGGCGAGCAGCCCCTCGAGCGCCGACATCAGGGCGGGCCGCGGCGCCACCTCGTCCTTGCCGCCGTAGGCCACCTCCACCGCCGTGACGGGCCCGTCGGCCAGCGCGAGGGCGAGCCGGCCCAGCCGCCGCGCCAGGTCGAGCAACGGCGCGAGCCGTTTGAGGGCGTCGCCGCCGATGCCGGGGACGTTGATCGCGAACGAGAGATCCCCCGCCAGGAGCGCGTCGCGCACCGCGGCGCAGATCTCCACGGCGACGCGCTCCTGCGCCTCGGCCGTGGACGCCGCGAGGTGCGGCGTCAACAACACGCGGTCGAGCCCGCGGAGCGGCGAATCAGCGGGCAGCGGCTCCACCGCGAAGACGTCGATCGCGGCCCCGCCCAGGCGCTTTTCCCGCACGGCCGCCGCGAGCGCGGCATCGTCCACCAGCTCGCCACGCGCGGTATTGATCAGCACCGCGGTCGGCTTCATCAGCCGCAGCCGCTCGGCGTTGATCAGATGGCGGGTCTCGTCCGTGAGCGCGACGTGCAACGTCACCACGTCCGCCGTCCGCAGCAGATCGTCCAGCGACAGGAGCTTCACCTGCAGCTCCGTGGCCCGCTCGGGGAGGAGATACGGATCGTGCGCCACGACGTGCATGCCGAAGGCGCGCGCCAGCTGGGCGACGTGCCCGCCGATCCGGCCCAGCCCCACCACCCCCATCGTCTTGCCGCGCAGCTCCGTCCCCTCGAACCGCTTGCGGTCCCATTCGCCCTGCCGCATCGCGGCCGCTGCCTCGGGAATGCGGCGCACGAGCGCGAGCAGCAGGCCCATCGCGTGCTCGCCGGCGCTCACCGTGTTCGCGCCGGGGGCGTTCATCACGGCGATGCCGCGCCGCGTCGCGGCGTGCACGTCGATCGTGTCCACACCCGTGCCCGCGCGCGCGACCACGCGCAGGTTCGGCGCCCGCGCCAGGAGGTCCGCCGTGACCCGGGTCTCGCTCCGCACGATCAGCGCGTGGGCTCCCGCGAGCGCCCGCTCCAGCTCCTCGCGTGGCTTCCCGGCGACGCTCACCAGCTCGACCTCGGGCGTCGCCGCGAGGAGGTCGAGGCCGCTGCGCGCGACCTTGTCGCCGATGACGACGCGCCAAGTCACCGCAGCGCCTCGGCGACGAGCGGGAGCAGCTCGCTCAAGCCGGCGACCGTGTGATCGCCCATGTGGCCGATGCGAATCGTGGAATCCTTGAGCGACCCGTACCCCGCCCCGATCGTCCAGCCCCGCTGCTTCAGGAACCCCACCACGTCCTTGGCCCGTTTGCCTTCCGGGAGCCGGAGGCAGGAGACGGTCCAGCTGCGGCGCCCTTCTCGTGGCAGGAAGGCAATTTCGCGGTCGGCGCTCCACGACTCGACCGCGCGGCGCATTGCGTCGTGCCGCCGCCACCGCGCCTCCACGCCGCCCTCGCGCTCGATGCGGGCCATCTGCGCCTCCAGGGCGTAGAGCAGCGAGATCGCCGGGGTGTTGGTGGGGTGGAACTTCGCCGCCACCTCCATGAAGCTGACCAGATCGAAGTAGAGCCCGCGGCCCTCGAGCGTTTTGGCGCGCTCGACCATCCGCTCGGAAGCGACGCCGAGCGCGAGACCGGGGGGGAGCGCCAGCGCCTTCTGCGAGCCGGTGAAGGTGAAATCGAGGCCCCAGGTGTCGGTCTCGACCGGCGAGCCCGCCATGGACGTGACGGTGTCGACGAGCAGGAGCACGTCGTCGAACTCCCGCACCACCTGGGCGAATCCGGCGACGTCCTGCAGCACGCCGGTGGAAGTCTCCGAGTGCACGCAGGTGACGGCGTCCACGGGGGTACGGCGCAGCGCGTCGCGCAGCATGTCCGGCTCCACGGCGCCGCCGAGCGGGACGTCGAGGCGGATGCACTCTTTGCCGGCGGCGCCGACGATCGCGGCGAACCGCTCGCTGAACGCGCCATTGACCAGGGACAGGGCCCGGCGGCGCACGCCGTTGCGGACCGCCATCTCCATGAACCCGGTCGCGGAGTTCGTACCGACGAGCACAGGCCGGGCGGTGCGGGCCAACGCGCCCAGCTTGGGCGCGAGGCCCTGGAGCAGCTGCTCCATCGCCGATGAGCGGTGCCCGACCATCGGCCGCTGCATCGCCGCCAGCACTTCGGGATGGACGTCGGTGGGACCGGGGAGGAAGAACTTCCCGAACGCGGGAGCCTCGGTCATGCCGTGGCCCGCGCCAACTCCTCGACCAGCCCGCCGACGACCACTTCGCTGGTTTTGACGAGGCGCACGCCTTCTTCACCCCACTCCTTCAACACGTGCTCGGCGACGTCCCGGTCGATCGGCTTCATGGCATCGACGACCGCGAACAGCCGGGCCTGGGGGCGGTGCTCGAGCAGACCCTCGATTGCGTACTTATCGCACACGTCGAGGGCGACGCCATAGAGCACGACGTCATGGGGATCGAGCACGTCCAGCACCGGCAGGACATTGGCATTGGTGAACACGTCGAACCGGTGCTTGTGGAACAGGATGTCGCCCCGGTGCGCGCGGAGCCGATCCGTCAGGGCCTTCGGGTCCTGCGGCTCCGGTTCGATCACCAACGCGTCCCGCAGCGCCGTCTCAGGAATCTTTCTCTGGCCCGGCGTGCCGCGCAGGCAGTGCGGCGGGAACGTGGTCTTCCAGTCGGGGCGGTCCGAGATCTCTGGGTGCTCCCGGACGTGGTCGTCCGCGCTCGCCACGACGCGGATGCCGTGCCCGTGCGCGTAATCGGTCAGCTTCTTGAGGTTCGGAATGATCTGCTCGGCGTCGGGCACGTACAGCTTGCCGTCCGCCTTCATGAAGTCGTACTGAGTATCGACGTCCCAGAAGATGACCCGGGCCATGAGCCTATTCCTTGCGAGATTGCGAGCAGAGGAATCTCTCCGGGCAAACAGCAGGGTGTCAACAGGCGGGGCGTGTCTATTGAAGCTTGAGCGCTACTGCCACTTCATCACACGCGTCCTGCCGCGGGCACCTCGCGCAATCGGCCCACACCTTCAGGGGGAACTGCTCCTTCTCCGCCGTCCGGAAGCCGAGTCGCAGGAAGAACACCGGCTTGCGCGTAAGGGCGAACACCTCCGCCAGGCCCAGGGCCCGCGCGTCGGCCAGGGCCGCCTCCACCAGCGCCCGCCCCACCCCCCGCCCCTGCTGATCGTCGCGCACGGCGAGCGCGGCCAGCTCGGCGAGGGCGGCACTATAGACCTTGAGGGATACCGTCCCGACGATCCCCCCGTCCGACGCCTCCGCGACGACGTACTCCTTGATGTGCCGGCACAGGTCGTAGTTGGAGCGCGGGAGGAGGTCGCCCGTCGCCACGAACGGCGCCATCAGCACTTCCATGGATGCCACATCCGCCAGGGTGGCGGCCCGCACGACAGGGAGAAGGGAGACGGGAGAAGGACTCTCCGATGCAGTGAGCGTACTTCTCCCTTCTCCCTGCTCCCGCCTGGGGAGTGGCATCACGCTCATGCAAGCACCTCCGCCAGGATCGCGGCTCCGCGGTCCAGCTCGTCCCGCGTCACGGTCAGCGGCGGGACGATCCGGATCACATTGGGGCCGGCCGTCAGTACCAGCAGGCGCCGCTCGCGAGCCGCGGTCACGAACCGGGTCGCCGGCTCACCCAGCTCGATTCCCCACATCAGGCCCTTGCCCCGCACCTGGCGCACGCGAGGCGTCCGTGGCACGAGGGCCGCCAGGCGCGCGCCGAGCCAGGCCCCCTTGGCCCGCACGCCGGCGAGGAAGTCCGGGTCCGCAATCGTGCGCACCACGTCGAGCGCGACGGTCGCGACCAGCGGCCCGCCGCCGAACGTGGTGGCGTGGTCTCCGGGCGCGAGCGCCGCCGCGATCCGGTTGCTCACGAGCACCGCGCCCATCGGCAGCCCCCCGGCGAGCGGCTTCGCCAGCGTCACCATGTCGGGCGTCACACCGGTCTGCTCGTATGCGAACAGCGTTCCCGTCCGCCCGAGGCCGCACTGCACCTCGTCGAAGATGAGCGCCGCCCCCCGCTCATCGCACAGGTCGCGCAAGAACGCCAGGAACGCGGGCGCGACCGGCCGGACGCCGCCCTCGCCCTGGAGGGGCTCGACGATCACCGCGGCGGTGCGGCCGGTGACGGCGCGGGCGGTCGCTTCGCGATCCTCGAGCGGCACGATCTGCACACCGGCGAGCAGGGGCTCGAACGGCCGGCGGTAGTCGGGGCGGTCGGTGGCGGCGAGCGAGGCGAAGAGCCGGCCGTGAAACGATCCGCTGAATGCGACGATGTCCGTCTGCTTCGACCACTTGCGGGCGAACTTGAAGGCGCCCTCGTTCGCTTCGGCGCCCGAGTTGCAGAAGAAGGCTTGGCCGTGCTTGAAGGCCCGCGCCACGAGCTCGGCGGCCAGCCGCTCGCCGGGCTCGGTGCGGTAGAGGTTCGAGACGTGGACGAGCCCGGTATCGAGCGCCCTGCTCACCGCCTCGCGAATCACGGGGTGGTTGTAGCCCAGGGCGTTGACGGCGATGCCGGCGGCGAAGTCGAGGTAGCGGGTCCCATCCTCCGCCACGAGCTCCGAGCCCTCGCCCGCGACGAACAGGGGGCCGACGCGGGCGTAAACGCCCAGCAGCGCCGAGGCGTCGGACTGGACGGCGGTCATGCCGGCTGCGCGGCTGCGGCGAGGAGGCGGGTGCCCGCGGTGGCGCTCTCGAACATGTCGAGATCACCGATCCGGACGGCCCGGACACCCGCCCGGAGCGCGGAGGCTGCTGCGCGGAGCTTGGCGGCCATGCCGTCGGTCGCGATGCCGGCCTCGATCATCGATTCGATCTCCGCGACGGCGACGGTCGGCTGCACGACGCCCGCGGCCTCGACGCCGGGGACGTCGGAGACGAACAACAGCTCCTCCGCCCTGAGGGCCGCCGCCACCGCGGCCGCCGCGTGATCGGCGTTGACGTTCAGGGGCACGCCCATGCTCCCGGCCGCGGGCGCCAGCGGGGCCACGGGGGCCACGGGGGCCACGGGGGCCACGACGGGCGTCAGGCGGGCGAGCAGCAGGCTCTGGAGCAGCGACGCGCGCACCTCGGCGATTTCTCCGACCTGGCCCAGCGCGCCGGCGATCGGCCGCGCCGTGAGGAGGCCGCCGTCCACGCCGCACAGCCCGATGGCGTCGAGCCCCGCGGCGCGCAGCGCTCCGACGAGCAGTCGGTTCATCGGGCCCGCGAGGACCATTTCCACGACCTCGGCGATCTCGGGCGAGGTGACCCGCAGGCCGTCGCGCCTCTCGACGGGGAGGTTCAGGCGGCGCGACAGGGCGCTCACCGCCTGGCCGCCGCCGTGCACGACGACGACCGGCTCGGCGCGTTTGAGTGCGCGCGCGCAAGCGGCCACCCAGGAGGGGCGGTCGAGCTCGTTGCCGCCGATCTTGACGACGCGGACGCCTAGCATGCCAATCCCGCCGTTTCCGGCAGCCCCAGCATCACGTTCATGGTCTGCACCGCCTGCCCCGCC
Organism: Gemmatimonadales bacterium; assembly: GCA_036004525.1. Taxonomy (GTDB): domain Bacteria; phylum Gemmatimonadota; class Gemmatimonadetes; order Gemmatimonadales; family GWC2-71-9; genus 20CM-2-65-7. The sequence continues at coordinate 39,694 of DASYRJ010000119.1, read as the reverse complement.
GCTCCCTTTACGAGGTTGTCGATCGCGGCGATCACCGTGAGCCGCGGCCGGCGCACCTCGGCGACCTGGGCCACGCCGAGCGCCACGCGATTGCGGTGCACGACGTCCTTGAGCGACGGGAGCGCGCCCTTCAGCACCTGCACGCACGGCTCGCCGCGATAGGCGGCGTCGTACAGCTCCTCGGCGGTGAGCTGGTCGAGCACGCGCGTCAGCGGCACATGAATCGTCTCGAGGATCCCGCGCTTGACGGGCAGGAGATGCGGCGTGAACACGAGGTCGCCCGTGAAACCGCCCTCGCGCGCCAGCGACTGTCTCAGCTCGGCGAGGTGGCGGTGCGTGTTGCCGATCGCGTACGCGCGGAAGTCCTCGGCGACTTCGCCGAACAGCAGCTCCCGCTTCGGGTTCCGGCCGGCGCCCGTCACGCCCGACGCGGCGTCGATGATGATCTCGCGCGACGGATCGATCAGCCCCCGCTGGGCCAGGGGAATCAAGGCGAGGAGCGCCGCGGTCGGGTAGCAGCCGGGGTTCGCGACCAGGTCCGCCCCGGGCAGGCGGGGCCGGGTGTACTCGGTGAGCCCGTATACCGCGTCGGGCGAGAGCCGGAAGTCGGCGGACAGGTCCACCGCGCGCTTGCCGGCGGCGCGCGCCTCGTGCACGTAGCGCGCGGAGACGCCGTGCGGCAACGCGGAGAGGACGATCTCGGCCTGAGTGAACCGCGCGTCGTCGGCCTTGATGAGCCGGTGCCCTTCGACGGATTCACCGGCGGCCGACTCCGCCGTCGCGAAGGCGATGGAGGCCCCCGGATGCCGGGCCAGGAGCCGCAAGAGCTCCTGCCCGACATACCCGGAGGCCCCGAGGACGCCCACGGGTACCGATGCATGATTATTCATTCTGACGGAATAATATACAGACCCACCACCGCCGCAAGTAGGGGCACGGCATGCCGTGCCCCTACGTCACCCGTTCCAGCCGCGGGTTGGGCCGATACGCCCGCCCGACCTTGGCGCACGGCTTCCCGTCCACCATGACTACGTCGGCCGTGAAGTCGTACCGGCCCTGGAACAGGCTCGACCCCACGCCGTACGCGTCCACCGGGACTCCCTCCTCCTCGAACTGGCGGATCTTCTCCACGGTGAAGCCGCCCGAGACCACGATGCGCACGTGGTCGTACCCCTCCCCGTCCAGCGCCCGGCGCACGTTCCGCACGAGCTGCGGGTTCACACCCGTCGGCTTGAAGGTCCCCATCTGCGGAATGACCGACAGGTCCACCAGGGTCTCGGAGGTGTCGAGCCGCACGCCGTACAGCCGGTCGCCCAGCGCCCGCGCCACCTTGAGGGAGGTGCCCACGCAGTCGTTCTCGAAATCCACCAGCGTGATCAGGCGGATCCGGGGGTCCATCTGGTCGGCGAATTTCCGGGAGGCGAGCACGGTGTCGCCGCCGTACGCGGCGATCAGGGCGTGCGGCACCGTCCCGATCCCCTCCGAGCCCCACCACGACGCCTGGGCATCGGTGGAGACGCCGATCGCGCCCGCGATGTGGGCGGCATAGCCGTCGCCGGTCTGCACCAGCCAGTGGTCGTGGCGCGCCGGGAAGAACATGACTTCCTTGGGCCGCGCCGCTTCGACGACGCGCCGCGTGTTGGTCCCCACTCGGGTGCGGCGGGCGAGCACGCCGAGGTACAGCGTCTCGAGCACCGCGAACGCATCGTACGGCCCCTCGATGAGGAGGACTGTCTCCCACGGCTCGATCGCGTCGCCGTCGTACAGCGCGTGCACGACGAGCTCGTCCCAGCGCTCGGTGCAGAGCTTGAGGATCGCGATCGCCTCGTCGATGCCGCCGAGGTACGCGTGCGCCTTGCCGAATACCTGCATCGTCACCCGCGGGCGGTGGCGGTCGGTGCGCAGCAGGTCGCGGGCGCGGACGAAGTACTTATCGGAGTAGTACCCCTCCCGCATCTTCTCGACGGGGAGGTGAAAGATGGCGGGATCGAGACGCGGCCGGTTCATCGCGCGCTGGGCCAGACGAACGTCGCGAGGAGGGTGTCGCCCGCCCAGAGGGGGAGGCGCCGGGCCACATTGTTGAGACGCCCGCACAGCACGCCCACCGGGAGGGCGGCGCCCGCGGCGCCGACCCGCAGGCAGACGACGTCGGCGTCGAGCGCCAGAACCCGGTCGCGCGCCGAGGCGGCGGCTTCGGGGCGGGCGAGGCCCACTTCCAGCGCGGTCCGGCGCCCGGCGAGCACCAGCTGCATCCGGCGCGGCGGGGCGTCGGGCACGAGGTCCATCCCTACCGGGGCGCTCACCGTGTCGCCCCGCACCAGATTGAAGATGACCCGCGCCCGCCGCGGGCGCACCACCGCTTCGAGCCGCAGGTCGATCGTCGGATCCACCAGCCGCAGCTCCTCGCCGGGCCGCGCTTCCCCGCCGGCGAACCCCCGCTCCAGCACGAGCGCGATCCACAGGCCCCGCGGCGCGTCCGGCCGCGGCCGGCCGAAGGGATGAATCCGGGCCGTGTCGCTCCACGCGAGCCGCACGACGCGCCGGTAGCTGTCCTGCTCCCACAACGGCAAGCCCCGGCGCGAGCGGCCCAGGCGTCGCTTGGTGAAGAACTCGGCGCTCAAGGTGACGGTGTCGGCGCCCCCCCCTTCCTCGGCGGTCACCTGAAACAGCGCCTCGATGTCGACGGAATCGGTCCGGAGCGCGAACCGCAGGTCGGTGTCGAGCGCCCCGCTCACGGAGCCGCTGGCGAGCACGTTCGATTCCGCGCCGATGCGCTCCACCACCGCCACGCGGTAGGTGAGGCGCGTGCCGGGCGCCTGGAGCGCGAGCAGCAAGGCGGCGGCCGCGAGCACGCTACGGGACCGCGATCGCCGCCCGGGCGTCCTCGAGCGAGCCCGGGCCCGGTCCGCCCCACCGGCTGTGGGCGAGCCATCCGGCCGCGCCACCGGCGACCAGCGCGAGCGCGACCCAGAACGCGAGGGCGCGACCGCGGATGGCCGGACGCGGCACCACGCGCGCGTGGGCGTTGCCCGCGGAGCGCGCCAGGGCGACGCGCACCTCCAGCTGGCTGGCCCGCGCACCGCTGCAGTGCGAGCACGAGGCCAGGTGCTTCGCCAGCGCCGCCTGCTCGATCAGGGACAGCTCGCCGTCCAGCTCCGCGTCGATCTGTCGCAGCCAGAGGTCGTGGCCTTCGCTCACTCCAGCTCCTCCCGCACGCGGTAGTGCAGGGCGCGCCGCTGCATCCAGCGGACCGCGAATGCGTCCGCGAGTGATCGGAAGACCCGGTTCCACATCCCGTACTTCGTGACGCCGAAGCGCCGCGGCCGGTGGCCGACCGGTACTTCGGTCACCGTGCCCCCGTGCATCTTGATCAACGTCGGCAAGAAGCGGTGCATCCCGCCGAACAGCGGCAAGTCCCGCACGGCGTCGGCGCGGAACGCCTTGAGGGAGCAGCCCGTGTCGCGGATGATCTCGCCGTTGAGCCAGTTGCGCACGCCGTTCGCGATCCGGCTCTGCACGCGCTTCCAGGCCGTGTCCCGCCGCGCGGCGCGGTATCCGGCCACCGCGGTCGCCCCGGAGCGGTCCAGCGCCTCCACCACTTTCGGGACGTCGGCCGGGTCGTTCTGGAGATCGGCGTCGAGGGTGACCACGACGCGTCCCCGCGCCGCACGGAATCCGGCGGCGAAGGCCGCCGTCTGCCCGGCGTTCTGCTCGAACGCCACAATGTGCAGCTGAGGGTGATCGCGCTTCAGGCGCTTGAGCGTCTCGAACGAGCCGTCGGTCGAGCCGTCGTCCACGGCCACCACCTCGTAGCTCCGCCCGTGCAGCGCCGCCGCGATCTCGGCGAGGAGCGGCGCGAGGTTCTCCCGTTCGTTGTAGACCGGAATGACGAGCGACAGGTCAGGAGTGGCGGCGGGCAACCTGCAGCTCCCGGGAGGTCGGGTACTTGACGAGCATGCGGTCGAGCAGCGCGTCGGCCCGGCCGGTCTGTCCCAGGTGAGTCCGGTACAGCTCGGCCAGCCGCACGGCCCAGAGGGGCTCCTTCTCCGGCGGGGGATCGTGCGCCAGCAGGTGCTCGAGCATCTCGACCTCCTGCGCGTCCGTGGGCGCGGGCGTGCCTTCGAGAAGCACGCGCAACATCACGTCCACACCGCGCCGGACGTCGTCCGCGAACGTCGTCAGGGCGAGCGCCATGGACGTGAAGGCCACCGCCTCGGCGTCGAGATGGCCCGTGCGGACCAGAATCTCGATGAGCACGTACGCGCCGATGGCGGCCGCGCCGCCGCCGAAGAGGCGAATGAGTCTGACGACGCGACGATCGGACGTGCGCACGGGAGAGAAGATTACGACGCGCGGCCGGTGCCAAGCAAGTTGACAGGCGCGGGGCGAGCGGCTAAAACCCTAGCAGTTCCTCATCTTCGGGGGCGCATCCGTGTCCGAGTCGGTTTCGCGTCGCGATTTTCTGGTGTCCACCGGCGGGCTGGCCGCCGCGGCCGCCCTGGGCATCCCCCACCCCATGCGTCCGGTGCGGCCCCTGCCCCCGGCCTCCCGGTGGGCGGCGAAACCCGTCGCCGTAGCCAGCGCCAACGGGCTGCGGGCGGTGCAGAAGGCGTTCGACCTGCTGCTGCAGGGCGCCGATACGCTCGACGCCGTGATCGAAGGTGTGAAAATCCAGGAGCTCGACCCCAACGACGATTCCGTCGGCTACGGCGGGCTGCCCAATGCCGACGGCGTGGTCCAGCTCGACGCCTCGTGCATGCACGGCCCCACCAAGCGCGCCGGGGCGGTCGGGTGTCTCGAGAACATCAAGACGCCCTCCGAGGTGGCCAAGCTCATCCTCAAGTACACGAACCACATCTTTCTGGTGGGGGAAGGGGCGAAGCGGTTCGCGCTGTCGTACGGCTTCAAGGAAGAGGACCTCCTCACCGAGCATTCGCGCCAGGCCTGGCTGGCCTGGCGGGCGAACCTCAATCCCGACGACAATTTTCTCGACGTCCCCGAAGGGGAGCGCATGACCGTTCCGCACACCGGGACGATCAACTGCGATGCCGTGACGCCGCAGGGCGACCTCTCGTCCGTCACCACGACGAGCGGACTCTCCTGGAAGATCCCCGGGCGCGTGGGCGATTCGCCGATCATCGGTGCGGGCCAGTACTGCGACAACGACGTGGGGGCGGCGGGCTCCACCGGCCGCGGCGAGTCGAACATCAAGGTGTGCGGCGGCTTCCTCACGGTGGAGCACATGCGCCGCGGCATGAAGCCGACCGACGCCTGCCTCGAGACCTTGAAGCGCGTCGTCGCCGCCACGGAGGCGCGCCTGCTCGACGCGCGCGGCCGGCCCAAGTTCGACCTGACCTTCTATGCCGTGAACAAGCGGGGCGAGTTCGGTGCGGCGTCGCTGTTTCCGAGCCGCTACGCGGCGCACGACGGCACCGAGGCGAAGCTCCGGGACACCGCGTTCCTGTTCGAGCGGGAGCGCGCGCGCTGAGGCTCATACTCGCGCTGCTCGCCGCGCAGGGTGAGACGGCCGAGGCGCCCCGCCAGTGGGTGAAGCAACTCTATCCGTACGCCTACTACAGCTCCGTCGACGGCTTCTGGATCGCGGGGCGCTACGGCTGGTACACCCCGATGGGCCTCACCGCGCGCCCCGAGCCGAACTACGCCAACCTCCACCTGGACGCCACCGCGAGCACCCAGGGCAGCTACGTCCTGCTCGTCGACGCGCAGGCGCCCGCCTACTGGGACGGCTGGCGGCTGGGGTTGACGGTCACGGCCGCGCGGGCCAACCGGTTGGGGTACTACGGCTTGGGCAACGACGCCGCGTACGACCCCGCCAACGTCACCGCGACCAGTCCCTACTTCTACCGCGTGAGCCGCACCTCGACGGTCGCCCGTCTCACCGCGCAGCGCCGCGTCGTCGGTCCGCTGCGCGTCCTCGCCGGCGCCGGTCTGGAGCGCACCGATTTCCGCGAGCTCCCGGGGGGGAGCCAGTTCCGGAGCGACCACGCCGCCGGCGTAGTCGACTCCGGGCAGGTGCCATTCGGCGATCGCGTCGCCCGCGGCGGGGTCGTGCTCGACTGGCGGGACCAGGAGATCGACCCCCACCGCGGCGTCTTCGCCGAGGCGTTGATCGCCAGCGGGCGCGGCTACACGCGCACGACCGCCGCGCTGCGGGTCTACGCGCATCCGCTCGAGAAGCTGATGCTGGCGGCGCGCGTCGGGGCCGAGCGGATGACGGGAACGCCGCCCGTGGCGGCGCAGATGACCATGGAGTCGAGCGAGGGGCCGTTCATCGCGGTCGGCGGTTACCGGTCGCTCCGCGGCTACTACGACGCGCGATTCCTGGGACCGGGTAAGCTCGTCGGCGGGATCGAGGCCCGCTACGCCGTGCTGTGGGCGCCGCGGCTGCTTGAAGTGAAGGTCGTGGCGTTCTACGACGTCGGCCGGGTATTCGACCGCGGTGAGAAGATGCGCTTCACGACCGATGGGCTGCATCGAAGCGGGGGCGGCGAGATCGCGGTGGCGCTGGTGCGCAACACGCTGTTCGTGCTGGGCGCGGGACGGGGCTCCGAGGGTACGCAGCTCCTGTTCGGAACGACGTGGAGTTACTAACAGCGAACGGCGACGGAACGACGGAACGACGGAAAGGGGTTGCGCGAGTGGCTCCGCACGCCCCTTCCGTCATTCCGTCCTTCCGTCGCCTTTAGAGACCTCCCGTATCTCCACTCCCCGCTTCTTGAGTTCGTCGACATACGCCCCGAACGGCACCGCTTCGTCCGGCGTGTGCACGCCCTTCGCAGTGATCCGGCCGTCCACCTGCATCACGCCGGTGATCGCCAGGGAATAGCCGGTCGTGCGCATCATCGCGCTGATGCCGCTCGCTTCGTCGTAGTAGTCGAGCAGTTGCCAGGCGACGCGCCGGCCGCTCCGTCCCTTCACCTCCACCCGCAAGGCCACGAGGTCACGCCCGTCGGGCTTCGTCAGCTTGGGCGACACCGCGGCGATGAACGCATCCCGCGGAGCCACCTTGGTGCCCTTCACGACGACCGGCTTCAGATCGAGCAGCCCCAGATCGCGGATCGACCGCATGATCGCCACGTGCCCGGGATAGCGGAGCGTCTTGTACTCCATCGTCCGCACCTTGCCGGCGTAGGCCCACGGCAGCGTCGAGATGCCTCCGCCGGTGTGGAACGCCTCCAGGAAGCCGACGGGCGGCGGGAATTCGACCGGTTCGATCTCCGTGAGCGCGTCGACACGGGCCGGGCGGCCGTCCCGCAGCACCCACGAGGGCGTCGTGTAGTAGTCGAGGGCGCCCTCGAGAGAGTAGACGATCTGGTAGTTGAGCGGCGGCTCGGGATGCTGGGGGAGGCCGCCGACGAAGATCTTCACGGTGTCGGCATCACCGACCCGGCGGATGCCTTCGGCGGCGAGGATGTTGACCATCCCGGGCGCCAGCCCGCAATCGGGGACGACGGACACGGCCTTTTTCGAGGCCGCCGCGTGGAGCCCCTTCTGTCGCTGCACGATCTCCGTGTTGCCGCCGAGGTCCGCGCAATGCAGGCCTGCCGCCACGGCCGCCTTCGCGACCGGATAATTGAAGTAGTAGGGCAGGGCGTTGAGCACGGCATCGTGGCCGTGCAGCAGCCGGCGCAGCCGCGCGCCCTGCGTGGCGTCGAGGCGGGCGACGGCCAGCCGCTTGCTGGCCTGCGCCTTGAGGAACGGCGCGCGGCGCTTGGGATCGAGATCGGCGAGCGTGACGCGTGCCACCTCAGGCCGCTGGAGCAGATCGTACGCGCAGGCGGAACCCTGCAGCCCCGCGCCCAGCACCAGCATGCGCATCGCGCCAACGCCTCCGACTCTGAATGAGTGGTGAATGTGAAGGGCGGGAAAGCTAGCAGCGCCGGCCGGGTCACGCCATTAGATTCGCGCGCGATGCCCTCCTCTGCCCGCGCTCCCACGGCCGATCTGACCCGACAGCGCCTCATCCGCGCTGCCCTCGAGCTGTTCGCCACGCGCGGCTACCACGACACCACCACCGCGCAGATCGCGAAGAAGGCGGGAGTGGCCGAAGGGACGATCTACCGGCACTTCCCGAGCAAGCAGCAACTCCTGAACGAGCTGTACCGCGCGGCGATGCGCTGGGCCGCCAAGGTGGTGCAGGACACCGAGGCCGCAGAGAAGCCGCACGCCCAGCTGGCGCGAGTCGCGCAGGCGCTGGCGGAGGGCGCCGTCCGGGACCCGACCGTGGTGAAGCTCGGGTTCCTCGAGCGGCTCGAGCCCGTGCTCGACGACGAAAGCCGCAAAACGGCGCGGGAGTTTCGCGCCGCGCTGGAGCGCGTGATCGCCCAGGGGAAAGCCGAGGGGACGATTCGCGCCGGGGCAGCGGACGTCTGGGCCGGCGTCTGGCTCGCGGTGGTCATTTATGCGTTGGAGAAGATCGTGGCCCGGGAATGGAAGCCCGGGGACGCGGCCGTGGGGCTGGTGATCGACGGAGCCTGGGAGGCAGTCAGCGTGTAGGGCAGGGCCCGCTCCGCGACAAAAGACCTGGCAGTCGCTCCGCGGGCCCTGCCCTACCCGCCTTGAACGGCCTCGACCGCCTCGACCGCCGCACTTGCAGTTGACCGCCGCAGTTCCAGCAAGACGATCTCCGGCGGCACGAACACGCGGATCGGGACGCCCACGACGCCGATCCCGCGGCTCACGTACAGCTGACTCGATCCCTGACGGAAGTGCCCCATCACGTACTTCGTGATCAGCCGTCCCGCCGACCAGCCGATGACCGGCAAGTAAATCTGCCCGCCGTGAATGTGGCCGGCCAGGGTGAGGGGAACGCCGCGCGGCGCCGCGCCGTCGAAGGCCCCGGGGCGGTGCGCGAGCAGGATCTTGAACGCCTCGGGCGGCGTGCGCCGCAGGGCCACGTCGAGGTCGGTGCTCTGCGGATCGTCAGCCCGCCAGTTGCGCGGGTCGTCGATCCCCACCAGCGCCAGCGGAGTGCCGTTCCGCTCCACCACGTGAGCACCGTTCTGCACGAACACCTGGCCCGCGTCGTGCACCCCCCGGATCACCGCTTCCTCTCCCGTGTAGCGGTCGTGATTCCCCAGCACCGTCACCACGCCGAACGGCGCCGTGAGATCGCGGAAGGCGCGAACGTAATCGGGGATGTACGACGGGGAGATGTCGATCATGTCTCCCGTTTGCACGATCAGATCGGGGCGGAGCCGGTTCGTGAGCGCCACGATCGCCTCCATCTTCTCCCGTTCCATGTGGATGCCGGCGTGCACGTCGGACAGGTGGGCGATCCGCAGTCCGTCGAGATGGGGCGGCAGGTCGGGGAACGACAGCGTGCGCTGCGTGACGAGCGGCAACCGGTCGGCGCTCCAGATGCCGTGCGCCGACAGCCCGAGCCCCGCGCCGGCGTAGGCGTAGGTCGCCCGAGCCAGGAACTGCCGCCGCGACAGGAGGCGGTCTGGCGGACCGGCGGACGGGCGGACGGATAAGCGCTGGAACAGCCGACCGCCTGTCCGCCAGACCGCCCGACCGACGATGTACACGGCCACCAGCCCGCAGAACACCCACCCCATGATCTGCCATGCGAGCCAGGGCGCGATCCACGGGACCCGACCGATCCCCCACAGACTCCCGAACAACATGCGGCGGGCGATGATGAGCCACGGCAGATTCATCACGCCGAACACGGCGGCGAGACCCCAGCGCACCCAGCGCGCCCGGTCGGGGCGACTCGGGTCCGGGAGCCGCTCGCGCAGGTACAGATAGATGAGCAGCTGCGGCGCGACGAAGAGCAGCAGATAGATTACCCGCATGTCATCCGGTACGCTCCAGTTGTCGTGGTGGTTCCCGGCGGTGGTCGCGCTGGCCGCGCCGCTTGCAGCCCAGCAACTGTCCTTCGTCGACCGCCAACTCGTCGCGGCGGGCGTCTGGGCCGAAGCCCGCTACAACTACGCCTACTGGAGCGCCCTCCGCGCCGATTGGGACTCCGCATTCGCCGCCACGGTCACGTACGCCGCGGGCCGGCCCTCCGACGTGCAGTTCTTCCGCCGGCTGCGGCGCTGGGTCGCCCTGCTGGGAGACGGCCAAGCGGAGCTGTTGCCGCCGCTCGCCATCGGGGGCCGCGTCGCGCGGCCGCCCCTGGCGCTCCGCTGCATCGAGCGGCGGCCCTTCATCGCGGACTACGCGGCGAACGACGAGATGCGGGTCGCCCGCCCGGAGCGGCTCGCGGAGATCGTCGCGGTCCAGGGGATCCCCGCGGACCAGTGGATCCGCGATTCGGTGCTCGCGGAGGTCCCGGCCGCGACGCCGCAGGCGCGCTGGGAGCGCGCGGTGGCGCAGATGCTGGAGGGGGAGCGCGGAACGGCCCTCCATCTGCAGCTGCGGCTCCCCGGAGGCGGGCAGCGCGGCGCCAGCGTGACGCGGAGCGTCGCCCTCACCGCCCGTTGGCCGCTCGAGCCGCCGCCGCTCGAGGCCGACACGCTCGCCGACGGCGCGATCTGGGTCCGGGTCTACTCGCTCGCGAGCCCCGACGTGGTGCACCTCTTTGACCGCGTCCTGGGCGACGCCCCGCACGTGCCGGGAGTCGTGCTCGATCTGCGTGAGACGGCAGGCACGCGAAGCGGGGGGGAAGGGGGGGAGGGGGGGGAGCGCGAGAACGGCTACGCCATTCTCGCCCGGCTGATCGCGCGGCCCGTCCTCACCTCGCGCTGGCGCACCCCGCTGTACCGCCCGGCCTACCGGGGCGCCGACGCGCCCGATTCGAGCGGCGCCTGGCTCACGGCGCCCTCCGACACGATCCGGCCCCGCCGCGACCGCCCCACCTTCGCCGGGCCCGTAGCGCTGCTCGCATCGGCGCGGACCGCCGGCGCAGCCGAAGACCTGTTGGCCGCTTTCCGTAATGGCGCCCGCGGGCCGATCGTCGGCGAGACCTCGGCGGGGAGCACCGGCCAGACGCTGCTGCTGCCGCTCGCCGGGGGATGGCGGCTGCGGCTCACGGTGACGCGTGACGCGTTTCCCGACGGGACCGAGTTCGGGCAGACGGGGATCGCGCCCGAGCTGCCCGTCGCCGTGAAGGTGGAAGACGTCCTCGCGGGGCGCGATGCGGCGCTCGAGCGGGCGCGGGAGTATCTCGCGTCCGCGCCCCGCCCCTGACGGTCAGGTTCCGAGCTGCGCGCGGAAGAACCGCACCACCGCCCCCCAGGCGCTGTCGGCGACTTCCGGCTTTTCGCGGGCGCGCAGGAACCCGTGCCCCACGCCCGGATACACCGTGTAGCGGTAGTCCACGCCCGCCTGCCGGACGGCGGCCGCGACGGCCTCCAGCCCTGCGTCGATGCGCGCGTCGTTCTCGGCATACACACCCAGGCCTTTGGCCTTGATCCGCGCGATCGCCGCGGCGTCGGGGCCCGGGCCGTAACACACCACGAAGGCCCGTAGCGCGGGGTTGTTCGTGGCGTACCGGAAGCTCTGTCCCCCACCCCAGCAGAACCCGATCACGCCGAGGCGGTTGGCCTGTGCCGCCTTGACGGTCCGCAGATAGGCCGCCGTCGCGTCGAGGTCGAGCGTGAGCGTGTCGGGGTTGAGGGTCGCGATCACCCGCCGGGCGCTGTCCGGGCTCGCCGGCGTCCCGCCGCGGCGGGAGAGCAGATCGGGCGCGATCGCGACAAAACCGTCCTTCGCCAGCTGCTCCGTGGTCTGCCGGATGAAGTCCGACATCCCGAAGATCTCGTGGATCACGATCACCGCCGGCGCCGGAGCCGAACGCTCGGGGTAGGCGAGGTAGGCGGTGATGGTGTCGCGGCCCGAGAGATACTTGACGTACTCGGAGTGAATATCGGAACGATGGAATGATGGAACGATGGAAAGGCAGATAGCGACGATGCCGAATGCCGCGAGCCTGCCGCTCCATCGCTCAATCGTTCCAACGTTCCATCGTTCCATCCTACCGCTCATAAGTCACCCTCCAGATCTTGCCCCCCATATCGTCGCTGATCAGCAGCGCGCCGTCGGGGGTCATGACGAGGCTCACGGGCCGGCCCCAGCGCGACCCGTCGGGGAGCTGCCATCCGGTCACGAAGTCGTCGATCGCCACCGGGCGGCCGTTCTGGACCTGCACCCGCACCACTTTCGCGCCGGTCGGCACTGTGCGGTTCCACGACCCGTGGTAGGCCACGAAGGCGTCGCCGCGGTAGTCCGGCGCGAACGCCGTCCCCGTGTAGAACGCGATGCCGAGTGGCGCCGAGTGCGCCTGAAACGTGATGGCCGGCGGCTCGACGGCCGAGCAATCGGCCTCGGCAAACTCGGGGTTCCGTTGGCCGGGGAGATAGCACTGCGGCCACCCGTAGTACTTCCCGTCCTTGATGACGTTGATCCGCTCGGGTGGGACATCGTCTCCGAGGTTGTCGCGGTCGTTGTTCGTGGCCCAGAGCTCGCCCGTCGTGGGATTGATCGCGAGCCCGACGGAATTGCGGAGGCCGCGCGCAAAGACGCGCCCGGCGCTGCCGTCGCGATTGAACTGCACGACGGCCGCCCGCATGGAGTCGGTTTCGATGCACAGGTTGCACGAGGAGCCGACGCTCACGTACATCTTCCCGTCCGGTCCGAACACGACCGTCCGCGTCCAGTGGCCGGTGCCGCCCGGGACGTTGGGTACGTCGACGATCTTGTTCGCCGACCCCGGATTGAAGTGCACCACCGCGTTGTTCTCGGCCACGAACATGGTGTCGCCGCGGAACGCGATGCCGAACGGCCGGTTGAGCCCCGTGGCGACCGTCACGGCCGTGTCGGCGACCCCGTCGCGGTTCGCGTCGGGGAGCCGCACGATCTCTCCGGCGCCGGGACGCGACGCGTACACCACGCCGCCGGGGCCCAACGTGAGGTAGCGAACGCCGCTCAGATTCTGGGCGAACACGCCGATGTGGAAGCCGGCAGGAACGGTGAGCCCCTGCTGTTGACCGGCGACGGCATTGCCTTCCCAGGCGATCGCTACGAGCGCGACGAGGAGGGCGCGTTGGTGCATGGTTCGAGCGGTGAGGGGCATGAAGGTACCTCCGCGAAAGGACTTAGTTCCCTGCCGCGCGGGTCACCGTCGCCCGGAGCAGGAGTTTCCCGCCCGGGTCCACGCGCACGTCCGTGGGCGCGAAGGGAACGTCGAAGCGGGGAAAGGTCTGCCGGCCGGTGACGGCGATGTCGCGGCGCAACACCGCTCCATCCGGTCCGCGGAACTCGAGGGTCAGGACCGGGAGCCGGAACAGACCCCACTCGGCCTTTTGGGACTGGGTGATGCCGGCGAGCACTCGGCCGGAGGCGGCGTCGTATTGCCAGGTGACGTCGAGCTGGGGATGGCCGGGCTGGCGCAGCCACTGCCGGAAGAACCAACCCAACTCCACGCCGGCCGCCGTCTCCATCACCTCCTGGAAGTCCTCGCTGAGCGCGGTCGAGTCGCCGTAGGCGCGGTAGTAGCTGCGCACCCCGCGGAAGAACGTCGAGTCGCCGATCAGGCCGCGGAGCATGTGCAGCACCCAGGAGCCCTTCTGGTAGTTGTTCGCGTTCAAGAGCTGCAGCGGATCGCCGACGGTCGTGTCGATGATCGGCCGGTCCACGACGTCCGAGCGCATGTAGCGCTCCGCGTTGCGGCCCATTCCATCCCTGAGGACCGAGTCACCGTCGAGCGCCGCGCCGGCCACCAGGTCGAAGTAACTCGCAAAGCCCTCGGACAGCCAGAGGTGATGCCAGTCGCGTTCCGTCACCGCGTCGCCGAACCATTGATGGGCGGTCTCGTGACGCATCACGCCCTCGCTCATGCGCCGCTCGAGATACGGCTGCTCGGCGTAGAAGATGGCGCTCGCGTTCTCCATCCCGCCGAAACGCGTGGACGACTCCACGTGGGCGAGTTTCTCGTACGGAAACGGCCCGACCAACCGCTGCAACACCTCGACGACCTCGGTGGCGCGGCGGAACGGCACCGAGTCGGCGTACGCCGAGTCTTCCGGGTAGGTCCACACCTCGATGGGGATCGTGTCGCGCCCACTTATGACGGGCCGGTGCTTACTCACGGCGAACTCGCCGGCGCCGAGCACCATGGTGTACGTGGGGATGGGTCGTGCTTCGGTCCAGACCCGGCCCGACGCCTTCCCATTGGCCACGACGCGCCACGAGGGCGGCGCAAACACCGTGAACATGACGGTCGCCTTGTCGGACGGGCGATCCACCGTCGGGATCCAGAAGCGCGCCCGTTCGGGCCAGTTGTCGGCGAATGCGACGCGCCGTCCCCGGCCGTTGGTCCCGATGACCAGCCCGTCCCGAGGTACGCCGTGATAGCTCACGACCAGCCCGAACGTCCCGGTCCAGGCGGGCAGCAGGGGGATGCGCACGACCCGGCCGTCGTAGCTGAAGGGGGTCTTGGGCCCGCGCGCCGATCCGGCGGTGTTGACGGAGTCGACGGTCATACCGACGAGGTCGAGCGCCAGGACGCTGTCCGCCGCGGCGCGGCGCTCGAAGCGCACCAGCGCATCGCCGCGGATCGCCTGACCGGTATCGGGAAGGGTGATGAAGAACACGTAGCTCTTGACGTCGATCCCCGGCTGCTGCCCCGCGAGCGCGCCCGCGAGCAGCATACCGCCCAAGACCGCCCCAGACCGCCCCTTACCGCCCGTTCGCATACACCCCTGCCAGGGCCGTCTCTCCTTGCGGCATCCGCTCCCGGCTGGCGATCGCCTCGTCGGCGGCCCGCTCCACCTCCGCCGTCACCGCGGCCTCCACCTCCGCCAGACGCGCCGCCGGCTCCCCTTCTTCCTTTAGATACTCCTCGTACAGTCCGATGGGATCCCGTTTTCCCCATCGCGCGAACAGCTCGGCGGGGAGCGTGTCGCGCGCCTCGCGCTCGTCGTGGGTCGCGTGCCCGCCCATGCGGAACGTCTCGGCGACGAGCAGCGCCGGTCCCTGCCCTGCACGGCAGCGCTCGGCCGCGATCCGGGTCGCGGCGTACCCGTCGAGCACGTTGTTGCCGTCGAACACCGCGCCCCAGACACCGTAGCTCGCCGGCCACTCGCGGAAGTCGCCGGGGAGGTGGTGCTGCTCGAGACGCGTGCCGAGGGCGACCTGGTTGTTCTCGATGATGTAGATGGCGGGCAGCTTCTGGACGGCCGCGAAGTTCGTGCCCTCATGCGCGGTGGCGGTCTTGGTCGAGCCGTCACCCACCCAGGTGAGCGCGACCCGCTGCTCGCCCCTCATTTTGAACGTGAGCGCGATCCCCGCGATCACGGGCACCATGTCACCCACGTGCGAGATCGGCTGCAGCACGCCGTGCACGAACGATCCGACGTGCAGGTCGCGGCCGTGGCTGGGGGAATCGGCGCAGCCCAGATAGGCGCGCAGCATGTCGGCGAGGGGCATGCCCATCTCGCAGCACGCCGCGGCATTGCGGATCATGGGCGCCACGACATCCCGGCCGCGCTCGAGCGCATGCACGGGCCCGATGGTGGCGGCTTCCTCGCCGGTGCCGAGCCAGGCCTTCGAGATCACGCCCGTGCGGACCCAGCGCTTCAGCTGAATGTCGTGCAGCCGCGCGCGGAGCAGGCCGGCGTACAGCTCGAGCTTCCGGTCGGTCGAGAGCGCCGCGACGACGCGGGCGCGGTCGGGATCGGCGGCGACGGCGGCCCGGAACGCCCGCACCAGCGCGGGGTCGGGCTTCCAGTCGACGTACTCCGGTGGATCGAATGCGGGAAACCGCTTCACGGGACCTGGGCGGCGCTCCTGCCGACCACCTGACCGTCGCGCTTGAAGACGGCGCCGTCCTTCATCACGAAGGTGACGCGCTCGAGGATCTGGATGTTCTGGAGGGGGTCGCCGCGCACCGCGACGAGGTCGGCCCGCTTGCCGGCGGCGATCGTGCCGACCTCGCGCTCGAGCCCGAGCAGTGCGGCGCCGCTCGACGTGCCGGCGACGATCGCCTGCATCGGCGTCATGCCGTACCGCACCATGAGGCCGAACTCGCGCGCGTTGGTGCCGTGGCGCATCACGCCCGCGTCGGTGCCGAGGGCGATCTTCACGCCGGCGTCGAGCGCCAGCTTGAACGACGTGTGCTGCCGCGGCGCGACGGCGAGGGCCTTGGCCGCGATCGGCGGCGGCAGGCGCCCGGCGGTCGCGAGCGACTCGACGGTGAATCCGGCCAGCAGCGTCGGCACGAGCCAGGTACCGTGCTGCTTCATCAAGGCCACCGCCTCGGCGTCGAGGATGGACCCGTGCTCGATCGACGTGACGCCCGCGCGCACGGCGGCCTTGATCCCCGCCGTGCCGTGCGCGTGGGCGGCCACGCGGCGGTCGAGCTGCGCCGCGGCCTCGACGATCGCGCGCATCTCCTCCTCGGTGTACTGCTGCACGCCCACCGAGTCCGTCAGCGACAGCACACCGCCCGTCGCGCAGATCTTGATCACGTCGGCGCCGTATTTCACCGCGTAGCGCACGGCGTTGCGGACTTCCTCCACGCCGTTGGCGACGCCGTACTCCACGCCCGCCTCGTGGCCCAGCGCGTCGGGCTGCAGCCCGTTGGTCTCGTCGCAGTGGCCGCCGCGGATGCCGAAGGAAATCCCGGCGCCGACGATGCGCGGCCCCGGAATCCAGCCGGCGTTGATGGCGTTGCGGAGGGCGATGTCGCCGAAGTGGGCGGTGCCCACCACGCGCACGGTCGTGAAGCCCGCCTCGAGGGTCTGCTGGGCGTGCGCCGCGCCGAGCAGGGCCAGCTGGCTCGGCATCTCCGTGAGAATGCTGTGCTGCCAGTCGCCGTCGCCGATCGTGCGGCCGGCGAGGTGCACGTGGGCGTCGATGAAGCCCGGCAGGACGGTCTCGCCCGACAGATCGATCACCGCGGCGCCGGCCGGCACCTGCGCGCTGGGGCCGGCGGCCGTAATCCGGCCCCCCTGCACCAGGATTACCGCGTTCTTGACGGGCGCGCCTCCCGTGCCGTCGATCAGCGTTCCTGCCCGGATGGCGGTGACCGGCGACGGCTGCTGGATCGCGAGGACGGCCAGCAGCGGGAGGGCGATCATGTGAATTTGTCCTTGAGCTTGCCGAAAAACCCTTGCTCACCCGCCCCCGGCCGCGCCTCCCCGGAGCCTGCGAGCGCTTGGGCGAACTCCAGCGCCGTGGTGAACCGGTCGTCGGGGCTCGTCTGCAGGGCCCGGGTGAGGGCCTGCTCGACCGCGGGGGGGATGTCGGGGCGGAGCCGCCGGATGGGGATCGGCTGGCCCCGCAGGCGCGCGATCATCATTTCCTGGGCGTTGCGGCCCTGGAACGGAAGCTTGCCGGTGAACATCTCGAACGCCACGATGCCGAGGGCGTAGATGTCGCTGCGCGCGTCGAGCGGCTTCCCGCGGATCTGCTCCGGGCTCATGAACTCCGGGGTACCGAGGATGATGCCGGTCGCGGTGAGCTTGGCGATCGCCGGGTCGGCGCGGCGCTCTTTCGCGAGGCCGAAGTCCATCACGACGGCCCGGTCCCCTCCGCCGTCCTCGGAGACGAGCATGATGTTCTCGGGCTTCAAGTCGCGGTGGATGATCTGCAGCTCGTGCGCGTGATGCAGCCCGGCGCACACCTGGTGCAGCAGGGTGACGCCGAGCGGGATGTCCATGGGACCGCCGCGCACTTCGCGGTCGGAGAGCAGCTCGCCCTTGAGGAACGGCATCACGAGGTAGATGAGCCCGTCCTCGGACTCCCCCAGGCGCATGATGCGGCACACGTTGGGGTGGTCGAGCCGCATGGCGAGCCCCGCCTCGCGCCGCAGCCGCTCGACGGAGCTCTTGTCCGACGCGAGGCGCGGCGACAGCACCTTGATCGCCACGATCGCGCCCGACGAGATCTCCTTGGCCAGGTAGACGTACGACATCCCGCCCTCGCCCAGCTTCTTCATGACCTGGTAGCGCGCGTCCAGCATCTGGTTCGAGAGGCTGGAGGCGCGGTCGAGGCTCTTGGGGGGGGTGCGCACGGCGGTGCCGCCGCCCGACGACGCGGCCGGCTTGGCCTGCACCTCGACCAGCATCGTGCCGTCCTTGGGGCAGAAGCGTGCGGTGTCGGCGTAGACCGATCCGCATTTGGGGCAGCGGCGCTCGCTCATTGACGCACCAAGTTGCGCCCTTCGTTCTTCGCGCGATAGAGGGCCTGATCCGCCAGCGAGACGAAGCTGTCCGCGCTCTGGACGCGCTCGTCGGGGAACGACGCGAGGCCGATGCTCACGGTCATGTGCAACGGGTCCTCGCCGGGGTCGGCGAAGTCCCGCGCCATCACGCGGCGCCGCAGGCGCTCGGCGAAGATCGCCGCGCCGTGCAGCGCCGTCTCGGGCATCACCACCACGAACTCCTCGCCGCCGTAGCGCGCGACCATGTCCACCGACCGCGCCTCCCGCCGCAACAGCTCGCCAACTTGGCGCAGCACCGAATCACCCGCGATGTGCCCGCGCGTGTCGTTGATCTGCTTGAACCGGTCGATGTCGGCGAGGAGAATCGTGAGTGCCAGATTGTAGCGCCGCGCCCGGTCCAGCTCCTGCGCCAGCGCGTCCGACAGCGCCCGCCGGTTGAGGCAGCCGGTGAGCGCATCGGTCGAGGCCAGCTTTTCGAGCCGCTGCTTGTCGGACACCGCGGTCTCGAAGTCGTAGGCCTTCTCGATCGCGGCGACCGCCGTCTTGATCACGGTCTCGGCGAACTGGGCGTCGGCCCGCGTGAGCGGCGGGTCGTCTCCCGTGGTCCGCAGGAAGAAGACCCCCATCTGCTGGTCCTTCATCCAGAACGGCAGCGCCACGGCCGAGCGGGTGGGCACCTTGATGCCCTCGCGCTCCCAGCGCTGGCGCTCCTCGGCGTACAGCGGATCGGCGGAGACGTCCTCGACCAGCACCAGGCGGCCGCCCGTGACCGCCTTCTGGATCTCGGGATACCGCCCCAGCTCGATCTGGAGGTTGCGCAGCATCGGGTTCTCGTAGGCCGCGACCACGACGCCTTGCTGGTCGCCCGGCTTGGCAAGCACCATCGAGCACTTGGAGATGTTGAGGACGCGCGCGACCCGCCGCGCCAGAATGTGGTAGATCTCGTCGGGCTTGAGGGAGTCGGTGACCTCGTGCAGGATGTCCACCATCGCGGCGCGGCTGCGCGCCTCTTCACGCGCCTGCGCCAGCGCCCGGCCCACGCGGATGTGCGCCTCCACCCGGGCGAGCAGCTCGCGCACGCGGAACGGCTTCGAGATGAAGTCCGCGGCGCCGAGGCCCAGGGCGCGCACCGTCGCGTCCTCGGGAGGCATCGAGGACACCATGAGGACGGGGAGGTCGCGGTAGCGCTCGTCCTGCTTGAGGCGCTCGAGCAGCTGCAGCCCGTCCACCTTCGGCATCATGATGTCGAGCAGCAGCAGGGCGGGCTTCGTCTCCTCGAGCTTCGCGAACAGACCCTCGCCGCCGGGGCACACGGCCACCTCATAGCCGTGCTCCTTGAGGATCCAGGTCAGCGTCCGGACCAGCGACTGGTCGTCGTCGGCGACCAGGATGCGCGAGCCGGGCGGCGTAGCAGTGGTCATGATCGGGTCAATCCTCGAGGAGCGTGCGGTCGACGTTGCCGCCGCTCACGATCAGCACCGTGGCGCCTTCCTCCGACGGCTGGATCGCGCCGGAGAGCAGCGCGGCGGTCGTAGCGGCACCCGACGGCTCCACGGCCAGCTGGCAGGTCCGCCATAGATAATGCACCGCGTCGCGAATGCTGTCATCCTCGACCAGGACCACGCCGCGCAGCCGCTCGCGATGGCGCGCGAGCTCGGCGAACGGCACGGCGCCGACCGTGAGCGTGATCAGCCCGTCGGCGACGCTCGCGGTGCGCTCGAGGCGCACCGGCGCGCCGGCCGCGAGCGAGCGTTGCAGCTTCGGCGCACCGGCGGGCTCGACGCCCCACACGGCGGCCCGGCTCCCCGCGGCGGCGAGCCCCGTGACGACGCCCGAGATCAGTCCGCCGCCGCCCACCGGCACGACCACCATCGCCACATCCGGCAGCTGCTCCACGATCTCGAGTGCGACGGTCGCTTGCCCCGCGACGATGTCGGGATGGTCGAACGGCGGGACCACCGCGAGCCCGTCCCGCGCCGCCAGCTCGTCGGCCTTCTTGTGCCGGTCCTCGGAGGTGCGGCCCGCGAGCACCACCTCGCCGCCCCAGCGCTTCACGCCGTCGATCTTCACGGCCGGGGCCGTCTCGGGCATCACGATGACGGCGCGGACGCCGAACTGCTTGGCGGCATACGCCACGGCCTGCCCATGGTTGCCGCTTGAGTACGTAATGACGCCGCGCTGTCGTACGTCGTACGGCAGACGACGGATGGCGTTATACGCCCCGCGGATCTTGAAGGCGCCGACCGGCTGCTCGTTCTCGAGCTTCAGGTGGGCGCGCAGCGCCGCCACGTACACGAGGGGCGTGCGGCGGGCGACGCCCTCCAGCCCGCGCGCGGCCTCCCGGATGTCCTGGAGGGTGACCACCCTATTTGCGCTTCGGCTTGGGCTTGGGTTTCGGCTTGGGCGCCTCGTCCTCGTCGTCCTCCGCGCCGTTCTCCTCCTCTTCCTTCACCACGCGCGCCACGTCGACCACGAGATCGCCGGCGGTGAGGTTCATGACCTTGACGCCCTGCGTGTTCCGGCCCGAGATGCGGATCCCCTCGACCGGCACGCGGATCATGATCCCCTTCTTGGTGATCATCATCAGCTCGTCGTTGGGCAGCACTTCCTTCAGGGCGACGATGGCGCCGGTCTTGTCGGTGCGCTTCAAGGTGATGATGCCGCGGCCGCCGCGGTGCTGGACCCGGTACTCGTCCAGCTCCGAGCGCTTGCCCATGCCCTTCTCGGTCACCGTGAGGAGCGTGGAGGCACGGCGCACCACCACCATGTCGATGACGTGGTCTTTCTTGTCCAGCTCGATGCCCTTCACGCCCGTCGCCGTCCGGCCCATATCGCGCACGTCTTTCTCATGGAACCGGATGCTCATCCCGTGGCGCGTCGCCAGGACGATGTCGTTCTTGCCGTCGGTCACCTGGACGTCGATCAGCTCGTCGCCCTTCTCGATGTTGATGGCGCGGATGCCCGACGAGCGGGGATTCCCGAACTCGGACAGCACCGTCTTCTTCACGACGCCCTGTTTGGTGGCGAACAACAGAAACTGGTCCTCGGAGAACTCGCGAACGGGCACGAGGGCGGCCACGCGCTCGTCCGGCTTGAGCGCGATGCAGCTCA
The DNA here is from genome assembly GCA_036004525.1 of Gemmatimonadales bacterium. Taxonomy (GTDB): domain Bacteria; phylum Gemmatimonadota; class Gemmatimonadetes; order Gemmatimonadales; family GWC2-71-9; genus 20CM-2-65-7. The sequence continues at coordinate 18,447 of DASYRJ010000119.1, read as the reverse complement.
GGATCGGCTTGCCGCGCGCCGCCCGCGCCGCCTGTGGGATCTCGTGCACCTTGAGCCAGTAACACTGGCCCTGCTGCGTGAAGAACATCACGTAGTCGTGGGTCGACGCGATGAACAGGTGCTCGACCCAGTCGTCTTCCTTGGCGTGGGCGCCGATCACGCCCTTGCCGCCGCGGCGCTGGCGCCGGTAGGCGGTGGTGGGAAGGCGCTTGATGTAGCCGGCGTGGGACACGGTGATGACCATGTCCTCTTCGGCGATCAGGTCCTCGATCGAAAACTCGCCCTGGTCCGCGACGATTTCGGTGCGCCGCTGGTCGCCGAAGCCGTGGGCCAGCTCGCTCAGCTCCTCCTTGAGGATCTTCATGCGGCGGGGCTTCGAGCCGAGGATCTCCTTGCACTCTTTGATGAACTTCCGGACGTCCTTCAACTCCTCCTCGAGCTTCGTGATCTCGAGCGCGGTGAGCCGCGCCAGCCGCATGTTCAGGATTTCCGCGGCTTGTTTCTCCGACAGCTTGAAACGCTTCCGCAAGGCCGCGTCGGCGGCGGGCGTGTCCTTCGACTTCTTGATGATCTTGATCACTTCGTCGATGTTGTCGACGGCGATCTTCAGGCCCTCGAGGATGTGCTCCCGGTCCTGGGCCCGCTGCAGCTCGAACTGCGTGCGCCGCGTGATGACGACGTGCCGGTGCTCGATGAAATGCTGCACCAGCTCCTTCAGGTCCATCTCCTTCGGCACGCCGTCCACCAGGGCCAGCATGATCGCCCCGAAGGTCGTCTGCATCGCGGTGTGCTTGTACAGCTGGTTCAGCACTACCGCCGGCACCGCGTCCCGCTTGAGCTCGATGACGATCCGCATCCCCTCGCGGTCGGTCTCGTCGCGCAGGTCGGAGATCCCCTCGAGCTTCTTCCCGTTGACCAGCTCGGCGATGTGGGCGATCAGATTCGCCTTGTTGACCTGGTAGGGGATCTCGGTGACGACGATCTGGTGCCGGCCGCTCGACTCCCGCTCTTCGATGACGGCGCGCGCGCGCAGCACCAGCCGCCCGCGGCCCTTCTCGTAGCAGTCCTTGATCCCCGCGCGGCCGTAGATGATCGCGCCGGTCGGGAAGTCGGGCCCGCGGACGAACTTCCGCAGGTCCTTCACGCCCGCATCGGGGTTGTCCACCAGATGCACGACGGCCTGCACGACCTCGCTCAGGTTGTGCGGGGGGATGTTGGTCGCCATGCCGACCGCGATGCCGGCGGCGCCGTTCACGATCAGGTTGGGCAGCCGCGCGGGCAGGACCGTCGGCTCCTGCAGGCGGTCGTCGAAGTTGGGGATGAAGTCGACGGTGTTCTTGTCGATGTCCTCCAGCATCGTCATCGCGATGCGCGTGAGCCGCGCCTCGGTGTAGCGGTAGGCCGCGGCCGAATCGCCGTCCACCGAGCCGAAATTCCCCTGCCCGTCCACGAGCGGGTAGCGCAGCGAGAAGTCCTGCACCATGCGCACCAGCGAGTCGTAAACCGCCATGTCGCCGTGCGGGTGGTACTTGCCGAGGACGTCGCCGACCACCGTCGCGCTCTTCTTGTACGGCCGGCCCGGGACGAGCCCCAGCTCGTGCATCGCATACAGGATGCGGCGATGCACCGGCTTCAAACCGTCGCGCACATCGGGCAGCGCGCGCTGCACGATGACGCTCATCGAATAATCGAGGAACGATTCCTTCAGCTCGTCTTCGATGAGGCGCGGGAGAATGCGTTCGCGGGGACTGGGACCGGTCATGTAGTCGGGTATCGGGTATCGGGTATCGGGTGTCGGGTGTCGGGTGTCGGGTGTCGGGTGTTTCGAACACGCGACCGTGCGAAGCTGCCTAAGTCAAGAAAAGCTAATTACTTAGGTGGGGAAAAGCAACGGAAAATGATGGGCTAAATGGGGGTGGGAAAGGGAGTTACGGGACCGCTTTGAACGGGCGTTGACCGACACCGCCCATACTGCACGTGCAGAGCGAAGCGGAGCCCAGGTCCGGCGAAGCGGGCGCCCTTGAGGGCGTCCGTTCTCGCCGAGCCGGCCCTTCAGGGCACGGACAACACCACCTTCCCCAGCTGCGCCCCGTCGGCGAGGCGCTGGTACGCCTCCCGCGCCTGCTCCAGCGGATACACGCGGTCCACGACCGGCCGCAGCTGGCCCTCACCCAGCCGGCGCACGATCTCGGCGTACTCCGCGGCGTTCCCCATCGTCGAGCCCATGATCGTCCAGTGATGCCAGAACAGCCGCCGCAGGTCCAGCGACACGTTGGGCCCCGTCGTCGCCCCGCAGGTGACGAGCCGGCCGCCGCGCCGCAGGCAGCGCAGCGATTGATCCCAGGTGGCCTCGCCCACGTTCTCTACGACCACGTCCACCCCGCGCCGGTTCGTGAGCGCGCGCACCTCTTGCGCGACGTTCTGCGTGCGGTGATTCAGCGTCACATCGGCCCCGAGCCGGCGGGCCTCTTGCAACTTGGCGTCGCTGGAACTGGTCACGATCGTCCTGGCCCCGAGCAGCTTCGCGATCCGCATCGCGGTGAGTGACACCCCGCCCCCGATCCCCCACACGAGCACCAGCTCCCCCGCCTGCACCCGCGCCCGCGTCACCACCATGCGCCACGCCGTCAGCGTCACGAGAGAAAACGCGGCGGCCTCGGCCCACGAGAGGGGCGGCTCGAGCGCTGGGAGCGGCGCCACGTTTGACTCGGGGACGGTGACGAGCTCGGCCGCGGTTCCGGGCCGGTGCTCGCCCAGGATCTGGTAGCTCACACACAGGGAGTGGTCCCCGGCGCGGCAGAACTCGCAACTGTAGTCGGAGATCCCGGGGTTGATGAGGACGCGGTCCCCGACCCGGACGCCGGTCACCCCGTCGCCGACCGATTGGACGACCCCCGCGCCGTCGGCCCCAACCACATGGGGAAAATGGAGCTCCCCCGGAAGGCCCGCGGCGACGAACAAGTCGAGGTGGTTCAGTGCGGCGGCGCGGATGGCAATGCGCACCTCACCCGCGCCGGGAGCGGGGGCGTCGGGAACGTCGGCGATCTGAACGGCATCGAGGGCACCGGTCGACTTGATGACGCACGCGCGCACGCCCGGTCGGACCTCCCTAACCCCCAGCCCCTAGCCCCAAGCCCCTGCCTTTCAAGGGCGGAACGTGGGGGTGACCATCTGCTCCGTGCCGGTCGTCGGCATCGGCACCGGCGTGCCGGACCCGACGGGTTGGATGTAAACCTTGTAGACCGGATTGCGGCGGTTCTCGGGCTGCGCGTTGACGACGAGCGCGAGCAGGTCGCCGCCGGGGGACACCGCGAACGACGTCACGGCGAGGTCGGTGCCCGTCAGGGGGGTGACGGTCCCCGTCGTCAGGTCGGCCCGGACGACCTGTTGGACCGTGCGATTCCCTTCGCGCCGCTCCACCAGGTAGGCGAGGGTGCCGTCCCGCAGGAACCGCGGCTCCCACTCGCGCTCCTGCGGACTGCGTGTGAACTGCCGCTGGTTCGAGCCGTCGCGCGACATCAGCCAGATATCGTAGGTCTTGTTGCGGATCGACACGTACGCGACGACCTGCCCGTTGGGCGACACCGCCGGCGAGAAGTTGACCGAATCACGCGTGAGCTGGGTGAGCTCCGTGCCGTCCACGTTCACCATCCAGATCTGCTGCTTCCCGGCGGTGCGCGCGGAATGGAACGCGACCGCCTGCCCGTCCGGCGTGAAGGCGGGACGGCCATCGGCCTGCGGGTCGGTCGTGAGGCGCGTCGTGCCGGTCCCATCGGCGTTCATCACGTAGATCTCGGCGTTGCCGTCGCGCGTCGAGACGAAGGCGATGCGCGAGCCGTCGGGCGAGAAGGCGGGGTCGGTGGCGTTGGCCGTGTCGGTCGAGATCTTCGCGAGCTGCGCGAGATTCGCGCGCTCGGCGGCGTACAGCTGGAACTTCCCGCCGCGCGAGCTGGCGAGCACGATCTCGCCCACGACGTACACGTCTGCGGTCGCCGTCTTGCCGCCCGGGGCCGCCGCCGTGATCCGCGCGTGCCCGTACCCGGCCCCCGCCACGGTGCCGTCCTCCCCCACCGTCGCGATTTGGGGGTTGTCCGTGCTCCACGTGAGGTTCATCGCGGGACCCACCACCGTGCCCTGGTCGTCGGCGTAGCTCGCCCGCAGGTTCAAGCGCTGGTTCAGCCCGATGCCCACCCGGGGCTGCGCGAACTTCACCGACCCGGCGATCACGCTCACGTTCCAGGTGGCCGAGAGCGCCGACCCGGGCCCGCGCACCGTGAGTTGCGTCTTGCCGACGGCGCGACCGGTGAGCGTCCCCGTCTGCGGGTCGAAGCTCGCGACGCTCGGGTCGACGACGCTCCAGCGCAAGGGCGCTTCCGGCACGGGAGTGTTGTCCGCCGCCAAAGCGCGCGCCTCGAACTTCACCGTCGCGGTGAGCGGCACCTGGACCTCAGCCACCCGCGGCGGCAGCACGGACAGCTTCTCCACGACCCGGTGCACGGCCACCTCGATGCTCTTGCTCTGCAGCAACCCCGACACGGCGAGCGTCGCCTTCCCCGGCCCTGCGGCGGTCACGACCCCCGCCAGGCTGACCCGGACGACGCTCTGGTCGCTCGACGCCCACTGCAGCGCCAGCGGATTCACCGCCCGGCCGTTCTGCGAGGGCACGATGACGTGCAGCGTGTCGAGGTCGCCGGGCGACAGCATCAACGGCGAGGTCTCGCGGATGGCGAATTCGGCCGGCGCCACCACCACGGGTGCGGTCGCGGTGAGCCCGCCTGCCGCCGACGCCTGAATCGTGCCCTGGCCCGGACCGAGCGCCACCACGTTGCCGTTCTGGTCCACGCTCGCGACATCGGACCGCAACGAGCTCCAGGTCACGGCGACCGGCGCCGCCGGGGACCCGTCCTCTCGGAGCGCGCGCGGCGAGACGCGGGTGTTCTCCGACGGCAGCAGGTAGATGGCCGGCGGCTCGAGCCGCAGCGCCGCTGCGGGACCGCTCCCCGCCGGCTGACCCGCGAGGGGGTCGGCGCCCCCTCCCCCCACCCCCCCACCCGACGGCGGTGCCTGCTGCTGCGGCGTCTGCTGCGTCGGGGGAGTGGGGGGGGCGGCGCCGCCGACCACCTGCACCGCGGCCTGCCCCTTGCGGATTCCGACGCGCGCCTCGATGATGGCGACGCCGTTGCCCACCCCCGTGACCGTGCCGTTGTTGTCCACGCGGGCGACGCCGACGTTGTTCGAGGACCAGATGATGCGGACGGTGGGGATGACGTTGCCGATGCGGTCGAATGCGGTGGCCAGGAGCCCGCTGCGCTCGCCCACGCGGATCGTCACCGAAGGCGGCGCGACCTGGACTTCGGCGACATTTTGCGCCAACGTGGCGCCCGGGACGCTCAGCGCGAGCGCGGCAACGAGTGCGCGACGGGTCATAGCTGCGCGAACCTAAGTCCGGCTAAATGCCGTTGTCAAGCCAACTTGTCACGGTGTCGCGGTGACGCGCCCAGGCCTCGCGCGTCCCGGTTTCGGGACCTTACACGTCACTTGCGTGGTCGGTTTCCGTGGGTAAGCTATAGGCCACGCCCCAGCCAACAACCAGCGGAGGAGAGATCCGATGCTTGCGCAGAGCGATTACGCCGAGAGCAGCTGGCCCGGACCGGGTTTCACCGAGCCGATGTATCCTTCGGTTCCGTCCCCCGCGCCCGTCCCTGCGCCGGCGCCCATGAGGGATGAGCCCAGGCCCGCGAAGCCCAAGGCGAAGAAGGCGGCGAAGAAAAAGCGGAAGGCAGCGAAGAAGAAGGCCCGTCCCAAGGCCAAGAAGAAGAGCGGGAAGAAAAAGAAGGCCGGCAGGAAGAAACGCCGCCGCTAGAACACATCGACTCGACACCGCGGGAGCGCGCTCCGGAGAGCCCCAGCCATCTCCTCGAGCCGTTCCCGCGGCACTTTTTGGAGGGTCGGATCGGCGGGTGGCCGGTCCAGCGAGTACAGCTGTACGGCGTCGGGCGCCGCGCGCACCAGCAGGGGCACCCACGCGGCGAGGCTCGCGTCGCTCGAGCCGTCCCAGTCCCGCCCCCGCGTCACCATCGCCTGCAGCGTGTAGGGCTTCAACCCCCGGTAGTCGGCGACCAGCCGGTCGGCGTCATAGCGCACTCCGTTCACGCGTTCCATCGGACCCGGATCGAGCTTCAGCATTCGCGCATCGAGCCGCAGCAGCGCGGCGCGCACGGCCGGCTGCCCGGCGGCCAGTCCGTTCGACAAGATCCCGACGCGCGCGGTAGGGGCGACTTCGGCCCGCACGGTGAGCACGCGGTCAACCACGACGGCGAAGCGAGGGTGCAGCGTGGGCTCGCCGTTGCCCGAGAAGGTGATCCAGTCGGGGGTCGCGGGAGCGCGGGCCAGCGCGCGGCTCAGGCTGTGGGCAACTTCGTCGGGCGACGGCCAGCGCGCTCCCGCGGCCTTGGGGGTGTTGAACCCGCACTGGCAGTAGGGACAGTCGAACGAGCACAACTTCGAGCGCGCGGGGAGGAGGTTCACGCCCAGGCTCGACCCGAGGCGGCGGGAGCGCACCGGTCCGTACACGGACGTGTCCCACTGCGGGGTTGCGTCAGGCATGGTGGAAAGTACGTTGGGGCGGTCCCTCACTGAAGAGGCGCAGCGTGCGTAGAGCGTGGTCCGTGTTGGTGGCCGGGCTCGCGGCCTGTTCGGCGCCGCCCGCGCAGCGCGGTAACCCGCCGGCGGAGATCGCGGCGATGCTGCAGCGGTCCGCGGGCGATTGGAACCGCGGCGACCTCGCGGGCTTCATGAGCGACTATGCCCACGACTCGCTCACCAGCTACGTCTCGGGCGGCCACGTGCAGTACGGGTGGCAGGCGTTGTACGACCGCTACCAGGCGACCTACTTCGCCCCCGGCAAGTCGCGCGATTCGCTGGCCTTCGAGGAGGTCCGCGTGCGCGCGCTGACTCCCGACTTCGCCTACGCGACGGCGCGGTTCAAGCTGCTGCGCGGAGACTCGCTGATCGCGAGTGGCCCCTTCACGCTCGTGCTGCAGAAGCAGGGCGACCGCTGGCGCATCCTGCACGACCACACGTCCAGCGACCCGAAGTGACCGCCCGACCGCCGCTTCACCTGACCGCGGCCGTCTTGTTCGTAGCCCTCGCAGGCTGCGGGAACCCGGGCGAGGGCGTGATCGCCCTCGAGGGCGCCACGCTGATCGACGGCGCGGGGGGCGCACCGAAAGCCGACGCCCTCATCCTGATCCGGAACGGCCACATCGAGGCGGTGGCCCGCGTCAACGAGATCCCGATCCCCAAAGGGGCGCGGCGGATCGACCTGGTGGGCAAGACGGTGCTGCCGGGGCTGATCGATGCACACGCGCACGTCGAGCGGTGGGCGGCGCCGCGCTACCTCGCCTGGGGCGTCACCACCGTGCGCGACCTGCACGGAGCCACAGACTCGGCGCTCGCGCTGCGGAACGATCTCAACCTCGGCGCCATCGCCGGGCCGCGCATGTTCACGGCGGGCGCGATGATCGACGGCGTCCCCGCCACGTATTCGACCGCCACCGGCGTGGCGACAGCCGCCGAGGCACGCCGCGCCGTGGACCAGCGCGCCGTGGCCGGCGTCGACTACCTCAAGATCTACACGAAGATCACGCCGGCGCTGCTGCGACCCCTGCTGGACGAGGCGAAAAACCTCCGCCTGCCGGTCGCGGCCCATCTCGGCAAAACCGACGCCCTCACGGCGGCGCGGGCCGGCGTCGTGTCGCTCGAGCACATGGCCGGCGTGGTGCAGGCCGCGGCGCGGAGTCCCGCGGCGTACGTACGCTCGCACGATCTGTTCCTCGCCGGCTGGACCACCGAAGAACAGGGCTGGGCCGCGCTCGACTCGGCGACGCTGGCGCGCACCGCGCGCGCGCTCGCCCAAACTCACGTCGCCATCGTCCCCACGCTCATTCTGCACGAGATGCTCTCGCGGCTCGACAACCCCGTCCTGCTCACGCGGCCGGGAATGGAGGACGTGCCGGCGGAGGCGCACGGCGTCCGCGACGTCGCCGGCCTGCTGCGCCGCTCGGGGTGGCGGCCGCGCGACTTCGCCGGCTTCCGCCGGGCCCGGGCGCGCCAGGACCAGTTCGTGCGCGCGTTCAAGCGCGCCGGCGGCATGATCGCCGCGGGCACCGACGCCGCCAACCAGCTCCTCGTTCCGGGGTTTTCGTTGCACGAGGAGATGGCCCTGCTCGTGGACGCGGGACTCACACCCGTCGAGGCGATCGCCGCGGCGACGCGGCGCGGCGGCCAGCTGCTCGGCGCCGACTCCCTCGGCCTCGTGGCGCCCGGAAAAGTCGCCGATCTCGTCGTGTTGAACGCGAACCCGGCCACGAGCATCGCGGCCACGCGCAACATCGCCTGGGTGATGAGCCGCGGGCGCATCTTTCGACCTGATTCTCTCAGAGGAGCATGGAAAAAGTGAGCGCTCGCTCGCGCGCCTATTGTCTCCTGGTGGTCCTGCTCGCCGGGGGGTGCAACCGGCCAGGCGGTCCCGACGACGTCATCCTGCGGGGTGGTTGGATCGTGGACGGCAGCGGCAACCCGCGCTACGCGGGCGACGTCGCGATCCGAGGCGACCGGATCACCTCCGTGGGACACCTGGGTGCCCGCGCGGCGCGCGAGACCCTCGACGTCTCCGGCCTCGTCGTGGCGCCGGGGTTCATCGACATGCTGGGCCAGTCGGAAACCAACGTCCTGATCGACAACCGGGCCCTCAGCAAGGTGACGCAGGGCATCACGACGGAGGTGACGGGCGAGGGCGGGTCGGTTGCACCGCTGACCGACGTGCTGGTCGTGGACGACTCCGCCTGGATGAAGAAGTACGGCGTGCAAGAAGATTGGCGCAACCTGGACGGCTACTTCGCGCACCTGGCCCGGACGAAAAGCGCCGTCAACATCGCCACGTTCGTCGGCGCGACGCAGGTGCGCCTGGCGGTCGTCGGCAAGCAAGACCGCCGCGCGACGCCCGAGGAGCTGGCGCACATGGCGGCTCTCGTGGACACGGCCATGCAGCAGGGGGCGCTCGGCCTGTCCACCGCGCTCGTTTACGCCCCCGCGACCTACGCCCCCACGGAAGAGCTGATCGCGCTCGCGCGCGCGGCCCGGCGGCGGGGCGGGATATACGCCAGCCACATCCGCAACGAAGGGGCCGGGATGGACGCCGCGCTGGACGAAGCGTTCCGCATCGCGCGCGAGGCCGACATTCCCGTCGAGATCTGGCACCTGAAGACCGCGGGCCGGCCGAACTGGGGCCGCATGCCCCGTGTGCTCGCGCGCATCGACTCGGTGCGCGCCGCGGGGCTCGACGTCACGGCCGACCAATACCCGTACACGCGCTCCGCCACCTCGCTCGACGCCTCGATCCCGGGATGGGCGCACAGCGGCGGGACCGACTCGCTCCTCGCCCGGCTTGCGGACCCGGCCACGCGCGCCCGGATCCGCGCAGAGATGCTCGGCACCGGTGGGCCGGCGGAAAACTTCTATCGCGGCGCCGGGGGCGCGGACGGGATCCTCATCGTCGGGACGTTCGAGGACTCCCTCCGCTACCTCCAGGGGAAGACGCTGGCGGAGATCGCGCGAGTCAGGCGGCGGGACCCGGTCGAGACGCTGTTCGACATCGTCACCGCCGACTACAGCCGCACCGGGGCCGTGTATTCTTCGATGAACGAGCAGGACGTGCAGACCGCGATGAAGCACTGGTGGGTCGCCGTGAATACCGACGCGGGGGGTGTGGCTCCGGACGGCCCCTTCGCCACGCAGAGCACGCACCCGCGCGCCTACGGCTCGTTCACGCGCATCCTCGGGCGCTACGTGCGCGAGCAAGGGCTGATGCCGCTCGAGTACGCGATCCGCAAGATGACGTCGCTCGCCGCCCAGCGCGTCGGGCTGACCGACCGCGGGCTGGTGCATCCGGGGATGTACGCCGACCTCACCGTCTTCGATCCGACGACGGTGATCGACCGCGCCACCTTCGAGCAGCCGCACCAGCCCTCGGTGGGAATCGAATACGTCTTCGTGAACGGCCAGGCCGTGCTGCGGCGCGGGAAGCTGACCGACGCCCGCCCGGGGCGCGGCCTGCGGGGTCCCGGCTCCGTGCGATCGCGGTGACGCTCGGCCGGCTGCTGCTCGCGTGGGTGCCCGTGGCGCTGTGGTTCCTGGCCGCGGAATGGGCCGGGCGGCGGATCACCGAGGGGGGAGCAGGGGGGGAAGGGGGTAGGGTCAGGGCCGCAGGTTGGACCCTCGCCGAGGCGGGCGTCGTCACGCTGTTCGCGTCGCTCTGGTTCGACTCGCTCGGCAGTGGCGGATGGTGGCTCCTGTTCGCGCTCGTGGGGCTCCTCGTCGCGTTTCGAGCCTCGACCCTGCCCCGACGCACCGCGCTGCTCCTGGCTGTGACCGACACGGTACGTTACGTGGGGGCGGGAGCGCTCCTGGCATGGAGGCTCGGCTCGTGAAATCGCTCAAGAAGGCCATCGCCAAGCTGGAAGCGTTCTTCCAGACTTGCGAGACCCGACCGGGGGTGCTGGCGCGCCAGGCCGTGGGCAAGGAGAAGGCCGGCGACGGGAAGCTCGCCGAACTGCTCTGCAACGAGCGCCGGGCGCGCACGCGCATGGACGGCTCGATCGGAGACTCGCTGCTCGACACCGCCTGGGCCGCGTGGGAGATGATGGACCTCGGGCTCGACGCCCTGGATGGCGGGCTGGACCGCCTGGTCTCCTGGGTGCTGGGCAAGGTCGAGGCGCGCACGGCTGCTCCTCTCCCTCCGCCCCCGCTGCCGCTCGTGCTCCCCAGCGGGCTCGTGCTCGAGGCCGCCGGCGACGCCGCCTACGCGACGCGCGCCATCGCCCTGCGCACCCTGGTCCGCGCGCGCCATGGGGGGCGGCCGGGCGTCGCCGCCGTGGTCCGCGAGCTGGCGCAGGGCCCGCAGCCGGCGACCTTGAACCTCAGCGCATCGGTGCTTGGCGCGCTCGCCCTCGCTCCACCCGAGCACCGGCATCACCTCGACGGCCTCATCGGGCGCCTCGGCGCCGCGCAGGGCGCCGACGGCGCGTGGGCCGGGGCCGACCTGTTCCACATGCTGGAAGCGCTGGTGCTCGCCGGCATCCGGCCCGCCCGGGTACTGATCGCGAAGGCCGTGCCCGCGTTGTTGCCGCTGCAGCGCGACACCGGCGCGTTCGACGATCCCCCGCACGAAGAGCGCGCCCTCATCGGGCTGCGCGCGCTGCTCGTCGCCGTGGAGGACTGAAGGTAAGGTTTCGCCCCGCCCGCACGTTTCTTTTTTGGCGCTTCGTGACACCCACAGGCCCGCAGATCCGACGCGAGAGCGAAAGCCCAGACGACGCGGCGCTCCTGGAGCGGCTGCGGGCCGGCGACCTACAGGCGCTGGACGATCTGTTTCATCGCCATGCGACTTCGCTTCTGGGCGTGGCGTATCGCCTCACCGGCTCATCAGCCGACGCGGAGGACATCGTCCAGGACGTGTTCGTGGGTCTGCCGCTGGCCCTGCGCCGCTACGCCGAACAGGGGTCCTTCGCCGGGTGGCTCCGCACGGTGACCGTGCGGCTCGCCCTCGATCGGATGCGGCGACGCGAGCGGCGGCGGGAGGTCGCCCTCGATCCCGTCATCGAACGAACTGCGGGGGGCGCCGGCGACGCCGGGGCGATGGAAGCGCGCTGGGAGTTGGAGCAGGCGCTTGCGGCTCTCCCTGATACGCTGCGGGTCGTGCTCCTGCTCAAGGAGGTTGAGGGCTATTCGCACGCGGAGATCGGCCGAATGCTCGGCATTCGGACAGGCACGAGCGAAGTTCGTTTACACCGCGCGATCCGGACGCTGCGCCGTGTGCTAGGAGACCAATGATGATCTATGGCTGGATGCATCCCACGGAACGGGCCCTGACCCGCTTCGCCACCGGGGACGTGGAGGAAGCAAGGCGGGCACCGCTTGCGCGGCATCTCGCGCAGTGCGCGCCCTGCCGCGCCCGCGTCGCCTTCTTGCGGCAGCTGAAGGGCGCCCTCAGTGGGCTCCAGGGTCCCCCCGCGAGCGCCGAGCTACTCGCCCGCATTCACGACCGGTTGTCCCACGACGAGCACGTCATCCTGCCTGTCTCGGACGCGGGTCCAGCGCCTGCGCGGTGGCGTTCACGAGCTGCCGCCGCGGCGCTGGTTGCGGCGGGCGCCGCCCTGTGGTTCCTCTGGCCCGCGGCGCCGCTTACCGCCGCCGACAGTCAGGGTGAGCTCACGTTCACTCCGGCCACGCCGCACGCCGGCGAGTCGGTGCAGGTCATGTATCGCGCGCCGACTACGCTCGCGGGCCGCGACCGACTCGTCCTCCGGGCGCGCTACCGCACCCCCCGCGACGGGTCGTACAACAGCGACATGCGACAAGCCGTCGCCGCCGAGTTGACGCCCACACGCGACGGCTCGTTCCGGGGTTCGCTCCGTCTGCCGGACTCCGTCGTGTACGGCGCCTTCGCGGTGGAAGACGCGGATGGCCGGCACGTGGACAGCAACGGGAGCCGGCTGTGGGAGTTGCTCCTGCATGACAGCTCGGGGCGCCCGACCTTCGATGCCCTGAGCCAGCGCGAGCACGATCTGATGGGTCGCAACTGGGAGCTGGGTTACGAGACTGCACGGCAGGTGGCGGCCCTTTACCCCGAGCGCATCTCTAGTTGGTACACGCTGCTCTTTTACGAGCGGTACGCGCTCGGCGAATCGCACACGGACAGCGCCCTCGCCGGTCACCGCGCCCGCCTGCGCGCACTGCACGAGCGCCTTTCGGCCCGGGCATCCCTCTCCCCCGACGACGTCGGCGACATGTTCTGGTACGCGAGTACGCTACCGGACTCCGCCCTAGCGGCGTACTGGGCAAAACGACTCGAGCGCGAGGCGCCACGGTCGCCGTTCGCGGCGCAGAACCGCGCGGCCGACATCTGGTTCCGCCTGTGGAGGAACAAGGACTCACTCCGCGCGCTGGCCGACATGGACCGGTTATGGGACGACGTGGGACCCGCACACGGCAACGTCGTAAACCTGGGATGGAGGGTGGCACAGGTCGCGGATGATTCCGCGGGGCTCGTCCGCTGGGCGAGCCGCTATTTGAGCATGAACCGGGGCGACTCCCTGGGGATCGCGACCGATTTCACCCATTATCCCGCCCTGCGCAGCGAAGGGATGCGGCTGTTGCGCCAGCAGCTCCGCGGACTCGAGACCCCGAACAGCGCGCGGCGCGCACTCGAACGCACGGTGGACGAGCAGCGCGTCGTCGACGCCGCGAGGGCGCGGCAGATACTGGTCGCGCTGGGCGACGCGCTCGTCGCCAGCGGGCAACGAGCCGCGGGTCTCGACACGCTCAAGTTGGCCGTGCGTGAGGGCTGGGACGTCTTCCTGTACCGCCGCGTGGCCCAGATCCAGCTGTCCACCGGCGATACCGCCGGCGCGCTCCGCTTGCTCGGACTCGTTGCCGCGGACCCCGCGACGACTGCATGGGACGCAGACTCCGCCCGGCGCTTCACCGGCGCCCCGGTCGACTCGGCCGCGTGGGCGCGGCTCGTCCGGGAAGGACGGGGCGAGATGCGCCGGAGGCTCCTGGACCTGGCGACCCGTCGCCGTCTCCCCGAGGACGTGCGCCTGCAGGCGGCGGCCGGCGGCACCGTCCGCCTCGACACGCTCACGCGGGGTCGCGTGACGTTCGTCGCCTTCTGGTCGCGCTATTGCGGCCCGTCCAAGGACGACCTGCCGGCGGTGGAACGCGTGGCCGCACGGCTCCGGCAACAGGGCGTGGCGGTTGTGACGATCACCGACGAGCGCGTCTCGGACGACCTGCGGCGGTTCCTCGCGGAGCAGAAGCTCACCTTTCCCGTGTACGGCGATGCGTGGCGGGAGGCAAGCCGCGGTTTCAGCCAGTGGGGTACACCAGCGTACTTCGTCCTCGACGGCGACGGACTGGTGCGGTTCCAGTACCAGAACCTGAACCGGATCCTGTCGGAGGTCGCCGCCCTCCAATAGACGCGCCTTAGCCGCGCCTTGCCGGGCGCGTCCACCTGCCTGCATCTTCCGCGCACGATGTCCACCCAAGCCATCGTGCGGCTCACTAGCTACTCACACGGCGCGGGTTGAGCCTGCAAGCTCGGCCCCGCCGAGTTGGCGCAGGTCTTGCGCCACGTCCCGCACCTCACAGATCCCCGGATCCTGGTCGATGCCTCGACGCGGGACGACGCCGCCGTCTATCGGCTGGCGCCGGACCGCGCGCTCGTCGCGACGGTGGACTTCTTCACGCCCATCGTGGACGACGCGTACGACTTCGGCCGCATCGCCGCGGCGAACGCCTTCTCGGACGTGTATGCGATGGGGGCGACGCCGCTCCTGGCGCTGAACCTCGTGGGCTGGCCGCGTGGGAAACTGCCGCTCGAGATGCTGGGGGACGTGCTTCGGGGAGGGCAGGACGTGGCGCAGGCCGCCGGCGCGTTCGTGCTGGGCGGGCACTCGGTGGACGACCCCGAGCCGAAGTACGGCATGGTCGCGATCGGCGACGTGCACCCCGACCACATCGTGACGCTGGCCGGGGCGCGCGCCGGCGACGTGCTCGTCCTGACGAAGCCGATCGGCACCGGCGTCCTCACGACGGCGCTGAAGCGCGACCTCTTCACGGCCCGCGACCTCGCTCCGGCGGTGGCCTCGATGACGACGCTCAACGCCGGGGCCGCCCGGGCCATGCTCGCGGTGGGGGGGGGCGTGCACGCGGCGACCGACGTCACCGGCTTCGGCCTGCTCGGCCACCTGCACAACATGCTGGCGGCGAGCGGCGTCGCGGCGGAGATCGACGCGGCGGCGGTCCCCCTCTTTCCCGGCGCGGCGGAGCTGGCGGCGCGCGGCGCCGTCCCCGGCGGCACCGAGCGCAACCGCGAGGCGCTCGCGGCGCACGTGACCTTCGCGCCCGGCGTTCCGGAAACGACGCGCGTGCTGCTGTGCGACGCGCAGACCTCCGGGGGCTTGCTGCTCGCCGTGCCCACCGACCGGGCGGACGCGCTGATCGCCGCCCTGAAGAAGGAACGGACCCCCGCGGCGGCCCGGATCGGGCGCGTCACGGACGGCCGCGCGGGCACGATCGCGGTCGCGTGACGGCCGATGCCCGCCATCCCCGAATACCGCTCTCTGACGCCCGAGGCGCTCGACGCGCTGGAGCGCGCGGTGCGGGAGCGGCGACGGGTGGCGCTCAAGCGGCGCGGCACCGAATATGTGGTCGTGGCCGAGCGACTCGACACGAGCGGGCGGGACGAGGTCCTGGCGGCGCGCCTCCCCATGACCGGGGAAGTGCTCGCCTTCCGCCTGCGCGACCTGGAGACCTTCGCGGTGCTGCCGTGAGCGCCGCACGCCATCCGTGTTCACCCGCCTCCTGATCGGCCTCGACGGCAGCCCGGACGCCGACGCGGCGCTGGAACAGGCCGTGGCGCTCGGCCAGCGATTCACGTCGACGCTGGTGGTGGCGCACGTGCAAGAAGAGCACGGAGCACGGAGCAGGGAGCAGGGCAACACGATACTCGCCCGAGCCCGCGACCGCGTCACCCCGGCGGGGCTCAAGATCGTCACGGCGTTGCGCGATGGCGATCCCGACACCGAGCTGGCGGCGCTCGCCCAGGAGGCCGACGCGGTCCTCGTGGGGCGGCGCGGCGGAACGTCGCGCGAGGGGGAGCTCGGCGCCACGGTCTCTTCACTCATCAGAATCGCCGAGCGCTGCGTGATCGTGTGCGGGTCGCAGCCATCGCCGATGAACGCCTGCGCCATCGCGTACGACGGACGCGAGACGAGTCGCCGGGCGCTCGAGCTGGCCGCCCGGTTCGCCAGCATCGCGCACAGCACCGTGCACGTCATCCATGCCACGATCGATCGCGCGGCCGGCCTCCAGGTCGTCGGGGAGGCCGAGGCCGTGCTCTCGCTTCAGGGCGTCACGTTCGCGACCCATATCGAGTCCGGGACGCCGGGGGAGGTCGTCGCGCGAGTCGTGGCGCGGACCAAGTGCGACGCCCTGTTCGCCGGCGCGCACGTCATACGAGGCCGGGACAGCAAGGTGACCGTCTCGCACGCGGAGCAGATCCTGCGCCAAACGGACATTCCCGTGGTCGTCCAGCCGTGACGGCGGCGTCCGCCACCTTCGTGCTCGTCCACGCCGACGAGAGTTGTCTCGGTAACGATTCGACCAAGCCCAGCCCGGGGGGCAACGGCGCGCTCATCGAGGCGCCGGCGGGAGACAGCGTGGCGCGGTGGGACTTCTACGAGTGCGCTCCCCAAACCACGAACAACCGGATGGCCCTCGCCGGTGCCATTGCCGCGCTCGAATGGATCCGGCGCCAGTGGAAGCATGCGCACGTGCGCTACGTCTCCGACTCCGAATACTTGGTCAAGGGAATGAAGGAGTGGATGCCCGCGTGGGAGCAGAAGGGATGGAAGAAGAAGGGCGGCGAGATCATGAATCTGGAGCTGTGGCAGAAGCTCCGGCAGGTTGTCGACGAGCACGAGGTGGAGTGGGGCTGGGTCCGCGGCCACGCCGACCACCCGAAGAACGAGTACGCCGACTTCCTGGCGACCCGCGCCGCGGAGCGCCAGGAGCGCTCCAACGGGCTCGTCCCCTCAGGGTTCGACACCTGGCTCGCGCAGCAGCGCGCCCGGAACCGGTACGCGGGCTACGATCCCGACAAGGAGCTGCATGAGCGTGCCTAAGGACGGCGTGCCGGCGAACACGCACCCCTCGAACCTGTTACCCACCGGTGCGTCTGTCCCTCCCGTCGACCGTATCCCGCTCTACGAGGTGTATATGCGCATGTCCGAGGAGCTGGCCAAGCGCTCCACCTGCGCGCGACTGCAGGTGGGGACCGTGGTCACCGACCAGCGGCTCGAGAACGTCCTCGCGATCGGCTACAACGGCAACGCGCGCGGCCTGCCGAACAAGTGCGACTCGTCGGTGCCCGGCAGCTGCGGCTGTATTCACTCCGAGATGAACGCCCTGGTGAAGGCCCCGGGAAGCCAGCGCGACAAGGTGGTCTTCGTCAGCGCGTCGCCCTGCGTGATGTGCGCCAAGCTGATCATCAATTCCGGGGTCACGCACGTCTTCTACCGCAAGGCGTACCGCGACCCGTCCGGCGTCGAAGTGCTGCAACAAGGCGGGGTCGTCCCCGTGTTGTACGACCGCTGGGTGACCGAATGGCGGGATTGACCGATGGCGGATGAGCTGGATCGCTTGTTCGAGCGGCTCGTTCAGGCGTTGGCGCAGGAGGCGCGCGTCGCGGTCCCCTTCCCCGCGGCCGAGGTCTACGAGCGGCTCGTGCCGTACCGGTCCAACCGCTCGCGCCTCAACGTGGCGACGCACCAGGACTATGAAATGACCGTGCTGCGGCTGCTCTCCGGGGAGCGCGGCTACCTGCGGCTCGAGCCCGACGACGTGCGTGACGCGATGCGGCGTGAGGTCACCGCCGCCAACCCCGACCCCGCGTTCTTCCGCACCTTCCCCGACGCCCGCGTGATGGTGAACGGGCGGGCCGCCGAGCGCATCCTGCTGGCGGACCAGGCGTACGCCCCGCCCCAGGATGAGGAAGAGCCTCCGAGCTGGACGGGAGAGAACCCCATTCCCCTTCACCCCCTTCCTGCGAAAGGCGACACCCCCTCGGGAAACCAGTGCGAGTACTGCGGGGGCGTCCTGCCGGGGGGCCGAAAGGTGAACTTCTGCCCGCACTGCGGCCAGCCGGCAGGGGGGGGAGACTTGAAGTGCCCCGCCTGCGGCAGCGAGGTGGACGTGGGCTGGGCGTACTGCGTCTCTTGTGGGCGGGCGACGGGCTTCGAATGAGGCGGACGGGCGGACGGGCGGACGGGCGGACGGTCAAAGCGCATCGCGTGGCGGTCATCGCCGGGGACGGGATCGGGCCCGAAGTCATCGAGGGCGCGATTCCGGTGCTCGATCGCGCGGCGAAGAAGCACGGGTTCGCGCTGGACTGGGAACGTCTACCGTACTCTGCCGATCACTACCTCAAGACGAAGGAAACGCTTCCCGATCCCGCGTTCCACCATCTGCGTGACGACGTAGACGCGATCTTCCTCGGTGCCATCGGTGATCCGCGAGTTCCAGGGAACGAGCATGCGCGAGACATTCTGTTGGGGTTGCGGTTTCGTTTGGATCTGTACGTCAACTTTCGGCCCGTTCAACTCCTCCATCCTGACTTGACCCCACTGCGGCCGGATTATCCGCCCGACCGCCCTTCCGCCCGTCCGCCCATCGACTTCGTGATCTTCCGCGAGAACACCGAGGGCGTCTACACCGGCAAGGGGCGGATCGACGGCGACACGTACGTCGCCGAAGAGGTCAACACGGCCAAGGGCGTCGAGCGCATCATCCGAGCGGCGTTCGAATGGGCAAAGGCACGCGGCA
>DASYRJ010000118.1:0-1778 GCA_036004525.1 Gemmatimonadales bacterium | reverse complement strand
CCCCGCTGTCGGGGACCACGCGGTAGATCTTCCAGACCTCGAGGGGAGCGGCTAGCCCTCCACGATCTCAGTGAACAATTGTGGCAGGTCGATCTCGAGCGGAGGGACGTCGGGACTGGGTCGCCACACGAGGGTCGCACTCAAGACTTCCGGACGAGCCTCCCTGGGGCGCCAGCACTCGACCACGCGCGCCGCGACGTCCACGATCCAATAGTCCGGGACGCCCACCCGCTGGAACAGTTGTCGCTTCACCGTTCGGTCGGCGCGGGCGGTGCCTGGCGACAAGACCTCGACGGCCAGGAGCAGGCGCTTGATGTCGGACCAGCGTTCGGGACGGCGTCCCTCCACCCGCGGCGCAACGAAAACGTCGGGCTGCACGAGGTGCTCCTCATCGAATTCGATGTCCGCCGGCGAGGC
Organism: Gemmatimonadales bacterium; assembly: GCA_036004525.1. GTDB lineage: Bacteria > Gemmatimonadota > Gemmatimonadetes > Gemmatimonadales > GWC2-71-9 > 20CM-2-65-7. Next base: position 1,361 of record DASYRJ010000118.1, on the reverse strand, counting down.
CAGTGCGTAGCCGAGTCCATGAGCATCCACGTAGGGCACCAGGCGCAGGAGCAAGCGCGCGACCGCGTGCTGATGGTCGAAGGTCGGCGCCGGCGTCACGAACAGCTCCCCCGCGACGACCTCGTACCGGTTGCCGTCGTCGGGGAGCGCACGGACCATGGCAGGTGTCCAGCGCTGTGCTGCTTGCGGCATGCCCATCAGGTGCTCGGCTCGGCTCGATGTGAGCAAGGGGACACGCGGCGAGGATAGCAGCGCGAGCCGCGAGCACGGCATCGGATTCACGCGCGATAGCGCAACAAAATGCAGGCTCGCGGCGCCCGTCGTTCCCACCCTGAAGAGTGGGCCCGATGAATCACTGCGCCGGAGGCTGGCGCGCCATCGCCCTCCGCCTGATCGCCCGTAGCCACATGCGCCGAATAAGTGCGCTACCCGGATAGATCAGCATCCAGTAGCGCCCGAACCGCCGCCGAGTGCGGTCGTCGGTGGCGTGGACGCGCGTCTCGGTGGTGACCAGGGAGCCCGATCCTCGCGGCTCGATTAGGAAGTTCATCGTGGCCCGGGCCCACCCGGGCCCCGCGACCCCGCGGTAGTCCTCGGCCACTTGCGGCCCCAACGCGCCGGGCGGCGCGATCACGACCTTGCCGATGACAATCTCGCCCGCCGTGTCCTCGAGCAGCAGAAAGCCCGTCCGCGTCGCCACCGCGAGGATGGGCCGGTCTGGCGGGGGATTGAGGATGTCGGGGGGACGCGGCCGGCCCAGCCGCCGCAGCCACGTCAACGTGCGGAAGAACGGGATCTCCCGCGCCGTCACCGCCTTGGTGGCGGCGTAGACGTGGTCCGGGGGCGCTGCGACGAAGAGGCGATGGACTTCACGGAATTGCCACGCGGGGGCGAAGGCATCGAGCCGGGACACGACCGCAATCTATGCGACCATGCTAGTTTTGTTCGGGCAACCTCAAGGGAGTCACGCCTGTGCTAACGCTCGTGCTGCGCTTCGCTCACGTCTTCTTCGCCGCGTTGTGGGTCGGCATGATGGCCTTCCAGACGTTCTACCTCATGCCGGCGCTGGGGGAAGCGGGACCGGATGCGGGGAAGGTCATGGCGGGGCTGATGAAGCGGAACATCCCGACCGTCATGTTGGTGATCGCGGTGATCGCGCTCGTCTCGGGGTTCTGGTTGTTCTGGCGTATGTCGGGCGGCGCGCCGGCGGCGCTCTTGGCGACGCCGATGGGGCTGGGGTTCGCGGTGGGCGGCGGGGCCGCGTTGCTCGCGTTCATTCTGGGGATCTCCGTGGTGCGACCCGCGATGATGCGCTCGATGCAGATCGGCGCGTCGCTGGCGACGGCGTCGGCCGAGGAGCG
>DASYRJ010000117.1:0-45531 GCA_036004525.1 Gemmatimonadales bacterium | reverse complement strand
CCGCCGTCCTCGATGCCCGCGCCTACAGCTTCTGGTACGGCCCGACGCAGGCCCTGCACGAGGTCACCTGCCGGGTTCCCCGGCGCGCGGTGACGGCGCTGATCGGGCCGTCGGGGTGCGGCAAGACGACGTTTCTCCGCTCCGTCAACCGGCTGCACGATCTCACGCCGGGGACGCGCCACACCGGCGACATCCTGCTCGAAGGCGTCTCGGTGTTCGCGCCCGGCGTGGACACCGTGGCCCTGCGGCGCCAGGTGGGGATGGTGTTCCAGCGGCCCAACCCCTTTCCCAAGTCGGTCTACGACAACGTCGCCTACGGCCCGCGGCTGAACGCCCTCGGCGCCGAGCGGGAGATCCCGGAGCGCGTGGAGCGCGCGCTGCGCCGCGCAGCCTTGTGGGACGAGGTGAAGGACCGGTTGCGCGAGCCAGGGACTGCCCTGTCGGGGGGCCAGCAGCAGCGCCTCTGCATCGCCCGGGCGCTCGCGAACGAGCCCGAGATCCTGTTGATGGACGAGCCTTGCTCGGCGCTCGACCCGATCGCCACCCAGCGGATCGAGGAGCTGATCGTCGAGCTGAAGCAGACGTACACCATCGTGATCGTGACGCACAACATGCAGCAGGCCGCCCGTGTGTCCGATTACACCGGGTTCTTCTATCTGGGGCGCCTGATCGAGTTCGGGGACACGCAGCAGGTCTTCACCCGGCCCGCCGACGAGCGGACCGAAGCCTATATCACGGGACGGTTCGGATGAGCGTCGAAGCCCACCGCCATTTCCACGACGATCTCTCGGAGCTCAAGGTCACGCTCCTCAACATGTCGGGCGATGCGCAGGCGGCGCTCGCTGTGGCGGTCGAGGCGCTGCTCCAGCGCGACGGCCCCAAGGCCCAGCGTGTGATCGCCGGCGACAGCGAGCTGGACCGGCTCGAGCTCGAGATCGAGGAGACCGTGATCCGGCTCCTCGCCACCCAGCAGCCGATGGCCCGCGACCTCCGGCTCCTCACCGCCGCGATGAAGATCGCCAACGACCTGGAGCGCGTGGGGGACCACGCCGTGAACATCGCACAATCCGCCGAGCGGCTGCTCGATGCCCGGCCCATCACTCCGGAACCGGAGCTGATCGAAATGGCGCGCCAGGCGCGCACGATGCTCGCCGACGCCCTCGACGCCTTCGTCCGAGGAGACGCCCAGGCCGGCCGCGCCATCTGCCGCCGCGACGACTCCGTGGACGCGCTCCACCAGTCGATGTTCCGCATCCTCCTCACCCACATGATGGAGGACCCGCACATCATCGGCACTGCGATGGAGCTGTTCCTCGTGAGCCGCAACCTCGAGCGCGTCGCCGACCTCGCGACCAATATCGCGGAGGACGTGGTGTTCCTGGTCGAGGGGAAGACGATTAAACATCATGCGGAAGAGGGGCGGTCGGGGGCGGTCGAAGGCGGTAAGGGGCGGTAAGAGGCGGTCGGAGCATGCCGACGATAGTGTTCCTCTGCGTCGCCAACTCGGCGCGGAGCCAGATGGCGGAAGGACTCGCGCGCGCCCTGGCCCCGGACGGCTACCGGTTCTTCAGCGCCGGCTCCCAACCGGGCACCCTGAATCCGCTCGCCGTCCGCGCCCTGGCCGAGCAGGGCATCGACATCGCACACCACCACGCTAAGGGACTGGACGATGTGCCGCTCGCCGAGGCCGACGTGATCGTGACGCTGTGCGCCGAAGAGGTGTGTCCGTTCGTGCCGGGCGCGGTGCAGCGGCTCCACTGGCCGCTCCCCGATCCCACCGACCTCGCCGGGTTCCGCTCGACGCGGGACGAGCTGCGCCGCCGCCTGCCGGCGCTCTGGTCGGATCAGCCGAAGGTGCGGTAGCGGTAGTAGCCCCCGACCGGCGTGGGCCGCCGTCGCAGGGCGTCCTCGTGCACGAAGAACCGGATCAGCAGGAGCCCCGTGAGGAAGCCGCCGATGTGGGCGAAGAACGCCACTCCGCCCTTCTCCAGCGCCGTCAGGCTCCCCAGGCCGCCCACCAGCTGCAGCAGCGCCCAGTAGCCCAGCATCACATACGCCGGCAGGGCGACGCTCGTGATGTAGATCGGCAGGACGATGAGCGTGTGCACGCGCACGCGCGGGTAGAGCAGTAGATAGGCACCGAGCACGCCACTGATCGCGCCGGAGGCGCCCACCATCGGCACGATCGAATGGGGGCTGACGAACACCTGGGTCGCCGCCGCCGCGACGCCGCACAGGAGATAAAAGACGACGAACCGCCCGTGCCCCATGGCGTCCTCGATGTTGTTTCCGAACACCCACAGGAACAGCATGTTGCCCAGCAGGTGGAGCCAGCTCCCGTGGGTGAACATGGAGGTCAACACCGTCCAGTACTTCGGCGCTACGTCCACGAGGCAGAACATCCCGGGCGCCAGCTCGACGCCGCTGCCGGGCTTGGCGGTGCGGAGCACCTCGCCCGGAATGAGGCCGAGGTCGCACACCGAACGCGTCAGCGGCTCCGCCGCGCCCATCCCTTGCAGGAACAGCCAGACGAGCACGTTGGCAGCGATGATGCCTACCGTCACGACCGGCGACAGCTCGGTGGGGTTGTCGTCCTTGTAGGGGAACATGGAGGGAATCTAGGTCGTGGAGGGCGGTGGAGGACGGTGGAGGTCAACCTTCACCATCCTCGACAACCTCCACAAACCTCGACCAACCTGCCATATTGACATTTTTCCCCGGCACGCCGCTTGCTCGGTGCGACCCGCGGTATCATGTCGGCATCAATCCCCTGATAAGGAGCCGTGAGCATGGCTGAGAAGATCATCGGGATCGACCTCGGGACCACGAACTCCGTGGTGGCCGTGATGGAAGGCGGCGATCCCGTGGTGATTCCCAACGCCGAGGGCGGTCGGACGACGCCCTCCGTGGTCGCGTTCACGAAGGACGGCGAGCGGCTGGTGGGTCAGGTGGCCAAACGCCAGGCGGTCACGAACCCGCAGAACACGGTCTTCTCGATCAAGCGATTCATGGGCCGCCGGATGAGCGAGGTGACCGAGGAGATCAAGCGCGTCCCGTACAAGGTCGCCCCCGCGCAGAACGACCTCGCCTCGGTAGAGATTCAGGGCAAGCGGTACACGCCGCCCGAGATCTCGGCGATGATCCTCCAGAAGATGAAGCAGACGGCCGAAGACTACCTCGGCCACAAGGTCGAGAAGGCGGTGATCACCGTCCCCGCCTACTTCAACGACTCGCAGCGCCAGGCGACCAAGGACGCCGGCAAGATCGCCGGCCTGGACGTGGTCCGGATCATCAACGAGCCGACCGCGTCGGCGCTCGCCTACGGGCTGGACAAAAAGAAGGAAGAGAAGATCGCGGTCTACGACCTGGGCGGCGGCACCTACGACATCTCCATCCTGGAGCTGGCCGAGGGCGTGTTCGAGGTGAAGAGCACGAACGGCGATACGCACCTGGGCGGCGACGATTTCGACGCGCGGATCATCCAATGGTTGGTGGACGAGTTCAAGCGCGACCAGGGCATCGACCTCTCCAAGGACCCGATGGCGTTGCAGCGCCTCAAGGAGGCCGCGGAAAAAGCCAAGATGGAGCTGTCGACGGTGATGCAGACGGAGATCAACCTGCCGTTCATCACGGCCGACCAGGCCGGGCCCAAGCACCTGAACCTGACGCTCACGCGCGCCAAGCTCGAGCAACTGGTGGACGATCTGGTCAAGCGGACCATGCCCCCGATGGAGCAGGCGCTGAAGGACGCCGGCCTCAAGCCGTCGGACATCGACGAGGTGATCCTGGTCGGCGGCCAGACGCGGATGCCGAAGGTGCAGGAGATCGTGAAGAGCTTCTTCGGCAAGGAGCCGCACAAGGGCGTGAACCCCGACGAGGTCGTGGCGATCGGCGCCGCGATCCAGGGCGGCGTGCTCGCGGGCGAGGTGAAGGACGTCCTGCTGCTCGACGTCACGCCGTTGTCGCTGGGGATCGAGACGCTGGGCGGCGTGACGACGGTTCTGATCCCGCGCAACACCACCATCCCGACCAAGAAGTCGGAGGTGTTCTCGACCGCGGAAGACAACCAGACCACGGTCGAAATCCACGTGTTGCAGGGCGAGCGTCAGATGGCGATCGACAACCGCACGATCGGCAAGTTCCAGCTCACCGGGATTCCGCCGGCCCCGCGCGGCGTGCCCCAGGTCGAGGTGACCTTCGACATCGACGCCAACGGCATCCTGCACGTCTCGGCGAAGGACAAGGCGACCGGGAAGGAGCAGAAGATCCGGATCGAGGCCTCGTCCGGGCTGGGTGACAAAGACATCGACAAGATGGTCAAGGATGCGGAGGCGCACGCTGCGGAGGACCGGCGCCGGCGCGAGGAGATCGAGCGCCGCAACCGCCTCGACACGATGGTGTACGAAGTGGAGAAGAATTCCAAGGAGTGGGTGGACAAGCTCGAGGCCGGGCTCAAGACGCGGCTCGATGGCGCCGTGGAGGGCGCCAAGCAGGCCTTGCGCTCAGGCGATGCCGACAAGATCGGCCGGGCGCTCGACGAGCTGCAGCAGGCCTACTCCGCCGCCGGCGCGTCGCTGTACGCGGCCGCGCGCGGCGCCCAGCCGGGGGGCGGAGGGGGGGCGGGAGGGACGGACGGCTCCCCGGCGGGTGAGCCGGCCGGCTCGACCGGCCAGGCCAAGCAGGACAACGTGGTCGACGCCGACTACGAAATCGTGGACGACGACAAGAACAAGAAGGCATAACAGGAGGGGCAGATGTCGGTACGTACGCGGGACTGGTTGAAGTTCGGCGCGCTCGTGGCGATGGCGTTCGTGTTCGGGTTGGCCTTCGCCTCGGCGCTGGATCTCCCCAAGCGGGGCGACGCGGCGGAGCCGTCGGCCGTCGTGTTGCAGAGCGGGCCGCTCCGCCAGATCCCCGCCGCCAAGCCGGCCGCCGACCTGGGCGACGCGTTCGCGGCCGTCGCGGAGCACGTCAAGCCGGCGGTCGTGTTCATCAAGTCCGAGCGGCGCGAGCGCCTGAGCTCCCGCCGCCTCCCACCCGGCTTCGAGGACTTCTTCCAGATCCCGCGCCGGCCCCAAATCGAGCAGGGGACGGGATCGGGGTTCATCGTGTCGCCCGACGGCTACATTCTCACCAACAATCACGTGGTCGAGGGGGCGGACCGCGTGATCGTGCGCTTGCTCGACAACCGTGAGTTCACCGCCCGGACGATCGGCACCGATCCCTCGACCGACGTCGCGGTCATCAAGATTGCAGCCACCGGCCTGCCGAACGTTTCGTTCGGCAACTCCGACTCGACCCGCATCGGCGAATGGGTGCTGGCGATCGGGAACCCGTTGGGCGAGGCGTTCACCTTCACCGTGACCGCCGGCATCGTGAGCGCCAAAGGACGGCCCCTGCGGGGCCTGGAGCAGGTCCCCGGGTATACGATCCAGGACTTCATCCAGACGGATGCGGCCATCAACCCCGGCAACTCGGGTGGGCCGCTGGTCAACGTCCACGGGGAAGTCATCGGCATCAACTCGGCGATCGCGAGCGAGACCGGGTACTACAACGGCTACGGGTTCGCCATCCCGATCAACCTCGCGCGCACCGTGACGACCCAGCTGATCCAGACCGGGCACGTCGAGCGGGCGGTGATGGGCATCGGCATCGACAACGCGTCGCAGAACGACGCGGAGGCCGTCGGCTTGCCCAACATCAGCGGGGTGGTCGTCTTGTCCTACAACGACGTCTCGCCGGCCCGCGACGCCGGCATTCAGCTGGGGGACGTCATCGTGGCGCTCGACGGACAGCCGGTCGGCTACGTCGCTCAACTGCAGCAGCGCGTCGGATTCAAGAAGCCGGGCGAGACCGTCGAAGTCACGGTGCGACGCCGCGGGGGTGAACGCCGGACGTTTCGCGTGAAGCTCGCCTCGGCGGCGACGAACCGCGACGTGGCGCAGGCGAGCACGCCGAACGACGAGACGCGCGACAAGGCCGATCTGCCTCGCGTGCGCCCCGGGGATCGGCTCGGCATCACGGTCGAGACGCTGTCCCAAGAGGACGCGGCGCAGGTCCGTCTCGTCGCGCGCAACGGCGGGGGCGTCGTCGTCACCGAGGTCACATCCGACGGCCCGGCGTTTCAGAAACTGCGGACGCAGGACGGCCAGGGTGCGCCGGACATCATCCTGCAGGTGAACGGGGCGCCGGTGCGGAATCGGACGGAGTTCAACACCGCGTTGGCCAAGGTCCGGCCCGGCGAGATCGTGGACCTCCTGGTGCTGCGGCAGGTCCAGAACGACAACTGGACGCAGGTTTTCGTGCGGGTGAAGGCGCGCTAAACGGGGCGCCGCTCCGCGAGCATCACGACGGCCGTCGCGGCGAGCCAGGTGACGAACACCGCCTGGGCGTAGAAGAGGTTCGGCGAGAATTCGTCGAATCCGACCGCGACGGCCGCGTTCACGACCGCCACCGCGAACGCCGCCCAGCCGAGCCAGCGCGGGTACACCCGACCGTTCAGCAGCGCCCACCCGAACACGTACGCCACGAGGCCCAGCGTGAACGTGGCGAGCCGCTCGGCCGCGAGCCCGGCCGGATGGAGCATGTCGTAAACGAACACGGCGTGCGTCCCCGCCAGACCGGTGTCGGCGGCCGTGTACGCCTGCGCCAGATGCCAGCCGCCCCCCACCATGAACAGGACGTTGAGCGTCCACACGCCGAACCCGAACGCCGCCAGGAGAATCCCGGCGCGGGCCGGCGCCGAACCCGGCGTGTCGCCGTGGCGCAGCGCCACGCCCACGAGGCCGGCGTACATCAGCGGAAAGCCGAACAGGAGCGACCAGTGGATCGCGCGCCACGACGCCGTGGCGGCGATGGTGGCGAGCTGCGCGGCCCCGTCCCCGGTAAGCAGCGGATGCATCAGGCCCGCGACGCCGAACAGCAGCGAGCCGATCAGCAGACAGAGTCCGTAAAACGTTGGACGGCGCATCGGGTCTAATCTATATTCCCAGCCATGCAGCTCAACCGGATCCTGCGCGAAGGGTTCATCGCCGGATGTGTCGGCGCGGCCGCCGTCGCAGCCTGGTTCCTGATCGTCGACTCGGTCAACGGCCGGCCCCTGTTCACGCCGGCCATGCTGGGCCGGGCGGTGTTCTGGCAGCAATACGACCCCGCCCACGTGGTGATCGACCCGGCCAGCATCTTCGGCTACACGATGATCCACGTCAGCGCCTTCGTCGTGGTCGGCGTCATCGCCGCCGCGCTCGCCGCCGAAGTCGAGGTCGCGCCCACCACCCTGTTCTTCGTGGTCGTCGGCTTCTGCTTCTTCGAGGTCGGCTTCTACATCCTGGTCGCGTTGCTCGCCAAGCCTCTGCTGGGCAGCCTGGCATGGTGGAGCGTGGCGATCGGCAACGGCCTCGCCGCCCTCGGGATGGGCTATTACCTCTGGCGCGAGCACCCCAAGATCGGCGAGGAGCTGCGCCGGCATCCGCTGGGAGAGACCCAGGACGGGGAATAAACGTGCGGCGTGCGGCGTGGAGCCCCGACGCTATCATTGCCGCGCCGCACGCCGCACGTCGAACGCCGTATTTCCGTACGCTTCGAGAGGCACCCCCTCATCCGCATCGCCTTCCCCTGACCGTGCCGCCCACCGGAACCAGACCACCGTCATCGCGCCCCACAACACGAGGCCCCCGGGCACCCACATCAGCAACCCGCCGATCTGCTGATCCGCGACCGGCGAGAGGTCCCACACCCGCGGTGCAGCGGCGTAGAACGGGTACAGCACGCCGTCCGACAGCGTGATCAGCGCGCCGGTCACCGACATCGGGATGCCCAGGAGGAAGAGGTAGAGCATCTGGCCGGGATAGGGGAGCCGCGGCAGCTCGGGGACGGGCGAGAGGATCGGCCACCACATCAGCACCGCCGTCGCGAGGAAAACGAGGTGTTGGAGGATGTGGAGGTTGTGATGGCGCAGCGCCGCCTCGTAGAACCGGGGGATGTGCCACAGCACGATCGGCGCGGTGAACAGCGCCGCCGCCGGCACCGGGCGGGTCAGGGCGCGCGCCGCCGCCGTCACCCAGCCCGGCTTCAGGATCGGGCGCACGACCCACGCCGGCGTTCCGTAGAGGAGCAGGGGGGGGAACAGCAGCGTGAGGACCAGGTGCTGCGCCATGTGCGCGCTGAACAGGTACGTGTCCGACAGGTTGTGGAGCGGCCCGTTCAGGGCGCCGAACAGCACGAGCAATGCACCGAGAAAGCTTGCAACGTGCCGTCGGGCCGTCCTGAATCCCCCTAGATACGCGTAGAGCCCGCCCAGGAGGACGAGCCCGATCACGACACTGGGGTGCAGGTCCCAACGATTCCAATTCTCAATGTTCAATGTTCAATGCTCAATGATCATTGGTCATTGGACATTCTACGTTGGACATTGTTTCACGCCCCGCTCCGCAGCCGCACGGCCCCGAAGAACAGGAACAAGAGGCCGATCATCACGCCGACGGCGAGGAGCAGCGGGCCGCCGAACAGGAACGCGAAGAACTTATTGTCGAATTTGAGGTGCATGTAGAACAGCACCACGAGGACGAATTTCAGCGCCGACAACACCAGCAACACCGGCACCAGGACCGACTGGAACGCCGGCACGTAGAATACTCCCACCTCGATCAACGTCACCATCACGAGGATCGCGGCGATCCGCAGGTAGGTGCCGGTGGTTGCGTGCGCCTGCTCGCTCATGCCGGGTCTCCCATCACTGGATCAGGTACACGAGGGTGAAGATCACGATCCACACCACGTCCACGAAGTGCCAGTACAGCCCGGTGATCTCCACGGTCACCGCCTGCTGCGGGCCCAGCTTGCCGCGGAGCGCCTGCACCCAGAGGGTCAGCAGCCAGATCACGCCGACGGTCACGTGCGCGCCGTGCGTCCCCGTCAGGACGTAGAACGTCGAGCCGAAGAGGTTGGTGGTGAGGCCCAGCCCCTCGTGCACGAACGAGCTGAACTCGTACACCTGCCCGCCGAGGAACACCATGCCGAGCAGCGCGGTGACGAACAGCCAGAGCTTGCCCTGCCGCATGTCGCCGCGCTGGACGGCGGCCAGCGCCAGCACCATGGCGAGGCTCGACATCAGCAGGTCGAAGGTGCTGAACGACGTGAACGGAATGTTCAGGACGTCGTGCGGGTACGGCCCGACGAGGCTCCTCCCCTTGTAGATCAAGTAGGTCGAGATCAGCGAGCCGAAGAGCAGGCATTCCGAGCCGATGAACGCCCAGAAGGCCATCTTGCGGCTGTCGAGCCCCATGCTGGTCGGGGGGGGGGGGGCGTGACTCATCTCAAACCTCGAAGGGCTCGTAGGCCCAGCGATAGATGCCGACGATCGCCACCGCGACGCCGGCGAACACGAGCCACAGCTGGTGCGAAATGGCGCCCACCGCCATCACCGGCAGGCCGAATGCCGTGATCATCGGCCACCACGAGCCGCCCGGCACATGGATGTGCGCCGCCTTCCCCTCGGCGCCCTCCGGGATCGCGCGCAGCTGCGTCGAGGTCCAGCGCGGGAGGCGGCTCGCAACCGTGGGGATCACGTCGAAATTGTGCGGCGGCGGCGGCGACGGAATCGTCCACTCGAGCGTCGCGCCGCCCCAGGGATCGTTGCCCGCCGCCTCGCCCCTCGTCCGCGTGCGCCAGAGGTTCCACATGAACACGAGCACCGACACGCCGATGAGCATTGCGCCGATCGTGGACACGAGGTTCAGCTGCGCCACGCCCAGCTCGGCGGGATAGGTGTAGATGCGGCGCGGCATGCCGAGCAGGCCGCTCAGGTGCATCGGGAAGAAGGCGAGGTTCATGCCCACGAACGTGAGCCCGAAGTGCCACTTGCCCAGCGCCTCCGAGAGCCGCCGGCCGGTCATCTTGGGCCACCAGTAGTACATCCCCGCGAACAGACCGAGCATCGTGCCGCCGAACAACACGTAGTGGATGTGGGCCACGACATAGTAGGTGTCGGTCTGCTGCAGGTCCGCGGGCGGCGAGGCGTGAGTGACGCCGGAGAGCCCCCCGATGATGAACATCCCGATGAAGCCCACCGCGAACAGCATGGCCGTCGTGAAACGGATCTGGCCGCCCCACATCGTAGCGATCCAATTGAAGATCTTCACGCCGGTCGGAATGGCGATCAGCATCGTCGTGGCGGAGAAGACCGAGTCGGCGATGGGCCCCAGCCCCGCCGCGAACATGTGATGGCTCCACACGCCCCACCCCATGAAGCCGATCAACACGCCCGAGTAGACGACCACGGTGTAGCCGAACAACGGCTTGCGCGAGAAGGTCGGCAGCACCTCGGACACGATGCCCATCGCCGGGAGGATGAGGATGTACACCTCCGGATGGCCGAACAGCCAGAAGAGATGCTGCCACAGGATCGGATCGCCGCCGCCCGCGGGCACGAAGAAGTGCGTCCCGAAGAAGCGGTCGAACATCAGCAGCACGAGGGCCACGGTGATCACGGGGAAGGCGGTGATCACGAGGAACTGGGTGACGAGCGTCATCCAGCTGAACACGGGGAGGCGCATCATCTTCATCCCCGGCGCCCGCAGGTTGAGAATCGTGACGATGAAGTTGAAGCCCGCGGCGAGCGAGGCGATCCCCAGGATCTGCAGACCCAGCAGCCAGAAGTCGATGTTCGGCCCGGGGGAGAACTGCTTCGAGGTCAGGTTCGCGTAGCCGAACCAGCCGCCGTCGGGCGCCACCGAGAGCGTCCCCGCCCCGAACAGCGGTCCGGCGACGAAGCTGGCGTTCAAGAACAGCCCACCCAGCAGGAACACCCAATAGCTGAAGGCGTTGAGCCGGGGGAACGCGACGTCGCGCGCGCCGATCTGCAGCGGAATGATGTAGTTGAAGAACGCGGCCGAGAGCGGCATCAACGCGAGGAAGACCATCGTGGTGCCGTGCATCGTGAACAGCTGATTGTAGGCCTCGGCGCTCACCCCGATGCCGGCGGGGCTCGCGAGCTGGGCGCGGATCACCAGCGCCTCGAGCCCGCCCATCAGGAAGAACACGAACGCGGTCCAGAAGTACAGCAGCCCGATGCGCTTGTGGTCGGTGGTCGTGAGCCAGGTCTTCATTGCAGGCTCTGGAGGTAGGCCACCAGCGCCGCCAGGTCGGCGCCCTCGAGCGGCATCGGGGGCATCAGCGACCCGGGCTTCAGGGACGGCGCGTTCGCGATCCAGCGCCGCAGGTAGTCGGCGGTGTTCGGGAACAGGGCGCCGGCGAGCGTGGTCCGGCTCCCCACATGCGTGAGGTTCGGTCCCACGGTGCCGCGCGCCTGGGGAATTCCCTCGATGGTGTGACAGGCGATGCAGGCGCTGCGCCCGAACAGGTCCCGGCCCCGCTCGACGAGCGAGCCCTTCGCGACCGGCGCCGGCGCGCTACGCTGCCGGCTCACCCACGCCTGGAACGCCGTATCGCTCTGCACGAACACGCGCAGGCGCATGTTGGCGTGGGACGCCCCGCAGAACTCGGCGCACTGGCCGAGATACTCGCCGGTCGAGTCGGCCGTGAACGCGATGTGGGACGTGCGCCCCTGCATCACATCCCGTTTCCCGCCCAGGCCGGGCGCCCAGAAGCTGTGGATCACGTCTGCCGACGTCATGTCGAGCTGGACGGGCGTCGTCACGGGGACGTGCAGCTCGTTCGCCGTCACGATGCCGAGGTCGGGGTAGCGATACTCCCACCACCACTGATGCCCGATGACCTGGACGCGCAGCGCGCCCGGGGGAAGAGGGGCGCGGCCCGCCGTCGCGAAGATCGTGCGCATCGTCGGCACGGCGATGAAGACGAGGATCAGCGCCGGCGCCAGGGTCCACCCGATCTCGAGCGCGGTGTGCCCGTGCAGCCCCTTGGGCTCGGGGGCGCCCGCGCGTCGCCGGTACCGGACGATGGTGAAGAGCAGCAGACCTTCGACGATGACGAAGACCACGACGGCCCACCAGAAGATGGTGGTGAAGAGCTGATCGACGGCGACCCCGAAGTCCGACTTGGGAGCGAGCGTGGACTGGGGGAACGGCCCGCCGCAGCCGGCGGCAGAGAGGAGCACGGTGAGCAGGGAGCCGAGGCGTCGGCGAGAGGGCGGCACGACACGGGAAGGTAGGCCCGCCCGACCGCGACGTCAACGCGTTATCTTAGGCCCTCATGGCCGAACTGTCGGACCGCCTGCAAGCCGCCCTCGGGGCGGCTTATCGCATCGAGCAGGAGCTGGGCGGCGGCGGGATGAGCCGCGTATTTCTCGCCGAGGAGATCCGGCTCGCCCGGCGCGTCGTCGTGAAGGTGCTGCCGCCCGAGCTGGCGGCGGCGATCAGCGTCGACCGCTTCAATCGCGAAATCCAGCTCCTCGCCTCGCTGCAGCATCCGCACATCGTTCCGCTGCTCGCGGCGGGCGGCTCGGCGGACGTGCTGTACTACACGATGCCGTTCGTCGAGGGCGAGCCGTTGCGCCTGCGTCTCGCGCGGGCCGGCGAGCTGCCAGTGCGCGACGCCGTGCGCATCCTGGCGGACGTGGCGGATGCGCTCGCCTACGCCCACGAGCGCGGCATCGTGCATCGCGACATCAAGCCCGACAACGTCCTGCTCTCCGGGAAACACGCCCTGGTCGCCGACTTCGGCGTCGCCAAAGCCGTGAGCCAGGCGAAGGGCGGAAGCCAGACGGGCCTCACCTCGGTCGGCGTCTCGCTCGGCACGCCGGCGTACATGGCGCCCGAGCAGGCTGCGGGCGATCCGAACGTCGACCACCGCGCCGACATCTACGCCTTCGGCGCGATGGCCTACGAGATGCTCACCGGCCGCCCGCCGTTCACGAGCCTGTCGCCCCACCAGATGCTGGCCGCACACATCGCCGATACCGTCGAGCCGATCACCGACCGGCGGCCCAGCCTGCCGCCCGCCCTCGCCGGCCTGGTGATGCGCTGTCTCGAGAAGAACCCCTCCGACCGGCCGCAGACCGCCGGCGAGGTTCAGCAGGTGCTCGAGGCCGTGGCGACGCCGAGCGGCTCCCTGGCCGTCACGGTGGGCGCGGGCAGCACGCTGCGCCACGTACTGCGCCGGCCGCGGAACGCCCGCGTCGCCGGAGGCGTCGCCCTCGCCGTGGTGCTCGCCGGCGGCTGGCTCGCGCTCCGGTCGCGGGGCGGGACGGCGCTCGACGCCAACCGCGTGGCGGTCGCGCCGTTCGACGTGCTCGACCCCGGCCTCGAGCTGTGGCGCGAGGGGCTGGTGGATGTGCTGTCCCGCAGCCTCGACGGGGCGGGCCCCCTTCGCACGGTGTCCCCCACGCTCGTGGTGCGTCGCTGGGACGGTCACGCCGACGCGGCGTCCGCCCAGGCGCTGGGCCGAGCGACCGGTGCGCGCACGGTGGTCTACGGGCAGCTGCTCGGCGCGGGGCCCGATTCGGTCCGGCTGACCGCGACCGTGCTCGACGCGGCGAGCGGCACGTCGCTCGGCGACGTCGAGCTGCGCGAGGCCTCCGACCGGATGGACCGCCTGGCCGACTCGCTCACCGTGCGTGTGCTGCGCGAGCTGGGCCGCACCCAGGCGATCGGCGTGGTGCGCAGCGCGTCGCTGGGCTCGCAGTCCCTGCCGGCGCTGAAGGCGTTTCTCCAGGGCGAGCAGTTTCTGCGGCGCTCGGAGTGGGATTCGGCGCTCGCCTACCACCAACGGGCGCTGGCCCAGGACTCGGGCTTCGCGCTGGCGTGGAGCCATGCGGGGATGGCGGCGGGGTGGCAGCACGCGGCCGGCGACTCGCTCTCGCGCACCTACAAGCTGCGCGCGGGCGCGTTGAATCACGGCCTCGCGCCGCGCGAGAGCCTCGTCGTGGCGTCCGAGTCGCTCGCCGCGGTCGTCTACGCCGGCCCGGCACGGCTCGGCGGGCGGTGGTGGACCTACGGCCGGCGACTCGTCGCGACGCTCGACGAAGCCGTGCGCCGCTACCCCAACGACCCCGAGCTGTGGTACATGCTGGGCGACGCCCGCTACCACGCCGGCGGCCTCGCGGCGATGTCGTCGCGCGCGGCGCTCGACGCCTTCGACCGGTCGATCGCGCTCGATTCGGCGTTCACGCCGTCGTACGTGCACGCGGTCCCCCTGGGGCTCGAGCTGAACGGGACCGAGGCGGGCCGCCGCTACGCCAGGGCCTTCCTGGCCGCGGGGGCCATGGGGCGGTACGCCCAGGGCACGGACCTCGTGCTGCGCCTGATCGATCCCGCCACACGCGCCGGGGCCGTGCGGTATCTCGCCGACAGCGCGGACATGCCGCTGTTCCAGACCGTGTGGGCCTCCATCAATCGCTGGACCGATTCGGCGGAAACGGCCGTGGCGCTGATGCGCGCCCGCACCGGGGTCGAGCAGGCGGCCGGCAAGCCGACGAACTTCAGCACGTTCGCCCTGCCCGTCGCGCTCGCGGCCCGCGGGCACATCCGCGACGCCTCCGCGCACACCACCTTCCCGGGCCTGCTCGCGCAGTTCGCGCTGGTCGGCGGGCTTCCCGCGGACAGCGCCCTCCGGCTGGCGCGCGCCTGGGCGGTGCGTCCCGGGGAGGCGATGCTCTACGCCCCGCCGCTGCTCGCCGCGCACCACGACACGGCGGGCCTGATGGGCCTGACCCGCATGCTCGACGCGCTGCGCCAGCGCCCCCTCCCTCCGGACGCGCCCCCGATCGTCCGGGACTTCCGCGGGTACTTGACGGCGGCGAGCCACGCCTTCCTCGCGCTGGCGCGCGGGGACAGCGCCGAGGCGCTCCGCCTGCTGGACGCACTCCCCGATACCGCGTGCTTCGGCGCCTGCGTGATCGACGATCTGGTGCACGTCCAGCTGCTCGCGGCCCGCGGGAGGCTCGCCGACGCGAAGACGCGGCTCGAGCGGCCGCCGGTGGGATTCTCGCCGGGGCTGCTGCCCGTCGAGGTGCTGCGCGCGCTCGAGCGGGGTCGGGTGTACGAGCGCCTCGGCGACCGCGAGAGCGCGATCGCCGGGTATGCGTTGGTGGCGCGGGCGTGGCGCGACGCCGACCCCGAGCTCAAGGCCTACGTGGACGAGGCCCGCGCCGGCCTCGCGCGCCTGGCCGGAGAGCGACCCCCCCCCCGGGCCTCCTGAAACACAACGCCCCGGGCTCGATACCGCCCGGGGCGTTGCGCAGGCAAACGTCAGGTGCCGACTACGGCTGCCACGCCGGCTTCGATTCGAAGCCCGGGTCGTTGGTGATGCGCGTGACCGCCGTCCCATCGGCGTTCATGACGTACAGCTCGTTGCCCGCGTCCCGATTGCTGACAAATGCGAGCTTGCTGCCGTCATGCGACCACGCCGGGCTGCCGTCCGACGCGGCATTCAACGTGAGATTCGCCAACCCCGTGCCGTCCGCGTTCACGACGTAGATCTCGTCGTTGAAGTCGCGGCGGCTCACGAACGCGATCTTGCCGCCGACCGGCGACCAGGCAAACGACGCGTCCGACGCGCTGCTCTGCGTGACATTCGTCTGGCCGGTGCCGTCGGGGTTCATCACGTAGACCTCGTTGTTGCCGTCACGGCGGCTCACGAACGCGATCTTGGTCCCGTCCGGCGACCACTTGGGGCTCTGGTCCGACGCCGGGTCACTGGTCAGGCGGGTCACGTCGCTCCCGTCCGCGTTCATGATCCAGATTTCCTGGTTACCGCCTTCGCGATTGCTCACGAACGCGATCTTGCTGCCGTCGGGCGACCAGTCCGGATTCGTTTCCGCGGCCGCACTCTGCGTCAAGCGGGTCACGCCACTCCCGTCGGCGTTCATGACGTACACCTGGAAGTTGCCATCGCGGTTGGTCACAAACGCGATTTTCGAGCCATCCGGCGACCAGGCGTACTGGAAGTCGCTCGCGGCGTCGTTGGTGAGGTTGGTCGCCCCACTGCCGTCCGCGTGCATCACGTAGATCTCCTGGTTGTCGCGCTCGAACAGAATGCGGGTCCCGTCGGGCGACCACGCGGCGCCCTCATCGAACGCGCTGTTCTGCGTGAGATTCGTCAGGTCCGTGCCGTCCACGTTGATGACGTAGATCTCGCCGTTCCCATCCCGGTCGGTGCCGAAGGCGATCCGGCCCGCCGGGGGCGGCGGGGGCGGCGGGGGCGGCGCCGTGACCGTCACCGTCTGCGTCTGGCTGCTCGACCCGCCGTCGTCGGCGACGGCCAGCGTCACGCGGTAGCTCCCCTCGGCGGCGTAGACGTGCGCCGCCGTCGCGCCGGCGCCGTCGGGGGTGCCGTCACCCCACGTCCAGGTGTAGGTCGCGTCGGCCTGCGCCGTGGAGCCGGTCCCATCGAAGCTGCACGCCAGATCCACGCACCTGAACGTGAAGCTCGCGAGCGGCGGCGCCACGACCGTCACGGTCTGCGTCTGGCTGTTCGACCCGCCGCCGTCCGTGACGGTGAGCTCCACACTGAAGCTCCCCGTGGCGGCGTAGGCATGCGTGGCCGTCTTGCCCGTGCCGGGCGGCGTGCCGTCACCCCAGGTCCAGGCATACGTCGCCTCGGCCTGGGCCGTCGAGCCGCTCGCATCGAAGTTGCACGTCAACCCCGAACAACTGAACGTGAAGCTCGCGACCGGCGGCGCCAGGACGGTTACCGCCTGCGTCTGGCTGTCCGACCCGCCGCCGTCCGTGACGGTCAGCGTGACGTCGAAGCTCCCCCCCGCGGCGTAGACGTGCGTGGCCGTCTGGCCGGTGCCGGCGGGCGTGCCGTCACCCCAGGTCCAGGCGTACACCGCCTCGGCCTGGGCCGTCGAGCCGCTCGCATCGAAGCTGCACGTCAGCCCCGAACAACTGAACGTGAAGCTCGCGACCGGGGCGGGCGCGAGCCCCTGCTCGATCCGGAACTTGATCGGGAGCGTCGGCCGGTTATCGCCCATCACCACGTCGGCGTAGCCCAGCTGGCGGCCGTCGAGCAAGACCCGGATCCGGTAGATGTGATCCGTGATCACCGGGTAGCTCTGGGTGCGCCAATGCACCTGGTACTGCTCGTTTTGCAAGTCGACCGTTATGACTTCCGACGAGAAGATCACGATGTCGACGCCGCAAACCGAGTCTACGACCTCGCAGATCCGCACCTCGGGCGACAGGGTGGGATCGAACGTGCCGGTAAACGTCGGTTCAGGAGCGAGCGGGGGCAGGAAGTAGAAGCCCGCGATTCCCTGGTTGTGCGCCGCGTCGACCAGATCCATCACGACGAGCGAGTGCGCGGGCCCAAACGGGGCCTTGCGCTCGCAGCCGAGGGCGGCGACGAGCAGGAAGGCGGCACAGCGGAGCATCAAGCTACGCGAGCGGGTGGTCATAAGTACCAACGACCTCCAGCGGGCGCAGGGGTTCTTTTTACCTGCCTTGAAGATGCTCGTGCTACCGGCGGGTCTCGTGAGGGGGCTCACAGGATCGGATCATGCTGCGGGACCGGGGGTTAGGGCCCCATCATCAGGCGCGGCTGCTCCGTGATCGACGACTTGGCGCCGCTGCCGTGCCCGGTGAGGACCATCACGCCGTCTTTGGTCACTACTTTGACCATTCCGAAGTACAACTCCGGCCGCACCCACGCCTCGGTCTGATCCCGTGGATCACGGATGTGGAGGGCGCGGAACGTGCCGGCGGGCACGGCGACGTCCTCCCACGCCACGACCTCCATTTCCAGGCAACGCCGCGTGATCTCCGCGGTGGGGTTGGCGGCCATGCGCCCACCCATCATGCGGACCATCTGATCGGGCATGCGCGTCGCGGGGTCGTCGCCGCTCTTCATGACCAGGGCGCGCGGGCCTCCGGCCGGAAGCCCCAGGCCGGGGACCAGCAGCTGGATGATCGTCTTGCCCTTCGCGCCCTGTTGCGGGTCGGTGATCGTCATCTCGTACCAGTAGTACGTCGTCCCCTCTTGCGCTTCGGTACCGACGATGGCGAAGCGCATCGTCCCGCCGTCCATCCGCCCGCCGGTCCAGACATAATTCGCCCATTGGCCGACGGTCAACGGCCGGCGCTGTACCTCCCGGCAGATTGTGTCCTTGTCCTGGGCGAGCGCGGGGGCGGGGGCGGGGGCGGAGATGCCGAGGAACAGGAGCGCTGTGAGCGCCAGGTGGGTGCGGGGCATACTATAATTTAGAGCCGCGCGACCGTGGCGGAACTGGCAGACGCGCCAGCCTTAGGAGCTGGTGGGGCAACCCATGGGGGTTCGAGTCCCTCCGGTCGCATGGACCACGCATGACCACGACCTGGTCGACGCTGCTCGACGTCGCGCTCCGCACGAGCGTCGTCTACCTCGCCCTGCTGGGCGGCTTCCGCCTCACCGGCAAGCGCCAGCTGGGCCAGCTCTCCGTCTTCGATCTCGTGCTGCTGCTGGTGATCGCCAACGCGGTTCAGAACGCGATGGTGGGGCCGGACACGAGCGTGGCCGGTGGGCTGGTCGCCGCTGCCGTGCTGCTCGGGTGGCACCGAGTGATCGGGTACCTGCGCCGCCGCAGCCCGCGCGTCGCACGGCTGTTGGGCGGCTCGCCCGAGGTCTTGATCAACGAGGGCCGCGTCCTGACGGAGGCGCTGGCACGCGAAGGCTTCACGGAGGACGAGCTGCTCCAGGCGCTGCGCGAGCACGGCGTGGTTGGCCCTGCCGAAGTGCGCCTCGCCGTGCTCGAGCCCGATGGGACGGTCAGCGTGATTCAGAACAACGATCTGAAGACGGGGTCGCGGCCGCACCACCGGATCAAGATGGCCCGGCGGGGGTGAACGTCGCCTCGAGACCTTCCGCCGAGTTGGGACCGACGAACACGCGAAACATGCCGGGCTCGACAGTCGGCTTCATGTCGAGTCCATAGAAAGCGAGATCCCGGGCGGCGAGCCGCAGCTCCACCGTGCGCGCCTCGCCCGGCTTGAGCGTCACGCGGCGGAACCCCTTCAGCTCACGCACCGGCCGCGTCACGCTCCCCACCTCGTCCCGCACGTACAGCTGCACGACTTCCGTCCCCTCCCGCGTTCCGGTGTTGGTCACCGTCACCGACAGCGTCAGGGTGTCTCTCGGGCCGATCCGCGCGGCGCCGAGCTTCAGGTCGCGATAGGCGAACGTCGTGTACGACAGGCCATAGCCGAAGGGATAGCGCGGCGTGACGGGCACGTCGAGATACTTCGACGTGTAGTGCTCCGCCGAGGGCGGCCGGCCGGTGTTCTTGTGATTGTAGTAGAGGGGGATCTGCCCGACGTCGCGCGGCACGCTGACGGGGAGCCGGCCGCTCGGATTGACGTCTCCGAAGAGCACGTCGGCGACGGCGTTCCCCGTCTCGACGCCAAGGAACCAGGTCTCGACGATCGCGGGGATCCGTTCGGCGGCCCACTCGAGAATCAGCGGGCGGCCGTTCATCAGGACCAGGACGACGGGCGTGCCGGTCGCCGCGACCGCCTCGAGCAGCTGCTGCTGGACGCCGGGCAGGCCGAGCGACGCGCGGCTCGCCGCTTCGCCGCTCATGTCGTGCCGTTCGCCCAGCACCAGGATCGCAACTTTCGCGCGCCGCGCGGCGGCCACGGCGTCGGCGAAGCCCGCCGTGGAGGTGTCCTCGATGCCGGCGCCCTGGGCGTAGAGCACCTGCGTTCCCGAGGGCGCGCGGGTCTTGATCCCCTGAAGGACGGTCACGACGTCCTCCGGCTTGCCGTCGGTGTGCCAGGGACCGAGTGGGTCGAGCCGGTTGTCGGCCAGGGGACCGATCACGGCGATCGCTGCCCCGGAGCGGCCGTCGAGCGGAAGCAGGTCGCCCTCGTTCTTCAGGAGCACGATCGATTCGCGGGCGGCGCGGCGGGCGAGCGGGCGTATTTCCGCGGCGTTCGGGGGCACCGGCCGCAGCCGCGCCACGCGGGCCTTGACGCGCAGCACCCGCAGCACCGCGGAGTCCACGACCGCCAGCGGGATTCGGTTCGCGCGCACCAGCGCCGCGAGCGAGTCCACGTAGATGCGGCTTTCCATGTCCATGTCGACGCCGGCCGTGAGGGCGCGCCGCCCCGCCTCGGCGCGCGAGGCCGCCACGCCGTGGGGGATCAGCTCGGCGATCGACGTCCAATCGCTCACCACCATCCCGGTGAACCTCCACTCGCGCCGCAGCACCGTATCGGTGAGCCACGCATTGCCCGAGGCGGGCACGCCTCCGATGTCGTTGAACGCCGACATGAGCGTCGCGACGCCGGCATCCACGGCGGCCTTGAAGGGCGGGAGGTACACCTCGCGCAGCGTGCGCTCGGAAACGTCCGTGGTATTGTAGTCGCGACCCCCTTCGGCGGCGCCGTAGGCGGCAAAGTGCTTCGCGGTCGCGAGGATCGATTCCTGGAAGCCGCGCACCCGCGCGGCCGCGAGGAGCGAGCCGAGATAGGGATCTTCGCCCGACCCCTCGGCGATCCGGCCCCAACGCGGGTCGCGGGCGATGTCCACCATGGGCGCGTAGGTCCAGTTGATGCCGGCGGCTGCCGCCTCGCGCCCCGCGGCCCGCGCCGTGGCTTCGGCGAGGTCGGGATCGAACGCGCCCGCTTCGGCGAGCGGGATCGGGAAGATCGTGCGGAAGCCGTGAATCACGTCGAGCCCAAAGAGGAGCGGGATCTTGAGGCGCGACTCGGTCGTGGCCACGCGGTCGACGGCCCGCGTGTTCTCCGTGCCGATGACGTTGAAGAGCCCGCCCACCAATCCGCGGCGCACCAGCGCCGTTTGCTCCGGGGACGCCTTCCCGCCCGCGGAGAGGAGGTTCAGCTGGCCGAGTTTTTCTTCGAGGGTCATCGCGGCGAGGAGCGAGTCGGGACCCTGCGCGGCCGCGGTGCCGACGAGCAGCAGGACGATGAGCGCGGGCATTTAATGAGCCTCCCATTGTGAAACCCTAGCGGCACCGAGGGACGGCGCGCATGTTTCGCTGCCGAACCCCTACCAAGTGCAGGCGCCCATGAATCTACGACACCTTTGTTTGCTCGGCGCGGCGGCTTTGGCGTTTGCCGGGCCGGCGCTCGGCCAGACGACCACCGGGACGATCCGCGGATACGTGAAGGAGGGGAGCGGCGCTGGTCTGAGCGGCGCCGACATCCAGGCACAGAACGTCGAGACCGGCGTGCAGCGAACGACCACTACGCGTACGGATGGCGCCTACATCCTGCCCGGCCTTGTGCCCGGGACGTACGATCTCGTCGCCCGCAGCATCGGGCACTCCCCACAGCGGCGCCGCTTGGTGGTCCAGATCGGCGCCACGCTGCTCGCCGACTTCACCCTCCAGGCCGGGGCAGTCGAACTACAGGCCGTGACGGTGGAAGGCGCGACGCCGGCGGTCGAACTGCGAACGTCGGAAGTCGCGACCAATATCACACAACAGCAGGTGCAGAACCTGCCCACGCCGAGCCGGAACTTTCTCGATCTCGCGGCGCTGGCCCCCGGCGTGATTGTCAGTCCAGATCGCACCGCCCTCAGGCCGAGGAACTTCACGGCCGGCGCCCAAGGGCCGGGCGAGGTGAACGTCTTTATCGACGGTGTCAGTCTCAAGAACGACCTCACCGGTGGCGAGGGCCCGAACTCCGGGATCGCCGGTCAGGACAACAGCCGCGGGAACCCGTTTCCGCGGAGTGCGATCCAGGAGTACCGCATTATTACGCAGAACTTCAAGGCGGAGTACCAAAGGGCCTCCAGCGCGATCATCACCGCCACCACTCGCTCAGGCGGCAACACGTGGACAGGAAACGCCTTCACCTACTATCAAAACAAGAATCTCGTTGCCCTGGACAGCTTCAGCTTGGGCTCCCCCAAGCCCGACTACAGCCGCTATCAGGTGGGTCTGAGCGCAGGTGGTCCTCTGATCCGCGACCGCCTGCGTTTCTTCGGCTCCTACGAAGGCAATTACCAGAACCGGGCGGCGACGGTCGCCATCACGCCGCCTGTGGGCTTCGGCGCCGCCATCGACTCGATCCCCTTCACGGGCTTCAACGGCAACTTTACGTCTCCGTTCCGCGAAACGTTGCTGTTTGGCAAGCTCACGTACGACGCGACTCCTCAGTCAACTCTTGAGTGGACCGGCAGCCTCCGTCACGAGTACGACATCCGAGACTTCGGCGGGAACGCGGCCTACGCCAAGGCCGTCCACTATGGGCAGGATGTCGACTTCAGCACTCTCAAGCACACGTCTGTGACGGGCCCGTGGCTCAATGAAGCGATGTTGACGTATTCTCGCTTTCGCCGCACGCAGACCCCGCAGAACCCCGGGATTCCGCAGCGAGATTACGGCTTCGCCGTCCTGGGGAGTTATGAGACCAATCAGGACTTTACGCAGAAACGACTAGGATTCCGCGATGACCTCACATACACGGGCTTCCACTCGGGTGGGGAACACGTCATCAAGGTCGGGGTCGCACTGGATCGACTGACCTACGACGTGAACAAGGGTAACAACCAATTCCCCACGTTCCGTTACGGCAACCTCGTCAACTGCAATCCGAATTGCACGGGGGACGTGTCCTATTCGTACGAAAACCCGTTCAAACTAGAGTGGGCGGCCGGCGACCCGTTCCTCACGGCGCATAACACGACCGTGGGTGCATACGCGCAGGACGATTGGAGCCCGACGTCGCGGCTCACAATCAACCTGGGGATCCGGTGGGATTACGAGTCGCACATGCTGAACTACGACTATGTGACGCCGCAGAACGTCCGCGACACGATCCGCCTGTACAACGCTCAGCTCCAGCATCCCATCGACACGCTAGAGTACTTCACGGACGGAACGCAGAGAAAGCGGTTCTTGGGCGCCTTCCAGCCGCGCCTCGGTTTCTCGTACGCGCTCGACCAGAACAACATCACGACCCTGTTCGGCGGTATCGGCATTTACTACGATCGCTCGTATTTCGATCTATCGATCGACGAAACGCAAAAGCTCACATATCCCAAGTACTCCGTGTACTTCGCGCCGCGGGATTCGGCGACGCCGGGCGCCGGCCAGATCCGGTGGCATGACAACTACCTCACCACCGACACGGCGATGTTGCGCATCGCGGTCGACAGCGGCGGAGCCGCGCTGGGTGAAGCGTGGCTGATCGGGAACCACACGAAGCCGCCGCGATCCACGCAATGGAATCTGGGCGTGCGCCGCCAGCTCGGGCGTTACGTCGTCTCCCTGACGTATGCCGGCGTGCGGGGCGTCGACGGTCTGGTGTTCAACTGGGCGAACTTCGACTTCAACAACAACAACCCGCGCACCTGTTGCGCCGGGGGTAGCCCCTTCCATGGCTTCAACAACATCATCTTCGGGACAAACAGCGTGAAGAGCTGGTACGACGCGCTGCAGGTGCAGGTGACCCGGCCATACCAGCGCACGGGCACCATCGGCTGGGGCGGCGGCATCAGTTACAGCTACTCGACCCGCTCCCTGCAGGGCATCGACGCGCTGGACGACGAGCTGGCCTTCCCGCAGCAGTACCTCATCACGAAGCACCCGATCAACGACGAGAAGAGTCGCCTCGTCGCGAACTGGGTCACCGATGTTCCGTACCTGTATGGCGTGCAGTTCAGCGGCCTCATCACCCTGGGGACTGGGCCACGCCTGGACATCGCGGGACGGTTCGATCCGGCTAAGTACGTGCCGGGAGGGTTCACCCCCGACCACTTCCGGTTCCTGATTCCGGCGAAGATCTGGGCGTTTCGAGAGGTGGATTTGCGCTTGCGTAAGACCTTCCCCAGCGTCTCGGGAACCACGATGGCGCTGACCCTGGATCTGTTCAACGCGTTCAGTTTTCAGAACCTCGGCTGCTATAACACCAACGATCCCTCCGACGTGGCCAATTTCGGGCTCGCGCATTGCGTCAACAGTGACGCGCGGCGGTTGCAGGTTGCTGCCGAGTACGGATTCTGACGGCGAACCGCCACCGCGTCTCCGCCGCCGTCCTCGCCCTGGCCCTCGGGGGTTGTCTCGCGAACCACCCCGGGGGCCCGGGCGTTGCGCCCGACACCGCCGCCTTCCTCGACACCCTGCAACGCCGCACCTTCGACTTCTTCTGGAACGAGACACCGCCGGCCAACGGCCTCACCCCCGACCGCTGGCCCACGCCGTCGTTCTCGAGCATCGCGGCCGTCGGCTTCGCCCTCACCGCCTACCCGATCGGCGTGGAGCACGGCTGGATCACCCGAGCGCAAGCAGCCGACCGCACCCGGACCACGCTACGCTTCTTCTGGACGGCGCCCCAGGGGACCGGCACCACGAACGTCACCGGCTACAACGGCTTCTTTTATCACTTCCTCGACATGGGGACGGGCTACCGGTTCCAGACCGTCGAGCTGTCGACGATCGACACCTCCCTGCTCCTCGCGGGCATCTTGTTCGCGCAAGTCTACTTCGACCAACCCGATACTGCCGAACAAGAAATCCGCGCGCTCGCCGACTCGATCTACTTCCGCGTGAACTGGAACTGGGCCCAGGCGCGCCCGCCCGCCGTGAGCATGGGCTGGCACCCCGAGTCGGGATTCATCCCCGCCGACTGGATCGGCTACAACGAGGCCATGATCCTCAACATCCTCGCCCTCGGCTCCCCCACGCACGCCGTGGACTCCACGACCTGGGCGGCATGGGTGAGCGGTTACCAGTGGGGCACGTACTACGGACAAGACTTCGTGCAGTTCGCCCCGCTCTTCGGCCACGAGTATTCGCACGTGTGGATCGACTTCCGCGGCATCAAGGACGCCTACATGACGGGCCGCGGCATCGATTACTTCGAGAACTCGAAGCGGGCCACGCTGTCGCAGCGCGCCTACGCGATCGCCAACCCGGGCGCCTGGCGCGGCTACACGAAGGACGTCTGGGGGCTCACCGCCTGTGACGGCCCCGCCAACGTGACGCTCACGCTGGGCGGCCGGAGCCGGCAGTTCCACACCTACTGGGCGCGTGGCGCCGCATTGGGCGACGTCCGCGACGACGGCACGCTCTGCCCCACCGCCGTCGGCGGCGCGGTGCCCTTCGCACCGGACGTCGCCCTCCCCGCCCTGCTCGCGATGCGGGAGACCTACGGCGACCACCTGTTTTCGACCTACGGCTTCCTCGATGCCTTCAACCCGACCTTCAGCGCCGCCGGCCAGCAGGAAACCGGCACCGTGGATCCCACGTTCGGGTGGTTCGACGTCGATTACCTCGGCATCGATCAGGGACCGATCCTGGCGATGGTCGAGAACTACCGGACGGGCTTCGTGTGGAGCGTGATGCGCAGGAACCCGCACCTCGTGCGGGGATTGTGCCGCGCGGGGTTCACCGGCGGCTGGCTGACTGGCCGCTGTCCCTGAGGGGGTTCCCCCACGCCCCACGCTCCACGCCCCACGGCCCTCCCCCACCCTGCTAGATTTCACCCCGCACATGACCGACATCCGGATCACCAAGACCGCCTCCGAGCCGGGGGCGACCTCGCTCGCCGTCAGCGTGCCAGCCGAGAGCGTAGCGGCAGCCGAGGAGCGGGCGACGCGCACCTACCAGCAGCGCGCCCGCCTCCCCGGCTTCCGCAAGGGCAAGGCGCCGGCGGCCATCATCCGGAAGCAGTTCGCCGACGACATCCGCCAGCAGGCGCTTCAGGAGTTGGTGCAGGAGAGCTGGCGCGCGGCCCTGGAGCAGGAGCAGCTCAAGCCGATCGCCGACCCCCACATCCACAACCTCAAGTGGGAAGCCGGCGCTCCCGTCACCTTCGAGTTCCACGTCGAGGTGAAACCGGACCTGAAGCTCGAGAAGATCGGCGGCTTCAAGCTCAAGCGCACCCTGCCGGCGGTGACCGCCGCCCAGGTCGACGCCCAGTTGAACGAGCTGCGCGCACAGCGGGCGCCGTGGACCCCGGTCGAAGCCGAGAAGCCCAAGCCCAAGGACCTGGTGCACGTCACCATCGCCACCCGCGAGGGCGAAGGCGGCGAGCCGAAGGACCCGCAGCCCTACCAGCTGGTCCTGGGCGAGGGCCGGGCGATTCCCGACGTCGAACAGCGCATCATGAGTTTGCTGCCCGGGGAGACGGTCGACGCCACCGTCCGCTTCCCCGACGACTTCGCCGAGGAGGCGAAGCGCGGGCAGACGCGGGACATCCGGATCACGTTGCACGAGGTGAAGCGGCAGCAGCTGGCCGAGCTGGACGACGCGTTCGCCCGTGAGGTCGGCGACTTCGAGTCGCTCGAGGCGCTGCGGCAGGCGGTCGGCGAGGACTTGCGCAAGGAAGCCGAGCAGGAGGCCGACGCGCGGGTGCGGGGGGAGCTGATCGAGCAACTGGTGGCGGCGAACCAGGTGACGGCGCCCCGGCCGCTCGTCGAGCGGGCGCTGTACGTGTACGCACAGGCCTACAGCGTACCGGAGGAGCGCTGGCCGCAGTTCGCCGAGGAGTTCCGGCCGGTGGCCGAGGCGCAGGTGCGGCGCGACCTGGTGCTCGACCACGTGGTCGAGGCGCACGGACTCAAGGCCACCGAAGCCGAGCTGGACCAGCGCATCCAGGAGCTGGCGGCGAAGCGCAACATGCCGGCGGCGCAGTTGTACGCGTCCCTGGAGAAAGCCAAGCGGCTCCGCGACGTCGAGCGGAGCATCACCGAGGAGAAGGCGTTCGCCTTTCTCCTCTCGCAGTCCACCGTGGAGCAGCCGTGAGCCACAGTCAGATCTACCCGCCCTACATCATCGAGCGCTCCAGCCGGGGCGAGCGCACCTACGACATCTTCAGCCGGCTCCTGATGGATCGCATCGTGTTCCTCGGGACGCCGATCAACGACGATGTCTCGAACATCATCATCGCCCAGCTCCTGTTCCTCGACGCCGACAACCCGGAACGGGACATCTACCTGTACATCAACTCCCCGGGCGGCATCGTGTCCAGCGGGATGGCGATCTACGACACGCTGCAGTTCCTGCGCGCCCCCGTGAACACGATCTGCATGGGGATGGCGGCCTCGATGGGCTCGTTCCTCCTCGCCGCCGGCCGCAAGGGGAAACGCTCCGCCTTGCCGCACGCCCGCATCATGATGCACCAGCCCTCGGGCGGCACGCAGGGGACCGCGTCCGACATCGAGATCCAGGCCCGCGAGATCCTGTACTTACGCGGCAAGCTCAACGAGCTGTACGCCAAGCACACCGGCAAGGCGGTGGACCAGATCGAGAAGGACATGGACCGCGACCGCTTCATGTCCGCGGAAGAGGCGAAAGAGTACGGCTTGATCGACCACGTCATCTCCAACTACCAGCAGATGACCGACGACGGGAAAAAGAAGTGATCCCTTGCGCCGCCCGGATCGGGTGCCCATACTAGAACGCCCATGTCTCACGACAAGCACCTCCGCTGCTCGTTCTGCGGCAAGTCCAAGGACTCCGTCCGGAAGTTCATCTCCGGGCCGTCCGTGTACATCTGCAACGAGTGCATCGCCCTGTGTAACGAGATCCTGGCGGAGGACGAGGAGCGCGAGGTCGCCGAAGCCATCACACAGGTCCCCACCCCCTCGGAGATCAAGGAGGTGCTGGACCAGTACGTGATCGGGCAGGAGAAGGCCAAGAAAACGCTCGCCGTGGCCGTCTATAACCACTACAAGCGGATCAACTCCCACTCCGGCCGCGAGAGCGAGGTCGAGCTCGACAAGAGTAACATCCTGCTGATCGGCCCCACCGGCGTCGGTAAGACGCTGCTGGCGCAGACGTTGGCCCGCATCCTCGACGTCCCGTTCACCATCGCCGACGCGACCACGCTCACCGAAGCGGGCTATGTCGGCGAGGACGTCGAGAACATCCTGGTGCGGCTGCTCCAATCGGCCGACTTCAACGTCTCCGAGGCGGAGCGCGGCATCGTTTACATCGACGAGATCGACAAGATCGCGCGCAAGTCGGAGAACCCGAGCATCACGCGCGACGTGTCGGGCGAGGGCGTGCAGCAGGCGCTGCTCAAGATCCTCGAGGGCACCGTGGCGAGCGTGCCGCCGCAGGGGGGCCGCAAGCACCCGCAGCAGGAGTACATCCAGGTCAACACCAAGGACATCCTGTTCATCTGCGGCGGGGCCTTCGACGGGCTCGAGAAGTTCATCGAGCAGCGCACCGGGCGGCGCCAGATCGGTTTCACCAAGGAAGAAGTCGAGAAGGGCGTGGCCGAGAAGCTGAAGCGCAACCCCTTCGTGGACGTCGAGCCCGACGACCTGCTGCGCTACGGCCTCATCCCCGAGCTGGTCGGGCGGCTGCCGGTCACGGTCCCGCTGGACGCGCTCGACGGCGACGCCCTGGTCCGGATCCTGGTCGAGCCGAAGAACGCCCTGGTCAAGCAGTACCAGAAGCTGTTCGAGCTGGAGGACGTGCGGCTGACCATCGAGAAGGACGCCCTGGGGGCCATTGCCCAGAAGGCGATCAAGCGCGGCACCGGCGCCCGCGGCCTGCGCGCCATCCTCGAAGAAATGATGACCGAGATCATGTTCGAGCTGCCCAGCCGCGACGACGTGCGCGAGGTCGCGATCACGGCCGAGTGCGTCACCAACGGCCAGGCCCCCCTCCTCGTCACCGAGCGCCCGCGCCAGAAGAAAGAAGCCTGATCAGGGCGGCGCGGGCGGCGCGGGCGGCGTTCGTCAGCCATCATTCTCACATGCGGATGGGCGGGCAGCGCAGCATGGCCCTGCTCATCGAACACCTCGACCGGCGCGTCCTGGACCCCATCGCCATCTGCCCGGGGCCCGGCGAGCTGACCGACCACCTGCAGGCGCTCCACTGCCCCGTCGTGCACATCCCGCTGTACCACATCAAGCCCCGTACCCTGCTCCCCCTGTGGCGCTCGGCGCGTGCCATCCGGCGCGTGCTGCGCGACCGACAGGTCGACATCATCGCCCCCGACGCCTCGCGCGACGCCCTCACCTGCGGCCTCGCCAAGCTGGGCACCGGCACCAAGATGGTCTGGTTCATCCGGCAAACCGGGCACTACCCGCTCGACCCGCTCCTCGAGCGTCTGGCCGACGGCATGATCGGCGATTCGGACGACGCGGGCCGCCGCTTCTCGCGCCGGGCCCGGGCCGGCGGCAAGTTCCGCGCGATCTGGGCCGGGACGGACCTGCGGCGCTTCCACCCCGTGGATGACCGCCGCGCCGCGCGCGCCGCCCTGGGGCTGCCCAGCGATCGCTTCCTGCTCCTCTTCGTGGGCCAGGTGAAGCGCGCCAAGGGCGTGCTCGACATCGTGGATGCGCTGGGCTTGCTCCGCCGCGACCCTCCGCCGGAGCGGCCGCCGCTGCTGCTCGTGATCGGCAATCCCGATCCGCCCGGGATCGTCGAGGAGATCGCCCGGCGGGCGGCGGGGGGGGCGGGGGGGGCGGGGGGGGCGGGCGCCGTCGCCGCAGACGTCCAGGTGCTGCCGCAGCAGGAGAACATCGAGCGCTGGATGCAGGCCGCCGATCTCCTGCTCTCCGGGTCGCACCAGGACACGGAAGGGATGTCGCGGGTGCTGTATGAAGCCATGGCCTGCGGCGCAGTGCCCGTCGCGACCGATATCCGGGGCAACCGCGAGGCGCTCACGCCGGAGACGGGCGTGCTGGTCCCAGACCAGGCGCCGGCCGAGATGGCCCGCGCGATCCGGGACCTCGCCGCCGATCCCGGGCGCCTCGCGCGCATGCGCGAGCGGGCCGTGCGGCGGGCGCGCGAATCGTTCGACATCGCCCTGCACGCGCGCGGCGTGGAGCGCTTCTGCCTCGACCTGCTGGGACGCGCCTCCTGACGGCGCCCCCCCCCCCGCGCTTCGTGGGATCGTTCCCCCGGGCCGACGTCGTGCTCGATCCCCCGCATCCCGAGGTGGCGTTCGTCGGTCGGTCCAACGTCGGCAAGTCGAGCCTGCTGAACGCGCTGGTGGGGCACCGTATAGCCAAGACCTCCGGCACGCCCGGCAAGACCCGGATGCTCAATGTGTTCCTTGCAACAATCGGGAGAAGGGAGATGGGAGAAGGACGTGACGGTCCGCGCCGGAACGTCCATCTCCCTTCTCCCATCTCCCTGTACTTGTTGGATCTTCCCGGCTACGGCTATTCCCGGGTCAGCAAGGCGGACCGGACGAGCTTCCGGCGCCTCGTGCACCACGCCTTGCGCCGCGACCGGCTCGCCGGCGTCGTGTGGCTGCTGGACCTGCGCCACGACCCGTCCGCCGACGACCGGACGATGCAGGACCTGCTCGCCGAGGGCGGTCGCCCCGTGCTTGCGGCGCTGACCAAGGGGGACAAGTTGCCGGCCGGGCAACGGCGGCGCCGTGCAGAGGAACTCCGCGCGGCGCTCGCCGTGCCCCAGGATCAGATCGTCGTGACGAGCGCGCGGACGGGCGACGGAGTGCCCGAGCTGCGCGACGCCGTCGTGGGGCTCGTCCTTACCGACCGGTGAGGTCGTGGAAGCTGTGCCACCCGCCCTCGGTCGCCGCGCTCGGCGACACCCGTTGCGCCACGGCGGAGGGGGTGCTTCCGATCGCATAGGTCGTGTACATCCCCGCCATCATGTGATCGGCGACATGGCAGTGCAGCAGCCACGTTCCGGGGTTGTCCGCGACCATGTCCGCCACCTTCATGCTGGCCGGCGCCAGCTCGACCACGTCGGTGTACGTCCGGCCCTCGAGCTGCACGACCGCGCCGTGCCAATGCGGCGTGTGCATGTCCACCTCGGTGCCCAACGCGACGACGTACCAGCGCACGCGATCGCCGACACGCATCGTCAGTCCCGGGAGATTGCCGAAGAAGTAGCCGTTGATCGCGTGCTTGAGGTTGCCCTCTTGCTCTTCTTCGGGCGTCTCCGGCGTGTTCTCGTTGAACACCATCCAGAACGTCGTAAACTCGCGGTCCACGTCGTCCGGACCGCCATCGGCTCGCGCATGCGCGGGGCTCGTGATCACGATCGTGCCGACCAGCCCGCGGTAGATGTCCTGGTCCGCTTCCACGTGGCTGTGATACAACCACACTTTGGAGCTCGGCTCCCAGGGCAGCGGCCCCGATTCCGGCCGCACGAACCACGTATAGGTGAACGTCCCGCCCGGCGGCACGGCATCGCCGCCCCCGCGCGGCGGATCGTATACCGCTCCTTCGTCGGCGGGGTCATAGCGCACACCGTGCGGATGCATCGAGAACGGCATCTGTGCCTTGTTGCGGAACACCACCTTCAGAGTGTCCCCCACCACGCCGCGAATCATGGGACCGAGAATCCCCTGCCAGGCGGGTTGAGGTACCGGCGTCGTGAAGGTCGCATCGGTGTATTGGACGTAGCGCTGCTTCGGGTAGACGGTCTGAACGCCCCACGGCTCCGGCAACGGCTGCCCAAACACGGGATCCGAGCCGAGCGGGGCGAAGTTCCAGTCGACGTCCTCGGCAGCGATGTAATAGACGCGCGTTCGGGGCACATACGGCCGGCCGGGTGGGGTCACGAGCAACGACGGCCCTCCGACATCGGTGCAGTCGACAAGTGCCGCGGCGAGACAGGCCAGGAGAAGCGAGCGGCGGGTCCTCATAAGGCCTCCTTGCAAATTGATCGATCCGACCGGACGGCAAGAAGCGCACCCGACGCTGGCCTGCACACCGCTGTCGCACCGCGCGCCACGACGTGTTGTCTCGGTCCACCAGGCGTGTCGAGCACAGGCGACGTCGTGCCACGGCAACGGGGGGGTGAGGGGGGGGCAGCTTGCGGCACGGGCGAAGCACGGCAACTTCTGTTCGGGAGGAGCGATGGAATGATGGAACGTTGGAAAGATGGAATGTTGGAAAGTTGGAAGGTTGGAATGGTTATGGTCCTTCTTTCCATCCTTCCATCTTTCCAACCTTCCGCCGCCGCCCAGGATACCGTCCCCCCCGGCTACGGCACCCTGAAGCGCGACGACATCGTCGTGCGGTTCACCACCGGCACGGTGGAGATCCAAATCCTGCCGCTGGACGAGCAGATCATCCGCCTCCTCGCCACCGACACCTACCGATCGATCACGCAGCTGATTCAGAATCGCCAGGACGACATCGCGGCCGCCGCCGAGCGGGCCGGCGCGGACCACCCGACGCTGGTGCTGGTCACCTTTTTCGGGCTGGTGCCGCAGGCGCGCTTCAATCCTGAGGACGTCAACATCACAAGCCGGGGCCGCCTGTTCCGCCCCGTCGGGATCGTCCCGCTATCTCCCACCTGGGGATCCTACCAGCTCGAGGCGCGCCAGCAGATGGTGGCGATCTACCTCTTCGAGGAAGGCATCAGCTTCCGCGAGACGCTCACCGTGACCTACCAGGGTCAGGCGAACGACGCGTGGAGCCGGGCGCTGCGCCTGCTGGATCAGGAGCGGGCGCGCGTCAGGGCGCGCGCCCAGGCCGCCCCGGGGCCGTAGGGAGCAGCACCCGCCCGCCCAAGTCTGGAGTCCACCGCACGCCGGCGGAGTCCGCGCACACCACGCTCGGCCGCGGTGCCGTGAGGCGCGGCGCCAACGCCAGCACGCTGTCGCACCCGAGCCCGAAGAACGCCGTGGCCCAGGCATCGGCCGCCACGCCGGTGGACGCGAGCACCGTGACCGAGCGCTTCCCTTCGGACACCGTGCCCACCGATCCGGTCTGCAGCTCCACGGCCGCGAGTGAGCGCAGCGGGTCCTCCGGCTCGGCGATCCCGACCATGCGCCGCGTCGGCCGCGCCGCCACCCAGAAGAACTGCCCGCCGAGATCGAGCAGCGCGCTATCGGCCACGCCCGCCAACGCGAGCGCGGCGCGGTCCAGGGCGTATCCCTCCGCGATCTTGCTCGAGTCGACCGCGATCCCGGGCGCCAAGCGCAGCGTGCCGCGGAGCGAGCCGTCGCCCAGCGAGTCGAGCACGTCCCGCACGCGGTCGAGCACGCGCTGCAGCCGTGTCGTGTCCGCGCCCCAGGCCGCGACGGACATCATCGTGCCCATCGCGGGCCACACCCGCGACACGGCTCCGTTGCCCGGGTCGCCGCCACACGCCGTGGCGGCGATCAGGACGGCCGCGACGCTCAGACGCCGTACGCCCACAGCACGCCCGGCGGCCGCCGCCCGGAGACGAACATGGCCGTGGAAAGTGCGTCGGCGGCGGTGGCGCCGCGCGCCACGACCGACGCCTGCCGCAGGGCGTCGGCCGGCCGCCCGGTGCGAGGATCCATCACGTGACGCCGGACCGTGTTCGCCGAGGTGGCGAGCGCGGCGTCCCGGAGGCGCACGGCCGCGACGGTCGCGCCGCCGCGATCCGGATCGGCGATCCCGACCAGCCAGCCCGCCTGGCCGGGAGGGGCCCCGACCGCCGCGCAGTCCCCGCTCACGTCCACGAACGCCCGCCGAATGCCGCGGGCTTGAAAGACCGCCACGGCCCGATCGATCCCGTATCCCACGCCGATGCCCCCGAAATCGAGGCGCGTGTGCGCGTTCGGCAGCCGCGCGGCGGGGCCGTCCAAGCGCACCTCCGCCGTCGCAACCGCCTCGCGCGCCGCGGCGAGCTCGCCCGGGGTGGGGGTGCCGAGGCCCCAGGCGCGCATCAGGGGCCCGACCGCGGCGTCGAAGGCGCCGCCGGTGAGCTCCCGGAATGCGACGGCGCGCTGCAGCACGGCGCCGAGGTCACGATCGACGTGCATCGGGCCGCGGCCCGCGTGGCGGTTCAGCTCGCAGAGATCGCTGGCGTCGTCGAACAGAGAGAGCCGGCTCTCGACCCGCCGCAGCTCGGCCAGGGCGGCGGCGCAGGCGTCGAGGCCTTCCTGTTCCGACGGCGCGAACACCATGACGTGCACCGCCTGGCCCATCGCCCAGGACCACCGCTCGACGAAGACGTCGTCGCGCCGCCGGTACGCCGGCGCGGCGAGCGCTCCGCCGATCAGACCAACGAACTCACGTCGCTTCATGTTCGACCCGATGCAGCTCCCGGAGGATGAGATACGACTGGACGTAGAACGTCGCCGCCAGGAGGAAGCTCGACGCCTCGAGCAGCCAACTGAAGCCGGGGGCGACGTATCGCATCAACCACATGGCCGAAAAGGAGACGAGGAGCGCGCCGAACGGCTCCGCGACGAGGAAGCGCTTCCACCGCTCCGACACGGAGGCGCACAGCGCCACGCCCAGCCCCGTGAGCACGAAGATCGCGGCCATGCTCAGCAGGTGCGTGTGCGTGATCGTGAGCATCTCCGCGAGCGATTTGGGGAACTGCATGGCGCCTTCGGTCGCGTCGGGGTTCGCGCCGCGATAGCGCGTCGCGACGCCGGCGGGCACGAGGCGCGTCGTGTGCCACACGAACACCAGCGACGTGGTGTAGCCCACGAGCTGTACGATCGTGATCCAGCGCCCCAACGCCCGCAGCGGCGCCGGCACGTCCTTCCAGGTCATCGGATCGCCCCGGTCTGATGCCAGCGGGTCAGGTCGGCGAGCACGCGCTTCACGCCCAGCGTCACGGCGTGGACGCTGATCGTGGCGCCGGAGATGGTGCGGATTTCCCGGCCGACGCGAAGCGAGTCGGCGGCGCTCTTCCCCCGGAACTGCCGCCGCCAGGCCTCGTACGCCACCTCGCCGCCGTAGGGCTCGCGGTAGACGAGGATGTCCACGTCCTTGAGCCGGTCGCCGGGATCGATCGCGACGAGAAACGTGATGGGCTGGTCCTTTCCGATCACGTTCCCCACGGCGGCGAACCCCAGCAGCGAGTCGCCGCGCGCCACCCGCAGGACGGTGTCCGCGCCGACGGTGAGGAGCTGCGTCGCCGCGTCGGTGCCGAAGATGCGGCGCACCGACGCGGCGAGCTTCGCGGCCGGGACGCCCTGCGTCAAAACTGGTACCCGACGCCGAACCGCAGGGTCTCCCCTGCCGCGCTTCCGGCAGCGGTGCGGCGCACCTCGTAGTCGCCTTTGAAGGCGGTGTTCCAGGTCGGCTTGTACGCGAGGCCGAAGGTCGTGATCCGGCGGGCGAACTCGCGGTCGCGCGTCGTCCCTGTTGGGACCGACGCCTGCGTGTCGTACCGCTCGTGCCGCACGAAGGCGTTGAGCCGCTGAGACGTGCCGGCGCTCAGCAGGCGCAGGACGTCGTAGGCCGCTTCGAGATATCCGCCGGTGATCCGGCTGCCCACCGCCGATCCGTACAGACCGTTGATCGTGTCGGCGTCGCTGACGCCGATCGTCGCGACGACGCCCCGCAGGGCGAACCCGCCGCGCTCGTAGCGGGCGTCGGCGGAGAAGAGGGCGACGGGTGCGTCGAAGGTTCCGGTGCCCAGGAGCGTGTCGCCCGCCGTCGTGCCCCCGTACCAGAACGACCCTCCCACGCGGAGACCGGGGCGGACCCACTCGAGGCGGCCGGTGACCGACGGGTTGGCAAATGTGGCCTCGCGCCCTTCCTGGCGGCCGCCGCGAATCCCCGCATCGCCCGAGAAGCCGTCGGCGCGCAGGCCGTTCACGAGGTACAGGCGGTAGCTCAAGCCTTCCGCGAAGGGGAGAGTCCCGACGGCACCGATACCGATCTCACGCCACGTCGTGGGGACCACGTCATGATCGAAGGCCGGCCGGTCCACCCCATTGAACGTGGGGGGCTCGTGCGTCTCGTTGATGATGCCGACGGGCGGGAGCACGAGCCCGGTACGCAGGGTGACCCGGTCCGACACGCGGTAATCGAGGTAGGCCTGCTCGAGCGCGACCTCGCCCCCGGCGTCAGGCGGCTCGACCTTGGCGTCTTCGATCTCCAGCTCCGAGCGAAAGGCGAGGCGATCGCTGAAGGTGTGCGCGAGGTAGACGATGAACCGCCGCAGATTCACCTCGGCGGGCGTGTTCGGGCCCGAGTGGTTCGTGTAGTGGATTTCCCCGTACCCGCCCACGGTCGTGGACTCCTGGGCGGCGGCGGGTCGGGGGTGTGTGAGGGCGACAAGGCTAACAAGCACACCGAGTCGGGCACAGGCTCGTAACATCAGGGCTCCAAATCAGTTGAGAGTGCTTATCGAGGAGGATACTTGAATATATTTGTCGGATTTCGAGCGAGCAAGTTGGAGCCTGGACCCCGGACCCTTAAACTGGCCCCCTGTGGACCTGGTGCTGCAGCATCCCTGGCTCATCGGCGCCCTCGGCGTCCTCACCATCACGCTGGCGGGGGTGCTGTGGCGCGTGTCGGGCCGCCTCGTCCGGTCGGAGCGCGAGCGGCGCCGTTCCGCCGAGGAGCTGAACCGCCGGCTCTCGGAGCTCTTCTCGCTCCAGGAGCTGTCGTACGTTTTGTCGGAATCGCTCGAGTTGGACCGCATCGTGGAGCAGGTCGTGCGCTACGCCCTGCGCTTCCTGGACGCGCGGGCTGCCCTGGTGGCGCTGGCGGGCGATGCGCCCGGCGATCCGCTACTCGTAGCCGCCGCCGAAGGCACGCTCGCGTCTCACAGGGGCCGGCAGATCCCGGCGGACGATCCGGGCCTCGTGGCCCGCTCCACGGTCCGGGAGCACCTCGAGCTGGTGCGCAATTCGGGCCGCGACCCCACGCCCTTGTTCGGCGACGTGCAGGCCGCGGCCGCCGCCGCCGTGCCGCTGCGGGCGCACGGCGTCGTGGTCGGCACGCTCGTCATCGCGGACCCCCGGGGGGGCCTGTTCGCCACCGAGGACGTCCGGCTGCTCTCGACGCTCGCCACGCACGCCGCGATCGTCATCGCCAATGCGCGGTTTTTCGAGCTGGTGCGGCGCGCCAAGGAACAGTGGGAAACGGCGTTCGATGCGTTGAGCGAGGGCATCGCGGTGGTGGACGAGCAGGGCCGGGTTCGGCGGGCGAATCGTTCGCTCGCCGAGCTGCTCCACACACCGCTGCCGGCCGTGGTCGGCACGGACTTCTGCCCCGCCTTGTTGGGCGAGTCCCGCGCCTTGGTGGAGCTGCTCGAGGCCGCGCGCCGCGGCGAGCGGCCGCCGGCCCTGGTGGCCCGGTCCGAGCGTCTGGAGCGCACCGTGCGCGTGAACGCGGCCCGCATCCCGAGCGTCTCGTCCGAGCAGAGCCTGGTGGTGCTCGTCGAAGACGTGACGGACCAGCAGGCGATGGAAACACAGCTCATCCAGAGCGAGAAGCTCGCCGCGGTCGGGCAGCTGGTCTCGGGGGTCGCCCACGAGCTCAACAACCCTCTCACGTCGATCGCGGGCCTCTCGGAGTTTCTGCTCGAGCAGAAGGAGCTGGGGAAGAGCGATCGCGGGCACCTGCAAGTGATTCAGGAGCAGGCGGAGCGGGCGGGGCGGATCGTGCGCGATCTGCTCACCTTCGCGCGCAAGGGGGCGCCCGAGCGTGCGCCCGTCGATCTCAACGACGTCGTCCAACGCACGCTCTCGCTCATGGAGTACGACCTGAAGCTCAAGGACGTCGCGGTGATCCGCGACCTGGCCGCGGCGCTTCCCGACGTGCTCGGCGACCGCCACGGCCTGCAGCAGGTGATGCTCAACCTGCTCACGAACGCGGCGCAGGCGGTGGTCGACAACCCGCCCGTGCGGCCGCGCATGATCACCGTGTCGACGTGGGTCGACGACCAGGTGCACCTCCGCGTCGCCGATTCGGGCCCGGGGATCTCCGACGTCGCCGCGCAGAACGTGTTCACGCCGTTCTTCACGACCAAGGAGCCCGGCAAGGGAACGGGCCTCGGCCTCTCCATCACGTACTCGATCGTCGAGAGCCACGGCGGACGCATCGTGCTCGAGCGACCGTCGGGGGACGGAGCGGCGTTCCGCGTGGACCTGCCGCCGGCGCCGGCGGACGCGCCGCGCCCACCCTCCCCGCCGCGCGCGGAGGCATCCCGTGCGGCCCCGGCCCCCGCGCTCCCCACCACCAGGCGGACGATTCTCCTCGTGGACGACGATCCCGCCGTCCGGCGTATGGTGAAGGCGCTGTTCGGGCGGGACGGCCACGCCGTGGAGGTGGCGCGGAACCCGCAGCACGCGTTGGAGCTGGCGCAGCGGGGCGGCTTCGACCTGGTGATCGCCGACGCGCGCGCCGCGGCGCGCGGCAAGCTCTTCGTGGAGGAGCTGGTGGCACGCGTCCCGACGCTGCGCGAGCGGACGATCGTAGCGACGGGGGACGTGCGGCCGGCGACGGAAGAGACGCTGACGCGTCTCGGCCTGCGTTACGTGCGCAAGCCTTTCAACCTGCGGGATCTGCGCGACGAGGCGGCGCGCTTGTGGGCAGCCGCCGCGCTGTCGTAGGCCTCGGCGGGCCAGCCGTAGATCGCGAGGTTGACCGCGCCGCCAGGCGCGAACCGCACGCCTTCCCCTATCAGCAGCGCACGCTGCAGCACGGCGCTGTGATCCTGGCTCGACAGCGAGATCCGGCCGGCGGCGTTGATCACCCGCCACCACGGCACGTCGTTCTCCTCGGGGAGCGCCGAGAGCGCCCAGCCCACGGTGCGGGCGGCCCCGGGCCGGCCGGCGAGGCGCGCCACGACGCCGTAGGTCGCCACCCGTCCTTTCGGAATGTGCCGCACGACGCGATAGATGCGGTGATAGAACGGGTTCACGGCGCCTAGCTTACTCGCAGCACGTCGTCCAGCAAGCCCGCGTCCCCACCCCCCAGTATTGACAAAATGTCATCCAGTGCTCTGCGCTCCCGCGGCCAGGCAAACCGCCGGCCGGCTTCCGCGGGGCCGAGCCACTCGGCACGGTCGTGTTCCGCGGAGAGGCGCGGTGCGGTGTCGGGCGGCACGAACGCCGCGAACACGGGAATCAGCGCCACCTCATCGCTCGCATGCTGGTAGAACGCCTCCGTGCGGCTCAGGTTGTAGAGCCGGAGCGGCGCGAACCCCGTTTCCTCGTGCAGCTCACGCAGCGAGGCCTGCACCGGCGTCTCGCCGGGCTCGATCGTGCCGTGCACCGTCTCCCACGACCCGGGCCGGCGACCGTCCGGGCTGCGCCGCAGCACCAACACCTCGAGGCGCTGTCCCGCGCCGCGCAGCGCGTACGTGTCCACAAAGCACACGCGGACGCCCGTCACAGGGAGAGGGGGGGCGTCCTAGCGGCGGCGGCCGAGCACGGCTTCGAGCCGCGCCGACAGCGCCCGGGCGCGGAACGGCTTGGTGAGAAAATCGTCGGCGCCGAGCTCGAAGACCCGCACCTCGTTGTCCTCGTCGCCCTTCGCGGTCAGCACGATCACGGGGATGGCCGCGGTCGCGGGCCGCGAGCGCAGATGCGACAGGACGCCGTAGCCGTCCAGCCCCGGGAGGTTCAGGTCCAGCACGATGATGTCCGGGCCGACCCGGTCCACCTGGTCGAGCGCCTGCACGCCGTCGCGCGCCTCCGTCACCGCGTAGCCGTCCCGCTCGAGCAGGTCTTTCATCACCTTGCGCAGGCTGTCTTCGTCGTCGACCAAGAGCACCTTGCGCGCTACCTCGCCGTGCGCACCCGACGGGCGGGGCGGCGCGGCCTCCTCCAGCAGGTCGAAGTGGGTCGACACCGGCTCGGGCGCGGGACGCGGCGGCGCCGGCGTGAGCTGCAACGCCTCCGTGCTGCCGGATCGGCGGCCGGGGGGGGCCACGGCGCCC
This sequence comes from Gemmatimonadales bacterium, assembly GCA_036004525.1. Taxonomy (GTDB): domain Bacteria; phylum Gemmatimonadota; class Gemmatimonadetes; order Gemmatimonadales; family GWC2-71-9; genus 20CM-2-65-7. The sequence goes on along the minus strand of DASYRJ010000117.1, from coordinate 6,113 downwards.
TGAGCGGGACCCTCGCCGTCGGGCGGCACGTCGACGACGCGCATCAGCTCGTCCAGGGTGGATTCGCCCCGCAGCACGTGTGCCAGCCCGCTGTCCCACAGCGACTTCATCCCGCCCCGCCGTGCGGCGTCGGCGATGCGGTCGGCCGGCTCCCCCGCCGCGATGCGCCGCTCGAGCTCGCCACTCATCGTCAGGATCTCGAGGATGGAGAACCGGCCCCGGTACCCGGTCATGGCGCAGTCGGGGCAGCCGGCGGCCCGGTACAGGGGCGTGCCGGACGGGACCCACCGCCGCAGCCGCTCGGGGGGCGCTTCCATCCAGACTTCTTTGCAGGTCGCGCACAGCTTGCGCATCAACCGCTGTGCCACCACGCCGCGCAGCGCCGCCGCGATCTTGTACGCCTCGACCCCGATGTCCACGAGCCGCGTCACGGAGTTGGCGGCATCGTTGGTGTGCAGCGTGGAGAGCACCAGGTGGCCGGTGAGCGACGCCTGCACGGCGATCATCGCCGTCTCGCGGTCCCGGATCTCGCCCACCAGCACGACGTTCGGATCCTGGCGCAGGATCGAGCGCAGCGCCGCCGCGAAGGTCAACCCCGCCTTCTCCTGCACCTGGACCTGGACGATCCCCGCCATCCGATACTCGACCGGGTCCTCGACCGTCACGATGTTCACGCCCTCGCTCTTGATCTGGTTGATGGCCGAGTAGAGTGTGGTGGTTTTGCCGGAGCCGGTGGGCCCCGTGACGAGGAGGATCCCCTCGTGGTTTTCGAGCAACCGCTTGATCGCCTCGGCTTCGCCCGGGTTCAAACCGAGCGAGTCGAGCGATTTGACCGTGGCGCGCGAGTCCAGAATGCGGATCACGACCTTCTCGCCGAGCTGGGCCGGGAGGGTCGACACGCGGAGGTCGATCGGCTGGCCGTTCACGGCCACACGGGCGCGGCCGTCCTGCGGCCGCAGCCGGTCGGCGATGTCCAGCGCCGACAGGATCTTGATCCGGGAGATCAGAGGCAAGCCCGCCTGGCGCGGGATTTTCATCACCTGCCGCAGCACCCCGTCGATCCGGTAGCGCACCGCGACCCCGCCTTCTTCAGGCTCGATGTGAATGTCGCTGGCCCGCGACAGAATGCCCTCGGAGATGATGAGATCGACCAGCCGCACGACGGGCCGCTGGCTCGCCTCCTCCTCGGAAACCGTCAGCTCTTCGACCGGATGGTCGGCCAGTTGGACGAGATCCGCCGAGCCCTCCATCCCCTCGAGCAGCTTGTCGATCGCCTTCTCGGGCCGGTACATCTCGTCCAGCTTCTCGGCGATCTTCGAGGGCGCGAGCAGGAGAATGCGGATCTCGCGCGCCGTGGCGAACGCCAGCGCCTTCTCGGCGTCGAGGTCGAAGGGGTTCGCGGTGGCGACTTCGAGGAACGAATCGGTGAGGCGGATCGGCAGCACGCGGTAGCGGCGCGCCAGCTGCTCGGGCACGCCGTCGCGCACCTTGGGGTCGATCGCGGACACATCCGCAACCTTCAGGCGGAACCGCGCGCACAGCTTCTCGAGGATCTTGTCGTCGCTCAGCACCTTGGCGGCAACGAGCATCTCCCACAACGTCCGGCCGGGCTCCGCCTTCGCCCGGAGATCGACCAGCACCTCGGGGGTGATCAAGCTCTCGAGTGACTGGACCAGCCACTCGTCGGGAAACGCGGTCACCGGCATACGGGTATGCCCCGTAACCTAGCCCGGCGGGGCGGCGAGTCCAGTATGCGCCCAGGCGCCTGGACGCCGGGACGGCGAGTTGTCACAGGATGTCCCAGAAGTCGCGCGTCACGTCGAACGCCACGCGCACCCGCCGGCTCTGTACGCCGTATCCTGCCTCCAGGCGAAACACCCCCAACCACTCGAGTCCGAGGCCCAGCGTGACGCGCGGCCCCCGCCTCGGTGTGGCCTGCCACGGCGTCCCGGGGACGGGCCGGCCGGCCCACCCCGCTGCTGCGTACGGCGCGAGCGTGAGCGTACCGGGCGTGCGCGCGTACGGCCCGGCCGCCATGCGGACGAAGGGCACGGGCGCGCGCCACTCGAGCTGTGCCAGCGCGGCCTGACGGCCGCCCCACGCCCGGAACGGATCGCCCAGCAGCGAGCCGCGTCCGCCGAGCACGAAGGCGCGGTGCGGCGGCAGCCCGTCGCCCGCGAGCCCGCCCTGCACTCGCGCGAGCAGGCGCGTGCCGCCGAGCGGCACGAGCAGGTGCGCCGCCGCGGCGAGGCGTAGGTATCCCACCGCGGCGTCGCGCCGACCCGCCTCCACGGTCACCTCGGCCGCCAGATCGCGCCGCACAGCGAAGCCCTCGCTGCGGCGCCGCAGCGTCAGCGAGGCAACCGAAAAGTCGCTCCCATCGCCGAGCGGCGGATTGGGGCGGAACCGCCCGGTGGCCGGCTCGGCCCGCAGCGACATCGCGTCGACCCGCTCGCGCGCGACGGCGAGCCGCCACTCGCCCCGCGCGCCCAGGCCGCGCCGCAGGGCGGCGCGCGCCCCGGTCGCGAGATAGTAATCCCCGTAATCCGCACCGAATTCCTGAGACGCGATGGAATTGAGAAGGGGCGCGATCACCGCTGCGTCGCCCACGTCGCGCACCTGGCGGTAGCCGGCGAGCTCGAGCCCGTCGCCCGACGTCAGCGCCAGGGCTCCTTTGGGCCGCCGGTCGGCGAACCCGTAGCTCCCGAGGACGCGGACCTCGAACCCGTCGCCGGGGACGCGCCACACGACCCCCGCGCCGGCCGCGAGGCCCTCGACGCGGTTGGCGTGCAGCAGGTCGCTGACGCCGCGGGCCCCCAACCGTTGGGCTTTGAGCCCCGACAGCGCGCGCCGGCCCGCGATGCGCGCCACCTCTGCCCGGACCCCCTGGAGGTCGTTCTCCCGCACCGGCTCGGCGATGTCCTGGATCGCGCCCGCGAGCGGCTCCGTCCACGGGAACGAGTCGCGCTCCGCCTTCGGGACCGCCACGATCTCCTCGCCCGCGAACCAGCCGTCGGCGAGACCCAGGTTGAACACGTAGCCGTCGATCTGCCAGCGGCCCCGGATGATGCCGCGGACCGGGATGTCCAACCATGTGGCGCGGCGCCGGATCTCGACCTCCTGGCGGTACGGGAGCCAGAAGCGCCCGTCCCACAAGGCGTTATCGAGCACGATGCTCACATCCTCGAGCTGCGGATCGAGGTAGGCGCGCGGTGTGAAGTTGAAGGTCAGGCGCACCAGCTCCGCCGTCTCCAGGTCCACGTACAACGTGCCCACGAGGCGGGGCCGGCCGAAATCCTTGGGCCGGACGCGCAGGGCGGCGACGCGGACGGCGCGCTGCGGCAGCACCAGCGTGACGGTGTCGCCCAGCGCGACGTCGTACAGCGCCAGTCCTCCGGGGGCGAGCGGATGCGGCACATCCCGCACCTCGTCCCCCTCGCCGAGCCGGACGACGCGCCCGAAATTGTTTTGCACGATGCCGAGGTGATCTCGGTGATAGTTGATGTCGGTGGGCAGCTCGGCGCGGTCGCGCCAGCCGACGATGCGCTGCTTGCTGAGCTGCGGCGCCTTCCAGTACACTTCCAGCTCGAGCTGGTCGGCCTTGACGAGACGGGGCGGCTCGGACAGCCCTTCTCCGAACTGCCCGAGGAAGAAGAGAAACCCGTGAGCGTGTGCCTTGTAGTCGCGGAGCGCGGTATCGCTCGCGGTGCGTTCGCGCCGCTCGATGGCGCGCCGCGCCAGCGCCAGCGCCGAATCGCTGTTCCAATCCTGCGCGGCAGCGGCCGGGGGGGGGAGGACGAGCGGCACCAGGGCGGCGCACCAGCAGGCGACGGCGAGCAGCGCACGCATCGCCACGGAATCTAATGAGGGCCTCCGATCCCCGCGCTGCCTTCCTCGCCCGCGCCGAGCAGGGAGACGGCGGCATGGTGCCCGTCGTGCGCGAGGTCGTGCTGGACGCCGACACGCCCGTCGCCGCGCTCGCGAAGATCGCCCGCCCGCCGTTCGCGTTCCTGCTTGAATCCCTGGTGGGCGGCGAGCGCTGGGCGCGCTACACCTTCCTCGGGACGGAGCCCCGCGAGGTGTGGCGCTACCGCGGCGCTCAGGTCGACCGGTGGACGCCCGCGGACGGGTGGCAGCCGGCGGGAGAGGCGGCCGATCCGATCGGCCACCTGGCCCAGCGGATGCGCGCGCTCCCGGCCGCGCCCCTCCTCCCGGGGCTCCCCCGCTTCACCGGAGGCGCGGTGGGCTACCTGGGCTACGACCTGGTCCGGAGCATCGAGCGCCTGCCCCCGCCGCCCCCCGACACCCTCGGCGTCCCGGACGCGGTGTTGATGATCGCGGATTCGCTCGTGATCCTCGACAATCTGTTCGGCCGCGCGATCCTCGTGGCCAACGTCGAGGTGTCGCGCGATACGCCGGCCGCGCAGCGCGTGCGCTTGTACGACGCCGCCGAGGCGCGACTCGACACCCTGGTCTCGCGCCTCGGCGCGACGCACGCCCTGGCGCCGCTCGCGTTGGACGGGGCGGATCGCCGCGCCGATCCCTCGCTTCATACCGAATCGCGCTACCCGCGCGCCGCCTTCGAGCGCGACGTCGCCCGTATCCGCCAGTACATCGCGGCGGGCGACGCGTTCCAGGCGGTGCTGGCGCGCCGCCAGGACGTGGCCGGCGCCGTGGATCCGCTGCTGCTGTACCGCTACCTCCGCGCCCTGAACCCCGCTCCGTATCTCTTCTACCTCGCGCTCGACGACCTCGCGCTGGTCGGTAGCTCCCCCGAGGTGCTGGTGCGGGTTGAAGGCGACGAGGTAACGGTACGGCCGATCGCGGGCACGCGGCCGCGCGGGGCGACGCCCGTGGAGGACGAGGCGCTGGCGGCCGCGCTCCGCGCCGACGAGAAGGAGCTCGCCGAGCACCGCATGCTCGTGGACCTCGGTCGCAACGACGTGGGGCGCGTGGCGGAGTACGGATCGGTGCGCGTCACCGACGCACTCACGATCGAGCGCTACTCCCACGTGCAACACCTGGTGAGCGAGGTGCGCGGCCGGCTGCGGCCCGGGTACGACGCGCTCGACGTGTTCCGCGCCTGCTTCCCGGCGGGCACCGTCAGCGGCGCGCCGAAGGTGCGGGCGATGGAGATCATCGACGAGCTGGAGCCCGAGCGCCGGGGGCCGTACGCCGGAGCGGTGGGGTACGTCGGTTGGGGCGCCGCGAGCCTGGACACGGCGATCACGATCCGCTCCGCGCTGGTCCTGAAGGACCGCGTGGCGGTGCAGGCGGGCGCGGGGATCGTCGCGGATTCCGACCCTGCACGCGAGTTCGAGGAGACCGAGGCCAAGGCGCGGGCCGTGCTGCAAGCGCTCGCCCTCGCGAAAACGTCTTAGCGTCTTGGCGTCTTGGCGCCTATATTTGCGCGTGTGTTCAAGCTGATCAGCACCGCGGGCGATCAGTCGATCGACTTCGAGCTCGGCCGCACCCTCGTCGTGGGGCGGGCCGTCACGAGCGACGTCCCGATCTACGACCCCACCATCTCCCGCCGTCACGCCGAGATCGGGCTCACCGACAACGGCGTGCGGGTCAAGGACCTGGGCTCCTCCAACGGCACGTTTCTGAACGGCGCGAAGATCACCGAGGCCGAGGCGGCGCCGAACGACGTCGTCACGTTCGGGAAGGTCGCGTTCCGCGTGAAAGAGGTGACCACCCCGGCGCCGCGGCCCCAGGTCGTGGCGGCCCCAATCGACTTCACGAGCCCCAAGCCGGCCGCCGGGGGGGGGGGCACGATCGTGCGCCAGCTGCCGGTCAACGCCTCGGGGGGCGTACCGGCGATCGTCGTGGACAAGGCCCAGGGCGCCTCGCACCTCAAGGTCAGGGCGCAGACGCAGGAAGAGCGCCGCGAGAAGAAGCTGTCGCTCCTGCTCGAGGTCTCGAAGGAGCTGTCCAAACAGCAGGAGCTGGACCGGCTGCTCGACAAGGTGGTGGACTTCACGTTCCAGATCATGAACGTCGATCGCGTGTCGATCCTGCTGCTGGACACGAAATCCAACGAGCTGATCCCGCGGATCTCGAAGAGCCGCACGGGCGACGCGAGCGCCGCGAAGCACGTCCCTCAGTCCATC
>DASYRJ010000116.1:0-23550 GCA_036004525.1 Gemmatimonadales bacterium | reverse complement strand
ACCTGCAGCGGAAGGTGGAGGTGCTCGAGACCGAGATCGAGGACCTGAATCGCGCGCTGTCGGGGATGCGGGACGAAGTGCAGTTCGTGCAACGCCTGCTCGAAGACCCCCACAAGAAGAAACCGACCTCCTGACCGTGGCGGGCACGGCGGGCCCGGGAGGGGGGGGGGCGGCAGGGGGGCGCCACGCGGCACAGGTGGCCGCCGGGATTCTGGTCACGCGCGTGCTCGGGTACCTGCGCGAGCGCGCCGTCGCCCACTACATCGGCAACGGGTGGGCGGCCGACGCGCTGAGCGTCGGCCAACGCCTGGCCAACACCATCCGCAATCTGCTCAGTGAAGGGACGCTGTCCGCGTCCTTCATTCCCGTCTACGCGGCGCTCAATGAACGTGATGAAAACGCCGGGCGCGCCCTCGCCGGGGCCATGCTGGGCCTGCTGCTGCTTGCCGCCGGCTGCATGGCGTTGATCGGGATTGCGTTCGCGCCGGCGCTCACGACGATCTTCGGTGCCGGCTTGAGCGGCGAGTCGCGCGCGCTGGCGGTGGCACTCACCCGGCTGTTCTTCCCGATGTCCGGCTTCATGATCATTTCGGCCTGGTGTCTGGGGGTGCTGAACACGCACCGCCGCTTTTTCCTGCCCTATGCTGCACCGGCCGTCTGGAACGTCGCGGGCATCGCGGCCCTCGTCGCGACGGCGACGTGGCTGGTCTCGCCGGCGCTGCCCACGCCCGCACTGCTCACGCGGGTCAGCCTGGCGCTGGCCTGGGGGTCCATGGCCGGCAGCGTGCTGCAGGTCGCGATTCAATTGCCCGCCTGCTGGCAGGTGCTGCACGGTTTGCCGGTGCGCTGGAGCCTGTCCACGGAAGGCGTGCGGAGCGTCCTGATCGCGTGGGTGCCCGTGGTGCTCGGGGCGGGCGTGGCGCAGATCTCGGGCCTCGTCGACACGCTGTTCGGGACCCTGGCGGGGGAGGGCGGCGCATCGAGTCTGCGGTACGCCCAGCTCCTCCAGGTCTTGCCCATCAGCCTGTTCGGCACATCGGTGGCCGCGGTGTCGTTGCCCGATCTGTCGCGCGACGCGCAGGGCGCCGCACCCAACGAGCAGCTGCGCGCGCGCGTCGCGATCGGGTTCCGGCGCATCGCGTTTTTCATCCTGCCGTCGTCCCTGGCGTTTGTCGCGCTCGCGCCCGTGATGGTGCGCCCCCTGTTTCAGACGGGGCGGTTCGGCGCGGCCGACACCGAGCTGGTCGGCGGCGTCCTCGCGGCCTACGGTGTGGGCCTGCTGGGCCAGGCCTGCGTGAAGCTGTTCCAGTCGGGGTTCTACGCCCTGCGCGACACCAGGACGCCGGTGAAGATCGCCTCCGCCTCCCTCGCGCTCTCCAGCGTCCTGGCGTACGTGCTGATGCGGCGGTTCGGCCCGGCGGGCATCGCCCTGGGATCCTCGCTCGGCGCCACCGTGAACGTCGTGTTCCACCTGCGGGATCTCGACGCCCGGGTGGGGGCGATCCTGGGCCGCACCGAATGGCGCGCGTTCGCGGTGAGCCTCGCGACTTCGGGTGTGGCGGCGGCTGCCGGGCTGGGTGCCGCGCGGCTGGCGGCGGGCACCGGACCGCTGCTCTCCGCCCTGGCGGCCCTGGCTATCTTTGGAGCGGTGTACTTCGCCGGCACCATGGCACTCCGGCATCCCGACGCCCGTCGCCTGTGGACGTTCCTGCGCTGATTGCCCGACAACTGAAGGCGCTTCCCGACAAGCCCGGCGTCTATTTCTGGAAGGACGCCGCGGGCGAGATTCTCTACGTCGGGAAAGCCAAGAGCCTGCGCTCCCGTGTGCCCAACTACTTCGGCCCGGAGGCGGAGTCGACCCCCGAGCGCGCGGCCCTGGCGCGGCAGATCGCCGGCCTCGAAACGATCGTCGTGCCCAACGAGGCGCAGGCGTTGCTGCTCGAGAACAATCTCATCAAGGAGCATCAGCCGCGGTTCAACATTCGGCTGCGGGACGACAAGAGCTACCCGCAGATCGCGGTCACGCTCGCCGAGCCGTTCCCCCGGGTCCTGGTGGTGCGGCGCGTGGCGATCCCGGGGGCGCGCTACTTCGGTCCGTACACGGACGTGGCGACGCTGCGGCAAACGCTCAAGATCATCCGCCGCTTGTTCACCGTCCGCTCGTGTGCCTGGAATCTTCCCGACGAGGCGCCCGACCGGCCCTGTCTCGATTACCACATCGAGCGGTGCAAAGCGCCCTGCGTCGGCTACCAGGCCCGTGAGGACTACCGCCGGATGATCGACGACGTCGTGCTCTTCCTGGAGGGGAAGACGCTCGACGTGCGCACCGGGCTGCGCGGGCGGATGCACGAGGCGAGCAAGGCGCTCGACTTCGAGCGCGCGGCCCAGCTGCGGGACGCCCTCAAGTGGCTCGACCAGCTGGAGCGACCCCAGACGGTGGAGGTGGTGGGGGGTGGGGACGCGGACGCGATCGGGCTGGCGCGGGACGGCGATGATGCCTGCGGCGTCATCCTGCGGATTCGCGACGGACGGCTGATCGCGCGCGAGCACCGCTTCCTCGAGCACGTCGAGCACGCTCCGGAGGGCGACATCTTGAGCGCCTTTCTCGTGCGCTACTATCTGCCGCTCGAGCAGCGGGCGGTGCGCGTCGTGCTGCCCTACGCGCCCGCGGACGTGGACGCCCTGCACGAGCTGGCGCCCGGCGTGGACCTCCTGGTGCCACAGCGCGGCGCCCATGCGAAGCTCGCCGAGCTCGCGGACCAGAACGCGCGGCATCTGCTCGACAGCTTCAAGATCGAAACGTTCGACATCGACGAGCGCGCGGCCGACCCGGTGTTCGCGCTGGGACGCGATCTCGGGCTGGCCGTCGTCCCGCGCGCCATGGTGTGCATCGACATCTCGACCAATCAGGGGCGCGACACCGTCGGGTCGCTCGTCTGGTTCGAGGGAGGCCGGCCGCGCAAGGCGGAGTACCGGCGGTACCGGATCAAGGGCGTCGCTCAGCAGGACGACTTCGCCGCGGTGCACGAGGTGGTCACGCGGTTCCTGCGGCGCCGGACCGAGGAAGGAAGGCCACTCCCCGACCTGATGGTGATCGACGGGGGGAAGGGGCAGCTCGGCGCGGCGGTGGACGCGGCACGCGCGGCCGGAGTGCCACAGCTGCCCCTCGCCAGCCTGGCGAAGCGAGAGGAGGAAGTCTTTCTCCCCGGACAGCCGGAGCCGCTGCGCCTGTCGCGCCGCAGTCCGTCTCTCAAGCTGCTGCAGCGGGCCCGCGACGAAGCGCACCGGTTCGCGGTGAGCTACAGCCGGAAGCGCCGGGCGCAGCGCACGATCACCTCGGAGCTGCTCCGCATCCCGGGAATCGGCCCGGCGCGCCGGCGCGTGCTGCTCGAGCGGTTCGGCTCCCTCGCTGGCGTGAAGACGGCCACGCCGGCCGAGATCGCCGCGCTCCCCGGCTTCTCGACCAAGCTCGCCGAGCGCATCCTCGACCGGCTGGGCCAACGCGCATGACGCTGCCCTGGACGCTCGAGTGTTCCGCCTGTGTGCCCACACGGAGCCGAAGCGCCAACGGCCTCCCCGGCGTATGCGACGTGTGTGGGGCGCCGTACCTGGTGCGCTACCACGCGGCTCCGCGGCCGGCCGCGAAGGCGGTCCTGGCCAACCGACGCTCGACGATGTGGCGCTACCGTGAGTGGCTCCCGCTCGCGAACGGGGAAGATCCGGTCACCCTTGGGGAGGGTGGCACGCCACTCCTGAGCGTCCCCCGACTCGCCGCGCGGCACGGGTTCGACCGGCTGTGGGTGAAGGAAGAAGGGACCAATCCCACCGGATCGTTCAAGGCCCGCGGCCTCGCTGCCGCCGTGACGCGCGCAGTGCGAGCGGGGGCGCGGCAGTTCGTCGTCCCGACGGCCGGCAACGCCGGCGTGGCCCTCGCGGCTTACGCGGCGCGGGCGGGCGCGCGGGCGCGGGTGTTCGCGCCTGCCTCCACGCCAGCGCCCATTGTCGCGCAGATCCGTTGCTTCGGCGGCGACCTCGTGCTGCTCGACGGTCACATTGGAGACTGTGGCAAGGCCGCGCGCGCCTTTGCCGCTGAGACGGGCGCCGTCGATGTTTCGACGCTGCGAGAGCCATACCGCATCGAGGGCAAGAAGACTCTCGGGCTCGAGCTTGCGGAGCAGCTCGGGTGGACCCTCCCCGATGCGATCGTGTATCCGACGGGAGGAGGCACCGGCCTGATCGGTATGTGGAAGGCATTTCAGGAGTTACGAGACGCCGGCTGGGTGCGGGGTGGGCTCCCTCGGATGTTCACCGTCCAGGCGACGGGGTGCGCGCCCGTGGTGCGCGCGTTCGAGTCGGGCGCCGACCGCTGCGCCCCGTGGCCCGATCCTCAGACCGTGGCGGCGGGCCTGCGTGTTCCAGGGCCGCTGGGCGACCGTTTGATGCTGCGGGCGCTGCGCGAGAGCGGTGGTGGGGCAGTGGCGGTGGCCGACGAAGCGCTGTCGGCCGCGGCGCTGGAACTGCAGACCGTCGAGGGGATCGACGCAGCTCCTGAAGGTGGTGCAGCCCTGGCCGGAGCGCTGGAGTTGAAGCGCCGCGGAGCGATTCGAGGGCATGACTGCGTGGTGGTGTTCAACACCGGCGCCGGGTGGCTCTACCGCGCCTAACCCATTTATATTTCGCCACTTCGGCCCATGCGCATCGCGATCATCGACCCGGCCGCCGGCATCAGCGGCGACATGACTCTGGGGGCGCTCCTTTCGCTGGGCATCCCGGCCTCGTGGCTCGAAGAGCTACCGGGACGGTTGGGGCTCGCGGACGTGCGCGTCGCGATTCGAGACGTCCGCCGCTCGGGAGTGGGGTGCAAGCAGGTGGAGTTCACGATTCCCGAGCAGCCGCACGGGCGTCACGTCGGTGAGCTGGTGCGGCTCGTGGAGCACGCCGCCGTGTCGGCGTGGGTGAGGGAGCGGGCGGTGCAGGCGTTCCGCCTGTTGGGAGAAGCGGAAGGCCGGGTGCACGGCGTGGCGCCCGAGAAGGTGCATCTCCACGAGGTGGGTGCCGTGGACGCGGTGCTCGACATCGTGGGTGCGATCGAAGGCTTCGAGCGGCTCGGCGTGGATGCGGTGTACAACTGGCCCGTCGCGGTGGGGAATGGCTGGGTCGAGGCGGCCCACGGACGGCTGCCGGTGCCGGCACCGGCGACGGCGATTCTCCTCGAGGGACTGGAGGTCGCGGCCGGCGGCCCGGTCGAAGGGGAAGCCGCGACGCCGACCGGTGCCACGCTGCTGCGCGTGTTGTCGGCCGGGGCGCCGCCCGACCGCTGGCGGATGGTGGGGAGCGGGTGGGGCGCGGGCCAGCGGGATCCGAAACACTATCCCAATGCGCTGCGCATTCTCGTCGCCGAGGAGGTGGTGGAAGCGGGGCGCGTGGTGTTGCTGGCAACGGACGTGGACGACATGAGCCCCGAGTACGTCGAGCCCCTGCGCCAGGCCCTGATGACCGCCGGGGCGCTCGACGTGCAGACGTGGCCGGTGCAGATGAAGAAAGGGCGCCAGGGCTTTCGCGTGGAGGTGATGGCGCCCGAAGCGCTCGCCGACGCCGTCACGGCGGAGCTGTTCCGCCACAGCACGACGGCCGGCGTGCGGCGCTGGGTGGCGGAGCGGGCCACGCTGCCGCGGCATCAGGTGACGGTGCGGCTGGACGGCGTGGCGGTGCGGGTGAAGGTGTTGGAGCAGGCGGGCGGTGGCGGGGTGCGCGTGAAGCCGGAGTACGACGACGTGCTCGCGGCGGCCCGTGCCCTCGGCAAGCCGCCGATCGACGTGGCGCGCGCCGTCGAGCGCGACGCCGAGGCCCTCGTGGCGAAAGCCAAGGAGTGAATCGTGCGAACGTTCTGGACGCTAGGCCTCAGGATTCTTGCCGCGGTGGTGGCCGTGGTCCCGTCGGCCGCCGCGCAATCGAATACGTGGGCCGCGCCGAAGTGCGACCTGAAGCCGGGCCACTTCCTGGTGAACAGCGGCCTGTTGTACTTGAAGAGCGCGACGTCGACCAAGTTCGAAGATCAAAAGCAGAAGGACCTGCGTGACGCGCGGAACACGCTGACGCAGGCCGTGACCACGGGGAACCAGGCGTCGAATCCGGCGGCCTGGTACTATCTGGGCCGGTACTACCTCATGGTCGCGGACCTCGCCGGGGCGGACTCGGCGCTCGCGCGGGCCGAGACGTTGAAGCCGGACTGCAAGGACGATATCGGCGTGTGGCGGCGGATCGTGTGGGTGCCCATCATCAACGCGGGGATCGCCGCCTGGCAGGCCAACAACACCGACTCGGCGATCACGGCGTTCCGGCGTGCCAACACGATCTTCCAGGCGGAGCCGATGGGGTTCAAGTACCTGGCGTCGCTGCTGTACAACGCGGGCCAGCCCGATTCGGCGGCGGTCTATTTCCGCCGCGCGGCCGACATCGCGGCGCGGGACACGAGCCACCGGCAGGATCGCAAGGATGCTCTCTTCAACCTGGCGCGGATCCACCACGCCGCGCGGCGCTGGGCCGAGGCTGAGGCGACGTATCGGGAGTACCTGGCGCTCTTCCCGAATGACGCGGAAGCGCTGGCGAGTCTCGGCAGCGTGCTCATGCAGACCGGGCAGCGCGACAGCGCGTTCGCGATCTACCGGCGGATCATCGCCCAGGGCGATTCCGTCGGGTCGATCGCGTTGTTCCGGGCCGGCGTGGAGATCTACCAGGGCGCACCCGAGGCGCCGGACACGGTGGCGGCGGCGCGCACCTGCCGGGCCCAGGGGCAGACCGGCCGCGCCCCCGCGCCGGCGCGCGTCCGGGCGTGTCGCGATTCGCTGGCCGCGGTGATGCGCGACAACGCCGCCGTCGCGACCTCGGCCTACCGCCTGGCGGCCCAGGCGTTCGAAGCGGGGCTGAAACTGAACCCCTACTTCCGCGACGGCCTGTTCAACATGGTCAATACCTACATGACCCTGAACGACTCCGTGGGCATGCTGGCCTACGCGCAGCGCCTCTACACTGTGGACCCGCTCAGCCGCAGCTCCATCCGCCTGCTGGCGTTCGCGCACCAGCGGGTGGGTCGCGTGGACTCGACGCTCCACTACCTGCGGCTTGCCGATTCGACGCTGGCGGTGGACGTGACCGTGAGCGAGTTCAACCCCGGGGAGCAGGATGCGACGGTGAAGGGCGCGATCACCAACCAGCGGACCGCGCCGAGCCAGCCGTTCAAGCTCGTGTTCGAGTTCCTGGACGCGAAGGGTCAGGTGGTGGCGACGCAGTCGACCGACGTACCGGCGATCGACCCGCAGCAGAGCCACGTCTTCGATCTGAAGGCGACGGGCCGCGGCATCCTGGCCTGGCGGTATCGCAAGCAATAGCGGTCTCGAAGCGCACGCGGCCGGCGTTCAGCAACGCCGGCCGTGCTGCTTCATGATGAGCTAACAAACTGCCACACAACTATTTACCAAGGCTCATACGTGTCAGTCTGGATTGGGCGGTCTCTCAAGCATGGCTTACTAGTGCCGCATAATGCATTGTTTATAGCGTATTGCATCACAGATTCATGGGGAAACGATGGATCGGGGTTGAATTCGACCACGATACGACCTGGCATCTAGCTTGCCCCTACCCGCTTCGGACGCCGCCGAGGCCTGCTTTCCTCGGCAGCGCGTAGTGTGTCCCTAGAATGGAGCGAAGCGATGCGGGTTCTCACGGTAGTTCTTGCCCTGGCCGCGATGCCGTTTGCGGCGGGTGTGGCCCAGAGTGCGGATCCGTTCAGTGATCCGAAGAACTGTGGTCTGCACCTGAGCTTCTCGGACAAAGCCGCCGCGCACCGCCCGGATGCGGCGCTGGTGCACGGTGGGAAGCATGGCGTCATGGACCGTCCGTGTGCGCCCGTGGTGCCGCCGCCCGTGCAGCCACCGGTCGAGCCGCCGCCTGTCGTGCAGCCGCCGCCTGTCGAGCAGCCCCCGGCCTCGACTTGCGCAGTCACCGAGCAGCCGACCGCAGGGTCGCTCTCGATTGAGGGACGCGTGACCGACCAGAATACGTTTGCCGGCCTCGCGAACTGGTGCATCCACCTCACGGGCCCGGTCAGTGCAACGGTGCTGACCGACGCGTTGGGGAACTACAAGTTCACCGGTCTGCCGGACGACACGTACACCGTCTGCGAGGAGCTACAGGCCGGCTGGGCGCAGACCTTCCCCACGGAGTCGTGGGGCGGCGTCCCCTGCCCAAACAGCGTCGGCTGGTCGTTTGCCCTCTGGGGTTGGCCGGCGTCGATGGTGAACTTCCGGAATTCCAAGCAGTAGCCTAGCGGAGCAAGGCAAGGGCCCCGGCGGGTTCGCCGGGGCCCTTTTTTTGTCTGGTTGACGTGCCGTCCTCCGTGGCAACAGGGGATGCCAGCTTCCCAAGAGGAGACGGCCGTCGCGCACGAGCGACGGCCGTTGGTCTTTCAACGAGTTACGCGACGCGAGCGACGGCCAGCGTCGGCCAGAAACGCCCGCGTTGGCACCACCTGTGGCACCACGCGGTCAGCTCGTCACCGGGCTCCGCGCAGACGGTCCCAGCAGCCCCGCGGATCCACGATCCGCAGCGGGGCTTGGTCAGCGACGCTCAAGAGATCCCTATCGCCCGTGACGAGGAGCTCGGCCCCACCGGCCAGTGCCGAGGCAAGCACCCAGGCGTCATCCGGATCGCGCAGCTTGAGATCGGAGGTGGCGGCCGGTCGAGGGACGATGGTGTGGGCGCGGAGCTGGTCCTCGACCAAGGCGACCTCGGCTGGCGGCACCTTGAACCGCTCGCGCAAGACCCGACGGAACTCCGTGAGATTCACTTCCCCGGTCAGCAGCTCGTGCTCGGCGACGACGAGGCGGAACAGGTCAGCGCTGAGCCCGCGCGTCGTGAAGGCGCTGATGAGGACGTTCGTGTCGAAGAAGATCTTCACGACACATCGCGAAAGACGTCCTCATCAGTCAGGTAGCCGGCGGACTCGGCGTAGGGCATGAGGCGTCGCCGCCCCTCATCGAACCGAAGCAGCGCGATCTGTCGGCGGAGCGCGTCCCGCACGATTTCACTGCGCGTCCGGCCGAGTCGGCGGCATAGGCGGTCGAGCTCTCGCTGGAGCTTGGAGTCGAGGCGGATGGTCACGGCGCTCATGTATGACAGTGTAATACACGCTAGCGCGGGAGGCAAGGGGAGGGGCGTTGCCCGCGCGAGGGCGCGGTTGTGAGTGTTACACGCGAGGCGATGGTGCGGCGGGTCTACGGCCACCTGGGTCAGGTGCGGCACCGGGCCGAGGTCCTGGGGTACCGCGTCGAGCTAGCGGCCTTGAACGCCCGGACGTTTGGCACCACCATTGACACCACGGGCCTAGACAGCCAGCCTTATCGCGTAACTCGTTCAGCAGTAACCCCGCGGGCGTAATTCAGGGGTAGAATGCCAGCTTCCCAAGCTGGACGTCGCCGGTTCGAATCCGGTCGCCCGCTCTCCCCACTTTCGTCATGATCCACGCCTGTTGCGCGCTCCTGCTGGTCGCCGCCCAGCAGCCTGCACCACCTGTTCCACGGCCGTGGGACCTCCTGGTCACGGGCGGGACCGTCGTGGACGGCAGCGGCGCCCCGGGCTACCGCGCCGACGTGGCGATCCGGGGGGACCGCATCGTCCGGATATCCCGCACTCCGCTGTCCCCTGACTCGGCCCGCCGCGTGATCGACGCACGCGATCGCGCCGTGGCCCCGGGGTTCATCGATCTGCACGCCCACCTGGAGCCCCTCCTGCGGCTGCCCGGCGCTGAAAGCGCGGTGCGCCAGGGGGTCACCACCGCGCTCGGCGGCCCCGACGGCGGCGGACCCTGGGCGCTGGGCGCCTACCTCGACTCCGCCACGGCGCTGGGCCTGGGCATCAACGTCGCGTTCCTGACCGGCCACAACACGATCCGGCAGGCGGTGCTCGGGATGGCCGACCGCGCCCCCACGCCGGCCGAGCTCGACCGCATGCGCGCCATGGTCGCGCGGGCGATGGGGGAGGGGGCCTGGGGGCTCTCGACCGGCCTCATCTACCTCCCGGGGACCTACGCGACCACGGACGAGATCGTCGCGCTGGCGCAGGTGGCCGCCGATTCCGGCGGGATCTACACGTCGCACCTGCGCGCCGAGGGACTGGGGCTCCTCGAAGGCGTCGCCGAAGCGCTCGAGATCGGCAGGCGAGCCCACATCCCGGTGGTGCTCACTCACCACAAGGTGGTCGGCAGGGCGATGTGGGGCTCGAGCGCGAAGACACTGGCGATGGTGGACTCGGCCCGCGCCGCCGGCACCGACGTCATGCTCGATCAGTATCCCTATACGGCTACCTACACGGGGATCGGCGTGCTCGTCCCCGCCTGGGCGATGGCGAACGGCGATACGGCGTTTGCCCGGCGGCTCCGCATGCCGGCCCTGCGCGACAGCATCGTGCGGGGGATCGTCTTCAACATCAATAACGATCGGGGCGGGGGAGACCTGAGCCGGGTACAGCTCGCCCGCGTTCCCTGGGCGCCCGAGCTCGAGGGGAAGACGCTGGCCGACTGGGCGCGCCGCCGGCGGCTCGACCCCACGCCGGAGCAGGGCGCTACCCTGGTGCTCGAGGCCGTGCGTCGCGGCGGCGCCTCGGCGATCTACCACGTGCTCGACGACGGCGACGTCGAGCGCATCATGCGCCACCCCCTGACGATGATTGCGTCCGACGGCCGGCTGGTGCGCCCGGGCGAGGGCCACCCGCACCCCCGGTGGTACGGCACGTTCCCACGCGTGCTGGGAGTGTACGTGCGCGAGCGAGGCGTGCTCACCCTCGAAGAGGCAATCCACAAGATGACCGGCCTCCCCGCGGCCCGCCTCGGCCTGCGGGACCGCGGCCGCATCCGCGAGGGGGCCTACGCCGACCTCGTCGTGTTCGATCCTGCGACGGTGCGCGACCGCGCGACGTTCGAGGCGCCGCACCAGTACCCCGATGGCATCGACTACGTGCTGGTGAACGGCGTGGCTGTGGTGGATGGCGGACGATTCACGAACGCGCGTCCGGGGAGGGCATTGCGACATGGCACTCGCTGACACACACACCTCGCGCACCGCCGGGCTCATCGTTGCCCTGCTCGGTACCGCGCCGCTCGCGGCCCAAACCTGGATCCCACCCCAACCGCCCTGTGACATCAAAGCGGGTCACTTTCGGGTGACCAGCGCGATCGTCGATCTCCAGGCCGCCGCCCAGAAGCCGAATGCGCGCGAGCGGATGCTGCGGCAAGCGCAGGACGTCCTGACGCGCGCCATCACGGGCGACGCCCAGGATAAGAACCCCGCCGCCTGGTACTATTTCGGGCGCTACTACGTCGAAATGGGCGACGCCGCCGGTGCCGACAGCGCCTTCCGGCGGGCCGAGGGGCTCGCGCCGCAGTGCAAGCAGGACATCGACGGATACCGCGCGAAGCTGTGGACCGACGTCGTGGCGGCCGGACTCCGCACCTGGCAGGAGAACAAGCCGGATTCGGCCAAGCTGCTGCTGCGGCAGGCGGGCGCGCTGCGGCCCGGCCATCCGCGCCCGTTCCTGAGCCTCGGTGAGCTGTACGCCTCCCGGGACCAAACCGATTCCGCGGCGTTGTATCTGACCAAGGCCGCTGAGGCGGCGGGAAGCGACACGGCGTTTGCGGCGGCCAAGCAGGATGCCCTCGGCGCGGTGGCGCGGCTGCGGCTGCGGCGCATCCAAGGCGACCCCGCCGTCCAGCGCTGGCAGCGCACCCGCTTCAGCCGGGACTCGATCCACCGGCTCCTCGTTCCCGACTCCATCACGCTGGCGCGCATCGAGGCGTCCGCGGCGTCGCGCCGCGCCCGGGGAGCGAGGCTCGCGCCGGCGGACCAGCAGGCATTCTCCCGCGACTCGAGCGCCCGCGCCCAGAGCGTGGCACAGCGGCGCGCCGCGCTCGCGGGGATGGCGCAGCAGGTTGCGGCGGACAGCGCGGCCGCCCAACCGGCCTTCGAACCGGGGATTCAGGCGTTCCGGGAGTATCTCGCCGCCTATCCCGAGCAGACGGACGCCGTCACCGGCCTGGGGAGCCTGTACTACCAGAGCGGGCGCGCGAGCGAGGCCGAGGCGGCGTTCGACGCCATCTACCCGCCCACGCGGGCCACCGATCCCGACGTCGTGCTGGAAGCAGGGCGCGGCGTCGTGCGCTCCAACCTCTTCGCCGCCGGCACGAAGCTGCTCGCGCGGGCGCTCGAGCGGCGTCCCTACGACCGCGATGCGCTGCTGGACCTCGCGAACGGATACCTCGCGCTCCGGGACAGCGTCCGGCTGCTCCCCGCAGCGCAGCGCCTAGCGGGCGTGGATCCCTTGAACCGCAGCACCCTGCGCCTGCTCGCGGCGGGATGGGACCTGCGCAGCCGGCGGGACTCCGCCCAGAAGTACAAGGACCTGGCCGACGGCGGCCTCCAGGTGGAGATCGCCATCAACACTTTCATGGCCGACTCGGGCGGCTTCACGCTCAGCGGGACGGCCAACAACGGCGGCAGCACGCCGTCGCCTGCCCAGCGGCTCATCGTCGAGTTCCTGGATGCCCAGGGCGCGGTCAAGGCGACGCAGACGGTCGAAATCCCACCGCTTCCCCCGCAGGGGAGCCAGCCGATCGAGGTCCACGTCTCCGGGAGCGGTGTGACCGCCTGGCGTTACCGGTCCTCGTAAGCGATATTACCCGCTTGGGTTTTCCTGGAAGTGCCGGTCGCCGTTGAAGTTGCGCCGTGCGGCCTCACAAACTCCTTGAACCTCTAGGCGGGCCAGCAGTGATTCGTGTGCAGGCGGTGGCGCCCGACTCCCTGGGTGCTGCCCTTGGTCTCATCCCGGGAACGCAGCTTGTCGCGGTCAACGATCGCGCCCTCGAGGACTTTCTCGACTGGGAGTTCCTCACCGCAGACGACCGATTCGTGCTGCGGGCGCAGTCGCCGTCGGGGGAAGAGATCGAGTACGACGTGGAGCGCCCCGAGGGGCTCCCGTTGGGCGTGACGCTCGAGCCGCCCCGCATCCGGCGCTGTGCCAACCACTGCGATTTCTGCTTCGTCGACGGCAACCCGCAGGGCATGCGGCAGGTCTTGTACATCCGCGACGACGACTATCGCCTCTCGTTCCGGTACGGGAACTTCGCGACCCTGACCAACCTGAAGCCCTGGGATCTCGACCGGATCGTCGAGTATCGGCTGTCGCCCTTGTATGTCTCCGTGCACGCCACCGACCCCGTGGTGCGGCGCTGGCTGCTGCGCAACCCGGAAGCCCCGGAAATCGTCGGCCTCCTGAGGTGGTTCGGCGAGCGGGGGATCGCTTTCCACACGCAGGTCGTGCTCGTCCCCGGCGTGAACGACGGCGCGCAGCTGGTCCGGACGCTCACCGACCTGTACGAGCTCGGGGCGTCCGTCCTGTCCGTCTCGGTGGTCCCCGTGGCTCTGACCGAGTTCAGCAAGCACGATCTGGTGCGCCAGCCGACGCGTGACGAATGCCGCGCGGCGCTTGAGGTGGTCGGGACCTTCGCCTCGCGGGCGCTCGCCCAGCGGGGCCAACCGTGGTGCTACGGCGCCGACGACCTCTATCTACAGGCGGATGAGCCGCTGCCCCCGGCGGCGTGGTACGGCGACTTCGAGCAACGTGAGAACGGCGTGGGCGCCGTGCGCTACCTGCAGACCCGGATCGCTGCCTCGGACGACCAGCTCCGGGCCGGGGAGTGGCGGGGCAAGCGCATCGGCGTGGTCACGGGTACCGCCATGGCCCCCCTCATGCCACAAGTCGTGGAGGGCTTGGCCGCGGCGACGGGCGCGCGGTTCGAGATCGTGGCCCTCGAGAACACCCTGTTCGGGCCCTCCGTGACCACGGCAGGGCTCCTGCCGGGCTCGGGCGTGCTGGCCGCGTTGCGCGAGCGGCGGGATCTCGACCTGGCGCTGGTTCCGGCGGAGGCCGTGAACGACGATCTCGTCTTCATGGATGACCTCGAGGCGCACGACCTCGCGGCGCAGCTGCCGATGCCGGTGCGGCTGTCGTATGACTTTGCGGATGCTTTGAGCGGAACGTTGGAAAGATGGAAAGATGGAACGGGCAGACTTTCCGACATTCCATCTTTCCAACGTTCCGTCGGGGGGAAGGGATGAAGGGAGCCCCCACCATCGCGATCATCGGCCGCCCCAACGTCGGCAAGTCCACGCTGTTCAACCGGCTCATCGGCCGGCGGGAGGCGATCGTGGACGCGCAGCCGGGCGTGACCCGCGACCGCCATTTCGCGGCGGCCGAATGGAACGGCCGGCGGTTCTGGCTCGTGGACACCGGCGGGCTGGTGCCCGGCTCGACCGACCCGCTCAACCAGGCCGTCCGCACCCAGGTGGAGCAGGCGGTGGCCGAGAGCGACGTGGTCGTGTTCCTGGTGGACGTCGAGGCGGGCGTCCACCCCGCGGACCTCGAGATCGCGCAGTATGTCCGGAAGGCGAAGCGGCCGGTGCTGCTGGTCGCCAACAAGTCCGACCAGCTCCCCAACGACCATCGCCATCTGGCGTTCTACGAGCTGGGGCTGGGCGAGCCGTTCGCCGTCTCGGCAGCGGTAGGGAAGAGCAGTGGCGACTTGCTCGACCGCCTGGTCGGGCTCCTGCCCGCTGAGGGAGAGGCGGCGGAAGCGGAAGCGATCCGGGTCGCCGTGGTGGGCCGGCCGAACGTGGGCAAGTCGAGCCTCGTGAACCGGCTGCTCGGACAGGATCGGCTGGTCGTGGCGGCGGAGCCCGGGACCACTCGGGACGCCATCGATACGACGCTGATCCATGAGGGCCGCACGCTCGTGTTCGTGGACACGGCGGGGCTGCGAAAACGCAGCAAAGTCGAGGACGACATCGAATTCTACTCGACCCTGCGCACCTCCCGCGCCATCGAGCGCGCGGATGTGTGCGTCCTGGTCGTGGACGCGAAGGACGGGATGCACGCCCAGGACCTGAAGATCGCGAACGACGCGTGGGAGAAAGGCACAGGGGTCTTGATCGCGGTGAACAAGTGGGATCTGATCGAGGAGAAGGACACCAACACGGCGGTCCGCGGCGAGCGCGAGCTCAAGGCGAAGGCGCCGTTCCTCGCGTTCGTCCCGTTCTACTACGTGTCGGCCAAGACGGGCCAGCGCGTCACCAAGCTCCTTGATGCGATTCTGGTGGTGGCGGAGGAGCGCCAGAAGCGGGTCCCCACCGCGGAGGTGAACCGGGTCCTCGAGACGCTGCTCGCGCGCCAGCAGCCCCCCCAGCCCGTGGGCGAGTCGGTGCGGCTGTTCTACGCGACGCAGGTCGGCACGGCCCCGCCGCGGTTCGCCGTCGTGGCGAACCGCCCGGAGGCGATCCCTGAGTCGTACACGCGCTACCTCCACAACGGCTTCCGTGAAGCGTGGGAGTTCACGGGAGCGCCGCTGACGATCAAGTTCCGGCGCAAACGAGGACGCCGGTGAACCTCGCCCTCTGGATCGGCGCAGCCTATCTGCTGGGCGCCACGCCCACCAGCTACCTCGCGGGCAAGGTGGGGCGGGGTATCGACCTGCGGGAGCACGGCTCGAAGAACCTCGGCGCCACGAACGTCTACCGCATCCTGGGCTGGAGGTATGCCGTTCCCGTCGGCTTGCTCGACATCGCCAAGGGGGCGATTCCGGTGGTGCTGTTCGGGCGGTGGGCCGGCGGACCGGCCTGGCTCCCGGTCGCGCTCGGCGGCGCGGCCGTGGTGGGGCACATGTTCTCTCCCTACGTGCGCTTCAAGGGTGGAAAAGGGGTCGCGACCGCGGCGGGGGTGTTCCTCGCCCTCGCCCCGCTGGCATTCGCGATCGCGATCCCGGTCTGGGGCCTGTGCCTGTGGATCACGGGCTACGTATCGCTCAGCTCGATCGTCGCCGTGCTGACGTTCCCGGTGTGGGTTCGGCTGACGGTGCCGGCGGCGGCGGCGGCAACGTTCTGGGCCAGCGTGGCGCTGGCCGTGCTGATCATCTTCGCGCACCGCGCGAATATCCGGCGGTTGGTTGCGGGGACGGAGAACCGGTTCAAAACCAGAGGCGGCGGACGGGCGGACGGGCGGATGGGCGGTCGGAACAGCGAGATGCCGTCCCCGTCCGCCCGCCCGCCCGTCCGGCCGTCCGACCGATGAGGATCGCCGTCGTAGGCGGCGGCGCCTGGGGCACGGCGCTGGCGGACCTGCTGGCGCGCAAGGGCGACGCGGTGACCCTGTGGGCACGGGAGCCTGAGGTGGTCGAGGCGGTGAACCGGGAGCACGTCAACCCGCTCTTCCTGCCGGGCGCCCCGCTGACGCCGGCGCTGCGGGCCGAAGCCAGCCTGGCCGGGGCGGTGCGCGACGCGGAGGTCGTGGTATCGGCCGCACCGTCGCACGCCGTGCGCCCCGTGATGACCGACGCGGCCCGCGCGCTCGGCGGGAAGCCGCTGGTCGTGAGCGTGTCCAAAGGCCTCGAGCCCGAGCGGCTGGAGCGCCCGTCGTGTGTGCTCGGCGACGTGCTCCCGCGGGGGACACCCGTGGCCGTGCTCTCGGGGCCGTCGTTCGCGCAGGAGGTGTACGAGCGCCAGCCGACCGCGGTCGTCGCGGCGGCGGGCGACCATGCCGTGGCGCAGCAGGCGCAACAGGTCTTCTCGACGGCGTACTTTCGCGTCTACTCGCACACCGACGTCGTCGGCGTCGAGCTGGGAGGAGCCCTGAAGAACGTGATCGCCCTGGCCGCCGGGATTCTCGAGGGGCTGGGGCTGGGCTACAACACCCGCGCGGCCCTGATCACGCGCGGCCTCGCCGAGATTACGCGGCTCGGCGTGGCGCTGGGCGCGGACGCGATGACGTTCGCGGGCCTCGCGGGGATGGGCGATCTCATTCTCACGGCGACCGGTGCGCTGTCGCGCAATCGCCGCCTGGGCGTCGAGCTGGGGCAGGGGAAGTCGCTCGAGCAGGCGCTCGCCGGGACGAAGGCGGTGGTCGAGGGCGTGAACACCGCGCGGACGGCGGTGGCGCTGGGGGAGCGGCACGGCGTCGAGCTCCCCATCGCGCGCGAGGTGGCGCATGTGCTGTTCGACCAGAAGGCGCCGCGGCAGGCCATCACCGACCTGATGGAGCGTGACCTCAAGGCGGAGCAGTGGCGATGAGCGTGAGCCCGACCCACCCCGTACAGGAGTTCTTCTCGATCGGCGAGGTGTGCCAGCTCACCGACCTGAAGCCGCACGTGCTGCGCTACTGGGAGAGCCAGTTCCGGTTTCTGAACCCCGCCAAGAACCGCTCCGGCAATCGCGTGTACCAGCGGCGCGAGATCGAGCTGATCATGCTGGTCAAGCATCTCCTGTACACCGAGAAGTACACGATCGAGGGCGCCCGCCAGAAGATCGAGCAGTATCGCCGGTCGGGGGAGCTGAAGCCCGAAGCGCGCCGCGCCCTGGCGACCGAAACGGTGAAGGAGCTGCGGGCCGAGCTCAAATCGGTGCTCGGCATCCTCGAGGGGAACAGCCAACCGAATGCCGGAACGCGCTGAGCCGCGGATTGCCGTCGTGATTCCCACCTATCAGGCCGGGACGACCGTCGCCGCGGTCGTGGCGCGGACGCTCGCCGCCGTCCCGTCCGCCTGCGTGATCGTGGTGGACGACGGATCGCTCGACGGAACCGCGGCCGCGCTGACGACGTCACCGGCGCTCACGCTGCTCCACGATGAAAACCTCGGCAAGGGAGCGGCCCTGCGCGACGGCATCCGCGAAGCGATCACCCACGGGGCGGCCGTCGTGGTCACGGTGGATGCCGATGGACAGCACCCCCCGGAGGAGATCCCGCGCCTCGTCGCGCCGATTGCGGAAGGGAAGGCGGACCTCGTGCTCGGCGCCCGGGCGCGCTCGGGCCCGATGCCGCTCGGGCGCCGGCTCACCAACTGGCTGTCGGCCCGGCTCGCGAGCCGCATCGGGGGGCAGGCGGTGAGCGACGCCCAGACGGGGTTCGGAGCATTCTCCCGCGACGTGGCCGAGCGCGTGCGGCCGACCGTCGCGCGCTACGAGTACGAGACCGCGTTCCTGCTCGGTGCGCTCGGGGCGGGGTTCCGCGTCGCCTGCGTGCCCGTCCCGACGATCTACAACGGCGCCCGGAGCCACTTCCGCTCCTGGGCGGACACGTGGCGCGTGGCGCGCGTGTTCGCCCGCTACGCCCGACGGATCGTGGCCGGAGCCACGTGAAGATCCTGGTCTCGAACGACGACGGCATCCTGGCGCGCGGCATCGCGCTCCTGGGCGAGGTGTGCGCCGCGGTGGGGCAGGTGACCGTCGTGGCCCCCGATCGCGAGCAGAGCGGCACCTCCCACTCGCTGACGCTGCATCGCCCCCTGCGGGCCAACCGGCGCGCCGACGGCGCCTTCCAGGTGGACGGCACCCCCACCGACTGCGTGCTGCTGGCCCTCGGCGCGCTGATGCCGGAGCGCCCGGATTGGGTGATCTCCGGCGTCAACCACGGGCCGAACATGGGCGAAGACGTGCTCTACTCGGGCACCGTCGCCGCCGCCATGGAGGGCCTCGCCGCCGGGATCCCGAGCATCGCCGTCTCCTACGCCAGCTTCGACCTCGAGCACCTGGAGAGCCACCGCGCCGGCTTGGGGCGGCTGATCGAGCGCATCCTTCGCGTCGAAGACTTCCCGGAAGAGACGCTCCTCAACATCAACCTCCCGCCGATTCCCGCCGAGGAAGTGAAGGGCGTCAAAGTCACGAACCTCGGCAGCCGCGTGTTTCACGAGGAGATCGCGCGAATGAAGGACCCGTGGGGGCGGGACATTTACTGGATCGGCGGAGGACACGTGACCTGGTCGGGGGGCGCCGACTCGGACTTCCAAGCCGTGACGGACGGCTACATCTCCGTCACCCCGCTGCACGTGGACATGACCAACTACGAGCTGCTCGAGGTGGTACGGCAGTGGAACCTGGGGAAATGACGGGCCGCGACACCTACGGCGGCTACCGGGCGCGTTTGGTGGAGAGCCTGCGCGCCAAGGGGATCCGCGACCTTGCCGTGCTGCGCGCGTTCGCCGTCACCTCGCGGCACCTGTTCGTGCCCGAAGCGCTGCGCCACCGCGCCTACGAAGACACCGCGCTGCCGATCGGGACCGGGCAGACCATCTCCCAGCCGTTCACGCAGGCGCGCTATTTGGAGGCCCTGGGGCTCCGCGGGACCGAGCGGGTGCTCGAGATCGGCACCGGGTCGGGCTACCAGACGGCGTTGCTCGCCGCCCTGGCCGACCAGGTCTTCACAATCGAGCGCGTTCGGAGCCTGGCGGAAACGGCCCAAGCGGCCCTGAAGGCTGCGGGCGTGGGGAACGTGTCGCTGCTGGTCGGGGACGGCACGCTTGGCTGGAGCGCCTATGCGCCCTTCGACGCGATCCTCGTCGCTGCCGGGGGGCCGGAGGTCCCGCCGCCCCTCGTCGAGCAACTCCGGACGGGGGGAGCGGGGGGGGAGGGGGGGGAGGGGGGGGGGGGACGCATGATCATCCCCCTGGGGGCCAAAGGCGCTCAGACGCTCACCCTGGTGCGCCGCACGGACGCCGGGGTCAGCTCCACGCCTCTGGGTGACGCACGGTTCGTCCCGCTCGTCGGGGAGCACGGCTTCGATGCTTGAGGGCGTCATCCAGTGGCTGCTGGACGGCCTGCTCAGCCTCGGCTACCCGGGGATCGTGGCCCTGATGGCGCTCGAGTCGTCGATCGTCCCGTTGCCGAGCGAGTTGGTGATGCCGCCGGCAGGCTACTGGGCGGCGAAGGGCGAGATGAACTTCTTCGTAGCCGTGGCGTGTGGGGTCCTGGGGAGCGTCATCGGGGCGCTCGCGAACTACTTCGGTGCCCAGTGGATCGGCGCGCCGCTCCTGCGGCGCTACGGCAAGTACGTGCTCCTCAACGAGCGGGCGCTGGAGCGCTCCGAACGGTTCTTCACACGGCACGGAGAGATCAGTACGCTGATCGGCCGGCTCTTTCCCGTGGTGCGTCACCTCGTGTCGATCCCGGCAGGACTGCACCGCATGCCCCTTCCCAAGTTCATCGCCTTTACGGCGCTTGGCGCGCTGGTCTGGTGCACGATCCTCACCTGGATCGGGTACGTGCTGGGCCGGAACGAAGGCGTGCTGCGGAACGAGGAAGTGCAGCGCTACGTCACATGGGCGATCGTCGCCCTCGTGCCGATCGTCGCGGTCGGCGCGGCCGTGTACGTGCTGCGGCAGCGGCGCAAGGTCTTGTGAGCGCGCGGCGCTGGATCGTGCGGGGACGGGTGCAGGGGGTGGGGTTCCGGTGGTTCGTGTACCGGGAAGCCGATCGGCTCGGGCTGGGGGGCTTCGCGCGCAACCTCCCCGACGGCTCCGTTGAAGTAGTTTCTGAAGGCCCTGAGGAATCACTTGAGGTGTTGGAGCGCCTCCTCGAGCGAGGGCCTGCCATGGCGCGGGTGGACGCCCTCGAGCGATTTGAGGTTCCACCAGAACTTGAAGTCCCCAAGGCGTTCGATATCAAGTGACTGCGCACACGGTCGACGACCTCAGGCGCGCCGTGCGGGACGTACCGAACTTCCCGAAGCCGGGGATCGTGTTCAAGGACATCACGCCGGTGCTCCTGGACGCCGGACTGTTCGGGTCGGCGACCGAGCTGATGGCGGCGCCGTACCAAGCGGCGCGCGTCTCGCGCGTCGTGTGCATCGAGTCTCGGGGATTCCTGCTGGGGGCGCCGATCGCGCTGCGGCTCGGCGCCGGCCTCGTCCCGATCCGCAAGCCGGGGAAGCTCCCGGCGGCTACGCAGCGCGTCGAGTACACGCTCGAGTACGGCACCGACGCGCTGGAGATGCACCACGACGCGATCGGGGCGGACGACCGCGTGCTCGTCGTAGACGACGTGTTGGCCACGGGAGGCACCGCCGCGGCGGCGGCCCAGCTCGTGGGAGCGACGGGGGGCGCCGTGGTGGGCTTCAGTTTCTTGATCGAGCTGGACTTTCTCAATGGCCGCCAACGCCTCCAGGGGAGGCGCGTCGAGGCCTTGCTGCACTACGCGTAACTCACCTACATTTCGCCGCTTATGCCCCTGTAGCTCAGGTGGATAGAGCAGCGGTTTCCTAAACCGTTGGCCGGGTGTTCGAGTCACCCCAGGGGCATGCGCACTGCGAATGTAGAATGTCCAATGTCCAATGTAGAATTTCGAATTGGATATTCGACATTGGATATTGGACATTGGACATTCGAATTAGACTGAGGACGACACAGGCATGGCGACGCAGACGGTGACGCAAGTGGGAGGCACAGCGCAGGTCGAACCGTTCCTGGAGCGGCTCCTCGGGTGGATCAGGGGCCACCGGCAGATCACGACGTGGATCGGCGCGGCGATGGTCGTGGGGCTCGTCTTGTTCGTCTGGACGCTCTCGTCCACGCGCCGAAGCGAGGCGATTGCAGAACGTCAGCTGCAGGGGGCGCGGTACGCGTTCGAGAGCCAGAATCTACCGCTCGCCGCGAGCGAGCTGGCGCGCATCGTCGAGAATTACTCCGGTACGAATGCGGCGTCGGAAGCCCGGCTCCTCCTGGCACAGGTGCGGCTGCTCCAGGGCCAGCCACAGCAGGCGATCGACGTGCTGCGCGACTTCGCCCCGGGGGCCGGGGCAGCCTACCGCGCGCAGGCGTACGGGCTCCTGGGTGCCGCCTACGAGAACCTGGGCCGCTCCCGGGAGGCGGCCGAGGCCTACGGAACGGGCGCGGAGCACGCGCGGATGGACTTTCTCAAGGCGCAGATGCTGTCGGACGCCGGGCGCGCCTGGACGGCGGCGGGGGACACCGCCAAGGCGATCGCCGCCTACCGGCGGATCGTGGAGCAGCTGCCGAAGGCCGGTCCTGCGACGGAAGCGAAGGTGCGGCTGGGTGAGCTCACCAAGGGCACACCATGACACCACGGTTACTTCGTATAATAGATGTTATGTTAAGTTGATGCCTGTGTGAATGTGGACAAGCGGCTTACGTGAGCACTCCCCTGAACACCATACGCCCCTCCCCGGCAAGCCAGACATCCTCGTAACGGCCCGTCTGCACCCTTGTAGCCCTGATCTCGAGCAGAAGCCCTGCGTGCGTCACGATGTTGATGGCCACACGTCCTAATCCCCATTCCTGGAGCGCGCAGGCGGCCGCCACGGCCCCGGTGCCGCAGGCCAGCGTTTCGGCCTCCACGCCTCGCTCGTAGGTCCGCATCCGCCACGCTGCGTCCGAGCTGCCGGGCGAGATGAAGTTCACGTTGGCCCCTTCTGGTCCCACCGCCTGGTCGAACCGGAGGGCGCGGCCCCGCCCTGCGAGATCGAGCGCGTCCACGTCGTCGAGCAGCACGACGAGGTGCGGGACGCCGACGCGCGCGAGGACTGCCTGTCGCTCGCCGGCGGCCAGGGCCAGGCCCGGAACCGGCGCCGGGGCGTCCACCGGGGCGAGGTGCAACTCGGCCCGTCCGGGACCGGCTGCGCGGCTCTGGTAGGTCCCCGCGTCGGTCTCGAGGTCCATTCCCTCGGGGGCGCCGAGGCCCAGGTGGGCGGCGAGCGACGTGCTGCACAGCGCGGCGTTGCCGCACATGGCGGCGTGAGAGCCGTCGGAGTTGTAGTAGATCATGCGGACGGAGCCGGGTTCGGCTCCCGGGCCGACGAAGACGAGGCCGTCGGCGCCGACGCCGGTGCCGCGGGCGCAGGCGGCCCGAATGTCCTCCGGGGCCCAGTCGTCCGGCGTCGAGATGCGGGCGTCCACCATGACGAAGTCGTTTCCCGACCCCGTCATCTTGTAGATCGGGAGGCCGACTAGATGCGGCCGAACCACCCCATGAGCCGGAGGCGCGGCACCATCCACACCGCTTCGCGGACGATCGACCGGTTCATCTTGCTTTGCCCCTCGGCCCGGTCGACGAACACGATGGGGATTTCCCGGAGCGTGAACTTTTTTCGCCATGCGCGGACGCTCATCTCGATCTGAAAGGCGTACCCGTTGGACCGGACCTGGGACAGGTCGATCGCCTCGAGCACGCGCCTGCGAAAGCACTTGAACCCCCCGGTGAGATCCCAGATCCGGAGCCCCGTGACCCACCGGGCGTAGACGTTGGCGAAGTACGATAACAGCAGGCGGCCCATCGGCCAATTGACCACCGCCACCCTCCCCTCGAGGTAGCGCGACCCCAATACGACGTCCGCGTCCGCGATGGCCTTGAGAAAGTCCTTGAGGTACCCGGGGTCGTGCGAAAAGTCGGCGTCCATCTCGAAGACATAGTCGTAGCCGCGCTCGAGGGCCCAGCGGAACGCGGTGATGTAAGCTGTCCCAAGCCCCAGCTTCCCTTCCCGGTGCAGGACGTGCACTCGGGCGTCGGTCCGGGAGAGTTCGTCGGCCATGCGGCCGGTGCCGTCCGGGGAATTGTCGTCGACGACGAGGACCTCGAGCCGCGGATCCTGTGCCAGGACCTGGGGCACGATGTTCGGGAGGTTGGCCGACTCGTTGTAGGTCGGAATGACGACCAGGGCCCGCTCAGCCAC
>DASYRJ010000115.1:0-8402 GCA_036004525.1 Gemmatimonadales bacterium | reverse complement strand
CGCCGGCTTCCAGGGCCATTTCCCGACCGAAACGGTGGCGCAGCTCGGCCTCGCCCCGGAGTTGTACAACCCGGACGTGTTCGAGTGGTACGGCCGCATGAACTGGCTCAAGGGCGGCCTGGCGTTCTCGGACGCGGCCGTCACCGTGAGCCCCACGCACGCGCAGGAACTGTGCACGCCGGAGGGCGGATTCGGCTTGCAGGAGACGTTCGTCGCGATGGGCGACCGGCTGAGCGGGATTCTGAACGGGATCGACCCCGCCCTGTGGAATCCCGCGACGGATCCCGAGATCGCCGGCAACTACTCGCGCGACGACCTCGCCGGGAAACGGCGCTGCAAGGCTGCGCTGCAAAAGGCGTACGCCCTGGCCCTCGAGCCGCACATACCGCTCTTCGGGATGAGCGCGCGCATGGTGTCGCAGAAGGGCCTCGACCTGGTGCTCGGCGCCGATCTCCTGGCGACGTCGGACGCGCAGTTCATCTTCCTGGGCGCGGGCGAGCACCGCTACCACGAGGCGCTGACGAACCTGGCCGCCGCGGCCCCGACCCGCGTCGCGGTCGAGTTCATCTTCACCGACCACATCGAGCACCAAGTGCTGGCCGGGGCGGACGCCCTGCTCATGCCGTCGCTGTACGAGCCGTGCGGCCTGACGCAGATGCGCGCGCAGCACTATGGCGCGATCCCCGTGGCCCGCCGGGTGGGCGGTCTGAGCGACAGCATCGAGGACGGCGTGACGGGGTTCCTGTTCAACGAGTACGAGCCGGCGGCGCTCGCCCAGGCGATCCGCCGAGCGGTCGAGACCTACGCCGACCGCACGGCCTGGAAGAAGCTTGTGCGTGAAGCGATGAACCGGCAGTTCGGCTGGGACCGCTCCGCCGAGCGGTACCTGGCCCTCTACGCCCGCGCGCTCAAGGCGCGGTAATGGACTTCGTCCTCGCGCTGCACAGTCATCTACCGTATGTCCTCCATCACGGTCGCTGGCCCCACGGCAGCGACTGGCTGTGCGAGGCGACGCTCGACACGTACCTCCCCCTGCTGGAACAGCTAGAGCAGCTGCGCGCCGAGGGCACGCCGGCGCCGGTGACGATCGGCTTCACGCCGGTGCTCGCGAACCAGCTGGCGAGCCCGGACTTCGTACGCGAGATGGACGCGTTCTTCGCCCAGCGCCTCGCGATGTGCGACCAGGCGCCGGCGTCGCTCGCGGAGACCGGCGATGGGGCGCTCGTGGGGCTCGTGGCCTTCTGGAAAGAGCGCCTCACGCGCTTGCAGGCGCTGTTCCGCTCGGAGGGCGGCGACTTGGTGAGGGCGTTTCGCCGGCTCGAGGAACAGGGCCGCCTCGAGATCATCGGCTCGGCCGCGACGCACGGCTACCTGCCGCTGCTCGGGCGCACGGAGAGCATCCGCCTGCAGCTCGCCGTGGGCAAGGCGGAACACCGCCGCCTGTTCGGCGTGGCCCCGCGCGGCTGCTGGGTGCCGGAGTGCGCCTATCGCCCCGGGATCGAGCAGCACCTGGCCGAAGCCGGCTTCAGTTATTTCTTCACCGACTCGCATCTCGCCCACGCCGGCACGCCGCTCCGCGCGTACGGCGATGGCCCACACCCTCCCGCAGAGTGGCACGGAAAGGCGACGAAGTCGCCGTACCAGGCCTATCGCGTCTCGCGGCGCGCCGGGCCCGGGTCCGTCGCCGCGTTGGTGCGGGATCCCCGCTCCTCGATGCAGATCTGGAGCCGGCACCAGGGCTACCCCGGCGACGAGTGGTACCTCGAGTTCCACAAGATCCGCTGGCCCGGCGGGCTCAAGCTGTGGCGGGTCAGCGGCGCGAACGTGGACCTCGGCGGGAAACGGCCCTATGAGCCGCCGAGGGCGTTCGAGCGGGCGGGCAATCACGCGTCCCACTTCGCGCACCTCCTGGACGGCCTCCCGGAAGGAAAACCCAAGGACCGGGACGGTGTGATCGTCGCGCCGTTCGATACCGAGCTGTTCGGGCACTGGTGGTTCGAGGGGCCCGACTTCCTGGCGGCCACTTACCGCGAGCTACGGCACCACCCGAAGCGCGTCACTCCGGTCACGGCTTCGCAGCACCTCGAGGCCCATCCCCCACGGGCGGCGTTGCAGCTGGCGGAAGGCTCCTGGGGCGCGAACGGCGATCACAGCATGTGGATGAACGACCGCACCGCCTGGACCTGGAAGCGACTCCGGCCCCTAGAGGACGCCTTCTGGAAGGTGGCGGCCGCGGCGCTCAAGCAGCCGGCGGCTCGCCCGGTCCTGGCGCAAGCGGCGCGCGAGCTGCTCCTGGCGCAATCCTCCGACTGGCAATTCATCATCTCGACCGGCGCCGTGGTCGACTACGCGGAGCGTCGTTTCACCCTGCACTGCGACGACGCCGAGCGCCTGACCGCCGCGCTCGCGGCCGGCGGCGCCGCGCTCGAGGGCGCCACGCGCCTCGCCGAGGAGCTGGAGCGGCGCGACAACCTGTTCCCCACGGTGCTCGCCCAGGTGGCAGAGGCGCTCGGCGCCTGATGCGGTCGATCGTGATCCACGGGCATTTCTACCAGCCGCCCCGCGACGATCCCTGGACCGGGACCATCCCGCGCGAGGCGAACGCCGCGCCGTATCACGACTGGAACGAGCGTATCGAGCAGGAATGCTACGCCCGTGTGGCCGGATCGCTCAGGTCGCTCAGCTTCGACTTCGGGCCCACGCTGCTGGTGTGGATGGAGCGCGCGGCGCCCCAGACGTACGCCGCCATGCTCGCCGCCGACCGAGCCAGCGGCAACGCGGTCGCGATGCCGTACCACCATGTGATCCTGCCCCTCAGTTCGCGCCGCGACAAGACGACCAACGTCCGCTGGGGTATCGCCGACTTCCGGCGCCGGTTCGGGCGCGAGCCGGTGGGCATGTGGCTGCCGGAGACGGCGGTGGACGATGAAACGCTCGACGTGCTGGCCGAGGAGGGCATCGGCTTTACGATCCTCGCGCCGCATCAGGTGGAGCGCGCCCCGCCCGCTGGGCTTCCGGGCTGGTATCGCACCGCTGCCGGCCGCCGGATCGCGCTCTTCATCTATGATGGGTCCCTCTCGCACGGGGTCGCCTTCGGCCCGCTGGTGAACGACGCCGCCGCCTGGGTCGAGCGCCTCAGGTCCGCCACGAATGAGCTCGTGACGATCGCGACCGACGGTGAGACGTACGGGCACCATCATCGCGGCGGCGACGTGACGCTGGCGCACGTGCTCGACGCGCTGGCGCAGCGCAGCGACGCGCGGGTCGAGAACCTCGCGACCTTCCTCGCTCGGCGGCCGCCGCAGGAGGAGGTGCGGCTCGTGGCCCCCAGCTCGTGGAGCTGCCCGCACGGGGTCGAGCGCTGGCGCGCGGAGTGTGGCTGCCGCGCCGCGCCGGAGCGGGCCATGCAGCAGCGTTGGCGCGCGCCGCTGCGTGCGGCGCTCGAATGGCTGGCGGCGGAGGTGCGCGCGATCTTCGAGCGTGAGGGCCGGGTGCTGCCCACCGAGCTCGAGCACCATCTGCTGCGCATGTTCACCTCGTGCGGCTGGTTCTTCGACGACATCGCCGGCATCGAGTCGGTGATCGTGCTGCGCTCCGCCGCCCGCGCGATTGAGCTGGCCGGCTCGGACGCGGCGCGGCTCGAGGCGGGCCTGCTCGAGCGGCTCGCCGCCGCGCCGAGCAACGATCCTGCCGTGGGCACGGGACGGGAGCTGTATCTGCAGCGCGTGAAGCGCTGAGATGGATCCCGTCCGCTTCGTCTTCGGCGTGCACCTCCACCAGCCGGTGGGGAACTTCGACCACGTCTTCGCGGACCACCTGCGGGACGTGTACCGGCCGCTCGTCGAGCGGCTCGCGGAGCGCCGGTTCTTCCCGTTCACGCTGCACATCTCGGGGCCGCTGCTCGAGTGGCTCGAGGCCCATGATACGGCCTACCTCGACCTGCTGGGTCGCCTGGCGGCGGACGGACACGTCGAGCTGCTCCTGGCGGGCTTCTACGAGCCGGTGCTCGCGTCGCTGCCGCGCCCGGACCGGATCGAGCAGATCGGCTGGATGCGCGAAGCGATCCGCCGCCGCTTCGGGGCTCAAGCCACGGGGCTGTGGCTCACCGAGCGGGTGTGGGAGCCGGACCTCGCCGGCGACCTGGCCGATGCGGGTGTGCGTTACGTCCTCGTCGACGACCGCCATTTCTTGGTAAGCGGCTTCGAGCGCGACGCGCTGCACGCGCCCTTCTGGACCGAGAGCGGTGGTAAGCGGGTTGCCGTGTTCCCCATCGACGAGCGGCTTCGTTACCTCATCCCGTTCAAGCCACCAGCCAGCATCGCGGCATATCTGCGCGAGTTGCGGGCTGCCGGCCGCCCGCTCGCCGTCTTCGTGGACGATGGCGAGAAGTTCGGCGGCTGGCCTGGGACCAAGGACTGGGTCTACACGCGCGGCTGGCTGGATCAGTTCTTGGACGCCATGACCGAGTTGGTGGCGGGTGGCGAGGTCCAGCTCACGACGCCAGGCGCGGCGCTCGGTGAAGTTCCCAGCGCGGGCCTGGCCTATCTCCCCACGGCGTCGTACCGCGAGATGGAAACCTGGGCGTTACCACCCGCCGCCGCGGCGCGGCTCGCCGCGCTCGAGCGCGACCTCGGCGAGACACGCCTGGCGGGGCCCGACGGGGCGCTGGTGCGGGGCGGGCATTGGCGCAACTTCTTCGTGAAATACCCCGAGTCGAATCGCATGCACAAGAAGATGCTGGCGCTGTCGGCGCTGTGCCGGGAGCGGGGCGATCCGCCGGCAGCGCGGCGCGCCATCGGCCGCGCCCAGTGCAATGACGCGTACTGGCACGGCGTGTTCGGCGGGCTGTATCTGCCGCACCTCCGAGCGGCGATCTGGCGGAACCTGGCGCACGCTGAGCGCGACTTGCGGCAGGGTGAGGGGCTCGTGGCCGAACAGCTGGATTTGGATTTTGACGGGCAGACCGAGATCTGGATTCATTCCTCGGCCTTTTCGGCCGTGGTGAGTCCCAGGCGGGGCGGGGTGATCGAGGAGTACACCCTGTTCGAATCCGGCATCAACTATGGCGATGTGCTCACCCGCCGGCGCGAAGTCTATCACGAGGTCAGGGCTGACGAGTTGCAGGCCGCCCACCCCTCCGACGGCGCGCCCAGCATTCACGACCTCGAGCAAACCAACCGCCTGCAACAGTTGCCGCCGGTCGATCAGGCGGACCGGGCATTGTTCGTGGACCGGGTCGTCGCGGCCGACGGAATGCTCGAGCTCGCTTCTTGGGCGCGGGCGGCGTTCGACGCGCGCGTCGCTGCGCCCGGAGAGGCGGTGGAGTTGGTGTTGCAGGCCGGGTCACTGGAGAAACGCATGCGCTTCGGGCCCTCCGGCGACCTAACCGTCAGCTACCGCTGGGATGCAGCCGCCTTCCCACCCGACGCCTTCTTCTGCACGGAGATCTCGGTGTCCCGCAACGTGGAGCTCGATGTGGCGCCGGTCGCCTTCGGCACGGTGTCCCGATCGGAGCGCGGGTTCGACGAGACGGTACAGGGCTACTCGTACACCCCGCGTTGGCCGGCGCGGTCCGGGGAAGGCCGGGTGACGCTCCACTAGCCAGGGGTTGAGGTCAGGCCCGCGCGCCCGTGATCGGGATCACGCGCAGTCTTGCGCCAACCGGCCGTCCGTCTCTATCCTGAGAGCGTCTCTCCGAGGCACCCGGGCGCCCGGTCGGAGCAGACGGTCCTCGCTCCGTGAGCTAGGCACGACCGTGAGACGGCATCCGCCACCGGCATCCGCGCCCGTGCCGCCAATCCAGATCTTACTCGCCGACGACCACTGGGTCGTCCGCGCGGGGCTGCGCACCATCCTCGACGCCCAGCCCAACCTGCGCGTGGTGGGAGAAGCGGCCAGCGGCGAAGAGGCCGTCGAGAAGACGCGCAGCTTGAAGCCCGACATCGTGCTCATGGACCTCCTCATGCCGGGCATCGGGGGGCTCGAAGCGCTGCGCCGCATCGTCGCCCTGCCCGGCCCCACCAAGATCCTGGTGCTCAGCGTGCATCTCCAGGAAGACACGCTGCTGGAAGTCCTGGATGCGGGCGGCAACGGCTTCGTGACCAAATCCGCCAGCGCGGAGGAACTCACCCAGGCGATCCGCACCGTCGCCCAGAACGAGGTCTTCCTCGACCCCCGCGCCGCCCGGGTCCTCGTGGACCACTACAAGGAGCCGCACGCGAAACCGGCGCAAGGCGCCCTGGCCCGCCTTAGCGCGCGGGAGCGCCAAGTGCTGGCGGTCACCGCCGCAGGGCATAGCTCGACCGAGATTGCCAAGCAGCTGTGCCTCAGCCCGAAAACCGTGGACACCTACCGCGCGCGCATCATGGACAAGCTGGGCCTGAAGCACCGCTCCGAGCTGGTCCGCTTCGCGTTGCACGCCGGCCTCCTCAAGGTCGAGTAGCGCGGGGGGGGGGCCACGCGTGGGACTTTTTCCCACACCCACCTGTCCGAAGTCTCCCCACCATCCACACGGTTTCTCCTGACAGACAGCACGGCGGCGCCGTGGTACGGTCCCGGTACCGAGGCTTACCTCGGGACCTTTCCAGAAGGAGGGCACCATGAAGCGCACCACATTCCTCGCGCTCGCGACGGCCGTGCTCGCCGGATGCGAGAAGCCCACCGCGCCGGCGAGCGTGGAGCGGCTCGACGCCACGCTGGTCGCACCGGCGGCCACGTCGTACAGCGGCCGCGCGATCGTCGTGCAGGCAACCGTTTTGGGCGTCGGGACGATCAATCTGGGAGACACGGGCCCGCTTCCCGCGGAGGGGGGCGCGCGCGACGGCTCACTGCTCACGGTCGGTGTGTCCAACGAACAGACGGGCGGGCTCCTCGAGCTCACGGCGGTGGTCGGACACTCCGCCACCGTCGGCCAGGGGTCGTCGAGCCGTGCCGAAGCGTCGGTGGCCCAGGTGAGCATGAACGTCGCAGAGACCGCGATCGAGGCCAGTATACTGCGCTCCCAGGCCGAAGCGACGTGCGACGGGCAGGGGCGTGCGACCGTGCGTGGCAGCTCGGAGGTCGCCCTGCTCGTCGTCAACGGCGAGGAAATCGCCGTGACGGGCGAGCCGAACCAACGGATCGATCTGCCCAACGGCAGCATGGTCATCAACGAGCAGTCGTTCCGTGAAGACGGCAACGTGGCCGAGATCACTGTGAACGCGTTGCACGTGACGACCTTCGTCCCGCTCACCGGCCAGTTGCTCGCCGACGTCGTGATCTCCTCCGCCCATGCGGACATCACGTGCGCGGCGTGTGCCCCGCCGGCGGGAGACTTCGTGACCGGCGGCGGCTGGATCACCGGGACGCCGTCAGGAGCGCGGGGGAACTTCGGCGTCGGCGGCGGAATCAAGCAGAACGGTTTGTGGGGTCACCTGACCTACATTGACCATGGCGCGAACGGCCCCAAGGTGAAGGGCACGGGCGTGACCGGCTACGAGGTCACGGGCCCGCTCACCCGTCGCATCACGGGCACCGCCGAGGTGGACGGTGTCGGGGGGTTCACCTACACCGTGGACGTGACGGACAACGGTGAGCCGGGGCGCGAGGACACGTTTACGATCGAGTTGTCGAACCGGTATCGCGCGTCGGGCACGCTGAGCGGCGGCAACATCCAGCTGCACGCCAAGCCGAGCCCTTGCCCTTGATTCTCTCCCTTCGTTCCCCCTCTCCACGCAGTGGAGAGGGGGTAAGGGGGTGAGGTCAGTTCAGCCGACCTAGAAACCGCTGCAGGCGGCTGTGGGTGGTATGCACGTCCCGGCCAAGGTAGTCGCTCGAGCCTCGGCGAGCGCCAGCGCCTGCGCGGCGAACGTCACATATGCCCGCAGCATCCCACGACCGGCCATCCTCCGACGCACCCACTCGGGGAAGCACCCCGCCCACCACAGCGCGAGCGCCGCCTCCTCGGCAGCGCGCGCTTCCGCGTGGTCCAGCCGGCCGATCTCGGCGACGAGCTGGGCCAGATCCTCGCGCGTCAACTTGCGGTGGATCAGGGGCGTAATCATGGCTCTATGCGTATGCATTTCGCGCGCCATCCGCCAGTGAGGAGGGTCGCACGGCAGCAGCGGTGCCGAGGGAGTGCTAAGCCTGCGCCCCCCTCTCCACGAAGTGGAGAAGGGGCCAGGGGTGAGGCCGCTCAGTACCCGTGTTCTGACAACGACCGCAGCGCCGCCTTCACTCCGGCCGCTCGCCCACCACCAGCCTGCGCCGGCAGGCGCCGCACACGAGCTCCCACACGGCCGTGTCCGGATCGTCGCCGGGCACCGAGACGAACTTGAGTGCCCCCCGGCACCGCGGACAGACGACCGTCGCGCTCGAGGCGCCGAACATCTCGCGCAGCTGCGTGGACTCCGCGGGGGAGAAGG
>DASYRJ010000114.1:0-34139 GCA_036004525.1 Gemmatimonadales bacterium | reverse complement strand
GGCGGACATCGCGGAGAAGTACCTCAAGAAGGGGGACAAGGTCTACATCGAAGGGCGGATCGAGTATCGCACCTGGGAAGACCGCGAGAAGCAGACGCGCTACGTCACCGAGATCATCGCGCGCGAGCTGATCATGCTGTCGCCCAAGGGGGGAGGAGGAGGAGGGGGCGGCGGGGGCGGCGGGGGCGGCGAGGGCGCCCGAGTCGCGGCGAAGGTGGCCCCCGAGGGCAAAGCTGCGGAGTCGCTCGACGCGTTCCCGGAGGCGCTGGATGAGGAGGACGACGATCTGCCGTTCTAGCCACGCGATCCTGTTGACCCTGGCGGCGGTGCCGCTGTCCTGGACGGTCCTGCACGCGCAGGACACGACCCAGGCGGTGCCCGCCGCCGCGGCGCAGGTACCCGCTACTCACACCGTCTCCCGGGGCGAGACGCTTTGGTCCATCTCGCAGATGTATTTCGCGGACCCGCTGCTCTGGCCGGAGATCTACCGCCTCAACACGAATGTCGTCGAGGACCCGCACTGGATCTATCCGGGCGAGGTGCTGATTCTGTCGGGCCTGGCGTCAACCGTGGCGCAGGGGCCCGGCAACGTGCCGCAGGACACGAGCGTCGCGGCGGCGGACACGGTGGGCCGGCAGCCGGGCGATACGATCGTCGCGGTGCCGGACACCGTCGAAGAGCCGCCGCCCACACCAGTGGCCGAAACGTACGAGACGATGTTCGATCGCCGGCCCACCCGCCAGCAGGAGGTGCAGAATGCGCTGCGGGCGTACATCCACCAGCCGTACCGGCCGCTGCGCGCCGGTGAGTTCTATGCGGCGGGGTTCCTGACGGAGAACGAGCGACTTCCCTGGGGCCTGGTGCTCGGCGCCACGGCCCCGCCGGCGATCCACCGGCTCTCGGAGCGCACGACCGCGACCACGTTCGAGGAAATCGCGATCAAGCCGCCGTCCCGAGCCTCGTATCACGTCGGTGATTCGCTGCTCATCGCGCGGATCGATCGCGCGCTGCCTACCGGGGACTGGGGCGAGGTGGTCGTCCCGCTCGGGATCGCGCGGGTGACGTCGCAGTCCGACGAACAGGTGCTCGCGCTGGTCGTCCGACAATTCGGCCGCATCCGGGACGGGCATCTGGCGATGCCGCTCGAGCCCTTCAAGGATCCGGGTGAAGTCCGGCCGACCCCCGTCGAGCAGGGTCTTGCCGGCCGGTTGCTCGGACCGCGGGACGTGCATTGGATCGCGGGGGCCCAGCAGTTCTTCTTCATCGACAAGGGGCGGTCCGAAGGGGTGGCGCTGGGCGATGTGTTCGAGGTCTTCAACCCGGCGACCGGCGCCTTGGGGTCGGCGTCCGAAGAGGTGCGCGCCGTGATCATGATCGTGCACACGCGAGAGCATTCCGCGACGGGCCTGATCCTGCAGATCATGCACCCGGCCCTCGACCCCGGCCTTCCGGTGCGGCTGATCAAGAAGATGCCCTCCTGACCGGCGGCCGGTGGGAGGCCCGCGGCGGCGGGTCTCCCTTCGGCGCGTGCGTCGCGTGATTCTCATCCTGCACATCCTCGCCCTGGCGCTCTACGGTCTGGCCACGGCGCTGACCCTCGCCCCGTTCGTGGGCCTGCGCGCGGCGCCGCGCGCCCTGACCATCGGACTTCCGTGCGCGGGCGCCGCCGTCCAGGTCGTGGCGGTCTCCCGACTGACGCTCGTCGGCCTGGCGCCCGCCCTCTCGATGCTCGCGCTGTGCCTGGTGTTGTTGCAGTTGGCGAGCGAGCGGCTGGTGCGGGGCTCCGCCGTGGCGTTTTTCACCAGCCCGCTGGCGGCGGGCCTCGTCGGTCTCGCCCTGCTGATCGGCCTCGCGCCGGGGGCCGAGCCCTCCGCCGGACGCAACGCCTGGTTTATCTTGCACGTCGCCCTCAGCGTGCTGGGCCTCGCCCTGCTCGCTCTGGCCTTCATCGCGGCGGCGCTCTACCTGCTCCAGTTCCGCGAGCTCAAGGCCCGGCGCTTCGGGCAGGTGTTCCAGCTGTTTCCGCCGCTCGAGCGACTCGATCGGCTGAACGGCTTTGCCCTGGTCGCCGGCTTCCCGGCGCTGACGCTGGGCGTGCTGCTCGCCCTTGGGTACGCCGTGCGGTTCGCCGGCGGGCTCCACGTGGGCAAGGCACAGATCGTCTGGGGATTGTTCACGTGGGTCGTGCTGGGGTGGGCAGTGTGGGTGCGGGTGGTGCGCCACTGGGCGGGGCGGCGCGCCGCGTTCGCGAGCATCGCGGGCTTTTCGGCCGTGCTGCTGGTCTATCTGGCGCTCAAGCTCGCCGAGCCGGGCGCCGACCGGTTCCTGTGAGCGGTCTGAACGGGATGGGAATCAAGGTCCTGGGAGTCAACCACCGCACCGCGCCCCTCGAGGTGCGCGAGCGCTTCGCGCATGGGGCGCATGAGGTGCCCGGCGCGCTCGCCCGCGTGATGGCTGCGGGCGCAAGCGGCGGCGTGCTGCTCTCCACGTGCAATCGCACCGAGTTCTACCTCGTGCTGGAGGACGAAGGGCCGGCCGACGCCGTCTGGTCGCTGCTGGACGAGCGGCTGCCCCAAGGAGCGCCGGGCCGGGGCGCCGCCAGCGCGTACGGATACATCGTGCGGGACCGCGACGCGGTGCGCCATCTCTACCGCGTGTCGGCGGGCCTCGATTCGATGATCCTGGGGGAGTCCCAGATCCAGGGCCAGGTGCGCGACGCCTGGGAGACCTCGAGGGCCCAGGCGGGGCCGGTGCTCCACCGGCTGTTCCAGACGGCCCTGCACGTCGGGGCGCGGGTGCGCACCGAAACCGCGGTCGGCGCCGGCACCGCCTCGGCCGCCTCCGCCGCCGTGGCGGTGGCCGGCAAGATCTTCGGCGACCTCGCCGGCCGCACGGCCCTGGTGCTGGGCGCCGGGGACATGGCCGAGCTGGCCGCGACGTGCCTCGTGGACGAAGGGGTTCAGGTGAGCCTGGTGGCGAACCGCACGCACGAGCGGGCCCGCGCCGTCGCCGAGCGGCTCGGTGCGCGGGCGTTGACGCTCGACGAGGCCTGGTCCCACTTCGGGACGATCGACATCGCGCTCTGCTCCACCGCCGCGCCCCACGCGATCGTGACCTGGGAGCGGGTCGCGCCCGTCATCGCCGGCCGGAGCCGTCGCCCCCTGTGCATCCTCGACCTCGCCGTGCCCCGGGACGTCGATCCCGCCGTCGCGCAGCTCGAGAACGTCTTCTTGTACGACGTGGACGATTTGCAGACCGTGGCGGCGCAGGCCACCGCCCGGCGGCGCGACGAAGTCCCCGCCGCCGAGCGGATCGTCGAGGAGGAGACCGACCTGTTCTGGGCGTGGTACGGCGGACTCGGCGTGGTGCCGGTCATCAAGGAGTTCCGGGGACGGCTGGAGCAGCTGCGGGCGGCGGAGCTCGAGCGCGCGATGCGCCAGCTCGGTCACCTCGCGCCCGAGGACCGCGCCCGCGTGGAACAGTTCAGCCACGCGCTCCTGAACAAGTTCCTGCATCAGCCGACCATCGCGCTCAAGGAGGCGGCCGAGCAGGGGCGCGGCTACGGCCTGCTTGAGGCGCTGCGGCGGCTCTTCGGGCTGGGATCCGCCGAGTGACGGCGCACGTCCTCGTCACGGGCGGAGCCGGCTACATCGGCAGCGTCGTCGTGGACCAGCTGCTGGCGCGCGGCCGCGGCGTGGTGGTGCTCGACGACTTGAGCACCGGACACCGGGAAGCGATCCCGGGCGGGGCGGTGTTCGTGCACGGGGGCATCGGGGACCGTGCGGTGGTCGAGTCGCTCCTGGCGCGCCATCGGGTGGACGCGATCGTCCACATGGCGGCGTTCGCGCTGGTGGCGGAGTCGGTCGCCAATCCCGAGAAATACCGGACCAACAACGTCGCGGCGGCGCGCGTCCTGCTCGATACGGCGGTGGCCGCCGGCGTGCGGCGGTTTGTCTTCTCGTCCTCGTGCACGGTCTACGGCCATCCCGCCACCGTGCCGATCGTCGAGGACACGCCCAAAGCGCCCGTGAGCCCCTACGGCGAGACCAAACTCGAGTTCGAACGGCTGCTCGAGACCTACGCGGCGCGGGACGGGCTCGGCGTCGTGAGCCTGCGATACTTCAACGCCGCGGGCGCGACCGAACGGTGCGGGGAGGACCACGATCCCGAGAGTCACCTGATCCCCAACGTGCTGGCGGTGGCGCTCGGGAACCGTCCCGCCGTCGACGTCTTCGGAACCGACTATCCGACCCCTGACGGGACGGCCGTGCGCGACTACATCCACGTGGACGACCTCGCCGACGCCCACGTCCGCGCGCTCGATCTGCCGACCGGCGGCGCGACGGCGCTGAACCTTGGCACCGGGACCGGCCATTCGGTCCGCCAGGTGGTGGAGGCGGCGCGGCGGGTCACGGGGCACCCGATCCCCGCAACCGACCGGCCGCGCCGGCCCGGCGATCCGCCGGCGCTCGTCGCCGCGGCGCAACGTGCCGCCACGGTGCTCGGCTGGCAGCCTCGCCGGTCGAGCCTGTCGGAGATCCTCGAAAGCGCGTGGCGTTGGCACCGCGCCCACCCGCGCGGGTACAGGAGCTGACTTCGTGGAGGTAA
The DNA here is from genome assembly GCA_036004525.1 of Gemmatimonadales bacterium. Taxonomy (GTDB): domain Bacteria; phylum Gemmatimonadota; class Gemmatimonadetes; order Gemmatimonadales; family GWC2-71-9; genus 20CM-2-65-7. The sequence continues at coordinate 29,531 of DASYRJ010000114.1, read as the reverse complement.
GCGTGCTGCTGCAAGTCGGCCGGGCGGTGCCCACCACGCCGTGGCAGCTGGTGCTCACATCGAGCCGCGAGACGCAGTTCGTGCTCGCGATCCTCGGCGTCTTCTCCGTGGTGTCGTGGTACCTCATCGTGCTGAAGTGGTGGCAGTTCCGCCGCATGCGGCGCCTCGCCGACCGGTTTCTCGCCGAGGTGGAGAAGGCGCCGCGCCTCGATGAGGCCTACCACGCCGCGATGCGGCTCCCGCCCTCGCCCTACAACCGGCTGCTCCGCGAAGGCATTCACTTCCTCTCCGAGCTGAAGCCGGGCACGCTGAATCCCGCGACCGGCTCCGTGGCCACCGCCACCGCCCTCACCACGACCCAGCTCGAGGCGCTGCGCATGGTGCTCGGCAAGGAGGTCGCCGCCGAGCGCGACGGCGCCGCGCGGTTCATCCCGTGGCTCGCGACGTTCGGATCGGTCAGCCCGTTGCTCGGCCTGCTCGGCACGGTGCTCGGCGTGATGGACGCGTTCATCGGCATCGCCGTGGGCGGATCGGGGAACATCGCGGCCATCGCACCCGGCGTGGCCGAGGCGCTCGTCACCACGGTGGGGGGCCTCGCCGTCGCCGTCCCCTCCGTCATGGCGTACAACATCTTCGTGAACCGGCTCGGCTTGTTCGCGGGCGAGCTCGAGGGCTTCGCGCAGGAGATCATCGCGACGATGGCCCGGGAAGGGCGGCTCTAATGGCCGGGCTGCTCGGTGGGGGAGGCGGCCTGCGGGGACATGGCGAGCTGCCGCTCAACGCCGACATCAACGTCACGTCACTCGTGGACGTGGCGTTCGTGCTCCTCATTATCTTCATGATCACCGCCCCGATCATGCAGGGGGGGGTGGACGTGCGGCTGCCGCGGGCGCAGGCCCGACCGCTCGACCCCAAAGAAGGCCTCATCGTCACGCTCGACCGCGAGGGGCGGATCTACCTCGGCGAGGCCCCCCTGTCCTACGAAGACTTCCGCGCCACGTTCCCCGCCTTCGTGCGAACCAAACGGCCGTCGGGGGTGTATCTGCGGGCCGACGGCCGCGTGGCCTACGGCAGTGTCGTGCAGGTGCTGGCGGTGATTCGCGAGGCGGGCATTCAGGACGTGGGACTCGTGGCCGAGCCGGAGACGATCCAGCGGTGAGACGCCGGACTCCTCCTCCCGCCAACCCAGGCTTGGCCCTGGCGGGCACGGTGACGGTGCACGCCCTGGCGGCGGCGCTCTTGTTCGGCGCCGCGGGCGCGCGCCGGACGCTGCCGCCCACGTACACCGTTCGGCTCGTGGCGGCGCCGGCGCCCGGCCAGGAGACGCGCCCGGCACCCCAGGCGTTCGAGCGACCGGCCGAGGAGAAGGCGGCGCCCGTGCCGGCGGCGAAGCCGCCGCCGCGCAGCACGGTGTCGCGGGCCGCGCCGCCGCCGACGCAAGACGCCACGCGGCGGGAGGCGGCCCCGCGCACCACGCCGACGGCGCAACCCCTCCCGGGCGAGCGGCCCTCGACCGGCAACGACGTGGCCACAGTCAGCACCGAGGGCGTCGCCTTTCCGTTCCCGCAGTACCTGCAGAACATCGTGTCGCAGGTCCTGCGGTTTTGGAAGCGCCCCGAGCGTAGTACGCCTCTCGAAGCGGAGGTCTCGTTCTTCGTGCATCGCAACGGCTCAGTGACGGGCCTGCAGCTCATCCACCGCTCCGGCGAATACGACTTCGACTTGGAGGCGCTGGGCGCCGTGGAGGCCGCGGGACACGCCAAGGCCTTCGGCGACCTGCCGGCCGGCTGGCAGCCGGAGGTGCTGTTCGTGCGGTTCTACTTTTCGGGGCAGCGCCAATGACGGCCGGACGGCCGGACGGCCGGACGGCCGTGTTCGTCGCGTTGGTCCTGGCCGCCTGGCCGTCCGTCCGTCCGGCCGTCGGACAGGATACTTCCGCCATCGACCGCGGCGTGCGGATCGGGATCATCTACCGGCCCGGTGTGCGGCCAGGATTCGTGCTGTTGCCGCGGCACGGGGGCGGACTCGATTCGGTTCGCGCGATCGTGGCGCGCGACCTGGACTACAGCGACCGCTTCGAAGTGATCACGCTCCCCGGCGGCGACTCGATCCGGCTGGCCACGCCGGGCGCGCCTCCCTCGGGTCCGCCCTCCCGTGCGGCGCGGCCCGGGGCGGTGGCGCCGGCGCGGGGCGCTACCGCCACCGTGACCGCGGGCGGCGGCGCGCAGGGCGCGACGCTCAACTATCCGTTGTATCAGGCCCTGGGAGCCGATTTTGCCCTCGACGTCACGGCGGGCGGCGACACGACGGTCGTCACGCTGCACGACGTCGCCGCCGGCGGTGTGCGCCGCACCATCCGCACGCGCCTCCCCGCTCCGGGCCAGGCCGATTTCCGCCAGGCGGTGCACCGCGTCGCCGATCAGGTGTTGCAGGCGGCCCTCGGCACCGCCGGGATCGCCGCCACACGCATCCTGTTCGTCAAGGACGGCAAGGTGTACCAGATCGACCAGGACGGCGCCGACCTCAAGCTGGTGTCGGCGAGCGACCGCCAGGCCATGTCGCCGACCTGGGCGAGCGACGGCCGGCGGTTCGCGTACATGGAGTTCCAGGCCGGGCGAGGCCAGCTGTTCCTCCAGGAGATGGCGACGGGGAAGCGCACGCCGGTGGCGACGACGGGCAAGGCGCTCGACTTCACGCCCGCGTTCTCGCCCGACGGCCAGACGCTCGCCTTCAGTCGCGCGACCGAGGAAGGGACCGACATCTACACGATTAACGTCAAGGACAACTGCTGCTTACGGCGCTTGACCGTGGGGCGCTTTTCAGACAACTTGTCCCCGACGTTCAGTCCCGACGGGCAGCGCATCGCGTTCGTGTCGACGCGCCCGGGTCTGCCGCAGGTCTACGTGATGTCGGCCGACGGCACGAACCAGGAGCTGTTCGCGCCGTTCGATTACGGCGTCACGGGGTCGTCCAACGCCCCCGAATGGTCGCCCGACGGGCAGTCCGTGGCCTTCCACCGGGATGTGGCCGGCACGTTGCAGGTGTTCGTGCTGGACGCGCGCAGCCGCACGGTGCGGCAGCTGACGTCGGTGGGGCGCAACGAAGACCCGACCTGGGCTCCAGACAGCCGGCACCTGGCGTTCGTGTCCGACCGGTCGGGGTACCGGCAGTTATGGATCATCGATCTTGACACCGGCCGCATTCGCCCGCTGCTGCAGCAGAGCGGCGCGCGGCTGCCGGCCTGGTCTCCACGGCTTCCGGAGGCTACCTCTTCCACCCCCTGATTGGAGAGATAGATGAAACCGGTATCGTTGCTCTTCGTGATCGGACTGAGCGCCGCCGTCACGGCGGCCTCCTGCGGCCCGAAGACGCCGCCGGAGCAGCCGGCCCCGCAGCCCAACGCCGATTCGGCCGCGCAGGCACAGGCGGAGGCCGAGCGTCTGGCGCGCGAGGAGGCCGATCGCCGGGCGCGTGAGGAGGCTGAGCGCGCGGCCCGGGCGCGCGAGGCCGAAGAGGCGGCCGCGCTCGCTCGTACCACCGAAGAAGTGCGCAACATGCTGGCGGCGATGATCCACTTCGACTACGACAAGGCCAACATCCGCTCGGACGACGCGGGGACGCTGGACCAGAAGGTCGCCATCCTGCAGGCGAACCCCAACCTGCGCATCCGGATCCACGGGCACTGTGACGAGCGTGGCTCGGACGAGTACAACCTCGCGCTGGGCAACCGGCGCGCCCAGTCGGCCAAGCAGTATCTCGTGAGCCACGGCATCGACGGGGGCCGCGTCGAGACGCAGTCGTGGGGCGAGGAGCGGCCGCTGGTGGACGGACACGACGAGTCCGCGTGGTCGCAGAACCGCCGCGACGAATTCGAGATCATCGGTGGCGGGGACGCGCTCGTCCGGCCGTAGGTCTTCCGCGTTCGTCGTGGCGCTGGGGCTCGTCGCCGGCTGCGCCCTGCGCGGGGACGTCCGGAAAGTCGAGCTCCAGGTGCAGGCCCTCCAGGCCGACCTCGCCCGGAGCGATGCAGCGCGGGCGGCGGAGCGGGACTCGCTCCTGGCCGTCGTCCGCGCCGTGCAGCAGGCGCTCGCCGCGCAGCAGGCCTACCTCGTGCAGCTGCGCGGCGACATGCGCACCGACCTCCTGGCCGTGCAGCAGCAGCTGGTGTCGGTCCAGGAGCTGACGGGACAGACGCAGCAGCGGTTGAGCGAGCAGCGCGCCCGGCTCGAGCAGCTCGCCCGTCAGCCCGAGCCCGCGCTGCCGGCGGCGGGCGGCGGAGCGGGGGGCGCCCCGGTGGGCCCGTCGGGCAATCCGTCGGGGCCCGGGCCCGACCAGATGTACGACGTCTCGCTGCAGCAGTACCGGCGGGGCAGCGTGTCCACCGCCCGGCTCGGGTTCCGCGAGTTCCTGCGGGTCTTCCCGGCGCACGAACACGCGCCCGACGCGTTGTTCTACGTGGGGGAGAGCTTCGAGAAGGACGCCCCCGATTCTGCCGCCGCGGTGTATGACCAGGTCGTGAAGGCCTACCCCAACTCACCGCGCGCCCCCTCGGCCCTCTACAAACTGGGCCTCCTCGCCGAGCAGCGGGGCGATAAGGTGGGGGCCCGCCGGTTCTACGCCCGGGTGATCGCCGGCTATCCGCGCTCCCCCGAGGCCGACCTCGCGCGCCAGAATCAGCAACGCCTCCGGCCCTAACCGGTCCCGGGGCCTCCGTGGCTGAGGTTTCTCCGCGCGGCGAGATGCCGTTCCTCGATCACCTCGAGGAGCTGCGCTGGCGCATCTTGAAGTGCCTGCTGGCGATCGGCGTGGGAATGGTGATCGCCTGGGTCGTCCTCGACAAGATCGATCTCATCGAGCTGCTGAAGCGGCCGATCGCGCCCTATCTCCCCGGCGGGCGGCTGGTGTTCACGAGCCCGGCGGAGCCGTTCCTGCTCACGCTCAAAGTCGCGTTCGGCTTCGGCTGCGTGCTGGTGTCGCCGGTGCTCATCTACCAGGTGTGGGCATTCCTCGCCCCCGCGCTGTACGACCGGGAGCGGCGGCTCATCGTGCCGGCCCTGGCGGTCGGCTCGGTCCTCTTTCTCGCCGGCGCGATCGCCTGCTACGAGTGGCTCCTGCCGGCCGCGTTGAAGGTGCTGCTCGGCTTTTCGCGCGAGGACCTCGCGCCGATGATCACGATCGACCGGTATTTCGGGATGGCGGTGCCGTTCATTGTGGCGTCCGGCGCCATCGCCGAGCTGCCGCTCGTGATGACGATCCTCGCCGCGCTCGGCCTCGTCACGCCGCAGTTCCTGGCGCGCCAGCGGCGCTACGCGTTCGTCATCTCCGCGTTCGTGGCGGCGCTGCTCACGCCCCCGGACGCCGTGTCGATGATGCTGATGCTGATCCCGCTGGCGCTGCTGTACGAGATCAGCATCTGGTGCGCGTGGGTGGCGAGCCGGCGGCGCGCCCGCCGCGAGGCCGCCGCCGGCGCGGGCGCCGCCCTGCTCGTGTTGCTGCTGCTCGGCGCGGGCCCGCTGGGCGGCCAGGGGCCGCCGGCTCGCCCCCCCTCCGCAAAGCCTCCCGCGGCCGCCGGCGACACCGCGCACCGCGATACCACGCGCACCGGGCGCCCGGTCGACTCCGCCACGGCGCGCAAGCTCGGCCTCCCGACGGGCCCGACGCGCAGCTTCCCGCAGGCCGATCCCGTCATCGACTCCCTCCTCAAGCTCCAGGGCTTCCGCATCACCCGCTACGTCGCCGAGACGCTCGTGGTGCAGGGCGACAGCCAGACGATTTTCCTGCGGCGGGAAGCGCTCGTCGAGCGCGACGGCACCCAGCTCGAGGCCGACTCGATCCGCTACCGCGAGGCGAGCTGCCGGCTCGACGCCGTGGGCGAGCCCAAGCTGTTCGACCAGGGCACCGTGCTGACGGGACGGGTGATGCGCTACGATACCTGCGTCCGGCGGGGGATGGTGGACGACGCGCTCACGGAGGTCCAGCAGGGCAACGTCCCGTGGTACGTGCGCGGTGCTCTCTCGGTGGATTCGGGGTCGACCCGCGTGTACGGGTCCGGCGCCCAGTTCACCTCCGATCCGCAACCCGTGCCCGACTATCACTTCGCGGCAGGGGAAGTGAAATGGATCAGCAAGAACGTGATGGTCGCCCGGCCCGTCGTGTTGTTCGTGCGCGACGTGCCGGTCATGTGGCTGCCGTTCATCTTCAACGACATCCGCTCCGGCCGGCGCAGCGGGATCCTGGTCCCGAGCTTCGGGCTGAACGACCTGGTGCGGCCCACGCGCGGCTACCACCGGCAGATCTCGAACTTCGGCTATTACTTCGCGTTGAACGATTACGTGGACCTCGTGCTGTCGGGCGATTGGTACGCCGGGCGGACCCTCTCGATGCGGGCGCAGACGAGCTATCGGTGGCTCGACCGCTTCGTGCAGGGGGGCATCTCCTACACGCGCACGCAGCAGCTCGACCAGACCGCCCACTCGAGCCGCATCGCCTGGACCCACAACCAAACGTTCGACTCCCGCACCCGCTTCTCGGCCAGCGTGGACTACGCCACAAGCGGGACCGTCATCTCGCGCAACAGCCTCGATCCGCTCCAGGTCACGGCGAGCCTCGGCTCGCACGTGAACTTCAGCAAGCAGCTGTCCTGGGGGACGCTGACCGTCGGCGGCAGCCGCAGCCAGGACTTGTCGACGGACCTCGTGAACCAGACGTTTCCGCAGATCGAGCTCACCCCCGCGGCGGTGAATATCACACCGTCCATCAGCTGGTCGCCGGGCTTCTCGCTGACCAACGTCCAGAACTTCCACAGTAACGCGGGCACCCTGCTCGTCCCCAGCTTGCCGGGCGACACCGTGCCCGTCGACACCGTCCCGCTGTTCGCCGACGACCGCACGACGACGATCAGCATCCCCACGACGCTCCGCTTCGGGCGGTGGACCTGGGGGAACAGCGTCCGCGTGCTCGACGTCGTCTCGAACAGGCGCGCGGAGTTCCTGATCCGCGACAGCACCGTCCCGGGCGGCGTCCGGCGCGCCACCTACGGTCAGACGTTCCGCACCGAGGTCGACTGGTCCACCAGCATCAATCTGCCGTCGCTCTTCATGGGGACCTGGAGGCTCCAGCCGGGCGTCGGGATCATCAACACGACGAGCGGCCCGTTCATGCTCAGGAACCAGTTCTCGGGGGGCGAGTTCGTGCGCCAGGGCAAGCGGCTCGCGTTCACCGCCGGCATGTCGCCCACCTTCTTCGGGTTCTTCCCCGGGATCGGTCCCATCGCGCGCATCCGCCACTCGATCTCGCCGATCATCAGCTACCAGTACGCCCCGGGAGTCAAGGTACCGGAGGATTACGCGCGCGCCTTCGATCCGACCGGGACCAGCCTCAACGCGCACATCGACCCCCAGCAAACGATCACGCTCGGCCTGTCGCAGCTGTTCGAGGCGAAGCTCAAGCCCGCCCCCGGCGACACGACCTCCGCACCCCGCAAGATCAAGCTCCTCAGCATCAACACGAGCGGGATCAGCTACAACTTCGAGCAGGCCAAGCGGGACAGTCTCGTGGGCTGGCAGACGCAGGGGATCCAAAACACCATCACGTCCGACTTGCTCCCCTTCTCGCTGCACATCACGCACGACCTGTGGCGCGGCCAGGTCGGCAGGGACAGCGCCAAGTTCGATCCCTTTCTCACCGGCCTGACGACATCGTTCACGGTCACGCCGGCGACGCTGCACGGGCTCGCGAGCCTGCTCGGCTTCGCGCGCGGGCGCCCGCCCGCCACCGCCCCCCCCCCCCCGTCCGGCGGGCCCGACACGACGGGACAACAACAGAAACCCGGCGGGTTCAACAACTACAATGGAGGAGAGCGGCAGGACGTGTACAACGCGGGGCCGAAGAGCGGAGGAGCACGAGCCTTTTCGCTGCAGGTCAGCTACACGCTCTCGCACACCCGCGGCGACACCCTGGGCCCGAAGGCGGGGCACCGCATCCTCAACATCCAACCCCTGGCATTCAGCCCGACGCGGAATTGGAGCGCCACCTGGGTCACGACCTACGACCTGGACACGCGCCAATTCGGCCAGCACGTCGTGTCGCTCCAGCGCGACCTGCACCGCTGGCACGCGAGCTTCGTCTTCGTCAAGACGGCGACGGGCAACTTCTCGTTCAGCTTCAACATCGCGCTCACCGATCAACCCGATATCAAGTTCGATTACGATCAGCGCTCCTTTGCGCGGTGATCGCTGTCCACTTGCGGTGACAGTGACGGCCCGCGCTGAAATCTCAAGCGACGATGCGCTAACGAGTTAGCGCCAGGCACGCCTCCTGCTTACCTCCGGGAGCAGACTCCTCCCGAGGCTGCCATGCGTCGTGCCTTGCCGTACTCCGCGCTGCTCTTGGCCCTGGCCGCTGCCGCCTGCCAGGAAGCGCTGTCCGTCTCCATTCCGTCCACACCCCAGAATCTCAGTTACGAGCTCGAGCCGAGCGGCGACACGGTCCCCCTGGGAATCCTGCTCGTCTGGGACGATGTCGGTGACGCGGATCTCGCGAGCTATCGGGTCTACTCGCGCGGATCCACGACCAGCGCGTTCGGGCTGCGCGGCGAGACGACCTCGAACACCTTCCACGACAACGGCGTGCCTCACCTGGAGTATTTCGTCACCGCCGTGGACCTGAACGGCAACGAGAGCGACGCCAGCAACGTGATCACGGTGGACGAGCGGCGGCGGCTCCAGCGGCCGGCGAGCCTGACGTCGATTTCCCTGAACGGCGCCATCCACCTCGAGTGGGCCGATAACGCGTACCTGGCGGATACGGCCCGATTCAGCATGTACCGGATTTACAGCACGGCCTACAACCTCAATTCCGGGTTTTGCGACGCGACCTGGGCGCTCGAGGGCACGACCGTGGCGCCCGAGTTCCTGGTGAGCGCCATCTCCAACGGTGTGCCGCGCTGCTTCGGCGTGACCGCCGTCAGCCGGGAAGGCTACGAGAGCCTGTGGTCCCCGCTGCGCCAGGACACCCCTCGTCCCGACGCCCGCAACGTGCTCGTCTTCGCCCTGCAGCAGAACGCGACGCAGGCGGGATTCCGCTTCTGGAACGACGCCAACAACGACGGCAAGGGACAGAGCGCGGAGCTCGGGCTCGTCGAGAGTGGCAACGCCACGGACATCGACTTCCGCGTGACCCGCGGCACGGGCGACACCTTGTGGATCGAGCCGGTCTTCAGCGGCACGCGCCTGCAGGTGTACGGCCAGGTGGCCGATCTCACGTCGATCGACTTCGCTCCGGCGACGGGGTACAGCCGCAATCTCTTCCAGGCGGTCCCCACGTACGGGTACGTGTTCGAGATCGTCGAAGGCACGGAGCTGCACTATGGGGCGCTGCGGGTCACGCACGTGGGACGGGATTATCTGATTCTCGACTGGAGCTTCCAGACGGATTTCGGGAATCCGGAGCTGATTATCAGGGGGGGCATGACGACGTCATTGTCGACAGGATTTGAGGTGTCAGGATCGAAGTAGACGCCAAGACGCCAAGACGCCAAGACGCCAAGACGCCTGAGTGGTTCTGGCGTCTTAGCGTCTTGGCGTCTTCTCTAATACTTTGTACCTCTATGCCTGAAGGCGTAACGCTGGACGGTCATTCCCTCACCATCGCCGACGTCGTGTCCGTCGCGCGGGCCGGCGCGCCCGTCTCCCTCGATCCCGCGGCCCTCCGCGCCGTCGCCGAGTCGCGGACGGCCGTCGAGGCGGCAGTCGCCGGTGGCCAGACGGTCTACGGCGTGAATACCGGCTTCGGGAAGCTCGCCCACGTCCGGATCCCGCCGGAGCAGGCGCGCCAGCTCCAGCTGAATCTCATCCGCAGCCACGCCTCGGGCGTGGGCGACCCGCTGCCCACCGACGCGGTGCGGGCGATGATGCTGCTGCGCGCCAACGTGCTGGTGCGGGGCACGAGCGGGGTGCGGCCGGTGTTGCCCGAGCTGCTGGTCGGGATGCTCAACCAGCGGGTGCACCCCCGGGTGCCGTCGCAGGGGAGCGTGGGCGCCTCGGGCGACCTCGCGCCGCTCTCGCACCTCGCCCTCGCGATGATCGGGGAAGGGGAAGACGGCGCACTCGCTGCCAAGGGGTTGCGGCCCGTCGTGCTCGAGGCGAAGGAAGGGATCGCGTTCGTGAACGGCACGCAGGCCCAGACGGGCCTCGCGGCGCTGCTGGTGCACGACGCGTGGACCCTGTGGCGCGCCGCCCACGCCGCCGCCGCGATGAGCCTCGAAGCGGTGCGCGGCTCGCCCGACCCGTTCGACGCCCGCATTCACGACGCGCGGCCGCACCCGTGCCAGCAGCGGTCGGCGGCCCTGCTGCGCGAGCTGCTCGCGGAGAGCGCGATCCGCGAATCGCATCGTCAGAACGACCCGCGCGTGCAGGACGCCTACTCGCTGCGCTGCACGCCGCAGGTGCTCGGTGCGGTGGGCGAGGGGCTCGCGTTCGCCGAGCGCCTGGTGGCGACCGAGCTGAACGCCGCCACCGACAACCCGCTCGTGTTCGGGCGCGACGTGGTTTCGGGCGGCAATTTCCACGGCCAGCCGGTCGCGCTGGCGCTGGACGTGATCGGGATCGCGCTCGCGACGCTGGCGGGGCTCGCCGAGCGGCGCATCGAGCGGATCGTCAACCCCGACCTGTCGTCCGGGCTCCCGCCGTTCCTGGCGCGCGATCCCGGCCTCGAGTCCGGCTTCATGACGGCGCAGATCGCCGCCGCCGCGCTCGTCGCCGATTGCCGGGTGCTGGCCACGCCGGCGAGCGTGCAGTCGGTGCCGACCGAGGGGAACCAGGAGGACGTGGTGCCGATGGGGATGAGCGCCGCGTGGAAGGCGGGACGCATCCTCGCGAACGCCGAGCGGATCGTGGCGATCGAGCTGCTCGCCGGCGCGCAGGGGCTCGAGTACCTGAAGCCGCTCACGCCGGGGCGGGGCGTCGCGCGGATCCACGCGGCGGTGCGGCGCGAGGCGGCCGCCCTCGCGGGGGATCGGCCGTTCAGCGCCGACATCGAGCGGGTGGCGGCGGGAATCCGGGAGGGAAAGTTCGATCCCGAGGAGCAGGTCCCGTGACCAGAGTGCGGCGTGCGGCGTGCGGTGTGCGGTGTGTATCGGGAGGCGTCGAGGCGCACGACCTCGCCGGGAGATTCCGCATGCGGCACGCCGCACGTCGCACCTGCAGGATGGGGCCATGACCGGCGCTCGGGTCATCCGCGCCTCCCGTGGGTCGACGAAATCCTGCCGCGGCTGGATCCAGGAAGCGGCCCTGCGGATGCTCATGAACAACCTCGACCCCGACGTGGCGGAGCGGCCCCAGGACCTGGTGGTGTACGGGGGAACGGGGAAGGCGGCGCGCGATTGGGCCTCGTTCGATGCGATCTGCCGCACCCTGCGCACGCTGGCCGACGACGAGACGCTGCTGGTGCAGTCGGGGAAGCCGGTGGGGGTGTTTGCGACGCACCCCGGCGCGCCGCGCGTGTTGATCGCGAACGCCAATCTGGTGGGCCGCTACGCCACCTGGGAGGTGTTTCGCGATCTCGAGCGCCGCGGGTTGATCATGTTCGGTCAGATGACCGCCGGCTCGTGGATCTACATCGGCACGCAAGGGATCCTGCAAGGGACGTACGAGACGTTCGGCGCAGTTGCCAGACGCCAGTTCCAAGGATCTCTCCGCGGTCGAATAGTCCTCACGGGTGGGTTAGGCGGGATGGGCGGGGCACAGCCGCTCGCCGCCACGATGAACGAGGGCGTCTGTCTCGCCGTGGAGGTGGACGCGGCGCGGGTGCAGCGACGCCTCGACACGCGCTACCTCGATCGCCGTTCCACCTCCATCGACGAAGCGGTCGCCTGGTGCGAGGACGCGCGGCGCCGGGGCGCGGCGCTGTCGGTCGGGCTCGTCGGTAACTGCGCCGACGTGCTCCCCGAGCTGGTCCGCCGCGGCTTCGCCCCCGACGTGGTGACCGACCAAACGTCGGCGCACGACACCCTCAACGGCTATGTCCCTGCAGGGCTCGCGCCGCCGGCCGCCGCGGAGCTGCGCCGCCGCGCGCCGGAGGAGTACGTGCGGCGGGCGCGGGAGGGCATCGCGGCTCACGTACGCGCCATGCTCGAGCTGCAGCGGCGTGGCGCGATTGCGTTCGACTACGGCAACAACATCCGCACGGAGGCGCGCGATGCCGGCGTCGCCGACGCGTTCACCATCCCGGGGTTCGTCCCCGAGTACATCCGGCCGCTGTTCTGCGAGGGCCAGGGACCGTTCCGCTGGGTGGCGCTCTCGGGCGATCCGAAGGACCTGCATCGGACCGACCGCCTGGTGCTGGAGCTGTTCCCCGAGAACGAGCACCTGCGGCGCTGGATCACGCTGGCGCAGGAGCGGGTCGCGTTCCAGGGGCTCCCCGCGCGCATCTGCTGGCTGGGGCAGGGGGAGCGGGCGCGCTTCGGCGTGGCGCTCAACGACCTGGTGAAACGGGGGGAGCTGGCGGCGCCGGTCGTGATCGGCCGCGACCATCTCGACACGGGGTCGGTCGCCTCGCCGTTTCGCGAGACCGAAGGCATGCGCGACGGCTCGGACGCGATCGCCGACTGGCCGATCCTCAACGCGCTCCTCAACACCGCCTCCGGCGCGGCGTGGGTCTCGTTCCATCACGGCGGCGGCGTGGGCATCGGCAATTCGCTGCACGCCGGCCAGGTGAGCGTCGCCGACGGGACGGACGCGGCGGAGCAGCGGCTCGAGCGCGTCCTGACGAATGACCCCGGGATCGGCATCGCCCGGCACGCCGACGCCGGCTATCCCGAAGCGGTGGCCGCGGCCCGGCGCCACGGCATCCGGCTTCCCATGCGCGAGACCCTCGCCTGAAGACGCTCCTCACGGGCGCCCGCCAGGTGGTGACCTGTCGAGGCCCGGCGCGCGCCCGGCGCGGCCGCGAGATGGCCGAGGTCGAGGTCCTGTCCGACGCCGCCGTCCTCATCGACGGCGATCGCATTGCCGCCGTGGGCCCGTACAAGGACCTGGAACGGGCAGCCGGGACCGTGCAACGGGCGGAGGTGTCGGGCGTAGTATGCCCCGGCTTTGTCGACTGCCACACCCACGCGGTGTTCGGCGCTCCGCGGCTCGACGACCACGAGCGCCGCGCCCTGGGGACCGACTACAAGGCGATCGCCGCGGCGGGCGGCGGCATCCTGCAGTCGGTGCGCGACGTGCGCGCGCGCAGCGCGGCCGAGCTCGAGGCGCTGACCCGCGCCCGGCTCGCGACGCTGCTCGCGCACGGCAGCACGACCATCGAAGTGAAATCAGGCTACGGGCTCGACCTCGAGACCGAGCTGAAGCAGCTGCGGGTGGTCCGCCATCTGGCGGACGCGCAGCCCGCTACGCTCGTCGGCACATTCCTGGGTGCGCACGAGGTCCCTCCCGAGTATCGTGGCGACCGCGCCGCGTACGTGCGGCTCCTGTGCGACGAGATGATCCCCGCCGTGGCGCGCGAAGGCCTGGCGCGCTGTTGTGACGTGTTCTGCGAGCCGGGGGTCTTCAGCCCGCCCGAGGCGCGCGTGATCCTGGAGACGGCGCGGCGCCACGGGCTGGCGTTGAAGCTTCACGCCGACGAGCTGGAGGGGTCGGGGGGCGCCGAGCTTGCCGCCGAACTGGGTGCGCTCTCGGCGGACCACCTCGCCGCGGTCTCCGAGGCCGGCGTGCGGGCTCTGGCCGCGAGCGCCACGGTGGCGGTGCTCCTGCCCGCCACCGTGCTCTTTCTCGGCAAACGGACCCAGGCCCCGGGGCGCCGCCTGATCGACGCGGGGGCGGCGGTTGCGCTCGCCACCGATTGCAACCCGGGGTCGTCGCCGACGCTGAGCCTCCCGCTCGTGATGGCCTTGGGCGTGTCTCAATTGGGCCTGCGTCACGCCGAGGCGTTGACGGCGGTCACCGTGAACGGCGCGGCCGCCTTGGGGCTCGCGGCGGAGCGGGGCCAGATCGCCCCGGGCTTCGCGGCGGACCTCGTCGTGGCGGCGGTGGAGGACTGGCGGGAAGTGGCGTATTGGGTGGGCGGGAACGTCGTAAGCGCCGTGTGGACAGGCGGTTCGGCTTGTCCCGCCCGCGCCGTCCCGATATCTTAAGGCTCCAATGTCCAGACTTGAGCAGCTGAAAGAGAAGGCCAAAGGTCTCGAGGGGAAGGATCCCAAGAAGGCGATCGAGATCTGGATCGAGGCGCTCAAGGCCCAGGAATCGGAGGGGGAGCCGAACCCCGACCTGTCCATCTACAACCGCATCGGCGACCTCCACATCAAGCTGAAGGACCCCGGTCAGGCGGCGGATTATTACGATCGTGCGGTGGACAAGTACGCCGAGCTGGGGTTCCACAACAACGCCATCGCCATGTGCAACAAGGTGCTGCGCAACGCGCCGGCGCGGCAGGCGACGTACCTGAAGCTCGCGAAGCTGTACGCCGCGAAAGGCTTCATGACCGAGGCGCAGCAGAACTTCGTGCAGTACGCCGAGCGGATGCAGAAGGCCGGGAAAATCGAGCAGGCGTTTTCGGCGCTGAAGGAGTTCACCGACATCTCGCCCGAGAGCGAGAGCCTGCGCGAGATCCTGTACGAGCACCTCAAGATGTACGGCGACCCCGGGCGGCGGTCGTCGGTTCGGGCGACCCCCCCTCCCCCCCCGGCCGCGAAACCGTCGGCTGGCGACGATGTGACGAAGTCGGGAAAGCGGAAGACCTCGAGCCTCGTCTTCCTCGATCTCGACGCGCCGGCGACCCCCAAGGGCGGGGGGGCCAGGCCCGGAGCCGCGCCGCCGCCGCCTTTGCGGGCGCCCGAACCGGAGCCCGAGCCGGACGAGTCACTCGAGATCGAGACGACGAGCCTGACCGAGGAGGGAGAGGACGAGTCGGCCGGCGGGATGGTCGAGGGGCTCGAGACGACGCACGCCGACTTCGGTCAGATGCGCGCGGGTGCGACGCGGACGCCGTCGATTCGCGAGGAGCTCAATCCGGCGGATCTGGACCTCGAGCCGATGAGCGAGCTCGAGCCGACCGTGTCCGCTGAGGCGGACGACGCCGAGGCGGCGGCGCTGGACGACGCCGAGCTCGTGCTGGACGGTCACGTCGAGATCGAGGCGCCCGCCCCCCCGCCGCCGCCCAAGAAGGCCGTCCCGCCGAGAGCCGCGCCCCCTCCCCCTCCGCCCCCGGCTCCGCCGAAGGCGCCGCCCAAGCTGAAGCCGCTCGGCCGCCCCGCCGCCCCGCAGGCGGAGCCGCCGAAGGTCAAGCCGGTGGTGCCCAAGCGCCCGTCCGCGCCGCCGCCCCCGCCCGCGCCGTCCAGGCGGAAGACCGTCGTCGAGGTGCCGCCGCTCGAGCTGGAGCCGGATTTCGAGACGGCGACGACCGACGCGGGACACGCCGTCGACGACGAGCCGCTCGCGATCGAAGAAGGTCACGCGCACCCGAGCTTCATCACGACGGACGACGACACGTCGATCTCTCCCGGGCGCAAATCGGGGTTCATCGATCTCGGGATCGACGGGCTCATGAACCAGGAGGACCAGTCGGGCTCGCTGGTGTTCTCGAACATCGAGGAGACGCCGGACACCGCGAGCGTCGAGGAGCTCGAATCGCACGTCGCCGACAATCCCGACGATCCCGAGGCGCACCAGGCGTTGGGCGAGGCCCTGATCGAGGGCGGCGAGCGCGAGCGGGGCATCGAAGAGCTCGATCTCGCGACGGCGGGCTTCGAGAACGCCGGCAACCTGCAGCAGGCGCAGGATCTGGTGGACGAGATCCTGCGGCTCGATCCCAACAGCGTGCGCCACCGCCAGAAGGCGGTCGAGTTCGCGTTCAAGGCGGGGGACAAGCCCAAGCTGGTCGACGCCTACCTCGAGCTCGCCGACACGCTGCTGCGGTCCGACCTGCCGGACAAAGCGCGGTCGGTGTACGAGCGGGTGGCGGACCACGATCGCGGCAACGAGCGCGCCAAGGCGGCGCTGGCCATGCTCTCGCCGGTGACCGCGCCGGCGAAAGGCGAGGGGAAGGTCAAGGCCAAGGACGCGAAGATGAAGGTGCGGGACGAAGCGGCCCCGGACGGCGACTTCGTGGACCTCGGCTCGATGATCCTGGACGCGGCGGACGACGACCACGCGCGCGACACCCGGATGACGGTCGCCGACGAGGAGCCGACCGGAGATGAGGAGAAAGACTTCCACGACATGCTGGCGCGGTTCAAGCAAGGGATCGACGAGAACATCGACGAGACGGACTTCCAGTCGCACTACGACCTGGGCGTCGCCTTCAAGGAAATGGGCCTGCTGGATGAAGCGATAGCCGAGTTCCAGAAGGCGCTGCGCGCTCCCGAAGGGAAGCTGCGGACGTCGGAGCTGCTCGGCATCTGCTTCTTCGACAAGGCGGCCTACGGGGTCACCGAGTCGATCCTGCGGCGGGGCCTCGAGCTGCCTGCGTCGGGCGATCAGGAGCGGCTGGGCGTGCTCTACTGGTTGGGCCGGGCGCTCGAGGAGCAGGGCAAGAAGCTTGAGGCGCGCGATCTCTACGGACGCGTGTTCGCGGTGGACATCCGGTTCATGGACGTGGAGGGGCGCGTGAAGGCGCTGGCGAAGGCCCGGTGACGGCGACGCCCGCCCTGCCGCGGGTCGCGCTGCGCGACGTGCAGCGGCCCGTGGCCGCCGAGCTCGAGCTGGTGGTGGACGAGCTGCGCCGGATCATCGCCGGCGACTTCCCCATCATCAGCGAAGTGAACGAGCACCTCCTGACGATGAAAGGAAAGCTGTTCCGCCCGACGTTGCTGCTCCTGTCCCACCGGGCCGCGGGTGGCGGCGACGCCCGGGCGGTGACGCTCGCCGCGGTCGTCGAGCTGATCCATCTCGCCACGCTGGTGCACGACGACTCGGTGGATCACTCGGTGCTGCGGCGCGGCCTCCCCACCATCAACGCGCTGTTCTCCCACCAGGTGGCCGTGATCATGGGCGACTACCTGTACTCCCGCGCCATCATCGAGCTGGTGAAGCTGGACGATCCCGAGCCGCTGCGCGTGCTGGCGCGCGTCACGAACGAGATGACCGTCGGGGAGATGCGCCAGCTCGAGGCGCACGACAAGCTCGCGTACGGCGAAGCGGCCTACGACCAGCTGATTCGCGCGAAGACGGCGTCGCTCCTGTCGGGGGCGTGCGAGGTCGGCGCCCTCACGGCGCCGCCCGGATACCGCGAGGCGCTGGCGCGGTTCGGCCTGCTGCTCGGCATGGCGTTCCAGATCACCGACGATCTGCTGGACTACACGCAGCCGGAGGCGGTGACGGGAAAGCCGTCGGGGCTCGACCTGCGCGAGCACAAGGTCACGCTGCCGCTGATCGCGGCCCTGGGCAGGATGGCGCCGGCCGGGCGCCGCGTGGTGTCCCGGTTGATGGACGCCGCCGAGCCGTCCGACGATCTGGTGGCGGAGGTGATCCGCCTGGTGGAGGCCGCGGGCGGCCTCGGGACGGCGCGGCAGCGGGCGTTGGAGCTGGCGCAGCAGGCGGAGGCGGAGCTCGAGGGGCTGCCCCCGTCGGCGGCGCGGGACGCGCTGCAGGGCAGCATCGCGTACGCCGTGGAACGGCGCAGCTAGGTCGTGGCCCAGGGCCCGCGCCGCCCCCTGTTCTACTGCGGCGTGCTCGCCGCGGGCTTCGTGCTCGGCGGGCTGGTGCACGCGTTCCTGCGGCGCTTCCTGCCGCAGGGACCGGCGAAGGAGATTTTCACGTGG
The DNA here is from genome assembly GCA_036004525.1 of Gemmatimonadales bacterium. Lineage (GTDB taxonomy): Bacteria > Gemmatimonadota > Gemmatimonadetes > Gemmatimonadales > GWC2-71-9 > 20CM-2-65-7. Next base: position 11,776 of record DASYRJ010000114.1, on the reverse strand, counting down.
TCCGTGACGCCGACCTTCGGGCCGGTGCACCTGGACCTGCTGGTTGTGTCGATCACCCTGGGGCCGATCGGACTCGACGTGTCGCTGCTCGCGGTGGTGGGCGTCGCGATCGCGTACTTCGTCGCCCGCTCGCTCTTCTGAACAGAGGCCACCATGCTCGGGAATCTGGGCTTCACCGAAATCGCGATCCTGTTGCTCATCCTGGTGCTGTTCTTCGGCGCCAAGCGCATCCCGGAGATCGGGGCGTCGATCGGGAAGGGCATCAAGGAGTTCAAGCGGGGCCTGAAGGACGAGGTCCCGGAGCCGCCGTCCGACGTGCCGCTGCCGCCGCCGCCCGCCCCGGGCGCGGGGCCCAAGCGGCTGAGTCAGTAGGGGGGGGCGGCGATGTTCGGCAACCTCGGCGGCGGCGAGATCGTCATCCTGTTGCTCATCGTGCTGCTCGTATTCGGCGCCAACCGGCTGCCGGACGCGGGGCGGGCGGTGGGGAAGGGGCTGCGCGAGTTCAAACGCGCCCTGTCCGACGCGGAAGACAGCATCCAACGGCTTCCCGAAGACGAGAAGCCGCGCGACGCGACGCCGAAGCGGCTGGTGGAGTGAGCCGGCCGCCGCGCTACAGCGCGGTCTCGGCCTCAGCCTGCCGGCGGTAGATGTCCTTGCGCCGGTCCACGATCTTGGCGCTGGCGCGCAGGGCGTCGACGTACTGCTGAACGCGCGCCTGGCGCACCGCGGCGACCAGTTGCGTCCGCTGCGCCTCACGTTGCTTCAGCCACGCCGACGAGTCGGCCAGCTTGCGGCCCAGCGATTCGACGATGAAGTCCCCGCCCTCGCCCGCGATCGCACCGCTTCGCTCCCCCACCCGCAATCCGAACGCCGCGCCCACGAGCAGGGGCTCCTGCGCCAGATAGCTCGGCGGCCTGAGCCGGGTGAACGGGCCGAACCGCTGGACGGTGAGCCCGCGCGCCGCCGCCGCCGCCACCAGGTTGGACGTGCCGCGCAGCTGCGCCGCGAGCGAGTCGGCGCGCCGCTGCGCCAGCCCCTTCTGCTTTTCGGCCCGCACGGCGGCGAGCACGCGGTCGCGCACGGCCGCGAGCGGCGGCACGCCTTCGGGCACCAACGAGTCGAGCCGGAAGACGTAATACGCCGGCTTGGCCTCGACCACCGGGCTGGTCTCGCCCACGTGCGCCTCGAACGCCCACACGCCGACGTCGGGGATGCGGTAGCGCCCCAGCTCGAGCCACTCGCCCTCCACCACCTTGTGCAGCGGTGAGAGGGGCAGGTGGAAGCGCCGCGCCGCGCTGTCGAGCAGCGCGCCGTCGGTCTGGTCTGCCGCCAGGCGCTCCAGGCTGTCGGCTCCCGCCTCCACGGCGTCGAGGTGCGGCCCCTGCAGCTCGAGCGGCACGAGGATGTGGCGCAGCTTGACCGAGTCGCCGCGCGCGGCGTCCACCCGGATCAGGTGATAGCCGAATTGGGTGCGCACCGGCGACGACAGCTGTCCCGGCGCCAGCGCCCGGACCGCCGTCATGAACTGCGGGTCGAAGTTCGCCTGGGTGCGCTTCACCCAGCCCAGGTCGCCGCCCTGGCGGCCGCTCGCCGTGTCACCCGATTCGCGCCGCGCCACGTCCTCGAACTTGGCGCCGCGCGCGAGCTCGGCGCGGATCCGCGCCACGCGCGCCCGGGCCGCCGCGCTGTCCGCCGCGTCGGGCAGCCGCGGCAGCGCGACGAATCGCACGAACGCCACCGCCGGCTGCTTGAAGTCGTCGGTGTGGGCGCGGAGATACCGCTCCAGCTCGGCATCCGTCACCGGCACGGAGTCCCCCAGCGCGCTCGGCCAGACGGGCAGCACGGCGACGGTCGCGGAGTCGTTCTGGTCCCGGTAGATCCGCCACAGCTTGGCGTCGGAGATGTAGACGTCGGCGGTCAGGTACTGCGCCAACTTGATCTGCGGAATCCGGTCGCGGTAGATCGCCTCGAGCTGGGCCAGCACGGCCCGGTCGGCTCCCGCGCGCAGGAACTGCTGCCACTTCGCGATGTCGAATTGCCCGTTCGTCTGGAACTGCGGATCGCGCGTCACCTCGGGCGGCGGCGAGGTGCGCGCGGCTTCGATCACCTCCTCGTCGGTCACCCCGATGCCGAGACGCCGGTACTCCTGGTGCAGCAGAATCTCCTGGGTCAGCTGGTTGATGACCTGATCCTGGATCTGTCGCTCCTCCTCCCGCGCCAGCGGCGCGGTGCCGTACTGCTGGCGGTACTGCTCGTAGGCGGCCTGCAACCGCTGCTGGTACTCGGCGACCGGGACCTCCCGGCCGTTCACCTTGAGCACGACGTTGGCGCTGGGCTCGAGAATGCTCATCACCTGGCCGATCGCGAGCCACAGAATGAAGGACCCCGCGAGAATGTAGAAGACCCATTTGGCGTTGGAGCGCATCGTGCGCAGCATAGGGCGTCCGACTCCGTCGGCGAGGGGGGTGAAGGGGCATAAGTCTAAAAACGACAACGCACAAACTCAAGCGAGCGGGGCGCCCATCTATTTGACAGCGACGCCGGCCGATCGCTATCTTCCTCCAATTCCCACATAGACTTAGGCCGTGGCCTACACCAGCGAGATCGACAAGCTCGAGGCGCGCTATCGGGAGAACCCCAAGGGGCGGAACTTCGCGCCCCTGGCCGACGCCTATCGTAAAGCAGGGCTTATAGATAACGCAGTCGAGCTGTGTCAGACCGGTCTCAAGTTGCACCCCGACTACATCAGCGCCCACATCGTCTATGGGCGCTGCCTCATCGACAAGAAGGACGACTCCGGCGCGATCGACGTGTTCAACAAGGTCCTCGGCCTGGACCCCGAGAACATCATCGCGCTGCGGGTGCTGTCGGAGATCGCGGAGCGGAACGGCCGGTTCGACCAGGCGGTCGGGTGGCTCACGCGCCTGCTTGCCGCGGATCCGATGAACGGCGACGCCGCCGAAGCGCTGGCGCGGGCCAAGGGGAAAGCGGCGGTCGCGCCGACGACCACGATGGCGAAGCCCGACTTCGTCGTCGAGCATACGTCGCTCACCGCCGACGCGACGCCCGCGGTCTCCGCGGCGAAACCCTCGCCCGATGTCGAAACGTTCGAGAACACGCTCAATGCCAACCCGGCGGCCCACGCAGCCGCCAAGGCGGACGGACTCGAGGTGCAGGAGGACGTCGAGCTGAACGCGCAGCAGATCGAGCAGGTCGAGGTCGAGGGGCTGGCGCGCACGCAGTACCAGGGCAGTGGGATGTTCAAGCTGGACGGGCCGCCGCCCGAGTCGGGGTCGGCCGGAGCACCTCCGGCTCCGGACCTGGTCGACGACGCGATGCCGCAGGTGGACCTGCCCCTGATCATGCCGGACGATCCGTCGCCGGCTCGCACGTCGGCCGCGCTGCGGCCGCCGCGCCCCCCCGCTCCTCCTCCCCCCCCTGAGCCGCCGCGGGTGCCGGCGGCGGTCGCCCTCTCCGACGACGACGGCGCTGCCGATACCGCGACGCTGTCACAGGCGGAGCCCGTGCTCACCGAGACGATGGCGGAGCTGTATTTGAAGCAGGGGCACCAGCAGGATGCGCTGCGCGTGTATCAGGCGTTGCTGGCGCAGCGGCCGGGCGACGCTCGACTGCGCGGTAAGATCGAGCGGCTGTCGGGCGGCGGCCGCAAGGGATCGGGCGTTTCCGCGCAGACATTCTTGAAGGGCATCCTGTCGGGTCGCGGTACCGCGCCCGCGGCCTCGCCGCCACCCGAGATCCCCGCGGCCTCCCTCCCCGAGCCGCCACCGGAGCCGCCACCCGAAGAGCCGGGCACGCTTGCCGCGGCGTTCGAGGCGGCGGAGGGCGGGGATGAAGGTCCCCCGCCGGGGGAGCCATCGCGCCCGGCCACCGACAACATCTCTCTCGACTCCGTGTTCGACGGGCGGCAATCGGGCGGGGGCGGGGGCGGGGGCGGGGGAGGAGCGGGGGCAACGAGTGGCGGCGCCGCAGGAGAGGCGACCGGACGCGGCGGCTTCTCGTTCGACGACTTCTTCGGGGGCACGGCGCGGCCTTCGGGCGCCGGGCCGGAAGCGCCGGATGCGCGCACGCCGGGCCGCTCCTCGGGTGGGGGCCGGGCCCAGCGGGCCGCGGAAGACGAGGGCGAGCTCGACCAGTTCCAGCAGTGGCTGAAGAAGCTCAAGTCCTAGTGCACATCGCCGTGTTGAACGGCCCCAATCTGAATCTGCTGGGCACGCGCGAGCCCGAGCTGTACGGCCGCGCCAGTCTGGCGGAGATCGAGGCGGCCACGCGCGAGCGCGCCCGCGCGCTGGGCGTGGAATGCAGCTGGAGGCAGACGAACCACGAGGGCGAGCTGGTCGAGGCGATCCAGGGGTTGAAGGGCCCTCCCCGCGCCGACGGTGCGCTGATCAACGCCGCGGCCTTCACCCACACCAGCCTCGCCGTGCGCGACGCGCTCCTGGCGGTGCGCGTGCCGTTCGTCGAGGTGCACCTCTCGAACATCTTCGCGCGCGAGCCGGAGCGGCGCCACTCCCTGCTGGCGGACCTCGCGGTCGGCGTGGTGACCGGGTTCGGGGCCGACAGCTATCGCCTGGGACTCGAGGGGCTGGTCGGCCACCTCACGTCCCGCGATGGCCCCCCCCGCTAACCGGCGGCGCGAGCGACACGGGGCGCTCGCGCGGCAGCTCGAGGCCGACGGGCTGGACGCGCTGCTCGTGACGTCGCGCCCCAACATCCGCTACCTCACCGGGTTCGGCGGATCGGCGGGGGTGGTCGTGGCGACGCGCGCCGACCTGCTGCTCGTCACCGATTTCCGGTACGATGAGCAGGCGCGTCAGGAGGCGGGCGCGGTGGCCCGGATCGCGATCGACGGGACGAGCGTGTGGGACCGGCTCTTCAAGGAGCTGCCCGGCCTCGGCCGGCTCGATGTGGTGGGCTACGAGGCGCACGCCCTCAGCGTGAAGGATGCCGAGCGGCTGTCCGCGGCCGGGAAGCCGTGGCGCTGGAAGGCGGCGGGCGAGCCGGTGGAGCGGCTGCGGGCGCGCAAGGATCCGGACGAAGTCGCGGCGATCGGCGCCGCGGCCCGCCTCGCGGGCGAGGCGCTGCAGGTCACGCTCGCGGAAGTGCGCCCCGGACGCACCGAGCTGGAGATCGCGGGCGTGCTGGAGGGGGCGTTGCGGCGCGCGGGCAGCGAGGGGCATCCCTTCCCGACGATCGTGGCGTCGGGCCCGCGCACGGCGCTGCCCCACGCGCAGACCGGCCGGCGCGCCGTGGCGGCCGGCGAGTGGCTGCTGCTAGACTTCGGCGCCATGGTGGACGGCTACTGCGCGGACATCACGCGCACCGTCGTCGTCGGCGCGCGGGCCACCGAGAGCCAACGCGCGCTGTATGAGCTGGTCCGGGGAGCGCAGCGCCGCGCGCGCGAGGGCGTCCGGGCCGGGATGCCGGGCCGCGAGGCGGACGCCCTGGCGCGGGATCCGATCGAGGCGCGCGGCTACGGAGACGCCTTCGGGCATTCGACGGGACACGGCGTGGGGCTCGAGGTGCACGAAGCGCCGCGCCTCGCACGCACCGCCGCGGACCCGCTGCCGGAAGACGCCGTGGTGACCGTCGAGCCGGGCGTGTACATGCCGGGCCGCGGCGGGGTGCGCATCGAAGACGACGTGCACTTGTCGGCGGCCGGCCCCGTCCTGCTGTCGGACGGCCGCACCGATCTCGTGGAACTGGTGTAGGGCCCGAGGAGGCGTATGTTCTCCGTATGACGCTCGACATCATCGCCCAGCTGGTGCAGATCCTCAAGGATGCCCCGGAGGTGGGCGCCGTCGAGATCCGGCGGGGGCTGTTCGGCGCCTGGTCGTCGGTGCGGGTGTCGCGGGTGGGGCACGGGGGGGGGGCGGGAGGGGCCAACACGGGGCACGTCGTGGTGACGCAGCCCGGTCTCCCGGCCCCGGTCCCCGCCCGCGCGGGGGACCGGGGACCGGGGTCCGGCGAGGCCGCGGCCGCGGCCCCGTCCCACCTGCTCGAGATCAAGTCCCCGATGGTGGGGACGTTCTATCAGTCGCCCGAGCCGGGAGCGCAGCCGTACGTGAAGGCGGGCAGCCGGGTGAACGTGGGCCAGGTGGTGTGCATCATCGAAGCGATGAAGATCATGAACGAGATCGAGTCCGAGGTCGCCGGGGTCGTGAAGGAGGTGTGCGTGCAGAACGCGCAACCGGTCGAGTTCGGGCAAGTCCTTTTCCGGGTGGATCCCCATGGCTGAAGCTCCCGCCGGCAACGCGCCGGCGTTCAACTTTAAGACGGCCATCACGCAGATGGTCCAGCGCAACGGCTCCGATCTCCTGCTCAAGGTCGGGCGGCCGGCCACGATCCGCGTGAACGGCGAGCTGGTGGGGCTCGAGACGGCGCCGCTCAAGCCGGAGGAGCTGAAGTCGCTCGCGGAGCAGATCATGACGCCGCGACAGGTGAAGGAGTTCGCCGAGCACAAGGAGGCGGACTTCGCGATCGGCGTGCCGGGCGTGGGCCGGTTCCGGACGAACGTGTACCAGCAGCGCGGCACGGTGGCGTTCGCGTTCCGGGCGATTCCCTACGAGGTCAAGCAGATCCGCGACCTGTCGTTGCCGCCGGTGCTCGAGGAGATCGCGCTCAAGCCGCGCGGGCTGGTGCTGGTGACGGGGGTGACGGGGTCGGGGAAGTCCACGGCGCTGGCGGCGATGGTCAACCACATCAACACGAACCGGCGGGTCAACGTCATCACGATCGAGGATCCGATCGAGTTCCTGCACCGCGACAACCTCGCCAACATCTCGCAGCGCGAGGTGGGGAACGACACGCTCTCGTTCAACTCGGCGCTGCGGCACGTGCTGCGCCAGGATCCGGACGTCATCCTGATCGGCGAGATCCGCGACGTGGAGACGCTGGACACGGCGCTCAAGGCGGCGGACACCGGGCACATGGTGTTTTCGACGCTGCACACCACGGACGCGACGCAGTCGATCACGCGCGTGATTTCGTTCTTCCCGCCTCACCAGCACGAGGAGATCCGGCATCTGCTCTCCACGGCGCTGCACGCGGTGGTCTCGCTGCGGCTCGTGCCGCGCAAGGACGGGAAGGGACGGGTGCCGGCCGCCGAGGTGCTGATCAACACGGCGGCGGTCGCCGACAACATCCGTGATCTGACGAAGTCGCTGAACATTCCGGACCTGATCGCCGAGGGCTCGATCCAGTACGGGATGCAATCGTTCGACCAGTCGCTGTTCCAGTGGTATCAGAAGGGCGTGATCAGCTACGAGAGCGCCCTGTTCTATTCGACGAACCCGAGTGAGTTCGCGCTGAAGGTCTCGGGCGTCGACTCGTCGGGCAATCGGCTCGGGGCCGCGGGAGCGGGGGGACGGGGGGGGGCGGCCGGCGGCATCGAGCTGACGCCCTGATGTTCCAGAAAGTGCTGGTTGCGAACCGCGGGGAGATCGCCCTGCGGGTCATTCGCGCGTGCAAAGAGCTGGGCATCTCGACGGTCGCCGTGTACTCCGAGGCGGACCGCGAGTGCCTGCACGTGCGCTTCGCCGATGACGACGTGTGCATCGGCCGGGCGCCCAGCCGCGACAGCTACCTCAACATCCCCCGGCTCATCGCGGCGGCCGAGATCACCGGCGCCGACGCCATCCACCCCGGCTACGGCTTCCTCGCCGAGAACGCGGAGTTCGCCGAGAAGGTGGGGGCGTCGAACATCACCTTCATCGGCCCCACCCCCGACCAGATCCGTCAGATGGGGGACAAGGCCACCGCCCGCAAGATCGCCCAGAAGCTCAAGGTCGCCACGGTGCCCGGCTCCCCCGGGCCGGTCGAAACGGTGGACGACGCGCTGAAGATCGCGGCCAAGCTGGGATTTCCGGTGATCATCAAGGCGGCGGCCGGGGGCGGCGGGAAGGGGATGCGGGTGGCGGCGGATGCGGACCAGTTTCCGCAGGCGTTCAACCTCGCCACGCAGGAGGCGCTCGCCGCCTTCGGGTCGGGCGAGGTGTACCTCGAGAAGTATCTTGCCCGGCCGCGCCACATCGAGATCCAGATCATGGGCGACACGCACGGGACGGTGATGCACCTGTGCGAGCGCGACTGCTCGGTGCAGCGGCGCCACCAGAAGCTGATCGAGGAAGCGCCCAGCCCCGCGGTGGACCAGACGCTGCGCGAGGACATCGGCGAGGCGGCGGTCAAGCTGGCCGAATCGATCGGCTACGTCGGGGCCGGGACGATCGAGTTCCTGCTCGACGAGGACGGATCGTTCTACTTCATGGAGATGAATACGCGCATCCAGGTGGAGCATCCGGTCACCGAGATGTGCACCAACTTCGACCTGGTGAAGGAGCAGATCCGCGTCGCCGCGGGCGAGCCGGTGTCGTTCGTGATGAACGGGAACCGGTTGCGCGGGCATGCCATCGAGTGCCGCGTCAACGCCGAGGATCCGGCGCGCAACTTCCAGCCGTCGCCGGGCCTCATCACGGCGTACCATCCCCCGGGGGGCCCGGGCGTGCGCGTGGACACGCACATCTACGCCGGCTACACCGTGCCCCCCTACTACGACTCGCTGCTGGCCAAGGTGATCGTGCACGGCAACACGCGCGACGAGGCGCTCGCCCGTATGCGGCAGGCCCTCGATTCGTTTATCATTGAAGGCGTGACGACGACCATCCCGTTCCTGGGCCGGGTCATGCGCCACCCCGACTTCATCGCGGGGAAGGTCGACACGAAGTTCCTCGAACGCGAGCCGCACCTCCTCAAAGACCCGGCATGAAGATCGACGTTTACTACACTCCGCTCGGCCTGAGCGCAGGAGACCTGACCGGCCGGGGGGTCGTCGTCATCGACGTGCTCCGCGCCGGCAGCACCGTCGTCACCGCGCTCGCCGCCGGCGCGAAGGCGGTCGTGCCGGCCGCCAGCTCCGAGGAGGCCGTCCGCCTCACGGCCAACCTGGAGAAAGACGGCATCGTGCTGGCGGGGGAGCGCCGTATGCTCAAGATCGCGGGGTTCGGGCTGGGCAACTCCCCGCGCGAGATGACCCCCGAGGCGGTGGGCGGCAAGACGGTCTTTCTCGCGACCACGAACGGGACCCCCGCCCTGGTGGTGGTGCAGGGGGGCGACCCCGTCCTGGTCGCGGCGGCGTTGAATTTCAGCGCGGTGGCGGAACGCGCCCGGGCGATCTTCGCGCAGCGGGGCGACCTCGTCATCGTGTGCGCCGGGCGCGAAAAGCAGTTCGCGCTCGAAGACGCCTACACCGCGGGACGGCTCATCAAGGCCGTGAAACGGGGTGCCCGCAAGGTGGCGCTGAACGACGCGGCGCAGGTGGCGCTCGACCTCGCGGCGCAGCAGGGCGGGTGGCGCGACGCCTTCGCCGCGAGCGACGCCGCCCGCCAGCTCGTCGAGGCGGGTCTGGGCGAGGACGTCAGCTACTGCGCGCAGCCCGACCGCGTCACGGTCGTGCCCGTGTACGCCGAGCGCCGCATCACGGCATGAACGCCAAGGCGCGCCAGGAGCTGATCGGCATCGCCGCCCTGCTGGTGGGGCTGTTCCTCGGCCTCACGCTGCTCCAGCTGCCCGTCACCGGCAGCTGGGGGCGCGCAACCGGCGCGCTCCTGTGGAAGCTGTTCGGCGTGGGGTCGGCGGTGCTGCCGCTGCTCGGGATCATCTGGGTCCTGGCGGCGTTCGAGCGTCTGGGGCGCCTGTCCTCGGGCCGCGTCGCCGCCCTCGGGGCGGGGCTGACGCTGCTCGTCCCCTACGGGATCGCGGTCGGGATCGGCCCGGTCTTCCCCTTCGACTACGGGCAGTGGAGCCGGCCGCAACAGCTCGTCGGCCTGGTGCCGGCGTTCCTGGCCCATGGTATCGAGGGGGCGGTGGGGACGGCCGGCGGCGTGCTGGTGGGGCTGTTTGCGCTGTCGGCGCTGGGGCTGGCGACGATTGGCTGGCATCCGCTTACCCTGCTGAGAAGCCGGGAAACGGGACACGAGAAACGAGAAACGGACAGGCCCTCGCCCAAGGCGAAGCCCGCAGAGCCTGTGCCGGAGCCACGTGTCCCGTTTCCCGTTTCCCGCTTCCCGAAGGACCGAAAGTCCAAGGGCGCGCCGGTTTCCAAACCCGCTTCGGTCCCCGCCGGTGTCTTGATCCCGCCTATCGAGTTGTTGAACGAAGGCCCCGGCGCCGTCGCCGACGGCGATGCGGCACAAATCGAGGAGATGGGCCGCCGCCTCATCGCCACGCTCGAGACGTTCCGCGTCGGTGCGCAGATCAGCGACCGGACGGTCGGCCCCGTCGTGACGCGGTTCGAGCTGAAGCCGGGTCCCGGCGTCAAGGTGGGGCGGGTGGCGGGGCTGGCCGACGATCTCGCCCTCGCGATGCGGGCGCAGTCGCTCCGCATCGTGGCGCCGATTCCGGGCAAGGCGGCCATCGGGATCGAAGTGCCGAATCCCACGCCCCGCATGGTGCACGTCCGCGAGCTGATCGACACCGCGGAATTCCGGCGCCCCTCGCGCGTCCTGCCCGTCGTGCTCGGTCGCAACCTCGAAGGCGACGAGGTGGTGGACGATCTCGCCAAGATGCCGCACCTCCTGATCGCGGGCGCGACCGGCTCGGGGAAGTCGGTCTGCATCAACACGATCATCACCAGCCTCGTGTACGCCCATCCGCCCGAGAAGCTGAAGCTCCTGATGATCGACCCGAAGATGGTCGAGCTGTCGATGTACGCCGTGCTGCCGCACCTCGGCCTGCCCGTGGTGACCAGTCACCACAAGGCGGCGTACGTCCTCAAGTGGGCGGTGTGGGAGATGGAGCGGCGCTACAAGCTCCTGCACGCCAACCACGCGCGCAACATCGGCGACTTCAACCGGAAGGTCGAGGAGAAGAAGCCGCTCAAGGGCCCGCGCGAAACGCTCGCGACCCAGGCCGGCATTCAAAAGGAGCTGCCGCTCGACGCCGAGTACCGCGATGGGATCGTGCCCTACATCGTGCTCGTGGTGGACGAGCTGGCCGACCTGATTCTCACGGTGCAGGGGGAGATCGAGACGCCGCTCGCGGTCCTGGCCCAGAAGTCGCGTGCGGTCGGGATTCACCTGATCCTCGCGACCCAGCGGCCGTCGGTGAACGTCATCACCGGACTGATCAAGGCGAACTTCCCGTGCCGGATCGCGTTTCGCGTCTCGGCCAAGGTCGACAGCCGCACGATCCTCGATCAAAACGGCGCCGAGACATTGCTCGGCAACGGCGACATGCTGTTCCTGCCGCCCGGCAAGAGCGAGCCGTTGCGGGTCCAGGGGGCCTTCATCTCGACGGACGAGACGGAGCGGCTGATGGAGTGGTACAAGGCCCACGCGCCCGCCGCGCCGGTGGTGCCGGGGAAGCCGACGATCGACGAGCAGGTGGCGGCGATCGAGGAAGCCGAGAAGCAAGGGGAGGAAGGAGGCGGGAGTCAGGAGGCAGGGGCCGGGGAGCGCGACCCGCTGTTCCGGCAGGCGGCCGAGGTCTGCATCCAAAATCAGCTCGGCTCGACGTCGCTCTTGCAGCGGCGCATGAGCATCGGCTACGGCCGTGCGGCGCGGATCATCGACCAGCTCGAGCTGGCGGGGATCCTGGGGCCCGCGAACGGCAGCAAGCCACGGGACCTGCTGGTGGGGCTGGAGGACCTGGACGAGATCGTGGGGGCGGGGTGAGTGCGGGGCGCGGGGTGCGGAGTGCGGAGTCTAAGGGAGAGGTCGTTCGCGTAGCGACGCTCACCTTTACACGCCGCACTCCGCACCCC
>DASYRJ010000113.1:0-8097 GCA_036004525.1 Gemmatimonadales bacterium | reverse complement strand
CACGCGGTCCGAGCGCCAGTCCTTGGCCAGCTCGACGGCGGCGCGCGGCAGGTTGCCGGGATAGCGCTCCAGCTTCTCCTCGAACTTCTCGAACAGCGTGAAGGCGTCGGCCGCGGCGCCCGCGAAGCCGGCCAGGATCTTCCCGCCCTTCAGCGCGCGCACTTTGTTGGCGTTCGCCTTCATCACGGTGTCGCCGATCGTGACCTGGCCGTCGCCGCCGATGGCGACGTGCCCGTCCTTGCGGACGCAGAGTATCGTGGTGCCGTGAATGCGTGGATGCACGTCTTACGCCCTTGGATGAGCCTGGTGATACACCTTCTTGAGGCGCTCGACCGACGTATGAGTATACACCTGCGTGGTGCCGAGCGAGGCATGGCCCAATAGCTCCTGCACCGCCCGCAGGTCCGCCCCGGCGTCGAGCAGGTGGGTGGCGAACGAGTGCCGGAGGGCGTGCACGTGCAGCGCCCGCCCCCGCGTGAGCGCGCCGAACAGCCCCTTCATCGCGAGCTGCACCCCCCGCGGCGTGAGGCGTTTCCCGCGCCGGTTCACGAACACCGGACGCGACCCGCCTGTTCCTGCCGTGCCCGCGAGCAGCACGTCGCGGTGCCGGAAATATGCCCGAAGCGCGGCGCCGGCATGAGAGCCCACGGGCACGATGCGCTCCTTTTTTCCCTTTCCCCGCACCTTGACCTGGTCGGAGACGAGGTCCAGGTCGGCGTCGGACAGGCCCGTCAGCTCGGCGAGCCGCATGCCCGTCGAGTAGAACAGCTCGACCATCGCGAGGTCGCGCGCCTCCCGGAAGCCGCCGGCCGCCGCGCGCGCTTCCGCCTCGGCGAACAGCATCTCGATCTCCGCGCGGTCCAGGTGCACCGGCAGCGTGCGGTCGAGCTTCGGGCTGCGCGTGGCGCGCGCCGGATTCACCTCGATCCCCCGCGTCGCGCTCAGGAACCGGTAGAAGGTGCGCAGCGCCGAGAGGGCGCGGGCGATGGACCGCTTTGCGAGGCCGCGCTGCTGCAGCGCGCCCAGAAAGCCGCGCACCGCGAGCCGGTCCACCCCGGCCCAGCTCCACGCCCCGCCGTAATAGGCCCCGCAGAACGCGGCGAACTCGCCCACGTCGCGCGCGTACGCCTTCACGGTGTGCGGGGAGTCGTTGCGCTCCTTGGAGAGGAAGGCGACGAAGTCGGCAATCTCGGGAGGGAGTGCGCGGGGCGTCACGTTTTGTGATCCGTGCCCTAAAGGGCCGGCTCGGCCAGAGCACGCGCCCTAAAGGGCGACCGACGGGGAGCGTCCTTCGGGACGCCGTGAGTTGGCCGAGCCGGCGCTTCAGCGCACGGATACATCGAACTCGACCACGTCATACTGTCACCTCCACGCCGATCTGCCTGGCAAATCGATCGATCTCCCCCATCGCCCTTTCCACCAGCTTCTCTTTCTTCTTGCCTTTATCCTTGACCGGCTTCTCAAGCGGTTCGACGAGCCCGAAATTGGCGTTCATCGGCTGGAAGTGCGCCGGGTCCGCCTCGCGCAGGTAGCGATACAGGGCGCCGAGCATCGTGGTAGGCGGCGGGACGAGCGGCTCCTCGCCGCCGAGCATCCGGGCCAGGTTGATCCCCGCAAGGAGCCCCGTGGCCGCCGACTCGGTGTACCCCTCGACGCCGGTGAGCTGGCCCGCGAACAGGAGCTGCGGGTCGTCCTTGGCCGAAAGGTGCGGCGTCAGCGCCTGCGGCGCGTTCAGGTACGAGTTCCGGTGGATCGAGCCGTAGCGCAGGAACTCCGCGTGCTCGAGCCCCGGGATCGTCCGGAAGATCCGCTGCTGATCAGGAATCTTGAGCCGTGTCTGGAAGCCCACGAGGTTCCACATCTGTCCCGCGCGGTCTTCTTGTCTCAACTGCACCACGGCGTAGGGCTGACCGACCAAACCCACTCCCTTCATCGGTCCAAACCGCAGCGTCTCCACCCCCCGCTCGGCCATCTCCTCGATCGGCAGGCAGCCTTCGAAATACGGCACCTGATCGAATTCGTGTCCGGGCCCCGGCCGGAACTGCTCCCCGGCGACGAGGGCCGCGACGAACGCCTCGTACTCGCTTTGGGTCAGCGGCGCGTTGAGGTAGTCGTCGCCCCCGCCCTTCCCATAGCGCGAGGCGCGGAACAGGCGGCTCAGATCGAGCGAATCGGCCGCGACGATCGGCGCGATCGCGTCGTAGAACGCGAGCGACCGCACGCCCAGGCGCGCCGCGATCGCCCCGGCCAGGGCATCGGAGGTCAGGGGGCCCGTCGCGATGACGGCTGAGCTCGGAAGCGCCGTAACCTCCCCGCGAACCAGGGAGATGTTCGGGTGGGCTAGGAGGCGGCGCTGCACGCCCTCGGCGAACGCGACCCGGTCCACCGCCAAGGCGGCCCCGCCGGGGACGCGCGCCTCGTCGGCAGCCTGGAGCACGAGGCTCCCCAGGCGCCGCATCTCGGCCTTGAGGAGGCCGTGCGCGTTCGTGGGCTCGACCGATTTGAAGGTGTTGCTGCAGACCAGCTCGGCGAGCCGGTCGGTCTGGTGCGCGGCCGTCATCTTGACGGGGCGCATCTCGCGCAGCGTGACGCGGATCCCGCGCTCCGCCAGCGCCCAGGCGGCCTCACTGCCGGCCAACCCGCCCCCGACTACCTGTACGGGCACGGCGTGCCGTGCCCCCACCGTGGCGCCTACGTCGCCACCGGCTCGGCGGGCGCTTCCTCCTGGACCGTCACCTCGTGTCCGCACTTCAGGCACTTGCGCGTCGCTCCTCCCGCCACGGTCTTGGACGGCTTCTGCTCCATCCCCACGAACCCGCAGCTCGGGCACAGGACCGCTACGGGCCTGGTCCAGGTGGAATAATCGCAGTCCGGGTAGCGCAGGCAACCGAAGAAGTTCCGGCCCTTCTTGGTGCGCCGCTCGGCCAGGTCGCCGATGCCGCATTTCGGGCACTTGATGCCGAGCGGGACGGGGCGGGTGTGCTTGCACTCCGGGTACCGTGTGCAGGCGAGGAACTCGCCGAAGCGCCCCGTCTTGATCACCATCGGCGCGCCGCACTCCTTGCAGATCTCGTCGCTCGGCCGGTCGGGCACCTTGTCCTTCCGGACCGACTTCGAGAAATCGCACTCCTTGTCCTTGTAGCGCACGCAGGCGATGAACGGCCCGAACCGCCCGCTCCGCACCTCGAGCGGGCTGCCGCACTTGGGGCACTTCTCCTCGTGCAGCTTCGAGAGGTCGTGCACCTCGTGGATGATCTTGTTCACGTCCACCGCCTCGAGGGCCCGGTTGAACGGCCCCCAGAAATCACCCAACACGCGCTGCCAGCCGAGGTCGCCCTCCTCCACCTTGTCGAGCTCCGACTCCATCTGGGCGGTGAACCCGACCTCGAACACCTCGGGGAAACAGCGCTTCATCACCTTCCAGACCGTCTCGCCCTGCGGGGTCGGTTGGAAGCGGCGGTCCTTGGCGGTGGCGTACCAGCGGGTGCGCAGCGTCGAGATGATCGTCGCGTAGGTCGAGGGCCGGCCGATGCCGAGACGCTCCAGCTCCTTCACGAGGCTCGCCTCGCTGAAGCGCGGCGGCGGCTCGGTGAAGTGCTGGCTGGGGACGATCTGCTTCACCGTCACGCGGTCGCCCGCGGCCAGCTCCGGAATGGGTGCCAGGTCTTCCAGCGTCTTCGCATCGCCGGGCTCGTGCGCCTCGTGGTACAGCACGTGATAGCCGTCGAACAGCACCCGCGAGCCCGTCGCGCGGAAGATGAACCGACCGAGGTCGAAGTCCACCTTGGTGGTCTCGAACACCGCGGGGGTCATCTGCGAGGCGACGAACCGCCGCCACACGAGCTGGTACAGCTTGAACAGGTCCGACTCGAGGTGCTTCTTCAGGTCCTCGGGGCGGCGCCCCACCTCCGTCGGCCGAATCGCCTCGTGGGCGTCCTGCACCCGGGAGTTCCCCTTGCCGCTCTTATGCACGTTCGGCTCGGCCGGCAGATACGGGGCGGCGTACTGCGCGTTGATGAATTCGCGCGCCTGGGTGATGGCGCTGTCGGCCACGCGCACCGAGTCGGTGCGCATGTAGGTGATCAGCCCGACGGACCCTTCGTCCCCGATCTCCACGCCTTCGTACAGCCGCTGGGCCGCCCGCATCGTCCGGCCCGCCGAGAAGCCCAACTGCTTCGCGGCCTCCTGCTGCATCGTGCTGGTGGTGAACGGCGCAGGCGACTTGCGGCGGCGCTCGCCCCGCTCGACCGCCGTGACCACGAACGGCAGCTTCGCGACCTCGGCGACGATTGCCTTGGCGCCGGCTTCGTCTTTGATCTCCGGCTTGTGCCCGTCGAGCTTGTGCAGCCGCGCCTGGAACGCCTGCCCGTCCTTCTCCAGATCTGCGGCGATCGTCCAGTACTCCTGAGGCACGAACTTCCGGATCTCCTCCTCGCGCTCGCAGATGAGCCGCAGGGCCACGGTCTGCACGCGGCCCGCCGAGAGGCCGGTCTTGATGCTCTTCCAGAGGAGGGGCGACGCCTTGTAGCCCACCAGCCGGTCGAGCACGCGGCGCGCCTGCTGGGCGTCCACCTTGCGCTGGTCGATGTCGAGCGGGTTGGCGAGCGCCTGGGCCACCGCGTCCTTTGTGATCTCGTGGAACAGCACGCGCCGTACTCTGCCGTTCTCGCCGTTCGCCAGCTGGCTGGCCACGTGCCAGGCGATGGCTTCGCCCTCGCGGTCCGGGTCGGTGGCGATCAGCACGCGGTCCGAGGCCTTGGCCGCTTTCTTGATCTCGGCCAGGGTCTTCGCCTTCTCCTTGATGGTCACGTACTTCGGCGTGAAGCCGTTGTCCACGTCGACGCCCAGCTCGCGCTTGGGCAGGTCGCGGACGTGCCCCACGGTGGCCTTCACCGTGTAGCCGCGGCCCAGGTACTTGCCGATCGTCTTCGCCTTGGTCGGCGACTCGACGATGACGAGCGCGCTGCCCTTCCCCCGCGGCGTGGCCGCGGGGTCCCCCACGCGGGGTGTGCGTGGTGCCTTAGGCTTCTTTGCCTTGGGCTTCGTCGCCGTCACACTGCTCTTCTTAGCTGCCACCGATCAACCTTTCGTCAACCACGGGAGGGCATCTTTACCATCCCGCACTGGTCTGCGCAAGCCGGACGACCTCGGCCGCCACCTGTGCGGCAGTTTTGTGGTCGGTGTCGACCTTTGCGTCCGCCTGCTGATAGAACGGCTCGCGCTCCTTGGCAAGCGCGCGCATCTGCTGCTCAGGGTCTTGACCCATTAACAACGGACGGGTTCCCGAGGGGGCGGCCCGGGTCGCGGCGATCTCGGGCCGTGTCTTGAGATAAACGACGTACCCGCTGGCCTTTGCGGTGTCGAGCGCGCCCGGCTGCGCGGCCCACCCGCCGCCCGGCGCGATCACCGCCGGCTGATGCGCGAGCGCGGCTTCCATTTCCTTGCGCTCCATCTCGCGGAACGCGCCCTCGCCCTTCTCGGCAAAGATCATCGCGATCGGCTTGCCTTCCTTGCGAATCAACACCGTGTCCACGTCCACGAACCCCGCGTGCAGCTGCTCGGCAGCGATCCGGCCCACCGTCGTCTTCCCCGAGCCGGGCAGCCCGATCAACACGACGTGCTTTTTCACGACGCGGCTTCTCCTCCCTTCGGCGTGCGGGCGCGCACCTGTGCCAGGTAGCCCTCGACGTTGCGCTTCAGCTCGCGCAGCGAATCTCCGCCGCACTTCTCGAGCAGGGCCTGCGCGAGCACGATCGCCATCATCGCTTCGGCAATGACCCCCATCGCCGGCACCGCCGTCACGTCCGACCGCTCCGACTGCGCCTGCGCCGGCCCGCCCGTTTTCAGGTCCACGGTCTTGAGCGGCGACATGAGCGTCGAGATCGGCTTCATCGCGACGTGCACGACGAGCGGCTCTCCCGTCGTCATCCCGCCCTCGGTGCCGCCGGCGCGGTTCGTGGCGCGGGCGAGGCCGGGAAGGATCTCGTCGTGCACCTCGGAGCCCTTGCGGCGCGCCGCCTCGAACCCGAGCCCCAGCTCCACTCCTTTCACGGCCGGGATCGACATCAATGCCTGCGCCAGCCGCCCGTCGAGCTTGCGATCCCAGGAGACGTGCGAGCCCAGTCCCACGGGCACCCCCAGTCCCACGACCTCGACCACCCCGCCGAGGGTATCGCCCGCGGCCTTGGCGGCGTCGATGCGGCGGATCATCTCCTGCTCGGCCTCGGGATCGAGGCAGCGAACGGGGCTCTGGTCGGCGGCGGCGTTGAGGGGAGAAGGGAGAAGGGAGATGGACTTGGCGGTGACGCCGCCCAGCTCCACCACGTGCGAACCGACCTCGATGCCGAATTGTGCCAACAGGATCTTGCAGATCGCGCCGCAGGCGACGCGGGCCGCCGTCTCGCGGGCGCTGGCGCGCTCGAGGATGTCGCGCGCGTCGGCGCGGTCGTACTTGAGGACGCCCGCGAGGTCGGCGTGGCCGGGCCGGGGCCGGGTCACCTGGCGGCGCCGCTCGGGGGCCCCTCCGGGGGCGTCGGCCTCGGGGGCCATGACGTCCTGCCAGTGCTCCCAGTCGCGGTTCCAAATGAGGAGCGCGATCGGCGACCCGAGTGTCTCCCCGGCGCGCACGCCGGCGAGCCACTCGATGCGGTCGGCTTCGATCTTCATGCGCGCGCCGCGGCCGTACCCGCCCTGGCGGCGCTGCAGCTCCGCGTTCACGCGCTCGGCCGACACCGGCAGGCCGGCGGGGATCCCCTCGAGGACTGCCACCAGGCCGCGTCCGTGCGATTCGCCCGCCGTCGTGAACCGGAATGTCATCCCTCACCCCCTTGATCCCCTCTCCCCGTCGGGGAGAGGGGGCACGGTCGTCGGGTCTCCTATAACACGCGAGCCCGACCGGGAGTCGGGCTCGCACTGCCTCACCGCCTCACCCCCTGATGACGCCGAGGTCACCGCGGCGGCGTCGGCAGCGGGTTGATGAACGCGGGCAGCCGCAGCACGAGGAGGCCGGTGGCGGTGACGCCGAACAGCAGCTGCTCGCTCGTCACGTTGTCGAACGCGACGCGCAGCGGGCCGATGATCGGGTCGCGCACCGGAATCGATCCGATGAACGCCCCGAAGTAGGTGTCGTACACGTCGATATTCCCGGCGGGACTGGCCGAGAAGATCAGCCGGTCGTTCTTGTTCGTACCCCCGCCGCACGCCGTGCTCGTCGGGGGACAGTCTCCCGTCGGCCCGAAGTCGTGGTTGTAGTTCATGTCCATGCCGGGCGTCACCGGCGTGGGTCCCGGGGGCGCCGCGGACGTCGATTTGCGCCGCAGGTCCTGGTCCAAATAATAGATCGAATCGGCGCGCACGGCGTTCGTCAGCCCGTTGAAGTTCGTCGCGATCGACTTGACCGTGACGCCGGTGTTGCTGATGAAGTCGCTCACGTCCCTCCCCGGCGACATCCCGAAGTCCACGTCGTTCTCGCCCGAGTCGGATACGCCGGTAGCGGGCGAGCAGCTCGTGGCCGTGGCGGGGCCCGCGAACAGCCGGTCACGTGCGTCGTACGACATGACCCGGGCGAACGCGGCGGTCGTGTTGCCCCCTTCGCCGAAGAAGGCGTGGGTGAAGTTCCCGGAGTTGCGCGCGAAGGTGCGGTCGCCAAGGCCCATCGTGGGCAGCTTGACGGTCACGCCCGCGCACGCCGTGAGGACGACCTTGCCGAAGTTGCGGCCGCGGTGCAGCTCGATGCGCAGGGTGTCCGAACCAGACGTGAACGAGCCGGTGGCGATTTCCCAGAAGAGATGCCCGAACTTGAGGTTCGGGTCTTGCGTGTTGATCAGCTTTTCCATCCGCAGCGTGGCGCGCCCCGCAAAGGGCTCGTCGCTGCTCTCGGTGGGGGCGGTCGAGTACAGTGCGAACACGGAATCCGGATGGCACCCCGCCCCACCACCGCTGAACGGCCGGCACACGGCTGCGACGTACTGCGGCAGGTCAGACACGTCGTGCGTGGTGATCTCCACCCTGAAGCCGTTCGCCTGCGGGACGATTCGGTACGTCTGGATCAGGAAGTTGGGCAGGTCCTGGCGCCAGAGGATCTGACGCGGCCCACCC
>DASYRJ010000112.1:0-4032 GCA_036004525.1 Gemmatimonadales bacterium | reverse complement strand
GCCGGGAACGCCGGTCCAATAGGCATACCCTTCTTCGACGTCGACCTCGCCGTTCTCGAGCGCCACGAAGATCTTCGTGTGCGAGTAGGGATCGAGCGCCGACTGGAACCCGACCTCGAACTCGTGCGGGTCGAAGTTGTTGCGCTGCACGCCGGTCGTCGTTCCATAGGCGCGGACGTCGCCCGTGACGCTGATTTCGGGATTGAGCTGGGCCTGATTGCGCTCTCGGCCGACGAACCTCCGCCCAGCCGCCGTGTCGGCGGCCTGGGTGGTGTCGCGGCCCACCGCGGCCGCGGCAGCCGCCCGCAACGCCGCAAGGTCGTCGCCCGGGGGCGCGGCGGCGGGTTGTCGCTGGCCGAGGGCGCCAAGGATCGAATCGAGTCGCGCCCGGAGCGCCCGCAACTGGGCGGTGAGCGAGTCGACTTGCCGTTGGGTCGGCTGCTGGGCAGCGGCGGGAGCCGTCAGGCCCGCCACGGCGACCAGCGCTGCCAAGAATGTGCGAGTCATACCGTCTCCTGTTCGGTTCGGGACGAGGCGCCCCTTGGGGACCGGGGCGTCGTGCGGCTGCCTAGGAGAGGAAGAAGGGCGGTGCGCGGGGTCGGGCCGTGCGGAGGGGGGCGCCGGCCGCGCTCGTCACAGGTCGGGGGCTCGGGGCGCGGGCCCTGGCGGCGCGTTCCGACGGGATCCACGTGGCTCGGTGGAGCACAACATGACCGCCGGCGTAGTGGCACAGGGCGCAGCGCTGGACGTCGTGCAGTCGGGGGCAACGGGCGTCGTGCGTCGCCTCGACCGTCGTGGCCGGTGCAGTCGGCGCGTCCCCGGCGTGGGCAAGCGTCGTGACGCCCCCGGCGACGGTCTGCAGGAGGAGAAGGACGCCCGCGAGCGGCGGGCGAAGCGGATGGGATCGCGAACGTTTGGTCACGGCTGTGCTCGTAAGGATACCCCGCAGCGTCGCGAGCGAGCAGGGGCCACTGGATCATTGGCCTGCTCGGTCAGTATTATAGCCCCGTGACCAGCCGCCACGCGCCCTACGCCGCTCGTCTGCTCCTGGTCGTTTTTGTCGGGGGGGCGGGCGGGTCCCAGGCTCTCGATGCCGTGTTGTACCACGGCCGGCCGGGCGCGCACCGCGTTCAGATTCACCTCGATGCCGCCGGCGGCTGCGGTGTGCACCTGGAGCAGTGCGTCCTCACGCGCTCCGGGGCCCAGGCGAGGCAGCTCCCGGCGGTCGCTCCGGCGCCGGCGTGGCTGGCTGCCACGGTCGTAGGTCCGACCGCCCGCGGCGGCAGCCGCTTCGGCAGCATCGAACTGCACACCCTCTCGCACCCGCGGGCTCCTCCAGTCGTCTGATCGCTTCACCGACAGTCCGACGACACAACTGACGACTTCGCCGACTCCGCGCTTGCGCGCCGGAGCCGGCACACTCGCGCTTGGAGGAAGCCATGCTCGTTTCCCTCGCCGCGGCTGCCGTCCTGTTCGGCAGCCCACCGCCAATGGTACCACGCACCGTGTCCGGCCGCGTCACGTCCGCGGACGGCGCCGCCCTGGCCGAGGTCCAGGTGGCGGTACCCGGTGCCAGACGATCCGCGACCACGGACGCCGACGGGCGCTACACGCTCACGCGCCTGCCGGGTGGGACCTACGCGGTCTCGTTCGTTCGCATCGGTTACGCCCCGCAGGTGCGTCGCATCGCGCTCGATACCGGGGATGTGACGCTCGATGTGGTGATGAAGGAAACCAGGATCGAGCTGCCGGCGCTGCAGGTGACGGCCACCCCGAACGCCACGTCGGCCCTCGAGTCCCCCCAACCCACGAGCGTGCTGGGCGCCGCGGACCTCCAGACGGCCCGGGCGGCCTCTCTCGGCGAGACGATCAGCGCGCTGGCCGGTGTGCGGAGCTGGAGCACGGGGTCCGGCGGCATCGGGAAGCCCGTGATCCGGGGCCTGAGCTCGAACCGCGTGCTGGTCCTGGAGGACGGCCAGCGCACGGAGAATCAGGGGTGGGGAGACGAGCACGCGCCCCAGATCGAGACGGCGGACGCCGAGCGGATCGAAGTCATCCGCGGTCCCGCGAGCGTGTTGTACGGGTCGGACGCGTTGGGTGGCGTGGTGAACGTCGTGCCGGCCGAGCTGCCGGACGCGATCGGGCGCCCCGGCTTCGCGACGTTGGGGCTGTCGGCGGGATACGCGACCGGGAACGAGCAGCCGGAGGGCACGCTGCAATTCGCCGCGGCGAGCGAGGGCTTCGGCGTGCGCGGATCGCTCACGGGTCGGAACAGCGACGACGTCCGCACGCCGGCCGGGCGGCTGTTCAACAGCGGGAATCGCGCCGTCGGCGGCGCGGTCAACGTCGGGCAACGGGGCGCATGGGGAACCGTGAGCGCGACGTACGCGCATCGCGACGAGCGAATTGAAATCCATGAAGACCCGGCGGAGGACCCGACCGCCACACCGTATCAGCGCATCATCGAGGATCGGGGACGCCTGGCCGTGAACCTGCCGCTGGGCGCGTCGCGCGTCGAGATCACCGCGGGCTACGAGCGGAACTGGCGGCGCGAGTTCGAGGCGTCGGATGCGCCGGACGTGGCGCTGGGGCTGCTCGCGCGAACGCACACCGCCGACGTCCACCTCCACCACGCTCCGTGGGGGCAGTGGGTCGGCATCGTCGGCGCGTCGGGCGTCCGGTCTCAGTTCGACAAGTCCGGCGCGGAGACGCTGATCCCGAACAACGACGCCACCAACGTCGGTGTGTTCGCGTTCGAGCAGCGCGACCTGGGACGGTGGCACGTGTCGCTCGGGGCGCGATATGACCACCGGCGTCTCAACGTGGAAGCCGACACTGTGCTGGGCGTGAGCGCCCAGCAGCGCACGTACCACTCGCTGTCGGGCAACCTCGGCCTGCTGTTCCGCGCGACGGAACAAGCGGCCCTGGTGCTCAATGTCGGGCGCGGGTTCCGGGCACCGTCGGCGTTCGACCTGTTCGCCAACGGCGTGCACGAGGGCACCGTGCAGTTCCTCGTCGGCGATTCGACCCTCGCCAACGAGACGTCCCTCAACAGCGATCTGGCCCTGCGCATCCAAAGCGATCGCGTGCTCGCCGAGGCGGGCGTCTTCCTGAATCTCATCGATGGGTTCATCTATCCGCGACGGACCGGCGCGGTGGACACGGCGTCCGGCTTCGACGTCTTCCAGACGGTGCAGGGGAACGCCAGGCTCTCCGGGTTTGAAGCGAGCGCCGAGTATCACGCGGCCACCTTCCTGCACCTGCGGGCCGCCGCCGACTACGTCCGCGGGCAGAACACGAGCACCGACACTCCGCTGCCGTGGATTCCGGCGCTCCGCGTCACGTACGCCGCGCGGTTCGAGGGCCACGGTGCCGGGACGCTGCGCGAGCCGTACCTGTCGGTCGGGGGTGAAACGAACGCGAAGCAGACGAAGCTCGATCCAGACGACGTCGCGCCCGACGGCTACACCCTGTTGCATGTAGGGGGAGGGATTCAGGTCAGGGCGGGCGCCCGCCTGGTGAGCGTTGACGTGACGCTCCGCAATGTTCTGGACACCGAGTACGCTAGTTTCCTGAGTCGCTACAAGACGTACGCGCTCGATCCCGGAAGGAGCCTCATGATTCGGGTCGGGATGGGCCTGTAGGCGCGCGGGCAGCAGCGGAGGCTGCGTACCCCCGCAGCCTCCGCAGCATCCGCCGGTCGTGGCGGACGGGATCGTCGCGCTTGGGCGTCTCGATGATCTTGATGACGCGCTCAAAGCGTGGGTCGCGCATGATCCGCCGGAACGCCTCCGCGCCGATCCGCCCTTCCGCGATCCACTCGTGGCGGTCGAGGCGTGACCCCGCGGCAGCCTTCGAGTCGTTGAGATGCAGGCACCGGAGCAACGGGAGCCCCACCGTCCGGTCGAATGCCTCCCACACCCCCTCGATCCCGGTCGCCACGTCGTACCCCGCGGCGTGGAGGTGTGCCGTGTCGAGGCAAAACCCCACCCGCGGCCGCAATGCCGCCGGCAGCGCGTCGCGCAGGTCCCG
>DASYRJ010000111.1:0-5103 GCA_036004525.1 Gemmatimonadales bacterium | reverse complement strand
GCAGCCACTGCTCCTGGGCCGAGCCGGCAGTCATCGCAATATTGGTATTCAGCACGATGACGTGCCACGCGCCCAGGTTGTAGCTGTAGTAGCCCTTCGTGGAGTCGCCCGCGGCGGCGCCGAAGTAGGCGAAATAGCCTGCGGCGCCGCTCGTCTTGTACTCGATGTCCCCCGCGGTGGGACGCGTGCGTGCCTTGTGCCGGCCCCAGCTCGGGCCGTAGCAGTTCTGGTAGTCCGACAGGGAGCCGTTCACCTTCACGTTGTCGCCGTCCGCGAACACGGTGCCCGGAATCGCGTCGAGCAGCAGCGCCGTGGCCTCATCCTTGGAGGCGTCGCAGCGGGCGATGTTGCCGGCACCGACCAGTACTTCAGTCGGTATCGGTCCTGTCGCGGCGAGCGGAGCCACGTCGTGCTCCGGCGCGGCAGGTAGCGAGGTCGGCTGGTGGTCGGCGGTGCAGGTGCCGATGACGAGCAGGATGCCGGCGGCGAGCGCGACACGGAGCGGGACGGACAGGAGTCTCGTCATAGAACGAGTACAGGTCCTTTACGGGCTGCGGGGGAGGGGGCGGGCAGCGCCGCCGGCGCGCGAGGCTCGAGCAGCTGTCTGGCGGCCGCCATCTCGGGCGGCTCGGGAAACGTGCGGCGTCCGGCCAAGCGGCCCGCGAGGATGCCGAGGGTGCGAACGATGAGCGCCGCGTCGTAGAGCGGCGACGCGCGGCGCACGTAGACGACGTCGAGCGCCAGCTTGAGCGGCAGCAGCCGCTCGACGTAGTCGCGCTCCGCCTGCTCGGGCCGGAGCCGGCTCTCGCCGTGGGTCGTGCTGTACAGGCTGCCGGGGCTCGCGAGCCCGGGCCGCACGTCGAGCGTCTCGTGGTGCACCGGCGCATAGTGCGCCGCGACGAACTGCGGATCCTCGGGGCGCGGCCCGATGATGGACATCTCGCCCCGCAGCACGTTGACGAGCTGCGGCAGCTCGTCGATCTTGGTCCGCCGCAGCCAGCCACCGAACGGGAACACGCGCGGGTCGTGGCGCGCCGTGATCGTGCTGCCGGCCCCGTCGCCCGGTCGCACGTGCATCGTCCGGAGCTTGTACATCTCGAACAGCCGCCCGCCGCGGCCCACGCGCACCGCGCGATACAACACGGGGCCCGGGCTCGACAGCGAAATGCCGACGGCGGCGAACGCCAACAGCGGCGCGGCGACGACCAGGGCCATGCCCGCCAGCACGAGGTCAAGCAGGCGTTTGACCACAGCGCACCGTGCGGCGGACGGTCATGAAGACCTCGGCCGCGTCCATGCAGTGTTGGTTGCCCCACGCCTGCGCCCGGTGGCGCAGCCCGTCCAGCGAGCGCGGGTGCGGGTACGGCCGGACCTCGCTCTCGTAGCACGCCATGGCGGCGAGCTTCTGCTCGAGCGTCTTGGAGATGTCGACCCAGGTGTCGGGCGCGAACGAGCGGGGAAACGCCCACTCCGTGCTGCTCGCGGTGTCGAAGGCGTACACCGCCTGGATCGCGTGCTCGGTGGGTCGCGTGGCGACGAGCAGTGCCTTGAACAGGATCTCGTGGTCCCGGTTCACGTCGCCGCCGTACTGGCAGTAGACCACCTCGGGCTGCACCTCGCGCACGACCTGCTCGAGCGGGCCGATGATGTCGGTGAGCGTGACGGTGTCGAGCCGCTGGTCGGCGAACCCGAGCCGGCGGACGTCCGTCACCCCCAGCGCCGCCGCCGCGCGCTGGGTGTGCTCCGCCTGCCCTACGCCGTCCGGGCCATAGCGGAGCGACTCGCCCTCGCACGCGATCACGGCCGTGACGGCGTCGCCCGCCTTCACATGCAGGGCGACGGTGCCTCCGCAACCCAACAGCTCGTCGTCGGGGTGCGCCGCGATCACCAGCACGCGCTTAGGCATGGGTCCACATCCTGCCCGCCCACGGCTGCTCTGCCAGGCGGCGGCCGGCGACGATGTCGCCGCCGTCGGCCTCCAGCTCGAGCAGCTGGACCACGCCGTGGCCGCAGGCCACCGCCAGCCCGCACGCGGCATCGAGGGGGCTCACCACCGGCCCCAGGATCTCCCCGGGACGGCCCAACGGCGGAGCCCCGTTGGTCGGCAGGAGCGCGGCGCTCCACACCGTCCAGCGCTTCCCGTCCAGCCAGCTGAACGCCCCGGGATACGGCTTCGTGAGGGCGCGCACGAAGTCGTACACGGCGCTGCTGCCCGCGTCCCACGGGATGAGGCCGTCGCCGGGCCGGCGGCGCGGGAGCAAGGGCTCGCCGTTCGTGGGCTGCGGGCGGGCGGGCCGCTCACCGGCGGCGAGCCGGGGCAGCAGGCGGAGAATCATGTTGCGGTTCGACTCGGCGACGCGCTCGTACAGCGTGGCGCAGGTGTCGTACGCGGTGATGGGAAACGGCGTCTGGTCAATCATCGCACCGGCGTCCACGTCCTCGGCCAGCCAGATCAGGGTGTTGCCGCTGGCGCGCTCTCCGCGGATCAGCGCCCAGTTGACGGGAGCGCTGCCGCGGTTGTGCGGCAACAGAGACGCGTGCGCCCCCACGACGCCGATGCGCGCGGTGCGCAGCGCGGGAGCGCGCAGGATCTGCGACCACCCGATGACGAACAGGACGTCCAGCGCGAGGCGCTGGAGCAGCTGCACCGCGTCGGGATCGTTGATGTTCGCCACGGCGTGCAGCGGGACGCTGTAGCGGCGGCACAGCGGGGCGTAGTCGGCCGCCCCGCTGCGGTGGGCCGCGATCTCAGGCGCCAACGTGATCACGCCCACGACGTTCGCCCCGCCAGCCCCCCCCGCGAGGACGGCCTCGAGAGCGGCGAGCCCCTCGACGTGAAAGCCGACCCACCCGATTCTCAGGCTCACCGCCGGTGCGCCCGCGCCACGTCCAGCACCGCCTCGATCACGTCGCTCACGTCCGCGTCACTGAGCCGGGGATGCAGCGGCAGGCTGAGCAGGCGGTCGAAGCTCGCCAGCGCGTGCGGGAAGGCGCCCGGGAGGTAGCCGTACTTGTCCCGGTAGTAGGGATGGAGGTGAATCGGGATGAAGTGCACCGAGGTGCCGATGTTGCGGCGCGTAAGCTCCTCGATGAACTGGTCACGGCCGATGCGGAGCGCCTCGGGGCGCAGCCGCAGCACATAGAGGTGCCAGGCGTGCGTTACGTCGGGCCGCTCGACGGGGAGCTCGAGGGCGGGCTCGTTGGCGAACGCGTGGTGGTAGTGATGCACCACGTCGCGGCGGCGCCGCTGAAAGCGCTCGAGCTTGCGGAGTTGCCACAGACCGAGCGAGGCCTGAATGTCCGTCATGTTGTACTTGAAGCCGGGGAGCAGCACGTCGTAGCGCCAGCTGCCGCCCTGGTCGTAGCGCTTCCAGGCGTCGCGGCTCATGCCGTGCAGGCTCACGATCCGCGCACGGTCCAGGAACGCCGGGTCGGCGGTGAGCATCCCGCCCTCGGCCGTCGTCAGGTTCTTCGTAGCGTAGAAGCTGAACGCGACGGGATTGCTCCCCGCGCCGATGCGCCGGCCCTTGTAGGCGGCGGGGAGGGCGTGGGCGGCGTCTTCCACGATCGTCAGGCCGTGGGTCTCGAGCGCGTCGAGGTCCGCCGGGTGCCCGGCGAAGTGGACCGGGAGGATGGCCTTCGTGCGGGGCGTGATCGCCGCCTCGACCGCGCGGGGGTCGATGTTGAGCGTGTCGGGCTCGATGTCGACCAGCACCGGCCGGGCGCCGACGTGCTCGATCACGTTCACCGATGCGGCGAACGTCATCGGGGTCGTGATGACCTCGTCGCCCGGACCGATCCCCAGGGCGACGAGCGCGGTGTGGAGGCCGGCGGTGCAGGAGTTGAGGGCGAGCGCCCCGGGCGCGCCCAGATAGGCGGCGAATTCGCCCTCGAAGCGCTTGGTCTTGGGGCCGGTGGTGATCCACTGCGAGCGCAGCGTGTCCACCACCTCGTTGATTTCCTCGTCGCCGATGGCGGGCGGGGCGAACGGGAGGAACTGCGCCCGGCGCACCAGGCTGGGGCGGGGGGCGACCGTCATCCGATGGAGTCCTGGCGCGCGTACGAGCCGTAATGACTGCCGTAGTAGTACTTGTAGCCGTACCGGCGCGTGACGTCGGCCGGGTCGTTGAGCACGGCGCCCACGAGGCGGGCGCCGACGCCCGTGATCTGCCGCATGGCCTGCTGCACCGCCTCGCGATCGGTCTGGCCGGCGCGCACCACGAGCACCACGCCGTCCGCGCTGGACGCGAGCACGACCGCCTCGGCGGCCGCGAGGACGGGCGGCGTGTCGATCACCACCACATCGAACTGGTCGCGGAGCCGGGCCAGCAGGGCGGGCACGCGCCCGCGGGTGACGATGTCCGAGGGTGCGCCGACGGTCTTGCCGTTCGGCATGAACGACAGGCGGGCGATGTCGGTGGTGCGGATCGCCTGGGGGATCGGCTCGTCCTGCAGCAGGGACTCCGCCAGGCCCGGGCTCTTGCGCGCGCGGAACAGCCGGTGCAGGCGCCCGCGCCACAGGTCGCCGTCCACCAGCAGCACCCGCCGCCCTTCCCACGCGAGCGAGGCGGCGAGGTTGGCGGCGGTCGTCGTCTTCCCCTCGCCCGGCACGGCGCTCGTCACGACGACGGTGCGCGCGCGGTCGGCCTCGGGGGCGAGGAGCAGGTTGGTGCGGAGCACGCGATACGCCTCCGTGCCCTCGATCCGCGCGGGATCCACCTTGGGGATCACGGCCAGGGAGTGGAGCTGGAGGCCGTCCTCGATCTCGTCGGGACGGCGGATGGACGGGTCGAGCTTCTCCAGCGCGACCGCAGCGCCGCCGCCCAGGCCGAGCCCCAGCAGCAGGGCCAGCGCGAGCTTGAGCGCGCCGTAACTCGGCACGGGCCGATAGGGCAGGCTGGCGACATCCACGATCTCGACCTGGCCCACCTCGACGGCCTCGGCCATGTGCGCCCGCTGGCGCTCCTCCCCGAGCTGGTCTCCCAGGCGGCGCGCGGTTTCGACGTCTTGGACGAGGCGCACTTCCTGAGCCTCGACCGCGGGGAGCCCCCGGATGGCCGACGCGCTCCGCGAGGACTGGGTCCGCACGGCGCCGATCTGGGC
>DASYRJ010000110.1:0-25064 GCA_036004525.1 Gemmatimonadales bacterium | reverse complement strand
TCGGCGTACCGGATGGACGACGGCGTCCCACTCGTGATCCCCGAGGTGAATCCCGAGCACCTGGGTCTCGTGCGCGGGGGTGGCGGATTCATCGTGACGAATCCCAACTGCTCGACGATCATGATCGCGCTGGCCCTCGCGCCGCTCGCGCCGTTCGGCATCGAGGCCGTGGTGGCCACGACGCTGCAGGCGATCTCGGGAGCCGGCTACCCGGGCGTCGCTTCGCTCGACATCACCGACAACGTGGTGCCGTTCATCGCGCAGGAGGAGGAGAAAATCGAGCGGGAGACCCGGAAGATCCTGGGTCCGCTGAAGGATGGACGGGT
This sequence comes from Gemmatimonadales bacterium, assembly GCA_036004525.1. Classification (GTDB taxonomy): domain Bacteria; phylum Gemmatimonadota; class Gemmatimonadetes; order Gemmatimonadales; family GWC2-71-9; genus 20CM-2-65-7. The sequence continues at coordinate 24,738 of DASYRJ010000110.1, read as the reverse complement.
GACGCCGGCGCCATTCGCCGTGAGCGCGCAGTGCCATCGCGTGAACGTGGTGGACGGTCACCTCGCCGCGGTGCGGGTGCGGCTCGCGCGGACCCCCGAGCCGGCGGAGCTGGCCCAGACCATGGCGGCCTTCACCGGCGTCCCGCAGCGTCTCGGTCTTCCCTCGGCGCCGGCCCGGCCGATCGTCGTGCGCGGCGAGCCGGACCGCCCGCAGCCGCGCCTCGATCGGGATGCCGGGGGCGGGATGAGCATCACCGTCGGCCGCATCGCGCGCGACGCGGTGCTCGGGCACCGGTTCGTGGTGCTGGGCCACAACACGATCCGGGGTGCGGCCGGGGCGGCGATCCTGAACGCGGAGCTGCTGCTCGCCGAAAGGCGACTGAGAGTGCCGGACTAGGGTGCTGGTCCCCAAGCTCGTCACCACCCTCCGCGGCTACACTCGAGCTCAGCTCGGCGCCGACCTGACCGCCGGCGTCATCGTCGGCATCGTGGCCCTGCCGCTCGCGATCGCGTTCGCGATCGCGAGCGGCCTGACCCCCGAGCGCGGCCTCTACACCGCCATCATCGCCGGCTTCCTGATCTCGGCGCTGGGCGGCTCGCGCGTGCAGATCGGCGGGCCCACCGGCGCGTTCGTCGTCATCGTCGCCGGGATCGTTCAGCGCTACGGCGTCGAGGGTCTGCTCGTCGCCACGCTGATGGCCGGCGTGATCCTGGTCATCTTCGGTCTCGTGCGGATGGGCGGCGCGATCAAGTTCATCCCGTTTCCTGTAACCATCGGATTCACGAGCGGCATCGCGCTGATCATTTTCTCCAGCCAGGTGAAGGACCTGCTGGGCCTCGACATGGGCGCCGTCCCCGCCGCATTCCTCACGAAATGGGACGCGTACGCACACGCCTTCGACTCGGTCAATCCGTGGGCGCTGGTGGTGGCGACCGCCACATTCACGATCATCCTGGTGTGGCCGAAGCTCGAGCGCCGGATTCCCGGCCCGTTCGTGGCGCTGATCGCCACGACCGTCCTGGTCCGCGTGCTCCACCTGCCGGTCGAAACGATCGGCAGCCGCTTCGGCGTGATCGACGCGGGGCTCCCACGGCCGGCGCTACCTCATATCACGCTGCCGATGCTGACCAACCTCGCGGGGCCCGCCTTCACGATCGCTCTGCTCGCCGCGATCGAGTCGTTGCTCTCGGCGGTGGTGGCGGACGGCATGATCGGAGGCCGGCATCGCTCCAACATGGAGCTGGTCGCGCAGGGCGTGGCGAACATCGCGTCCCCGATCTTCGGCGGCATGCCCGCCACGGGGGCGATTGCGCGCACCGCCACGAACGTCAAGAACGGCGCCCGGACGCCCGTCGCCGGGATGGCGCACGCCGTCACGTTGCTCCTCATTACGCTCTTCTTCGGCGGCTGGGCGGGCCTGGTGCCGCTGGCGACGCTGGCGGCCATTCTGGTCGTGGTCGCGTTCCACATGAGCGAGTGGCGAACGTTCCTCTCCGAGTTTCGCGCCCCCAAAAGCGACGTGGCGGTGCTGGTCACAACCTTCCTCCTGACCGTGCTGGTGGATCTCACGGTGGCGATCGAGGTGGGCATGGTGCTCGCGGCGTTCTTGTTCATGCGCCGCATGGCCGAGGTCACGAACATCAGCGTGCTCACCCATGAGTTCGCGGATCCCGTGGACGATTTCGAGTCCGATCCCAACGCCGTGCGGCGGCGCGTCGTGCCCGAGGGCGTCCAAGTTTACGAGATCACCGGGCCGTTCTTCTTCGGCGCCGCCGAGATGTTCAAGGACCGCGTGGTGCGGATCGCGGGGAAGCCGAAGGTGTTGATCCTGCGCATGCGGCACGTGCCGGCGATCGACTCGACCGGGCTGCACGCCCTGCGCGATCTGGTGCGGCGGAGCGAGGGGGACGGGACGCTGGTCATTCTCTCGGACGTTCACGCGCAGCCGGTGGTTGCCCTGGAGCGCTCGGGGATGTACGACGCGCTGGGCGAGCAGAACATCCACGGCAACATCGACGACGCGCTGAACCGCGCCCGCGAGCACCTCGGCCTGCCGCCCGCGGCGCGGCCGGCGTTCGCCACGCCGACGGTGGCGCGGGAGAGCCTCGACTAAGGGCTTGAGCGGCGCTGCACCTGCCAGCGGCCCGTCTGCGTGTCTCCCGACGGCAGCCGTGTGGTGTAGGTGCCGTCGATCTGGTTCCCGCGCAGCTCGCCGACGAAGGTCGTGACCAGCCGCGTGCCCGTTTCCGGATCGGCGTAGGGGGCGAGTGTGCCGTTCACGTGCCCCGCCTGGACGCGCACGAAGTTGATCGTCAACACCTCGGGTTGAGCCTGGCGCGCGCCGGCGGGTGGGGCGTCCGGCCGCCAGGGCGTGAGCGGCCGACCCCAGCCGGCGGGGATCATGATCACGTCGCCGAGTGCGCTGTCGCCGGCCGCGCGGAGCGTGAAGCTGATGCTGCCGCTCCGTCCGGAGGCCGCGCTCGAGTAGTCGCCGGCCCACTCGCCGGCGAGCGCCGCGACGTCGCCCGCGGGGCCGATGACGGGTACGGCCGCCTGGGACGTTGCGCACGCCGCCAGCAGGATGGGGAGCACGACGGCGCCGAGCGCTCGATCGTTCAACATGGTTGTCTCGCTGTGCAGGGTATCCTAATGTACTCACGGATGTCATCCCCGATCATTGCCCGTGGGACCTGTTACGCGCTGTTCGCGTACGACGTCGCGCACGCGATCGACCTCGCCGCCGCGGAGCGCCGGTTGGCGAGCGCCACGCAGCGCCAGACGGTGAAAGAGAAACGCCGCGCGCCGGCGTTCTTCGAGTACGACCCGGCTCCCCTGCGCGTGACGGAGCCGGCAGAGCCCCTGGTTATCGACGGCCATGCGACCGTGCCGTACGTCGAGTTGGTGCTCTATGACTTCGGCGCCGTCTCGGTGAGCTACGCCATCCCCCTCGAGGGCCCGCTCGCGGCGCTCCCCGACCTCAGCGCCGCGCTGTACGGCAACGAGCCGCTGGAGGCCGAGGCGCGCCGCCGGGTGCAGCAGCTGCTTGAGACCCTGAGCGACGCCGCGGTGCGCACCCGTGTCGCCGAGTTCGTCGAGGACTACGTCATCTTCGAGATCGAGGCGTTCGCCGAGTCGTGCGAAGCGGCGACGCTGTGGACGGAGCATGCGCAGACGGTGGCCCAGATCCTGCGTGCCGAGCCGCGCACGCTGTCACAACAGGAGGTGAGCGATGCTCTGGCCTCGCGCCTCTCCTTCGGCCTGAACGACGCGACGCTCATCGACACCGACGCCACGCTGCTGTTCGACGCTGAGGGGGAGGATGTGCGCGCCGTGATCGAATTCGCGAACACCCAGCTCCTGGAGATGCGGTACCTGGATGCGCAGCTCGACGAAGCGTTGGAGCAGGCGTATCAGGTGCTGGGGCGGCGCCGCGGCCCCGGCCGATTGCTGCCGAGTCCCTACGGACCGGCGCTGCGCCGTCTGGGCCGGCTCGAGGTCGATGCGGCGATCCTGTTCGAGCAGGTCACCAACGCGTTGAAGCTCATCGGCGAGCAGTACCTGACGCGGGTCTACGGGCTCGTGTCGCGCCGCTTTCACCTCGCCGACTGGGACGCGAGCATCACCCGCAAGCTCCAGACCCTGGAGAACATCTACGGGAAGCTGGCCGACCGCGCGGCGACGTTCCGGATGGAGTTGCTCGAATGGATCATCATCCTGCTGATCGCGGTGTCGATCGTCCTGCCGTTCGTGTCGGGGTTTGGCGGGAAGTGAGCGCCCCTTGCCGATGTGGCGGCCGGAGGCCAGACTAGCGAAAAGGGGGGAACCGTGCAGGCTCAGAACTACGACGCCATCGTGGTGGGATCGGGAATCGCCGGCGGCTGGGCCGCCAAGGAGCTGACCGAGAAGGGGCTCCGAGTCCTGCTGCTCGAGCGCGGCAAGAACATCGAGCACGTCAAGGACTACGTCAATGCGACCAAAGGTCCCTGGGAGTACCCCCATCGCGGGGGACGCACCAGGGCGATGGAGCTGGCATACCCGGTGTTGAAGCGGGACTACCCGCTGAACGAGAAGAACCTCGACTGGTGGGCCTCGGATCAGGACTCGCCCTACACCGAGGTGAAGCGCTTCGACTGGTACCGCGGCTACCACGTGGGCGGCCGGTCCTTGATGTGGGGTCGCCAAAGCTATCGCTGGAGCGATTTCGACTTCGAGGCGAACGCGCGCGACGGGATCGCGATCGACTGGCCGATTCGCTACGCGGATATCGCGCCCTGGTACGACTACGTCGAACGGCACGCCGGCATCTCCGGATCGCGCGAGGGCATGGCGCAGCTTCCTGATGGACAATTCCAACCCGCCATGCCGCTCAACTGCGGCGAGGAGCTGATCGCCGGGCGCCTCAAGCAGCATTTCGACGGCCGCCGGCGGATCATCCCCGGGCGCACCGCGAACCTCACGCAGCCGCTGCCGGGGCGCGCGCCCTGTCAGTATCGCAACGCGTGCTGGCTGGGCTGCCCCTTCGGCGGGTACTTCAGTACGCAGTCCTCCACGCTGCCCGCGGCCATGGCCACCGGACGCCTGACCCTGCGGCCATTCGCGATCGTGACCGAGGTTCTGTACGATCGTGACAAGAAACGCGCGACGGGCGTGCGTGTGCTCGATGCCGTGACCGAGCAGACCACCGAGTACACCGCTCGGATCGTCTTCCTCTGTGCATCCACGTTGAATTCCACGTGGCTGCTGCTCCGCTCCGCGACGGACGTTTGGCCCGGCGGCCTCGGCTCGAGCTCCGACGCGCTGGGGCGCAATCTCATGGACCATCACTTCCGTGCGGGCGCGTCCGGCAGAATCGAAGGGCTCGACGACAAATACTACCGTGGGCGGCGCCCGACCGGATTCTACATCCCCCGATACCGCAATCTGTTTGGCGACAAGCGGGAGTACCTGCGCGGCTTCGGGTACCAGGGCGGCGCGAGCCGTCAGGGGTGGTCGCGCGCGGTGGCCGAGCTGGGCGTGGGCGGTGCGTTCAAGGACGCCGCGGCCCAGCCGGGCCCGTGGACGATTGGCGGCACCGCCTTCGGGGAGATGCTTCCCAATCCTGCGAACCGCGTCACGCTCGATCCGTCCAAGAAGGACAAATGGGGATTGCCGGTCCTCGCGATCGACTGCGCCACCGGCGAGAACGAGCGCTTGATGCGCAAGGACATGATGAACGACATGGCGGAGATGCTGGAGGCTGCCGGGGTGAAGGACGCCCGCACGTACGACGGCGGCTACTGGCCCGGGATGGGGATCCACGAGATGGGGACGGCGCGCATGGGTCGAGATCCCAAGACGTCGGTGCTCAACGCCCACAACCAGGTCTGGGACGCCCCGAACGTGTTCGTGACCGACGGCTCCTGCATGGCGTCAACGGCCTGTCCGAACCCATCGCTCACGTATATGGCGCTCACGGCACGCGCGGCGGACTTCGCCGTAGCCGAGCTGAAGCGCAACAATCTCTAGAGGATCTCATGATCGATCGACGCGAAGCAATCAAGAGAGTGACGGCGCTGCTCGGCGGGGTCGCGCTCGCCGGCGGGAGCGACCTGCTCACCGCGGTCGAGCGGGCGCACGCGCGCGCCGCGACGTCGCGCGCCCAGGTCGGAGCGTTTACAGCACAGGACGTCGCGTTGCTGGACGAGGTCGCCGAGACGATCCTCCCCGAAACCAAGACTCCGGGGGCCAAGGCCGCGCACGTCGGCGCGTTCATGGCGCTGATGGTCACCGATACCTACGAGGAGCGGGAGCAGGCGATCTTCCGCGACGGGATTCGCAAACTGAACGAGGCCTCGTTCATGGCGGCGACACCAGCGCAGCGCCTGGCACTGCTCGAGCGTTTGGACCGCGAGCAGAAGGCGTATATGGACGCGCGTGCACGCGGAGCGCCTCCCCATTATTTCCGCCAAATGAAGGAGCTCGCGCTGCTCGGCTACTTCACCTCGGAGATCGGCTGTACCCAGGCGATGCGCTACGAGGAGACGCCCGGGCGCTTCGATCCCTGCGTGCCCTACACGCCGGGCGAGACGGCGTGGGCGGGACACGCGTAATACCAAACAGGCGTCGAGCAAAGGCGTCAATACGAAAAAGGGCGTCAAACAAAGGCGTCAAAGAGAGGCGCCGCAGGTGCGCTTCTTGCGCCCCCTTTTGCTTTAGTCCACGTTCCGCGGTGGGACTCATGAGTGCCCGCTGGATTCTCGCCCCAGCATTTCGGCCCGCTCAACGCGTGCGCCGACGATGCAACCCCCCCACAGCGCACCGGCCGTCCTCATCGTCGCAGGTTCCTTACAAGGGGGTGCCTCGTGTTCCGCCCAATGTTCGTCGGATGCTCGATCCTCGCGGTTTCGGCGTGTAAAGAGTCAACGCCGCCGGAACAGCCGCCGCCCTTACCCGGACCCACAGAGGACCAGGTGGGCCTGCCCGACAACTACGCGACCCAGTTCACGCCGTTCTACGTCTTCGATCAGTTCCAGAACCGGCAGGTCCGGGTGGTCTACGCGAACGCGGCGGCCGTCGCCGGTCAGCCGTTCGCGCGCGGGTCAATCCTGGTGATGGAGACGTATCGCGCCGACACCAACGCGCAGGGCGACCCCGTGGTCGGTGCGGACGGGCGGTACGTGCGGGGCGCGCTCACCGGCATCTTCGTGTCGCGCAAGGAGCAGTGGTTCGGTCGCCGCTACCAGCAAAACCAGACCGGCGAATGGGAGTACGCCTCGTACCATGCGGACAAGACCGCGAACCAAGTCGGCGACGCCACGGTGAGTTGCGCTATCTGCCATCTCGACGCGGGCCTGTCGCGCGACTGGGTCTACCGAGCCAACATCTACTTCTCGGGGGCGATCGACACGATTCCCAAACCGCCCCCGGGCCAACCGGCCGACAAGCCGTTCATCCTGAACTACACCTACGTGCCCGGGACGATCACAGTCCCCGTGGGAACGACCATCACGTGGAGGAACGACGACCAGGTCAAGCACACGGTGACGGCCGTGGACCAGACGTTCACCTCCGGACTCGTATCCCAGGGGGCGAGTTTCTCACGCAGGTTCTCCGTCGCCGGGACATACAACTATTTCTGTGCCATCCATCTGAGGATGAAAGGGACAGTGGTGGTTCAGCCGTAGGGGCTCTCGATTCGTAATCCCGCACGGCCAGCGCACGCCAGCGCTGGCCGTGGTGTTTCCAACTAAAGCCTCCTTCATACACAGCACCCCATTCTTTCATACGCCCCCTGTTAGGCTCGGCGTGCGCCTTTACCACCACCACGCAAGGAGCTGAGAGATGAGGGCCTCCAAGATCGCGCTCGGCGTCGCCGGTCTCGCGCTGCTGGGCTTCGCCGCCGTCGGGTTCGCCGGCCGTGCTTCGAACGAAGAGATCGTCGACTTCGGCACGGCGGTGACGCCGACCACGCCCACCTACCGGGCCCTGCTGTCGCCTGCTTCGCAGGCAACCGTCAAGGAGTTCCGCATCCCCATCGTCAACGCCACCGTCGAGGTCGCCCAGGGCGTGACGTACAAGGGCTGGACGTTCGGCGGCACCGTGCCGGGGCCGGTCGTGCGAGTGCGCGAGGGCGATCTGGTGCGCATCCGGCTCGTCAACAAAGCGTCGATGCCGCACTCGATCGACTTCCACGCAGCGCGCATCCCGATGAACCGCGCCTTCCGCACGATCGTGCCGGGCGACTCGCTGTCGTTCGAGTTCACGGCCCGCGATCCCGGCGCCTACCTGGTGCACTGCGGCACGCCGCCCGTGCTGCTCCACCTGATGCAGGGGATGTACCTCCCCATCATCGTGGATCCGAGAGACGGGTGGCCGACGCGCGTCGACAAGGAGTTCGTGGTCGTGCAGAGCGAGTTCTACCTCGGCGCCGGGAACAACGCCCAGCCGGGAGAGCCCGACTGGAACCAGGCGCTGGCCAAGCAGGCCACGTACGTCGTGTTCAACGGGCGCGCCTTCCAATACCAGGCGCACCCGCTCGAGGTCGCGGTAGGTGATCGCGTGCGGTTCTTCGTGGTGAACGCCGGCCCGAGCTTCGGGAGCGACTTCCACATCGTCGGCACGGTGTTCGACAAGGTGTATCCCGACGGGGATCCCGACCATGCGCTGACCGGCGTACAGACGTGGAGCGTGCCAGCGGGCGGCGGGGCCGTGTTCGAGACCAGTTTCGACGAGGATGCGAGCGGGGAAGGGATGTACGCCTTCGTAACCCACGCGTTCGCCGATGCCGCCAAGGGGGCCGTGGGCTTCGTCCAGGTCGGCACGCCGAAGCTGACGGCGACCGCCGGGCACTAGGCGCTATCCGCTGCACCGTCCAACGACCCGTCTGCGTCTCTCCCGAGCGTAGACGGGTCGTGCACGTTCCGGTCATCGTGTTGCCCGCCTATCTTTTGCTCCGTGCCGGCGAAGCGTTCCTCCCCGAAACCCCCGGCGGAAGCCTCCCGGATCCGCAAGCGGTTCGAGCGACTCCTGGCCGCGGGGGTGGCGATCTTCTCGCGTCACGATCTCGACCACGTGCTCCAGGAGGTGGTGGACGCAGCGCGCGATGTCGTGGGTGCGAAGTATGCGGCGCTCGGCGTGTTGGGTGAGGACGGTGCCTCGCTTGTCCAGTTCGTGACATCGGGTTTGACCGAGGAGGCACGCCGGCGCATCGGGGATCTGCCCCGGGGCCGCGGCCTCTTGGGGCAGGTCATCCGCGAGCCGAAGCCGATCCGCACGGCGGACATCAGCCGCCACCCCCAACGCTACGGTTTTCCGCCCAACCATCCTCCCATGAAATCGTTCCTCGGCGTCCCAGTGACAGGCCGCGCCCGGGTGTTCGGCAATCTCTATCTCACCGAGAAGATCGGGGCGGACGAGTTCGACGCCGAGGACGAAGCGATCGCCGTGCTGCTCGCGGCGCAGGCAGCGGCGGCAGTGGAGAGCGCGCAGCTGCTCGGCCAGGTGCGCGCCATGCAGCGGCAGCGCGACCTGTTCTTCGCGATGATGAACCACGAGCTGCGCAACGCGCTCACCGGCGTGTACGGGTGGGCGGAGCGGTTGGTGCGCAAGAAATCGCCCGGGGCGGCGACGCAGGCGGCGCAGGAGGTGTACGAGGGGGCGGAACGCACGATCATCTTGCTCAATAACTTCCTGGACCTCACGCGCCTGGACGCGGGGAAAGTGAAACCGGTCTGGCGTGAAGTGGATCCACGAGCCGTGGTGGCGCGCGTGCTCGCCGGGGCCGAGCCGGCCGCGGAAGCGAAGCGCCTTTCGTTCGAGGTGGCCACGGACGGCGCCCCGCCGGGGCTGCGCACCGATCCCGTTCGGCTGGAACAGATCCTCGTCAACCTGCTCTCGAACGCCGTGCGGCACTCTCCAGCGCAGCAGGCCATCACCCTCCGGGTGGAGGCGGCCGCCCCGGAGGTACGCTTCCGCGTCGTGGACCGGGGACCGGGCGTGCCCGCCGAGCTGCGCGACCGGATCTTCGAGCCGTTCGAGCGCTTCGACCCCCATTCCGGGCTCGGTACGGGACTGGGGCTCCCGGTCTCCCGCCGGCTCGCCGAAGTGCTGGGGGGGACGCTCGGGGTGGAGGACACACCGGGCGGGGGGGCCACCTTCGTGCTCGTGCTGCCCATGAAGCTTTCTTCAGATGGCCTTTAGAATCGGTTCAGCGCTCGGGGTCTAGTGTGCCTCCATGAAAATCCTCGTTGTGGAAGACGATCGGAAAGTCGCCGGGTTCATCGAGCAGGGCCTGCGCGAGGAAGGGTACGTCGTGGACGTCGCGCCGGACGGTGACGAAGCGACGATGCTGGCGCACGTGTACGACTATGACCTCCTCGTGCTCGACGTCATGCTTCCCAAGAAGACGGGGCTGCAAGTGGCGGCGGAGCTGCGCCGCGAGGGGCGCGCGACGCCGATCCTGATGCTGACGGCGCGCGACACGACGGAGGACGTCGTCCGCGGGCTCGACGCCGGCGCCGACGACTATCTCACCAAGCCGTTCAAGTTCGACGAGTTGATCGCCCGCGTCCGGGCGCTGGTGCGTCGGGGTGGGGCGGGACGGACGGAACTGTTGCACTACGGGCCAGTCGAGCTCGATCGCTTGAAGCACAAGGTCCGGGTCGGGGGCAAGAACCTCGATCTCACGCCCAAGGAGTTCCACCTGCTGCAGCACTTCCTGCTGCATCCGGAGGAAGTGGTGCGCCGGACGGAGCTGCTCGAAAAGGTGTGGGACATGCACTTCGACCCCGAGAGCAACGTGGTGGACGTGCACGTGGGCAACCTGCGCCGCAAGCTGCGGGAGGCTGCTGGCCAGGATCTCATCGAGACGGTGCGAGGCGTCGGGTTCCGCCTGCAAACTCCCGAGCGCGCGGAGGCGTGATGGCGTCGCTGCGGCGCACCCTCGCGGTGCGGTTCGCCGCGACGATGGCCGCCGGACTCCTGGTCGCGGCGGGGGCATTCTTTTGGGCGGCCTCCCGCGCGCTCATGCAGGACGTCGCCGAGCCGGTCCTGGAGCGGGACCTGCTCGTCGCGCTCCTCGCGGTGGTGGTGGCCGGAGGCGCGGCGACCCTCGTCGGAGCGTGGCATTTCACGTCTTCCGCAGTCCAGCCCGTCGCCGAGATCACCGCGCAGGCGAGGCGCATCGAGGCGGGCACGCTGGATCAGCGGATCGTCGCGCACGCCGACACCGAGGAATACGAAGGCCTGGTGGCGGTGCTGAACCGCATGCTGGAACGGCTCGAGCAAGGGTTCGCGGCGCAGCGACGGCTGACCGCGGACGTGAGCCACGAGCTGCGCACGCCGCTCACGGCGCTGCGCGGCGAGATCGAGGTGGCGCTCCGCGCCGAGCGCTCGCCCCGCGAGTACCAGCTCGTGCTGCGCAGCGCCCTGGAGGAGATCGGGTCCCTGTCCACGCTCAGTGAGGATCTGCTCCTCATCACGCGCGCCAATGCGCGTTTGGTCACCGCCCAGCGCGAGCCGACCGATGTCGCCGAGTTGGTGGACGCGGTGCTGCACGCGTTCCGTCGCCGCATCGCAGAGAAAGGGGTGACCCTCGAGCGCTCGTTCGATCGGGACGTGCGGCGGGTCTCCGTGGACCCCGCCCTCGTCGGGCGCTTGGTGCACCACCTGATCGAGAACGCGGTGGAGTACGCGCCGATCGAGGGAAGGATCGGCGTCAGCGTCGCCGCGACGGACGGCGGCTTGCGCATGATCGTCGAGAACTCCGGCCCGCCGATCGCGCCGGAGGACCTGCCGCACCTGTTCGAGCCGTTCTACCGGGCCGACCAAGCCCGGTCGCGCTGCAACGGGCGCGACTGCGGTCCCGGGTTGGGGCTCGCGCTGGTCGCGGCGATCGCCCGGCTGCACGACGGAGCGGCGCGCGCGTCGAGCGATCCGGTGCTCGGCACACGGTTCGAGGTGGACCTCGGAGCCTTCACGCTGCCTTCATGAAATCGTCACGACCGCGCCGGCATGCTTCCCGCATGGACTGGTGGGACATGGCTTTCGTTCTGGGCATGACCGGGAGCGCCGTCGGCACGGCGGGCGCGATCATCACGCTGCTCCGGGAGCTCCCCTGGGGGAAGCACTGGAACGTCGGTAGCTATCAGTAGGCCGGGGTTCACCCGGTGCTCCGCCCCTTCCGGTTCTACCTTCTCCCTGACCTGATGACCCTCGTTCTTCAAGAGGACGTTCCGCTCACTGGCTACACCACGCTCGGCCTCGGTGGGCCTGCGCGGTATTTCTGCGAGTGTGCCAGCGAAGCCGCGCTTAGGGAGGCTCTCACGGTCGCACGGGAGCGGGCGCTGCGAGTCCAGATTCTCGGGGGCGGCAGCAACGTCGTCTTCGCCGACGCCGGATTCCCGGGTCTGGTCGTGAAGGTCGCGATCGGCGGCGTCGCGTTCCGCGAAACGGTGGACGCCGTGGAGGTGCGCGCCGGGGCAGGCGTCGAGTGGGACGTCCTCGTGCGCGAGACGGTCGAGCGAGGCTGCACGGGCATCGAGTGCCTGTCCGGCATACCCGGCACGGTGGGAGCGACGCCGATCTAGAACGTCGGCGCGTACGGCCAAGAGGTCTCGGACACGCTCGTGTCCATTACCTGCCTCGAGCGTGAGCGCTTGACCCGCGTTGTCTTCACGCGCGACGAATGCGAGCTCGGCTACCGCGACAGCCGCTTCAAGCGGCGCGATCGGGACCGCTACGTGGTACTGGACGTTACGCTGCGCGTACGACGCGGTGCGGCGCCGGAGATCCGTTACACCGAGCTTGCGGAGGCGGTTCGGCAGGGCGCCGCGCTCGAGGCGTTGCCGCCGCCCGCGGCCATACGGGTGGTGCGGCAGACCGTGATGGCGCTGCGTCGCCGCAAGTCGATGGTGATCGATCCGGCGGACCCGAACGCACGCTCCGTCGGTTCGTTCTTCGTCAACCCCGTCCTCTCGCCCGGTGCGTTCGTCGAGCTGGCTCGCCGGTGGCGCGCCTCAGGGGGGGCCGACCCCACGCCCTCGTTCCCTGCCGATGGCGGTGTCAAGGTCCCGGCCGCGTGGCTTGTGGAGCATGCGGGATTCGTGAAGGGGCAGCGGTATGGCGGCGCGGGGATCTCGACCCGCCACGCGCTCGCGCTGGTGAATTTGGGCGGCACGACTGCGGACCTCCTCGGGCTCGCCGCCTCCATCGAGCACGCGGTCTACGAGCGCTTCGGGGTGTGGTTGGAGCGGGAGCCCGTCGTGATCGAGTAACCGGAGACCACCGCGAGACCTTCACAATCCGTTCATGCAGACTTTACTCGTGCGCCGCCATGGTTAAGACTGGGCAGGTGAGCGCCAAACCCAGAGGCGGGGGGGCGGTTATGAGGATCACACACCTGGTGGTGGCCATCACGACGATCATTGCGCTCGGTGCATGTACCGACGAGAAGATCGTCTATCGCTTCCGCGAGCCGTTCAATCCGCCGGCCGACTCGATTCGGGGCTTCCTCGGCTACTTCGACGTCGACACCAAGCAGACATCCTGCGGCAACTGCCACGTCGCTCACCAGCGCGACTGGGAGACCACGGCCCACGCCAGGGCCTGGGCGACGCTGGAGGCGGCCGGTCCCCAGCCGTTCTGCACCGGCTGCCACACGGTGAGCGGTAAAGGCAACACCACGACAGGCAACGTGGGCTACAACGCCGTTCCCGACCTCGCCTACCACGACGTGCAGTGCGAGAGCTGTCACGGGCCGGGGTTCACGCACGCCGAAACGCCGGACGTCGGCACACCCCCACGTGCCAGCATCGCGGTGCACGTCGCCGTGGACAGTCTCGGCGGATGCGGCGAGTGCCACTCCGGGACGCACCATCCATTCGCTGAGGAATGGGAGCAGTCACGCCACGCCGAGGCGAACGCGGAGGTGATCACGAGCTACGTCGCGACGCCCACCAACACGACCTGCGTCAGTTGTCACGAAGGCCGATTCGTGCTCAGGGCGTGGGGCGTGACCGCCAACTATGTCGAGCGTGATCAGGCCGTCAACGCAACCACGGCCCTCGGGATCACGTGCACGGTGTGTCACAACCCCCACGGATCGCCGAACACGGCGATGCTGCGGTTCCCGATCGACAATCCCGATCCGGCGCAGAACTTGTGCATGAAGTGCCACATCCGGCGCACAGTGCCCGTGGCGAGCAACGCGCGCGGCAATCAACCCCACGCACCGCAGGGCGCGGTGCTCCTCGGCGAAGCCGGGTACGTGAACCCTGCGTACGTCGACACGGTGCTGCTGAACGTGGCCAGCGTCGCCACCCACTTTTCGCAGACGTCGAACCCGCGGCTCTGTGCGGGCTGTCACCTGTTCAAGTTTCCCACGACCGACACGGCGGGGACCTTCAACCAGGCGACCGGCCATCTCTTCCGGCCCATTCCGTGCTACGGCGGCGACGGGGTGCCCACCGATACGATCACCAACTGCGCCTATACGAGTACGGCCCGGTCGTTCAAGCCGTGCGCCACGTCGGGATGTCACTCGACCGAGGCGCAGGCGGCCAACGTGTTCGCCGTCGCGCGCGGTCGCATCGAGGCCTTGTCGGACGCGCTGTGGAAGGACGTCGACGAGGACGAGGTGATCGATGCCTTTCCGGCGGACTCCGGGATCCTGCCGAAGGTCAAGGCGAATACGACCGATCTCAATTCGTCGAACAGCCTGATCACCGCGGCCGACGGCGCCGAGTTCAACGTGCGCACCGTCGGCGAGGGCTCGAACGGGGTGTTCCTCTACGCCAACGGCGACAAGTCGCACAGCGTTCACAATCCGTTCTACGCCGAAGCAATCCTGCGCGCGAGCATGGATGAGTTGACCGACCTCTACGTCGGTCAGCCGTGGTGGACGCCGCCGGCGCCCGCGGTGCAGCGTATCCTCGAGGGGCCTCTGGGGGCGAGGGGGACCGTGCCGTTCCCACGCTCTGCTGGCAGGCGCATCACCGCGCGGTAGCTTCCCGGCATGGTGCTTCAGCAAACGGCCGTCGGCCCGCCGCCCCTCCCGGGCGGCGTGGCCGCCGTCCTCCGCTTCTTCTTTAACCTCCCGCAGTGGATCCAGATCGCCGGGTTCTTTCTCGGCTTGGCGGTCGCCGCGGTCGTCTTGTGGCAGCTCTGGCGCCGGCGTCGGGCGACGGTCGCATGGATCGTGGGGCGGCCGCGCGGCGTCAAGATCGGTCTCGCGTCCGCGGCCGCCGCGGTCGTGCTCGGCACAGCGGGCTTCGGCACGGTCAGCTGGAACTACATGCGGCACGACAACGCCTTCTGCACCGGTTGCCACATCATGAAGGTGCCGTTCCAGCGCTTCTCGGGCTCCAAGCACGACTCGCTCAGCTGCCATGACTGCCACCAGCAATCGATCTTCGCCAGCACGCGCCAGCTGTACCTGTGGGTGGCAGACCGGCCTGAGGAGATCCAGATGCACGCGAAGGTACCCACGCGGATCTGCGCCGCCTGTCACGTCCAGGGGGATCGGGAGAGGGAGAAGTGGCGCCGGATCGCCACGACCGCGGGCCACCGGGTGCATCTCGAGTCAGACTCGAGCGTGCTGCGCGGCGTTCAATGCACCACCTGCCACGGCCTCGAGGTGCACCGGTTCATTCCCGCCGATTCGACCTGCGCGCAGGCGGGGTGCCATGTGAACGTCGAGATCAAGCTCGGCAGAATGAGCGGCCAGACGGGGTTCCACTGCGTGATGTGTCACCAGTTCACGGCCGACGTGCCGCTGCTCGCCACGCGCGACTCGGCCGCCGGCACGTTGCGACCCGGCGCCCCGCAGTGCTTCAGCTGTCACGAAATGCGGGCCAAGCTCGCGGACTTCGATCCGGCGCGGGACCCGCACCGCCAGACGTGCGGGATGTGTCACAATCCACACACACAGGTGAAGCCTGGCGACGCGCTCAAGAGCTGCGCGTCCGCGGGCTGTCACGACGATTGGCGGTCCGAGCCGTTCCACACGGGACTGCGCCACAAGGCCGTGGCCGAGCGGTGCGCGCTGTGCCACCTGCCGCACCAGGCGAGCGTTGACGCAAGCGACTGCAGCGGCTGCCATGCCGCAGTGAACCGGCGGACAGGAGGGAGGCTCCACCTGCCGGAGGGGTTCGACACGACGCGCGCCCTGCGCCGCACGTCGTGGGTTCCGCGGCCCCAGGAGCGCCCCAAGGGAAAGGGCGATGCGTCGCCCCCCCGTGCAGCGCCGCCCGCTCCCCGCTCCACGCTCGCTGCCGTCTCCGACACCTTCCCTCACGACCGCCACAAATCACTCGCCTGTATCACCTGCCACTCCTCCAGTCGGGAGCACGCGCGCCTTACTTTCCAGCCCCCCCGCGGCTGCCAGATCTGCCACCATCAGGCGCCCGCGACGAGCAACTGCGCATCCTGCCACACAGGTGATGACCTAGCGTCGAACCGGCCGGCCACGGTGCAGGTGGCAGTCGGCCCACGACCGCCGAGGGACCGCCAGGTCGCGTTCGCCCATGCGAGGCACGCGGATGTTCGCTGCGTCACGTGTCACACTGCAGCGGTCACGCTCGATCCCGCAGCGCCGGTCGCGGGGTGCCGTGCGTGTCACGAGGACCATCACACAGCGCGCCGCGACTGCGCGGCGTGCCACGCCGGCGTCGAGCTGGCAGGGGCGCACCAGGAGCCGGTGGAAGCGCACGTCGCATGCGATGCGTGCCACCGGGAGGCCACCGTCGCCGCCCTGGTGCCGGATCGTGGCCTGTGCCTCACGTGTCATGCCCCGCAGCGGGATCATTACGCCGACCGCGAGTGCACCGTCTGCCACTTTCAGGCCGCGCCGGTCGAGTACCGTGCCCACCTGCGCAGGGCGGGCACGTGAGGGCGGCGCACCGGCTTCTCCTTGCCCTCGCCGTGCCCATATCCGGCGGCGCGCTCGCCGCGCAGGGCTACCGACTGCGCGTCGATACCCGCCTCCAGGCAGTAGGCTACCGCGGGGTGCAGTTGGACAGCATTCCGGCGAGCGACACGGTCACCGGCCCCGGCGGCGGGCCGGCCACGTCGGACGGCTTCGCCGTGCACTGTTCGAGCGCCGCGTCGTACTGCACGTACTTCCGACCTGGACCGGTGCGGCACGGCGGGCCGCTCGTCACGAGCGCCGATCTCACGCTGTGGGGGTTCGGCGCGCGGGGCCTCAGCGCTCACGCGACCGCCCGCGCCGGCGTCGACCTGGGCGGCGCCGACGCCTGGCCGGGGACCGATCCCGCGGTCCAGCTGCTGAGCGGCTACGTCGAGTATGCGGTCGAGCGGGTGACGGCGCGGGCCGGCCGCCAGGTCGCGATTTCGCGGCTCGGCACGACGGGGTTCGACGGCGCGGCCGTCACGCTGCGCGACGGCCGGCGCGGTCTCGAGGCGTCCGCTTACGCGGGCTGGGGACTCGCACGCGGCGTCGCGCTGCCCGTGACCAGCCCGGCGCTGAACCCGCTCGACGACTTCCAGCCGCAGCGTCGCCAGCTCGTCGCGGGCATCGGCGTGGGGTGGAGCGCTCCGCGCGCCGACCTGCGGCTGGACTATCAGCGGGAGGTCGATCCCCGATCCGACTACTTTGTGTCCGAGCGAGTCGGGCTCTCGGGGGCGGTCCGGCCGGCGGCGCGGTGGAGCGTGGTGGGCGGCGCCGATTACGACCTCGCGGCGGGGTGGTGGGGCAGCGCCGAAGCGGCGCTCGGGTATGCGACGCGCACCGTCAGCGCTTCGGTCGGGGCGCGTCGCTATCGGCCCCACTTCGATTTATGGACCATCTGGGGCGCGTTCAGTCCCGTCCCCTACCGCGCCGTGGAGGGGCGGCTGGCGCTCCGGGCGCTGCCGCAGGTGCAGCTCCGGGCACGCGGCGAGCGCTATCGCTTCGACGCCGCCGAGGCGGCGACACCGCTTGTCGAGGCTGAGCGCTCCGGGTGGCGCGGCGAGCTGGGCGTGACGGCCACGCCTGCTCCCGGGTGGACAGTCGATGCCGGGTACCGCGGCGAGTTCGGGCCCGGGGCTGCGTCGCTCGGGGCAAGCGGCAGCATCACGTACGCGCCGTCGGGCCCCTACAGCGTTACGGTGCACGGCGCCGCGCTCGACCGGCCGCTCGAGTTCCGCTACAACGAGTCCGCCCTCCACCTGTACGGCTTCGAGGCCGACGCAGGGCCAGGGCCGCGCTTGCGCCTCTCCCTCGGCGCCTCGCGATACGTCGAGGACCGGCACCGGCCCGACGCCGCCGCCTTCGATTGGGGCCAGTGGCGCGTCACCGTGGGCGCTGTCGTCCTGTTCGGGCGGGGCGACGACCTCGGAGTGCTCCCGCCGGCCGTGCGCCGCATGCCGGGCGGGCGAGCGGCGCGGTGATCGCAGCCGCCCCAGTGCTCGCGCTGGCCCTGGCCCAGGGACCGGCGTCCGCGCAGGGGTTCGACCACCTCAAGCACCGATCGTTGTTCCCCTCGTGCGTCTCATGCCACGCGGATGCCGTGCAGGCCGGCGCCCCGGTCTGGCCGCCCGCCGCCTCATGCGCCGCGTGCCACGACGGGACGATCGAGGCCCGTGTGAGCTGGAACCCGCCGGCGGTCGCCCACCGCAGCAACCTGCGGTTTGACCACGCGCGACACGGCGTCGCCGCCAAGGATTCCTCGGCCACGTGTGCCAGCTGCCACACGGAGACGGGAGCCCCGCGCATGGCGGTCCGCCGGGCCGTCGTGGCGCGGTGTCTACGATGCCACGGAGTTCAAACCGCCCACCTCGCGGCTCCCGATTCGGCCTGCGCCACGTGCCACGTCGCGCTCGCCCGGGCGGACCGTCTGACTCCGGAAGACATCGCGGCCTTCCCGGCGCCGCCGTCGCACGGCGATCCACGGTTCGCGGGCCGGGACGGCCACGGCTCCGTGCCGCGACGGGCCGTCGTCACGAGCTGCGCCACGTGCCACGCGCGGGAGTTCTGTTTCCAATGCCATGCGGGCGCCGCCCCGCCGCGCGCCATCGCGGCGCTTGCCTCTGACCCCCGCTCGACCGTGATCGGCGCGCGGCGCGCGCCGGCGTCACACGGCGCGAGCTTCACTGATCGCCACGGATCTGAAGCGGCTGCGGCGGGCTCGCGCTGCGTGGGGTGTCACGTGCGCACGGAATGCCTCGACTGCCACCGGCCCGTGGCCGCCGCGGGGTCCGGCTACCACCCGGCCGGCTTCCTCGCGCGTCACCCTGCAGCGGCGTATGCGCGCGAGACGTCGTGCAGCGACTGTCACAGCGTGGGGGCGTTTTGCACCGGCTGCCACGCGAAATCAGGCCTCGTGGCGACCCGGCCCCTGGGGGCGGGTTATCACGACGCGAAGCGATTCTTCCTGCTGGGGCATGGCCAAGCGGCCCGCCGGAGCCTCGAGTCGTGCGTCGCCTGCCACACCGAGCGCGACTGTCTCACGTGTCACTCAGCGCTGGGGGGACGGCACTTCAACCCCCACGGGCCCGGCTTCGACGCGAACAGGATGCGCCGTAAGAACTTCGAGATGTGTACCGTGTGCCACGGAGCCGCGGTCCCGGTGCGGTGATACCGCACTTCAGCCGTGCTTTGGCTCCGCGTCCCGTGGGCAGGTGTTGATGCCCAAGAGGGTGTACAGCGGGCACACCCGGAACAGCGCCGTTCCGATGAACACGAGAGCGATGAGCCCGGATCCCACCGCGAGCAGCGGCCGGTCGTTGAATGAAGCCGAAATGCCCAGCAGAGTGACGCCGAGCAGGGCGCGCAGCCCGGAGTCCGTCGCACCGACGTTCTTGATCACCATCGCCTGCTCTCCCGGTTCAGAGGTTCGAGCGAAAGCTGTCAACCGGGGCGTGAAGGAGCGATGAACGAGGCTTGAGACTCCCTACACCGTGACACGATGGTGACGCCGCCACGGTTGACTTACCCCTGCGCGCCCCGGTACGATTCACACATGAGTCCGCACTGCTGTGGCATGAACCCGCTCCACAAGAAGGCGAATCACACCCCGGAGGGGGAGGGGTGGGGCGCACGCGCTGGATAACGCGACGCAACGTGTCGCACGGTGCAGGTTGGCCCGCTCCCCTCTCGACGGAGCGGGCCTTTTTGTCGGTGGGCGTCGAGACGAGAGGTCCGTACAATGAAGAAGCACTACCTGCTGGCAAGCGACTTCGACCAGACGCTGAGCTTCAACGATTCCGGCATCGTCCTGAGCGAGGTTCTCGGCATTTCCGGGTTCCGCGAGAAGGTGCTGGGTCTGTCGCGCCTCAACCTGGTGCAGCAAGGCGCGGAGCTCGCGTACCTGCTGGCGCACGACCCCGCCTACCGGCGCGTGAAGAAAACCGACCTGCTCGAGGTCGGCCGGCGCGTCCGGTTGAAGCGCAACGTCCAGCTGCTGGCCCGCGTCCTCGAGCAGGGGATCGACGGCCACCGCTTCGACTTCTACGTGATCTCGGCGGCACCCGAGGAAGTGGTCCTTGCGGCGCTGGACGGCATCGTGCAGCCGGATCATGTGATCGGCACGCGCTTCGGCTGGGATGGGGAGACGGCCGAGATCGATTCCATCGTGCGCGTGGGGGCCGGCTACGGAAAGGTGGCGGCCGTGGAGGAGCTGCGTCTGAAGCTCGCCGTCCCGCGCGAGCAGGTCGTCTATGTGGGCGACGGCCAGTCGGACATCCCCGTCATGCTCCACGTCAATCGGGGGGACGGCTTTACCATCGCGGCCTCGGAGGCCCGGGAGATCGCCCAGATCGCCAAACGGACGGTGATCTCCGACGACGCGTTGAGCGTGCTCGTACCGATTCTCGAGGAGATCGTCGGATTCGGACCGAGCCAGATCCGCTCCCTGTTCGAGAGCCACGGGCTCGTGATCCAGGAGTGGGACCGCGTGCGCACCGATTGGCTCACGATCCGGGAAGGCGCCGCGGTGGGGGAAGAATGATGCTCGACTCGGTCGGGTGGCTCGCCACCGCCATCTTTGTGACCTCGTACTTCGCCAAGCGGCCGGCGACCCTGCGGCGGATTCAAGCGGTGGCCGCCGTCATGTGGGGGGTGTATGGCGCGCTGATTCACGCCCTGCCGGTGATCGTGGCCAACGTGATCGTGGCGAGCGTCGCCTTTGCGTCATCGTTCCGGCAGCGCTAGCGTTGACAGCCTGTTGACGCGCCATCGCCAACTTCGCTTGCCATGCCCGCCGAGCGCGCCTACGTTCCCAACATGTCGCCCTCCGCCCTCATGACCGCGGGCGAGCTGCTGCACGTGCACATCCCGGACAAGCACGTGGAGCTCGTGCACGGGGTCCTCTCCGTCCGCGAGCCCCCAGGCTATCTGCACGGCGACGTGACGGCCAGGCTCACCAAGCGTCTCATGGACCACGTTGACGCTCGCGAGCTGGGACGCGTCCTGGCAGCCGAGACCGGCTTCCAGCTGCGCAGCGATCCGGACACGGTGCGCGCACCAGACATCGCGTTCATCCGTCGCGAACGCCTACCCGACCCACGACCTGTAGGCTACCTGGCGCTGGCCCCGGACCTCGTGATCGAGGTGCTCTCTCCCCGCGACCGGCCCGGTGAAGTGCTTGCCAAAGTCGCGGATTGGCTGAACGCGGGGACTAGGCTCGTGTGGGTCATCGACCCCGAGCGCCGCCTGGCCCGGGCGTATCGCGAGGACGGAAACGAGACGCTCCTGACAGGTGACGACGCGCTCGACGGGGAGGACGTTGTCCCCGGGTTCTCCTGCCCGCTGAGCGCCGTCCTCTAAGCTCTGATCGACGGGCCCGGGGCGTCATGGCGCGCTGTACGCCAGCTGCCGCAGTACGAACTCGAGAATCCCGCCGTGCCGGTAGTATTGCAGCTCCTGCGGCGTGTCGATCCGCACCGTGGCGCGGAACTCGGTGACCTTGCCGTCGTCCGCGGTCGCCCGGACGGTCAGCTCGGCCGGCATCTCTTTCCCTCCCAGCCCGGCGATGTCGTATCGCTCCTTGCCCGTGAGCCCGAGAGGTTCGACGCCCTGGTCGGGGAGGAATTGCAGCGGCAGGATCCCCATCCCGACCAGGTTCGACCGGTGGATGCGCTCGTAGCTCTGGGCGATCACCGCGCGCACGCCGAGCAGGCGCGGCCCCTTGGCCGCCCAGTCGCGCGACGAGCCCGAGCCGTACTCCTTGCCCGCGAGCACGACGAGCGGCGTGCCTTCCTTCTCGTACTTCACCGACGCGTCGTAGATCGTCATCTGCTCGCCGTCGGGGAGATGGACCGTGAACGGGCCCTCGGTGCCGGGCGCGAGCTGGTTCTTGAGGCGCACGTTCGCGAACGTGCCGCGGACCATCACCTCGTGGTTCCCGCGGCGCGCGCCGTACGAGTTGAAGTCCACCGGCTCCACGCCGTGTGCGATGAGATACTGGCCGGCGGGGCTGGTCTTGCGGATCGAGCCCGCCGGCGAGATGTGGTCGGTCGTGATGCTGTCGCCTAACAGGCACAGCACCCGCGCGCCCCGGATGTCGGCGATGGGGCGTGGCTGGGGCGGCATGTCGTCGAAGTACGGTGCGCGGCGGATGTACGTCGAGTCCGGCTCCCAGGCGAACCGGTCGCCTTCGGGGACCGGCAGACCGTTCCAGCGCTCGTCTCCCTTGAAGACCTCGCCGTAGGTCTTGTGGAACATCGCCGATTTGATGGAGGTCCGGATCACATCGTCCACCTCCTTGGCGGACGGCCAGACGTCGCGCAGGAAGACGGGCTTGCCGTCCTTCCCAGTGCCGAGCGGCTGGTTGTGGAACTCGATGTCGATCCGTCCCGCGAGCGCGTAGGCGACCACGAGCGGCGGCGAGGCGAGGTAGTTCGCCCGCACTTCCTGTTGGATCCGCCCCTCGAAGTTGCGGTTGCCCGATAGCACCGCGCACACCACCAGCTCGCCCTCGGCCACCGCGGCCGACACGGGCTCCGGCAGAGGCCCGGAGTTTCCGATGCAGGTCGTGCAGCCGTAGCCCACCAGGTGAAACCGCAGCTGCTCGAGCGGCTTCATCAGGCCCGCTTGCTGCAGGTAATCGGTCACCACCTTGGAGCCTGGAGCGAGGCTCGTCTTCACCCACGGCTGCGATTTGAGTCCTTTGTCGACCGCTTTCTTCGCGAGCAGCGCCGCCGCCACCATCACCGACGGATTCGACGTATTGGTGCAGCTCGTGATCGCCGCGATCACTACGGAGCCATGGTGCAGTTTGTGCTCCTCGTCGTCGAGGCGGAGTTTGACGTGCGTGCGTCGAGCCGGCGCCTCCACCGTCGTCACTACGCCGCCTCCTTCCTCTTCCCAGCGGGCGGCGTTCGTCGGCGCCGCAATGGGCGAGGTGGACTTCATCAGGGTGGGCAGGGTCTCGAGAAAGTTCTTGCCCACCTCGCGTAGCGGCACGCGGTCCTGCGGGCGCCGCGGCCCGGCGAGGCTCGGCTCCACGGTGCCGAGGTTCAGCTCGAGGGTGTCCGAGTACACCGGCTCTCCCGCGTCGGCGGCGTGGAACAGGCCCTGCTCCTTCATGTAGGCCTCGACGAGCTTCACCTGCTCCGCCGGGCGACCGGTGAACTCGAGGTAGCGCAGCGTCTCCTGGTCCACCGGGAAGACGCCGACCGTCGCCCCATACTCGGGCGCCATGTTGCCGATCGTGGCCCGGTCGGCGAGGGGCAGCGTGGCGATCCCGGGGCCGTAGAACTCCACGAACTTCCCCACCACGCCCTTCTTGCGCAGCATCTGCGTGACGGTGAGCACGAGGTCGGTGGCCGTGGCGCCCTCGGCGAGCCGCCCCGTGAGTCGGAAGCCCACGACCTGCGGGATGAGCATCGAGACCGGCTGGCCGAGCATCGCCGCCTCGGCCTCGATCCCGCCGACGCCCCAGCCCAGCACGCCGAGACCGTTGATCATCGTCGTGTGTGAATCGGTGCCCACGAGTGTGTCGGGATACGCTTGTGGCGGGCCGTCCGCCCGTCCCCCCGCGACCGTTAGGGAGTCCTTTAGGGTCCGCCCGTCCGACGTAAACACGACTCGCGCTAAGTATTCGAGATTCACCTGGTGCACGATGCCGGTGTCCGGAGGCACCACCCGGAAGCCCTTGAAGGTCTTCTGCGCCCACCGCAGCAGCGCGTAGCGCTCGCGGTTGCGCTGGAACTCGAGGTCGGCATTCGTCTGGAAGGCAGTCGGGGTGCCGAACTCGTCCACGATCACCGAGTGGTCGATCACCAGCTCGGCGGGGAGCAGGGGGTTCACCCGCTTCGGGTCACCGCCGCCCCCCATCCGGACCATCGCGTCGCGCATGGCGGCGAGGTCGACGACCGCCGGCACACCGGTGAAATCCTGGAGCAGCACCCGGGCCGGCATGAAGGCGATCTCCTCGTCGGGGACCTTCTTGGGGTCCCAGCGGGCGAGCTTCTCGATGTCTTCCCCGCGGACCGCGCGCCCGTCCTCGAGGCGCAGCAGGTTCTCGAGCAGGATCTTGAGGGAATAGGGGAGCCGGGCGACGGGCAAGCCGCGCTTTTCCAGCGCGTCGAGCCGGTGGATCTCGTAGCCCTTGAGGCTCGCGCGACTCCCGAAACTGTTGCCGGCCATTTATTCGACGACCTTTACGTTGGTGACGAAATACTCCGTCTCGCCGAAGCAGCGCAACGGCACGCCCTTGTGCTGCTCGTAGGAGAGCGACACCCGCTTGCCCATGGCGCCGTTGATCCGGTGGGCGACGGCGTCGTCGCGCACGGTGAAGTAGAACTTCTCCGGCATCGTCCCCGGGATCGAGACCATCGCCAGCTCGCCCTCCCAGGTTTTGCAGACCCATCCCCTTTTGGAGAACTTCTGCACGTAACCTGCGCGCTCGCCTTGGGAGTAACTCCACGCCAGGGCCGACCAGGTGTACACGACGAAGAGCAGGAGCGGCGTCAGCACGATGGCGGCGATCAGCAGCTTCCGCTTGCGCGTCAGCTGGAAGTTGAGATTCACGCGGGGGAATCTAATGGCGGTTTTAGGAGTGCGGATTGTGGATTCAGGGACCTCATACTCCTCAGCCTTGTAGGGCGTGAAACCACGGGCGACGTAGTTTGGCAGCGCGTTGGGATGATCCAGCGTGCAGGTGTGCAGCCAGACCCGTTTCGGGCCGAGGGCCCACGCGTCCCGCACCGCGCAGGAGAGCAGGTGCTTGCCGAACCCGCGGCCGAACTCGGCCGGCACGATGCCGAAGTAGGCGATCTCGACGGAGGCGTCCTCGGGCACGCGGCGCAGCTCGTACCAC
>DASYRJ010000109.1:0-14038 GCA_036004525.1 Gemmatimonadales bacterium | reverse complement strand
GTCCCACGCGTCTGGGCGGCTACGTCAGCTCGACCTACAAGCTGAATCAACGCTTCATCGCCGGGGTGCGCTACGACTACGTCGAGTCACCCGACTTCGGCGAGATCACCCGCCAGGTGATCCCCTCGCTCACGCTGTGGCAGAGCGAGTGGGTATTCCTGCGCGCGCAATACCAGTGGCAGAAGGTGGCGACCGCAACCGCCACCAACCAGCTCGCCTTCCAGGCGGTCTGGGCGATCGGTCCCCACAAACACGAGACCTACTGACATGATAGCCTTCATCCCGCTGCTGCTCTCGCTCGCGGTTGCCGGCGGCGTCACGCCGCCACCGCCCGCGAAGGTCAAGGTCGTGACCTCGCTCACGACGTACGCCGCCATCGCCCGCGAGATCGTGGGCGACCGCGGGGTCGTCAGCTCGATCGCCGTGGGGGACGAGAATCCCCACTACGTCCAACCCAAGCCGAGCTTCGTTCCGCTACTCGCGAGCGCCGACGTGTTCGTCACGACCGGGCTGGACCTCGAGCTGTGGGTCCCCGCCCTGCTCGACAAGGCGGGCAACTCCAAGGTGACGGAGGGCGCTCCGGGGTACGTCGCCGCGTACACCGGTATTTCCCTGCTCGATGTGCCGGCGAGCTTTTCCCGCACGGGCGGCGACATTCACGTCTTCGGAAACCCGCACATCTGGAGCGAGCCGCTCAATGGCGTCCAGATCGCCCGCAATATCCTGACCGGCCTGAATCGGGTCTCCCCGGAGAACGCGGAGTACTTCACCGGACGGGAAAAGGATTTCGAAGACCGCGTGTACCGGGCCCTGTACGGTGACGAGCTGGTTCGCCTCCTGGGCGGGCAGACGCTGGCGGACCTCGACCGCCAGGGCAAGCTCTTCGACTTCCTCAATCAGCGGCAGTACCAGGGCGCGCCCCTTGCGACGCGGATCGGCGGGTGGCTCAAGCAGGGAATGGTCTTTCGCGGGAAGGAGATGGCCTGCTACCACAAGGAGTGGGACTACTTCTCCCGTGAGTTCGGGATTCCCTGCGTCGATTACATCGAGCCGAAGCCGGGCATCCCGCCCACGCCGCGGCACGTGCAGGAGCTGATCGCCACGATGCAGGCGCGGCACGTGCGAGTGCTCATGTCACCCGGGTACTTCGATCACAACCAGATCCAGCAGGTGGCCGAGCGCACGGGCGCCACGGCGGTCATCGTCCCGTCCAACGTGGGCGGCGCGCCGGGCGTCAATACCTACTTCGACCTGATCGATCATCTCGTCGGCCAGCTGGCGCAGGCGTTCAGCGCGCCGACGGGCGCCGGCCGATGATCCAATTCATGCTGGCGCCCTTCGTGGCGTGCATGGTGCTCGTCGCCATTCACTCCTACCTGGGGCTCCACGTGATCGCCCGCGAAGTCATCTTCGTGGATCTCTCGCTCGCGCAGATGGCGGGGCTCGGCAGCGTCGTCGCGCTGCTCTACGGCGTCGCACCGGATTCGCACACCGCGTTCGTCTTCTCCCTCGTGTTCACGTGTATCGGCGCCGCCCTGTTCGCGCTGACCCGCACCCGGGGCAAGGGCCGCGTGCCGCACGAGGCGATCATCGGGATCGTCTACGTCGTGGCCTCGGCCGCCGCCATCCTGGTCGCCGACCGGGCGCCCCGGGGCGCGGAGGCCATCCACGACGTGCTCGAGGGCGCCATCATCTGGATCACGTGGCCCACGATTATCAAGAAGGGCGCGGCCTATGCCGCCCTGGGGCTGCTGCATTTCTTCTTACGGAAACAATTCCTGAGAATCTCCTTCCATGCCGACGAGGCGGAGCGCGAAGGCTGGAACATCCGATTCTGGGATTTCCTGTTCTACGTGTCGTTCGGCGTGGCGGTGACGATGTCGGTGCCGGTCGCCGGGGTCCTGTTGGTGTTCACGATGCTGGTCGTACCCGCGGTCGTGGCGTTCTTGTTCAGCCGCGACATCCGGAGGATGGTGTTCATCTCCTGGGGCGCGGGGGCGCTCGCGTCGCTGCTGGGCCTGTGGGCATCCTACGTGGGCAACTTCCCCACCGGCCCGGCGATCGTGTGCATGTACGGCCTCGTGCTCCTCGGCGCCGGAGTGCTACGCAAGCTCGGCCTGGGGAACGGAGCGGCATCCGCATGAGCGGCGGCGGAAGGACGGAAAGACGGAACGATTGGGTATTGTCGCTGTGCCTGCTCATGCCGCTGCTTTCCGTCCTTCCGTCCTTCCGTCGCCTTTCGGCTCAAGTTTCCGTCCACCTCGCGGCCGGAGTCCGCTATAGCTCCACGCTGGTCCACGACTCGATCGTGAACCCGCTCGACCTGCGGCCGGCGCTGGCCCCCACTCTGCTGCTCTCCGCGCGCCATGACCTCAATCCCGGTTGGTCGGCAGATGTCAGCCTCGACGTGTCGCCCAGCGGGCTGCGCCGCCACGAAGCGGGCGCATCGTTCGATGCCGGGGCGTTCACGGCGGTGGCGTTCACGGTCGCCTTGCGGCACGACCTCGCGCCGGGCCTGTCCGCCCGCGCCGGCGCGGGTGGGCTGCGCTACGCGACCGCACAGACGGGCGTGTTCCGGCAGGGCTCGGGAGGTCTGTTCCCGCTGCTCACGGTGGCGGCCACCTACGCGCCGACACTCGGCGCCCGCCGCGGGCTCGCGGTCGAGGCGCGGTACGACCTGCACCAGTTCATCACGCCGGCGCTCCGGAGTACCGGATTCACCGATCCTCGGCCCGTGCATCGGATCGCGCTGACCGTCAGCGCGCGCGTAGTCGGGAGAGGTCAGGGGGAGGGGCGAGCGCCGTGAAGGGTGGTCCCGGCGCCGCCGGCGTCCTCATCGGGTTCGTCGCCGCCGGCGCTCTCGCCTGCGGCGACCTCACCCCGCCGGGTCGGACACCGCGGTACACGTTCGATCAGGCCGGTGCCGTGTTCCGTTGGCCGGTCGAGCGTCTTCCGGTCCGCTATTTCGCCGACACCGCCGGTGCGATGGCAGCTCTGGTTCAAGAGGGGCTGCGCGCGTGGGAGCGGCAGTTCCTCTACGGCGAATTCCGCGGCGTGCTCGTCGCCGACTCCGGCTCGGCCGACGTCATCGTCCGGTGGGCGGATAGCGTCCCCCCCGACGTCCCACCGGATACCGCCGGAGCCGTGGGGGCGTGCGGTGGGATCACCTCGTTCCTCGTGGATTCGACGAACACGATGACCGGTCCGATGCGAGTGGAAGTCAGCGTGAGCACGGGCTACACCCTCGCCCAGGTGGCGGCATGCCTGCCGCGCGTGGCCACGCACGAGGTGGGCCACACCCTGGGTATCCTCACGCACAGCCCGGCAGTCACCGACCTGATGTTCGGCTCACCGCGCGTGCAGACCCCCACCGGGCGCGACCGGGCGACGGTGGAAGTGCTCTACCACACGACACCTACGATTGGGCCGCCGCCCTCGCCTTGACATCCCCCTCCCCCGCCTCTAGCATAACCCCTTCTCCAAAAAGGACTTGTGTCCTCGATGTCCAGCCGGCGCCAGGAGGCCCTCGACTATCACGCGCAGGGCCGCCCGGGCAAGATCCAGGTCTCGCCGACCAAGCCCTTCAAGGACCAGCGCGATCTGTCCCTGGCCTACACCCCGGGCGTGGCGGAGCCGTGTCTCGAGATCGCCAAGCGGCCGGAGGACGCCTACGCCTACACCGCCAAGGGTAACCTGGTGGCGGTGGTGTCCAACGGGACGGCGGTGTTGGGGCTCGGCAACATCGGCCCCCTCGCCGGCAAGCCTGTGATGGAGGGCAAGGGGATCCTGTTCAAGGCGTTCGCGGACATCGACGTGTTCGATCTCGAGGTCGCGTCGGAGAATCCCGAGGACGTGATCCGATTCTGCCAGCTGCTCGAGCCCACGGTGGGCGGGATCAACCTCGAGGACATCCGTTCGCCGGATTGTTTCTACATCGAGCAGCGCCTGCGCGAGACGCTGAGCATTCCGGTATTTCACGACGATCAGCATGGGACTGCGATCATCTCGGGTGCCGCGCTGCTCAACGCGCTGCAGGTCGTGCAGAAGGACTTGGGCGCGGTGCGGGTGGTGTTCTCGGGAGCGGGTGCGGCCGCCCTCGCCACGGCGGAGCACTATGTGCGCCTGGGCGTGCAGCGCGAGCACATCGTGATGTGCGATCAGCAGGGCGTGATTCACACCGGGCGCGAGGGGCTCGACCAGTACAAGCGCCGGTTCGCGGCCGAGACCGAGGCACGCACGCTCGCCGACGCGCTCAAGGGCGCGGACGTGTTCGTGGGGCTGTCGGTCGGCGGGATCGTGACCGGGAACATGCTCAAGGCGATGGCCGACACGCCGGTCGTATTTGCGCTCGCGAATCCGACGCCCGAGATCATGCCCGACGAGGCGCGGCAGGCGCGGCCCGACGCGATCATCGCGACGGGCCGGTCGGACTTTCCGAACCAGGTGAACAACGTCCTCGGGTTCCCGTTCATTTTCCGCGGCGCGCTCGACGTACGCGCCAAAAAGATCAACGAGGAGATGGAGATGGCGGCGACGCGCGCGCTCGCGGCGCTCGCCAAGGAAGAAGTGCCCGAGGGAGTGATGCGGGCCTACGGGATCGAACGCCTGAAGTTCGGCGCCGACTATCTGATCCCCAAGCCGTTCGATCCGCGCGTGCTGCTGTGGGTGGCGCCGGCGGTGGCGTGGGCGGCGGTGGCATCGGGCGTCGCGGGGCGGATGATCGACGTGGAGGCGTACCGCGCCGAGCTCGAGGCGCGCCTGGGGCGCGCCCGCCAGGTGATGCGTGGCTTGATCACGCGCGCCCAGCAGGACCCGCGGCGCATCGTGTTCCCCGAAGGAGAGGACCCCCGCGTCCTGCGCGCGGCGCGTATCCTCGCCGACGAAGGCATCGCGCACCCGATCCTGCTCGGCGATCCCGACGCGATCCGCCGCCAGGCCGACGACGCGGCCGTCACGCTGGAGGACATCGAGCTGGCGAACCCGCGCAGTGCCGCGGACCACGACACGCTCGCGCGGGAGCTGTTCGAGCGCCGGCAGCGGCGCGGCATCACCCTGCGCGAGGCGCGGGCCCGCGTGATGGACCCGATGTATTACGGCCTCCTGATGCTGCGTGCGGGTCGTGCCGACGCACTGGTCGCCGGGGAGGACCTGCATTATCCCGATACGATCCGTCCCGCCCTCGAGGTGATCGGCGCCGAGCCGGGCCGGAAGCACGTCAGCGGCATCTACATGATGATCTTCCGCCAGCAGACGTTTTTCTTCGCTGACTGCACGGTGAACATCGACCCCGACGCCGAAACGCTGGCGGAGATCGCGTCGGCGACGGCGCGGTTCGTGTGGCGCCTCGGCGTCGAGCCGCGCGTGGCGCTGCTGTCCTTCTCGAACTTCGGCTCGGTCAAGCACCCGGCCGCCGACAAGGTGCAGCGCGCGGTCGCCCTGCTCCACGGGCGGGAGCCGGAGCTCCAGGTGGACGGCGAGATGCAGGCCGACACGGCCGTGGTGGAGCGCATTCTCACCCGCACCTACCCCTTCGCCAAGCTGCGCAGCGCCGCCAACGTGTTGATTTTCCCCAGCTTGGACTCGGCGAACATCGCCTACAAGCTGCTCGACCGGTTGGGAGGGGCGCAGGCCATCGGGCCCATCCTCGTGGGGATGGACCGTCCGGTCCACGTCTTGCAGCGGGGATCAGAGGTGCCCGACATCGTGAACATCGCCGTGATCGCCGCCGTGGACGCGCTCGAACACCCCAGGAATCCGCCGGCATGACGCTGACGGCCCCTGTCACGCTCGCGCCGGAGCACGCGGTGCACCGGAACTTGACGCCCCCCGAGCTCTACGAGCACGCGGTGCGTCGCGGCGAGGGCGTGATCGCGGCGCACGGCCCGTTCTGTGCCGTCACCAGGCCGCACACCGGCCGCAGCCCCAACGACAAGTTCCTGGTGCAGGAGCCGGGCTCAGCCGACCGCATCTGGTGGGGCAAGGTGAACCAACCGCTGCCCGCGGAGCGGTTCGAGCGGCTCCACGCCGACGTCGTGGCGCACCTGAACGGCCAGGAGCTGTTCGTACGCGACGTCTTTGCCGGCGCCGACCCCGCCTCGCGGCTCTCCATTCGGTTCGTGACGCCCAATGCGTGGCACGCGCTGTTCGTGTACAACATGTTCCTGCGCCCCGCCCCGGGAGAGCTGCTCGCCTTCACCCCGGGCTTCCAGGTGCTGCACGCCCCCGAGTTCCACGCCGACCCCGCGGTGCACGGCACCAGGTCGGGCACGTTCATCGTGGTGAGCTTTGGCCAGAGGACGATCCTCATCGGCGGCACCCGCTACGCGGGCGAGCTGAAGAAATCGATCTTCACGATCCTCAACTACCTGCTGCCGACCCAGGGCATCCTCTCGATGCACTGCTCGGCCAACCTGGGCGAGGCCGGCGACGTGGCGCTGTTCTTCGGCCTCTCCGGCACCGGCAAGACGACCCTCTCGGCCGACCCGGAGCGCAAGCTCATCGGCGACGACGAACACGGCTGGTCCGACCAGGGCGTGTTCAACTTCGAGGGCGGATGCTACGCCAAGGTCATTCGCCTGTCGCGCGAGGGCGAGCCCGAGATCTACGCCACCACGCGGATGTTCGGGACGGTGCTGGAGAACGTCGTCGTCGACCCCGAGACGCGCGCCGTCGACCTGGATTCGCAGGAGATCACCGAGAACACGCGGGCCTCGTATCCGATCCATTTCATCCCGAACCACATCCCGGGAGGCATGGCGGGGCACCCGTCACACATCGTGTTCCTGACGTGCGACGCATTCGGCGTCATGCCTCCGATCGCCCGGCTCACGCCCGCCCAGGCGATGTATCACTTCCTCTCCGGTTACACGGCCAAGGTCGCCGGGACCGAGCGGGGCGTCACCGAGCCGAAGGAGACCTTCTCGGCCTGCTTCGGCGCGCCGTTCCTGCCGCTCCACCCGCACGTGTACGCCGAGATGCTGGGCGAGCGCATCGCGAAACACGGCGTGCAGTGCTGGCTCGTGAACACGGGGTGGACCGGCGGGCCGTTCGGCGTGGGACACCGCATGCGCCTGTCGCACACGCGCGCGATGATCCGCGCGGCGCTGTCCGGCCTGCTCGATCGCGCGGCGACCCGGCGCGAGCCGGTGTTCGGCCTCGAGGTTCCCCAGCATATCCCGGGTGTCCCGGCCGAGGTCCTCGACCCGCGACGCACCTGGAGCGACCACGCCGCCTACGACGCGCAGGCCGTCCGGCTGGCGGGGCTGTTCCGCCAGAACTTCGAGCAGTTCGGGACCCGAGTGCACCCCGCCGTGCGGGAGGCCGGCCCCCCCCAGACGCCTTGACGCGGCTCGAGGTCGTCCGCGATCCCCTCTGGAACAACATTCGCCTCGAGCCGGAGGCGCTGGCGGTCGTCGACACCCCCGCGGTCCAGCGCCTCCGCTACGTGCGCCAGCTCGGCCACGCCTTTCTCGTGTATCCCGGGGCGACGCACACGCGCTTCGAGCACGCCTTGGGGGCCTATCATCTTGCCCGCCGGGTGCTCGCCCAGCTGGAGGAATTCGAGGGGCGGCGGCCTGACCCGGGCGAGGGGCTGCGCGTCCGGCTCGCCGCCCTGCTGCACGACATCGGCCACTACCCCTTCTCCCATTCCCTGGAGGAAGCAGGGCTCCCGCACCACGAAGACCTCGCGACGCGCCACCTGACGACCGGTCCGCTTGCCGCCGCGCTCGAGGGCCTCGGCACCCCGGCGGCCGCGTTGCTGCCGCTGATTCAGGGGACGAGCCCTTCTCCCCTCGCGGGGATCGTGGCGGGCTCGCTCGACGTGGACAAGCTCGACTACCTCTCGCGCGATGCCACGATGTGCGGCGTGCCCTACGGCGTGATCGACGTCGACCGCCTCCTCACCTCGCTCACCCTGGCCGACGGCGTCCTGGCCCTGCACGCGAAGGGGCTGGCCGCGCTCGAGTCGTTGTTGTTCGCCAAGTACCAGATGTACCGGAACGTGTACTGGCACCACGCCGTGCGGAGCGCGACCGCCATGTTCAAGCGGCTGGTGCGGCGTACCATCGCGGCCGGCGGGATGACGGCCGAGGGGGTCGCGGTCGCCACGGACGACGGGTTGATCCACGAGCTGCAGCAGCGCGACCCGACCGGCTTGGCCGGCGCCCTGCGGGAGCGGCGCCTCGCCAAGCGCGCGCTCGACATCCCGGGCACCGACCTCCCGAGCGAGACCGCCGACTGGCCCGCCCGCGACCCCGACCTGCTCGAGCGCGTCGAGGACCGGTTGGCGCGGGAAGCGGGGCTCCGCGCGGGCGAGCTGTTCTTGGACTTTCCGTCGAAGCCGGGGATGCTGGACGTCGCCATCCCCGTGGTGGGTCGCTCCGGGAGCGCCGCGGAGCACCTGGGCCTGCCGCGCGTCGCGGCCGAGCTGCATCGCTCGGCGCAGCGCCTGCGCGTGTTCGTGCTGCGGCCGGCGACGATACGGGCGAAAGTCGTGATCGATCTGGTGACGACCCCGCGCGACGAGGTGGCGGCAGCTATTTCTTGACCGTGGTCTCGCCCGACGTCCGCGGCTTGGCGATCGTTTGCGTCGTGGTCGTGGTGTCGACCGCCGGAGCCTCGACCGAGTCGATACGCACGATGATGGCGGTGATGTTGTCCAGGCCGCCGTGGCGGTTCGCTTCGGCGATCAGCGTGTCCACTTCTTCCTGGGGCATCCGCTCGGGGGACAGCATCTCCGCGAGCTGGTAGTCCTCCAGCATGCCGGTGAGCCCGTCGGAGGCCATCAGGAACAGGTCGCGCGGCTTCACCGTCCCCACGTAGATGTCGGGCATCACATCGCTGTTCGCCCCGACGCAGCGCGTGATCACGTTGCTGTACGGATGCGAGCGCGCCTGCTCGGGGGTCAGGTACCCGGCGTCCACCTGCTCCTGCACGTACGAGTGGTCCTTGGTGACCTGGCTGAGGCGGCCGTCGCGCAACAGGTACGCCCGGCTGTCGCCCACCTGGCCGATCAGGAACCGCGTCCCGTAGAGCGCCAGCGCGGTGACCGTGGTCCCCATGCCGCGCTTGTCGTGCTCAGTGAGCGTACGCTGGAAGATCGCGCCGTTCGCGGTGCGGATCGCCGTGCGCATCCGCTCCGCCACTTGCTCGTCCCCGAGCCCGCGCAGCGACGCCAGCTCGCGCGCCACGAAGCGTACCGCCATCTCACTCGCCACCTCGCCGGCGGCGTGCCCCCCCATGCCGTCGGCGACGACGAAGATGCCGCGGTCGGGAACCATGAGGTAGCTGTCCTCATTCCCCGACCGGATCACGCCGACGTCGGTACGGCCTGCCGCAGTGATGTGCACGCAAACCCGCTAGATGAAAATCCAGTATGCGATCGCGACGAATCCCAACACGAGAACGGCAGCGCTCCCCCCGCATCCCTTCCCCTTCTTTTGCTCCGCCACCGGCGGCGTTCCGCCCTTTCCCGCCGGCCGCTTCGGTGCCGCTTTGGGCTTCGTGGGCACGGGAGCGGGGGCTGGGCGGGGGGACGGGCGGGCGGGAGCCGCGGCCGGCGCGGCGGGCGGGGGGGCCGCGGGGGCCGCGGGGGCCGGGGGGGACGGCGCGGGAGCGACCGATTGCGGCGTCGGCGCGGGCTTCATCACATCGATCATCCGCGTCCCGCCGCCCTTGGCGACGCCCGCGGCGTCGTCCGTGGGCTCGAAGATGAGCGCCACGTCGCCGAAGCGCACGTTCGTCCCGGGCGCCAGCGGCGCTTCCCCCTTCACCCGCTCCCCATCCACGAACGTCCCGTTCGTCGAATCGAGGTCCACCAGCACCCACACCCCCTCCCGCCGCTGCAGCTTGGCGTGGGTCGTGGACACCGACTCGTCGGGGAGTACGAAATCGTTGTAGTCGGCGCGGCCGATATTGACGACGGGAGTCCTCACGAAGAGCCGCTGGCCTTTGAGGGCCCCCGAGCGTACCAGGAAGTTGCCCAGCACGGCGCCCGACGACCGCCCCGAGGGGGCGGGGGCGGGGGGACCCGGTGTGCCGTGCACTGTGTTCTTGAGCCGCTCGCTTGAAGTCTGGGGCGCGACCGGCGGCGCGCTAGCGGCCGGCCCCGGCTGAGGGTTTGGCGCCGCCTGGGGCGCGGCATCGGCGTAGAACCGGAAGTTCTCGTCCCCGATGCGAATCACGTCCGCGCGCGCCAGCAGGCGCTGACCCTCAACCCGCTCCTCGTTCACGAACGTGCCGTTGGTGCTCGAGTCGACCACCAGATAACCCTTGGGGGTCTGCACGATCTCGGCGTGGCGCCGTGACACGTCCTTCCCGGCAACCACGACGTCGCTGGTGGCGTCGCGCCCGAACACCAACGAGGCTCCGGCAATCGCGTACTCGCGGCCATCGGTCAGCGATACGACGCGGCCGCCCGTGTTCCCGGTCACCTTGCCGCTCTTCGCGTCCGCTTTGGCCTTCTCCATCGCCTGGGGGAGGTTCATGGCCTGCACGTACTGGGTGCTGCCACTGCGGCGCTCGTCCACGAAGGTGAGCTCGTGGGCCGCGACTTCGACCTTGTCTCCATGCAGCAGCGGGGTCGGCTCGGCCCCCAGCCGGACGCCGTTGATCAGGACCTCCGCCTCCGGCACCGCCTTGGTGATCACGACCTGCCCGTCCGGGAGCCCCTTGAGCCTGGCGTGACGGGGAAGGACGCCGGCACCGCTGAGGTTGACTGCGCACCCGGCGTCGCTGCCTAGCAGCACATCCCCCGGGGGAATCGTGAACTTCCGACCGCCCATTTCAAGTAATGCCATGCGCTTGCTCCTCCCGCCCCCGTGGACAGCGGGGAAGTTACGCCGCTCCCCGTAACCGGGCAAGGAAGCAGCGTTTAGCTCGCCAGCACCGACTCCTCACGCCCGATGAGCCCCCGCCGCAGCCAGTGCCAGAAGAGCAGCGAGCCGACGATCACCGTCGCGTAACTGTTGATGAACCGCCAGATGAGGGTGTAGCTCGGCGTGAGCTCGCGCGGCACATACAGCGACATGACCGCGGCCGACAGGAGCTCGGCCAGCCCCGAGGCTCCGGGCGTCGGCGCGAAGTACAAGAGGAACGAGATGAGGGTCTGCAGCAGCAGGATGTCGAAGAAGTCGGCCGGGATCCCCAGGACGCGCAGCGTAACGTATCCCGCCAGCAGCTTGTTGGCGTGGGACGGCGCCGAAATGAGCACGGCCCAGAACAGGGTGAGCAAGCCTTTCGGGCTGCCGAACGCCACCATGCATTCGTGGGCGCGATCGAGGCCGGCCGTCACGGCATCCATCTGCGCGGCGATGCGCTGGCTGCGCCGCCCCACCCGGCCGGCCAGCCAGCGCACGAACCGGCGGAGCACATCGGGGAAGAACACCGCGATCAGCATCACCACCCCGATGAGGCCGAACAGGGTGAGGCTCGTCTTGAACAAGCCGTAGAGCGTGATGCCGAGGACCAGGCCGTGCTGCTCGAGCGACCGGCCGGCGCCGAACCAGATCGCCAGCGGGCCCGCGATGGCGAAGAAGATCACGGTCGCGACGAAGGTCATGAACACCGAGGTGAGCGCCTCGGGGAGCTTGATGCCGGCGCGGCGCATCGTCCAGACGATCATCGGTGACGCGCCGGACTGAAACGGCGTCAGGTACGCCCCCCAGGCGCCCAGCCCCCCCGCCAGGATCATGTCGCGCACACGGACGCCCGGGTGCACGTGGCGGGCGCAGACCCACAGGCGGATGCCGCCGCCCACCCAGTCCATCGAGGCGAGGGCCAGCCCGACCGCCACCCAACCCCAATGCAACCGGAGGAAGGGCGCGAGAAAGACGTCGATGCGGTCGCCGAACCGGATGAGGTAGTACGAGAGGAGGAGGGCGAGCGCCGCCAGCGAGATCCCGGCAAACAACTCGAGGCCGCGGCGCAACAGGCGCGGGGTTAGGGCGAGGGCCATCTGAGCGCCAAAGCTGTTATTTTAGAAGGTTATGCGCCATCCCCCCGAGCACGTCGTCGTCCGCAACGTGCGCCAGCACAACCTCAAGGGCATCACGGTCGCGTTCCCCCGCCGCGCCCTGTCGGTCGTGACCGGGCCATCGGGCTCGGGGAAGAGCTCGCTGGCGTTCGACACCCTCTACGCCGAGGGGCAGCGCCGGTATATCGAGTCCCTGTCCACGTACGCCAAGCAGTTCCTCGAACGGATGCCGAAGCCGCTGGTGGACGCCCTGGAGGGGCTGTCGCCGGCGGTGGCGATCGAGCAGAAGAACCCCACCACCTCCAGCCGCTCGACCGTCGGCACCGCGACCGAGATCTACGACTTCCTGCGGCTGCTGTGGGCGCGGGCGGGGACGCCGTACTGCGTGCGGTGCGGAAACGAAGTGAAGGTCGATACGGTGGAAGAGGTGGTGGACGAGGTGCTGACGGGAAACGGGATGCGGGAGACGGGAAACGTGGTCGTGGCCTTTCCTCTGCCCCCGTCCGCGCATCGTCCGGAAGTCGAAGTGGCGGCTCAGCTGCGCGCCGCGGGGTTCATCCGCGCGCAAGTGGATGGCGCCGTCGTGCGGCTCGACGAGCCCGACGCGGAGCGGCGCGTCCGGGAGGGGAAAGACGTACTCGTCGTCGTCGATCGCATCGCTCCAACCGACGGAAATCGGGGGCGGCTGGCCGACGCCGTGGCCACGGCATTCAGCGAGGGCGAGGGCGTAGCGCTGGCGCTGGCCAACGGCGACCGGCGCCGGTTCTCGGCACACCCCACCTGCTCGGCCTGCGGCACGCCCGCCCCGGTCCTGACGCCGGCGCTCTTCTCCTTTAATAATCCTCGAGGCGCGTGCCCCGGCTGTAACGGCTTCGGCGCGGTGCTCGAGTACGACGAGTCGCTCATCGTCCCCGACCCGGGCCGCTCATTGGCCGATGGCGCCCTCGACCCGTGGACCAAGCCGCGCTACGAGGGTCGCCGCCGGCTGCTGCGCGAGACCGCGCGCGCGCGGCGAATCCCCTTGGACGCACCCTGGCGCGAGCTCCCGGATAGCGAACGGCGGTTCCTGCTGCGCGACACGAGCGGACGCTACGTCGGGATCTTCCCGTTCCTCGAACGGCTCGAGGAGAAGCGCTACAAGCAGTACATCCGGGTGTTCCTGCGGCAATACCAGCTGGCCAAGACCTGCCCCGCGTGCGGGGGCACACGGCTCAAGCCGGAGGCGCTCTCGGTTCGCGTCGCGGGCCGGACCATCGCACAAGCCGCGGCGGTCACGGCGGCAGAGCTGTCCCGCTGGCTGCGCGCCCTCGAGCTGCCGCCGTTCCAGCGCCAAGTCGCAACGCACATCCTGAAGGAGCTCGCCGCCCGCGTCGACTTCGTGAATGACGTGGGCCTGGGCTATCTCACGCTCGATCGCCAGACGCGCACGCTCTCGGGCGGCGAGGCCCAGCGCATCGCGCTCGCGAACGCGCTCGGCTCGCACCTGGTGGACACGCTGTACGTGCTCGACGAGCCATCCATCGGGCTCCACCCTGCGGACGTGGACCGGCTGCTCGGCCTGCTGCGCCGCCTCGCCGACGCCGGCAACACCGTCGTCGTCGTGGAGCACGACCCGGCGGCGATGCGCGCGGCCGACTGGATGGTGGAGTTGGGCCCCGGCAGCGGCGAGGCCGGCGGGCAGCTCGTGTACCAGGGACCCGCGGCGGGCGTGCGCGAGGCCGGCACCCTGACGGGGCAGTACCTCTCCGGCGAAAAGCGCATCGGCGTGCCGTCCGCCCGACGTCCCGCCGCCCGCTGGCTCGGGATCAAGGGCGCCCGGCTGCACAACCTGGCGGGCGTGGACGCCCGGATTCCGCTCGGCACGCTCACCGCCGTGACGGGAGTGTCGGGCTCCGGCAAGTCCACGCTGGTACACGACGTCCTGTACCGCCAGCTCGAGGC
The DNA here is from genome assembly GCA_036004525.1 of Gemmatimonadales bacterium. Classification (GTDB taxonomy): domain Bacteria; phylum Gemmatimonadota; class Gemmatimonadetes; order Gemmatimonadales; family GWC2-71-9; genus 20CM-2-65-7. Next base: position 123 of record DASYRJ010000109.1, on the reverse strand, counting down.
GCGGCTCCGGGGGATGCACACCGCGAAGCAGCATCTCGGTGAGCCGGTCGGAGAAGTGAGCGTTCTGGAGGGTTGGGAGGTTCTGGAGGACGTGGTGCTCATAGATCAGGCGCCGATCGGCCG
>DASYRJ010000108.1:0-16328 GCA_036004525.1 Gemmatimonadales bacterium | reverse complement strand
CGCCAAGCCGTTCACGGTGCGCCAGCTCAGGGAGCGGGTGCGGGAGGTGCTGGACGCGCCGATGTCGCCGAGGAACTAGGGCTTCGCCGCCGAAGCGAGCGGCAGGCGAACGAAGAAGCGCGCGCCGCTGCCGACCTCGCTGTCCACCCACACACGGCCGCCCAGCGCTTGGACGATGCGCTGGCTGATCGTGAGGCCGAGCCCGGCGCCGCCGTGCTGCCGCGTCGTCGAGCTGTCGAGTTGCGTGAACGGCTCGAAGATCGTGACGAGCTTGTCGGCCGGGATCCCGGGGCCCTGGTCCGAGATCTCGGTCACGGCATAGCCTTCCTCGCGCCACCACCGCACCTCCACTTGCCCGCCGCGAGGTGAGAACTTGATGGCGTTGGCGAGGAGATTGACGAACACCTGCAGCACGCGGTCACGAACGCCCTGCACGACCTGCGGCTCGACGGGAGGCCGCGGCACGAGCGTCACCCCCTGCTCCTTCGCGAACGCCGCTACCGTCTCCAGCCCGGCGGCGATGCCGTCCTCGAGCGACACCGGCTCGAGGCGGAACTCCATGCGCCCCGCGTCGAGGCGCGAGAGGTCGAGCAGATCGTTGACCAGCCGGATCAGCCGGTCGGCGTTGCGGAGGGCGATCTCGAGCAGCTCTCTCGGGGCGGCCTCGAGGGGCCCCGCGGCCCCGCCGAGCAACAGCGACAACGACGTCTTCACCGACGTCATCGGGGTGCGCAGCTCGTGGCTGACCACCGAGACGAACTCGGTCTTCGCGCGCTCCACCGCCACTTCGTGGGTCACGTTCCGGTACAGCACGATATGCCCGAGCAGGGCGCCGCCGCGGTCGCGCACGGGGGCCACCACGCGCTGGTAGACCGCGCGACGCGGGAACGCGAGGTCCACCCGGTCGTGCAGCGTCGCCTTCCCGTCCAGCGCCTCCCCCTGGGCGGCGAGTGCGGCCGGATCGACGAAGGACCCGGCGAAGAAGCGCTGGAGGCTCTCGACGCTCGCCCCGAGCACCGCCTCACGGGGAATGCCCACCAGCGTGGCCATCTCGGCGTTCGCATAGGCGATCCGGTGATCGGGCCCGACCAGCATGATCGCGGCGTCGCTCGCATCGATCAGCGCTTCCAGCTGGTTCCGCTGGGCCTGCACGGCCGCATGCTCCCGCGCCAGGGCTTCGCGTTGCTGCGCGATCGTGCTCAAGAGCTTGGAGTAGTACAACGACGTCTCGATCTGCCGGCCCAGGACGACCGCCCAGTCGAGGTCCTCCTCCGTGTAATGGCCCTCGTTTTCATGCCCGAAATTCAGCGCGCCGATCACGCGGTCACCGACGTGCAACGGCACGATCATCGCCGAGATGCGCTTCCCTTCCTGCAGCAGGATGCCCTCGGTGCCCGCCAGCGAGTCCACGCGGATGGGCCGCCCCACGCGAATCGCCTCACCCGTCACGCCCCGTTCGACGGGGAACACCGCCTCCCCCGGGACGAACCCGCCCTGCGCCCGGTCGTACAGCGTATGGATGTAGTAGTGCCGCGCCGCTTCGTCGATGAGGACCACGCTGGCCCGCCGGAAATCGAGCACCCGCTGGACCTTCTGGATCGCGCCCTGAAAGATCTCGCGCATGTCCACGGCGGCGTGAATCAGGGACGACAGCTCCCCGACGACCGCCAGGCGGGCCGCCGACGAGCGGGCGGTGCCCGACTGCAGGGTGGCCCGGTATTCGCGCGCGGCGAGATCGAGCTCCGCGACGGCCGCGGCGGCGGCGCTCCACTCCTCCGGCGACGACACCCCGCGCTCCAGCCAGCTGCGCGCCAGGTCCTCGAGATCGCCCGCCGCGTGCGCCAGGCCTTCCGCCCCGAAGCTCGCCGCCGTCCCCGTCAGCGAATGTGCGGCGCGGTACAGCGCTTGCGCGTCCTCGCTGCGAAAGCCGCCCTCGAGCCCCTGCACCGCCCGCCGCAGCGTCTCGATGCGCAGCCCCAGCCCGGCCGCGAACTCGGCCCGCACCGCGGCCAGGGGATCGATGCTCGTCAGGGGCAGAACTCCCGGACCTGGCGCGCGAGGTCGTCCGGTTGGAACGGCTTCAGGACGACGCCCGCCACCCCGACCTCCGCCAAACGCGCCTGGTTCAGATCGCGGCGGGCGGTGAGCAGGATGATCGGCACCTTCCCAGTCGCCGGGTCCGCCTTCAGCCGCCGGCACACTTCGTACCCGTCCATCTCCGGCATCATGACGTCCACCAGGATCACGTCCAGCGTCGCGCTGCGAGCGAGCTCGATGCCGGCGGCGCCTGAGCCGGCCGTCACCACATCCCAGCCGGCGGTGAACTCAAGCGTCCACCGCACGAGCCGGAGCAGGTCGGGGTCATCATCGATGATCAGCGCGCGAAAGGTGTCGGCCATAGGTCCTGGCTGCGCGCGGGGATGTCGCCGATATTAGCAGGCGCACGAGAGAATATTGGACGTATGAACCCCAAAGTCTACATCCTCGACGACGATCTGGTGCACGCCAAGCTCGTCGCCGCGAACCTCGGCCCGGGGCGGTTGCGCACGCGGGTCTTCGACCGCCCCGACGCGCTGCTGGCGCACCACGCCGAGGAGCCAGCCGACGCGGTCATCACCGACCTCGTCATGCCGGACCTCGACGGCGTCGAGGTGACCCGACGGTTGCGCAACGCCGACCGCCATCTCCCCATTTTCGTGCTGACGGGGCACGCCGACGTCGCCACCGCCGTTGAGGCGCTCAAGGCCGGCGCCACCGAATACCTCACCAAGCCCGTCAACATCGACGAGCTGACCACGCTCTTGACCCGCGCGCTCGCCGACCGCCCGCTGCTCGAGGATGGGGCCTCGCTCGAGCAGGCCCGCGGCCGGGAGTACTCGGTGCAGGCCATCCTCGGCCAGCACCCGAAGATCGAGGAGGTGCGCGCGTTCGTGCGGCACATGGCGGCCATCCCCCGACCGACCGTGCTCCTGCTCGGCGAGAGCGGCACGGGGAAGAATCTGGTGGCGCGCGCCATGCACTATTCCACCCCACAGGCCGTGGGGCGGTTCGTGGAGATCAACTGCTCCGCGCTGCCCGCCAACTTGCTCGAAGCCGAGTTATTCGGCTACAAGAAAGGGGCCTTCACGGACGCGCGCGAACCCAAGCGCGGGCTCATCGAGGTGGCGGACGGCGGCACGCTCTTCCTCGACGAGATCGCCGACCTCGACCCGGAGTTGCAGGCGAAGTTGCTCAACTTCCTCGAGAGCCGGCGGTTCCGCCGGCTCGGCGGCACGGACGAAATCGAGGTCGCGCTGCGCCTCGTGACGGCGACGAACCGCGACCTGGAGGCGCAGGTCAAGCTGGGCCGCTTCCGCGCCGATCTCTACTATCGGATCACGGTAGCCGCCGTGACCCTGCCTCCCTTGCGCGAAATCAAGAGCGACCTGCCGCTCCTCGCCGATCACTTCCGCGACACGTTCAACCGCGAGTTCAAGAAGCGCGTCGAGTCCATCGACACGGCAGCACTCGCGGCCCTCTCCGCCTGGGACTGGCCGGGGAATGTGCGGGAACTGCGCAACGTCATCGAGCGGGCCATGATCTTCAGCGACGAACCCAGCCTCAAGAGCGCCAACCTGCCACCGCTCGGGCAGCTCGACCGCGGGACGCGCGCCAAGTCCCGGCCCGACCATTTCCAGCTGCCGCGGGGGCTGTCGCTCGCCGAGGCCGAGCGCGCATACATTCGTCACACCCTCGAAGACACGGGCGGCGACATCCAGCGAGCGGCGGAATTGCTCGGCATCTCACGAAAGAACCTGTGGGAAAAGCGTAAGAAGTATGGCCTGCTCGAGACGCGCCCCGATGTTCCGTGACACCGTCTCGGTTACCGTGCGGTAACAAGCCACGCCTTCCGCTCCTCGACGAGACCTGTTAACTCCTTGCAGTCAAATGGACTACAAGCGTGGTCGACAGGCACGCCGCTTGCGCTCATTCCCGGCGCCATGAAAACCTTTGGGCTCGCCCTCGTCGGCGTCGGGGCATTGCTCTCGCCGCTCGCCGCGCAGACGATTTCCTCGGCTGCCAATCAGACCTTCATAGTGGGCGATCCGAGCACCGCGATGAGCCCGATCACCATCACGGCAACCTCCGGCGGCCAGATCAAGTCGAACACCGACATCCGCGTGCGGATTCCGGCGGGCCTGAACCTGAGGTGGAACGCCACGATCACGACCGCCACGATCACGGGCTCGGCCGCCATCAAGGTCTCGCCGACCGTGAGCTATGCGAACGGCAACCTGGATCTCGTCATCAACGTCACCACGAACTTCGGGAATGGCGAACAGATCACGGTCTCCGGGCTCCAGTTCACGAGCTTCACCGCCCCGTCGGCGGCGAGCCGACTGGGGCTGATCACCGGCGGCGCCGGCGGCGCCGTCGTCGCGAACGACAACACCACCAAGACCATCGTCGCGAAAGTCTACGCCGTCTCGGTGAGCCCCCAGGCCACGACCGCCAGCCAGCTGCCGAGCAACGGCCTCAACTACACGGTCGCGTTCACGGTGACGAACACGGGCAACGGCTTCACCAGCTATGACCTGCTGACGGCTCAGCGGCCGGGTACGGTGATCACGACCGTGTCGATCGCTGGGGCGGGGATCACGCAGGGCGCCAACCCCGACAGCGCGCGCTTGACGAGCCTGCTGGGAGGCACGTCAACCACCGCCACCGTGACGTACGCGGTCGCGATGGCCGCCTCGGGAACGCTAGACACGCTGGTCTTCAAGGCCCGCGCGGTCCTGAGTCCGGCGACGGCGGACACAGGAAAGCTCACCTTCACGCTCGTGCGGCCGACGATGACGATCACCAAGGGCGTAAGCCCGAGCGGGGTTCAGCTGCCCGGCGCGACCCTGACGTATACGGTCACGATCACCAATATCGGCAGCAGCAATGCCGCCAGCGTCGTGGTCGTGGACACGCTCCCCGGCACAGTGCAGTTCCAGGTGGGGAGTATCGTCAACACCCTGCCTGCCGGCGTGTCGGTGCTCGTTGACTACTCGAACAACGCCGGCGCGACGTGGACCTACGTTCCCGCAAGTGGCGCGTGCAGCGCACCGGCCGGCTACGACCGCTGCGTCAATCGCGTGCGTTGGCGCCTGCAGAACCCCCTCAGCTCCACTGCCCCGAACAACATCGGCACGCTCCAACTCGTCACACAGATCCGCTAGGCGTTACTAACCGCGTTACCGCACGGTAACGGCGGCCCTCGCTTCCGGGGCAGCTCCGACCGCTCTCCGATCACCGTAACTAACACCGCAGAAATCAGTTAGGGGCCTTCCCGCCGCCGGGCATGGGACCTGCCCCTAGCGTGCGCGAAAGGAGCGGCTCCCGAATGGTGCTGCGCTGCCCCCGTTGTTCAACGCTCAAGTTTTTCGGCCGTCCCCAAGTCCTCGGGGAGCTCGTGGTGTGCCCGAAATGCGAACTGGCCTTCCGCTGGAGCGATGCGCGCTCCGGCAAAGGCGACGCCGCCGGCAGCACCGCAGACACCCGGGACGGGCGCCGGTCCGACGGAAAGCGAGGCAGGCGATGACTCACAAGGAGGTTTCCGCCATGAAGCTGCTGCGATTGCTGGTGGTTGGGACGTTGTGCGGCACCCTAGTCGCGCCGCGGTTCGCGGCCGCGCAAACCCCCCAGGCCCCCCAGGCCCCCAAGGCGCTCGTGATCACCGCGCACAACGTGACCGCGGAGACTGCAGGCGCCCGGGGGAACAGCGCGATCGCAAAGCCGGGCGATGTGATCCGTTACGCCCTGGTCTTCACGAACGTGACGGCCGGGCCCGTGAAGAACATCCAGTTCGTCGACCCGATCCCTCAGGGAACGGTCTACGTGCTCGGCTCTGCCACAGCGGATCGCGCGGTGCGGGTTGAGTACTCGATCGACGGCGGCAAGAGCTACTCACCCCGGCCGGTGATGGCCGCGGTCCAAGACGGCAAGTCGGTGGAGCAGCCCGCACCCCGGGAGCGGTACACGCACGTCCGTTGGACGGTGCTCGGATCCCTGGCGTCGGGAGCGAAGGTGATGGCCGAGTTTCGCACTCAGATCAGTGAGGCCCCAGGTGTGGCGAAGTAAGCATCGGGGCAATGCATATCGACCGATAGGAGGAATCAGATGTACGCACACCTGAAGTGGACTCACAGCCTCGTGCTCGCCGCGCTGGCCCTGATGGCCGTCGCGGGCCGGGCACCGGCGCAAACGCCGGAAGGCACGGTCATCACGAACACGGCGACCGCGACCTACACGGACGCGAACAACAACGCCTACAGCGCGGTCTCGGGCTCCGTGTCAGTGACGGTCGGATTCAAGGCCGGCGTGACCGTGACCGCCAACACGCCCAGTCCCAGCGCCGCGTCGCCCAGCACGGCGGACACGATGACGTTCACCGTGGCCAACTCGGGCAACGGCATCGACAGCATGACCATCTCCGACAACATCTCCGTTGCGGGGGTGATCACCGTGACCGGGTACCGCTACGGCGGCACGACCTATGGCACGCTCGCGGCCCTGAATACCGCGCTCGCAAGCGCGGGGATCGCCCAGGGCGGTTCGATCACACTCAAGATCGTCTACAACGTGGCGAGCGGCCAAGGTGGCATGACGACGGTTTACACGCTCACCGCCAACTCCCGCCGTACGCCGGCGATCTCCGGCAGCGCCTTCAGCACCATCACGCCGGCGACGACGTACGGCGTGGCGACGACGCCCGACGGAGGCCAGAACGTGCAGCAGCTCCCCGGCAGCGGCTACTCGTTCACGTTCACCGTGCAGAACAACGGCAATGGGAACGACGACATCGATCTCCTCGCCACGAGCCCGGGCTCGCCCGTCATCACGATCGTTTCGGTGAACGGCGTGGCCGGCGACAGCACGCGCATCTCGCTGCCCCCCGCAGGGTCGCAGACGATCGCCGTGGTGTACGCCGTGGCGAACGTGGCAGGCGGCTCGAAGGATACGCTGTCCCTGCGCGGCCGGTCGGTCGGGCAGGCGGCGACGTTCGACGACGGCTTCATGGACCTGACCGTGATCAAGCCGAACCTGACCCTGACGAAGGCCGCGTACTTGGACGACGGGGTCACGCCCGTCTCGGGTAGCGTCGTCCCGGGGCAGATCATCCGCTACCGGTTCACCGTGACCAATAACGGCGGCACCTCCGCATCCAGCGTGCAGGTGACCGACGCGCTACCGGCGCAGGTGACCTACGTCTCGACGAGCTCGAGCACCGGTTGGAGCATCTCGGTGATCGGGCAGAACGTGACCGGCAACTACACGGGCACGGGCGGCGTTCTGGCGACCAGCGCCAGCGCCACGTTCGAGCTACGCGTCAGCATCAACTAGGGGCCGAGGCCTATGCGGCTCGGTACCCGTGCAGCGGGGAGGGGGCGGTACGTCCGCCGCGGCCAACCGGCCGCGGGGTGGGCGGCCGCCTTCCTCCTTGTTGTCGGGCTGCTCGCCGCACCGGCGCTGGAGGCCCAGGGGACGCAGGCGGGCACCCAGTTCTCCAACTGGGCGACCCTCACCTTCACTTCCGCGGGGACGGGCTTCGCCGTGGCGTCCGACACGGTCGCGATCCTTGTGGGGCAAGCGGCCGGCGTGAGCCTGCAGCCGCCGCGCGTCAATAGCGGAGCGCCGGGCACCGCCGTCGTGTTCTCGCATGGCCTCACGAACACCGGGAACGGGCCCGATTCGTTCACCGTCGCCGCCGTCTCGGCCCGCGGGTGGCCGGTGACGCTGTATCGCGACTGGAACGCGGACGGCGTGCTGGACGCGGGTGACTCGCTGCTCACCGGGCCGGTCCCCCTGGCGTACGGTGCGGCAGGGTCCCTCATCGTGCAGGTCGCGATCCCGGGCGGCGCCAGCCCCGGCGTGAGCGACACCGTCACCGTAACCGCGACGAGCCGGTTCAACCCCACCGTGAGCAGCTCCGTGCAGGATCGGCTCGACGTATCGGCGAGTGGGGCGGTCACCATTGGGCTCACGAAGCAGGTGGATCGCCTGACGGCGGTCGCGGGCGACGTGCTCACCTACACGATCGCCTATGCCGCCGCCGGGAGTGGCACCGATTCGAGCGTCGCGATCGCGGACACGGTCCCGGCGGGCACGTCCTACGTCGCCGGCTCGATGCGCTGGAACGGCACACCCCTGACCGACGCCACCGGTGACGATGCGGGCTCCTTCGCGGCCGCCGGGAACGGCGTCGTCGGCGTCTTCGTGGGGCCGGTGGCGGGTGGCACCGGGGGGACCGTGACGTTCCAGACCACGGTCGATTCCGGTCCGGCGCGCACCGTGACCAACGTTGCGGCCTCGACCTACGTCTGGTCGGGAACCTCCTCCACGGCATACTCCAACGCCGTCCAGACGACCGTCCTCGTCCCGGCGCTCACCCTCGCCAAGGCGCTCGTGGGGCCGGCGCAGGCACAGGTCGGGCAGCAGGTCCAGTACACACTGCGCTACGGCGACGCCATTGGTGGCGCCCCGGTGTCCAACGTCGTCTTGACCGACACGCTGCCGGCAGGCCTCAATTACCTGAGCGCCACGCCGGCGCCGACCATTGTGGGACCGGTGCTGACCTGGGCGCTCGGGAACCTGGCGCCCGGGGATACGGGGATCGTCAATCTCGTGCTCCAGGTGAGCGGCGCGGTGACGGACACGGTGTGGGCCCAGAACGTCGCCGCGCTGACGGGGACCAACGCCACGCCGCGGCGCGCGACCGCTCCCCTGGTGGCACTCATCGGACCGCCCACCGCGGCGATCGGCCTCGACCTCACGGCCGATGCGCTGGAGGTCGGCATCGGCGACGTGATTCCCTACACCGAGGTGGTGCGGAATCCCGGCATCGTGCCGATCTCCGCCATCCGGATCGACAACACACTACCGGCTGGTGGCAGCTACGCCCGCGGGACCGCCATCGGCGCGGATTCCGTGCTGGTGGCCGGGGGCCACTTGATCCTCGTGACCACGGCGCCGCTCGCCCCTGGTGCGACCCGGACGCTGCACTACGCGGTGGCGCTGGCCTCCGCGTCGGGGCCGATGGTCGAGGTCCGGGCGATCGCCAGCGCGAGCGCCGGAGCCCTGCAGCCCGTCTCCCCGGAGGCCGTCGCGTGGGTGCGGGTGCGGCGCGCCTGGCCGCTGGAGACCCGGGCGGCGATCGGGAAGGTGTGGATCGACCGGGAAGGTACCGGAGTGCAGCGGCCGACCGACGCTGGTCTGGCGGGCATCGACATCTGGACGGAGGACGGCCAGGTCGTGACCACGGACTCCACCGGCAAGTTCTCTTTCGCCAATCTGCGGCCGGGTCGGCACGCGTTCCGCCTCGACCCGCGGACGCTACCCTCCGACTATCGGATCGCGGGCGAAGACATCCAGACCGTCGAGGCCAGCGGTTGGACGACGCCCCGGGTGGATTTCCGCGTCGTTCCGGACGCGGCGGGTCACGCGGCAGCGCGTCAGCCCGCGGAACCGGGCCAGCCCGCTGAACCGCGTCGGCCCGCGGGCGTGCGCCAACCCGCCGCGGTGCGGGCTCCGGCGGACTTCCAGTTCTTCGCCGCGCCGGTGGCGCAGACGGGCGATTCCGGCGCACGTCGTCTCGCCGGCGCGCGGCATACGGCCGTCCGATACGAAGTGACCGTCCGGCAGCCGCTCGGGACGCCGCTGGACGCACTCGTGACGTTCACCCCGGTCGCCGATTCGGCCATCGTGTATCGGGACGGTGTGCAGTTCACGCGCTACACCTGGCTAGACGGCGAGGCGATCCCGATCCCGCCCGCGCGCCCGGGCGCCGAGATCCGCATCGTCGCGTGGTCGTCGGAGCGGCGTGACTCGGCGGCGATGTGGCTGTCCGTCATCGTCCGGGGCGACTCGGCTGCGGCGTGGCCGCACGTCAGCCGGCCGCTGCTGGTGGCTCGGGCCCTCGTTCACAACCCGTCCCGGCCCGTGGTCCTCTCGGCGTGGCGGGACGCCGACCCGCGCGAGCTGCCGCCCGCCGCAGCGCCGGTCGCCGCCGCGGTGACGGCCGACACGACGCTCGCGGCGGCGCCCGAGGCCGTGGTCGTCGCCCCCGCACGCACGGCGGCCGATCGGGCGGCTGAGGGCCAGGCGTCACTCGTACGGGGCCCCGGCGTCGAAATCTTCGCGCCCGCCGACGGCACCGTGCTCGGGGCCGATCGCGTGTACGTAGGCGTGAAGGGTGAGCGGAACGCGACGGTCGTGCTGTACGACGGCGCGGCACCAATCGACAGCGCACCGGTCCGGATCGACGGCGTCGTCGACTTCATCGCCGTTCCGCTGACCCGCGGCCCGCATCGCCTGCGGGCACGGCTGAAGAATTCCTGGGGCACCGAGCGCTGGGACAGCATCGCCGTGCACGTGACCGGTCTGCCGGCCACGTTCGCGGTGAACGCCAGCCACCTCACGCTCGTGGCGGACGGCCGCGCGGTGGCCGCCACCAAGGTGCGCGTGCTCGATGCCTGGGGCGTACCCGTCGTGCAGCCGGCCTACGTGACCCTGAGCGCGAGCGGTGCGGAGCCGGTGGGACCGGACGCCGACGCGTCCTCGGTGGGGCTGCAGCGGTTGTCGGACTCCACCGGCTGGCTCGTCGTGAACCTGCGGCCGGGCCGCGAAGTGCGGCGCGGCCTCCTGGAGCTCAAGTCGGGTGACGCGAGGGCCACCGTGCCGCTCGAGGTCTTCCCCGCGGTGCGTCCGTTGACGGTCACCGGGTCGGGGATGGTGGGGGTCGGGGCGAGCCCCGACGCGTACGGCGCGATCACCGCGCGCGGCCGGCTCGACGCCCGGACGTCGCTCACGCTCGGGGTGGACTCCCGCCGGCTGAACGACGGACAGGCGGTCTTCGGCCGCAGCACGGATCCGTTGGCGGAAGCGCAGTACCCGATCCTCGGGGACGCGAGCCGGCTCCAGACGCGCACGGCGTCCCAGAACTGGGTCTCGGCCCGGCTCGAGCGCGGCTTCAGTTGGGCCTCGTTCGGCGACCTCTCCACCACGGACTTCGCGAGCGGCCTGAGCCTCGCGCAGTACCGGCGGGCGGTGACGGGGCTCGCCGCGCACGTCACCGCCGGTGCGGTCACGCTGAGCGGCTTCGGCAGCCTGACCTCGCAGTCGCTGCGGCAGGTGCAGATCCGCGGCGCCGGCATCTCCGGCCCCTACCCGCTCGCCGCCGGCATCCTGCCGGGGACCGAGTACCTGCTCGTCGAGACGCGGGACGTGCGGAACCCCGAGCGCGCCGTGGCGACGCAGTCCCTGATCCGGTTCGTGGACTACGAGATCGACTACACCAGCGGGGTCGTCCTCTTCAAGCAGCCGATTCCCGCAGCCGACTCCTACGGCAACCCGGTGTTCATCGTCGCCACCTTCGAGGCGGCTGCCGGAGGCGACGAGCGGCTCGTGGCGGGCGCCCGGGCGGCGCTGGACGTGCGACAGCTCGCCACCGGGCTGCGCGTGGACTCGTTGCGGATCGGCATCACGGCAGTAAATGCCGCACAGGCGATCAACGGCTACCGCCTCGTCGGTGGCGACGTGCGGGTCGTGCGGTTCGGCGGCCTGGACGTGGGCGCCGAGATCGCCTACGCGGAGCAGGGCGATTCCACGGGCGTCGCCGCCTCCGCGAAGGCGAGCTACAGCCTGTTCGACGGAGCCCTGAGCCTCGGCGCGGGCTATATGCAGGTCGGCCGCGAGTTCACGAACCCGTCCAACGTGGCGCTCCAGCCTGGCCTGCTCGAGGAGAACCTGCGGGGCGGGCTGCGGCTAGGTGGGACCGAGCTGCGGGCGGAGCACTCCCGGCAGGAGTTCGAGCTGCTGGGCATCGGCCGCCGGCACACGCGGGTCGGCATCGTCGAGACCGTGGGCTCGACCGTGCGAATGGACGCGGGGCTCGCGAACGATCAAGTGTCGGGCGGCAGCCCCACGCCCAGCGACGTGACGGCAGGCGAGCTGAAGACGACGTGGGGGGCGACCTCGAAGCTCCGGTTCTGGGCGGAGGCCCGGCGTCACTTCAGCCAGACCGGCCCGGACATCGCGCCCGACGCCGTGGGCGTCGGTGGGACATTTCAGGTCGCGCCCGGTGTGGCGCTCGAGGCGAGCCAGCGTTACGTCTCGCGCTCCGACAGCCTGGCCCGCTACTCGATCTCGAGCCTCGGCCTGCGCAGCGACATGGGGCACGGGACTCAGGCGTGGGGCACGTATCAGTTGATCGGCGGCGCCAGCGGCGCCACCAACGCGGCGGTCGTCGGGCTGCGCAACCGGATGCAGCTCTCGTCAAACCTGACGGTCAACGTGCTGTTCGAGCGGCGCGTGGGCGTGGGCCGCGCCTCGCTCGCGGATCCCGTGCGCGCGCTCCCGTTCCTGCAGACCGAGGGCGACTACTGGTCCGCGGGGGCCGGGCTGGAGCTGCTGCCGAAGGGCGCCCCGTACCGGTTGAGCGTCCGGGGTGAGTACAAGGACGGCGCGCTCCAGTCCACCCGGCTCGCGACCGTGGCCGGCGACGTGGCGTTCGACGCGTCGCTCGCCCTGCTGACGCGGCAAGAGTTCTCGCAGGACGCCCGATCCGGCGCTCCGCTGTCGCGCCAGCTGTCGAGCCTGTGGGGCCTCGCCTTCCGGCCCGCGCATACCGACCGGCTGAACGTGCTCGCGAAACTCCAGTGGACCGACGAGCGCAATCCGTTGGGGGCCGGCCTGCTGGTGTCACAGGGCGCGGAGCGCAAGGTGATCGGTGCGGCCGAGCTGATCTGGAACCCGGTCCCGACGCTCGAGATCGGCACCCGCTACGCGATGCGCCGGACGCAGGCTGACGGCGTCTACCCCGACGGGACCCCCCGGACGTTGACGGCCTGGGCCGATTACGTCGGCAGCCGGGTGAACGTCGCGTTGAGCCCATGGCTGAGCCTGCGCGCCGACGGACGGTGGGTGCTGGAGCGGACGAGCGGCGCCACGGCGTGGGACGGAGCGCCCGCCTTGGTCGTCCGCCCGGTGAATGGGCTCGAAGTCGCCACCGGGTATCGGTTCGGCAATCTGAGCGATCCGGACTTCTCCGTGCGCGGCGGGCACGGCGCGTTCGTGACGGTCTCGGCGGCGCTCACCGAGAGACTCTTCCCGACCGCCGCGGACTTCTGGCGCCGGCGCTTCTGAGCCTACTCATCTTCCCTGGCGTACCGGCCCAACGCTTCTGACGTGTAGTCAGGGACGGCGCTCTCGAGGCTGCGTCGGCTGCTCCACGAGCCGATGCACGTTCGCGCATAGCTCGCCGCTAAAAGCTGCGCTCTGCCCCCAGCGTCACCCCGCGCCGCGCCAGCACCGGCCGCGATCTCACCACGCTCACGTCCATCCGGAGCGTGAGTCCGTTCCCCGCGTCGTAGCGGAGGCCGGCCGCCGCCGTCACGGTCTCGAGCGATTGCACCTGAGCCGTCGGCGACGTCCCGACGAGGAAACTCTCGCGGCCTGCGCCACCTAGGACCCACCCCGCCATGCGTGGGGTCAGCGGGGTGGTCGCCCGCAGGTAGAACGCCGCGTCGGTGCGGTCGGACGGGTTGCGCGAGATGAAGGCCCGGAGGTCCCAGGAAACGGCGTGCATATCGATGGTGAGATGGGGCATCACGAAGTCGACCGGGCCGACCACGTAGTTGCGGCGCCGGTAGCCGAGCCCCAGCAACGCGCGCCGCGCGACGAGCGCCGCGACGTCCGCCTCCCAGGAATTTTTCGGCAGAAACTCGGGCCCCGACGTCGTCCCCGCTTCCAGCGTGATCCACCAGCGCTCGCTGGGATGGAGCACGCCCCCCACGCGCGCCGCGAGATCCGTGGCCCCGAAGCGGCCCACCCGCTCCGCACCGGCCCACGCGGCATGTGCTCGCGCGGCCGTGAGCGTGATCTGTCCGCCGACGGTGGACCAGTCCTCGCTGTTGGTCACACCCTCGTACGAGCTCCACGCGCCGACGCGCAGCGTCTGGGCGCGAAGCCCGGCCGCTGCCAGCCAGCCGGCGGCGAGCACCGCGACGATGCGGCGCGTCACGGAGTGGAGAATCCTTTTCGAGTCATGTCACCCCACCGGCGCGTGTGTTTCCAGACCGTCACGAACGCCCGCAAGCGCCACCACACGGTGAGCTGGCGGTAGCCGAAGGTCTCCAGCATAGCGTACAGGATCAGGCGCGCCAAATCGCTGGCCCGCCGGTAGCGGCGGAAGCTCGCCTCCTCGAGCACCACGGCCCAAATCGAGAGCAGCATCCCGTAGCTCCAGGCCACGAGGACGAACAGCAGGGCGAACGACGTATTGATGGCTCCGTGCGCGAGGCCGAGGACCGTCACGGCGTAGCCCAGCAGCTCCACGAGCGGCGCGAGCATCTCGCCAAAGGTGAAGAACGGCATCGCGATCAGCCCCACGCGGCCGTAGCGCGGGTTGAAGAGCATCCCCTTGTGCTGCCACATCGCCGCAATGAGCCCGCGATGCCACCGCTCCCGCTGGCGCGAAAGGACCCGGCCCGATTCGGGCACCTCGGTCCAGGCGACGGGATCGGGGATGAAGGTGATCTCGTATGGGATCTTGCTTCGCTGCAGGTGCCGGTGCAGGCGGACGACGAGGTCGAGGTCCTCCACGACGCTGGCCACCTGATAGCCGCCGATCGCGTGCAGGTAGTCCTTGCGGAACAGCCCGAAGGCGCCGGAAATGACGAGGCTGCCGCCGAGCCGGTTCCAGCCCAGCCGGCCGAACAAGAAGGCGCGCAGGTACTCGGCGACCTGGACGCCCGGGAGGAACCGACGTGGGACGCCTGCGTCGACCACGCGGCCGTCCTTGACGGTGCACCCGTTCGCGACGCGGACCGTCCCGCCCACGGCGGCGATCTTCCCCCCCAGGAGAAACGGCCGCGTGAGGCGCAGCAACGCGTCCGCCTCGATCAACGTGTCTGCGTCCACGGCGATCACGAGCGGGAAGCGGCTCGCGTTGATGGCCGCGTTGAGCGAGTCCGCCTTGCCACCGTTCTCCTTGTCGATGACCAGCAGCCGGGTGCGGGTGCGCGAGCGGTACACGGCGCGCAGCGCCTGCGTGGTGATCGCCTCGGGATACGTGCGTGGCACCTCGTACAGGTCGAACGCGTGCCGCAGCCGCTCCAGAGTATCGTCCTTCGAGCCGTCGTTCACGACGACGACCTCGAAGTTCCGGTACTCGAGCGTGAGAAGGGCCGTCACGCTCGCCTCGATCGTCGCACTTTCGTTGTAGGCCGGGACGAGGATGGTGATCGGCGGCAAGGCGGCGCTCTGCATGAGGCGCTGGAAGTCCTCATCCCCGGCCAGGCGCGTCTGCTCCCAGATCTCGGGGATCGCCAGCAGGAGCAGCAAGGCGTAGAACGTGTTGAGGGCCAGGAAGTAGGCCAGGATCACGACGTCGGTGGCGTGGATCAGCTCGTTCATCCGGCGTATTCCGCGAGCGCCTGCGGCGAGAGCCCGAGGATCAGCGCCGCCATGGCGCGAGCCTCCGGATCTGGACCGACTTCGGCCTCGAGCAGGGCGTTGCGGCCCGCGGCGCCGAAGCGCGTCAGCGCGAGGCCCGCCCGCAGCCGCACCCACCACTCCGGGTCGCGCAGCGCGTCGCGGACGGCGGGCAGGGTCTTCTGGTCGGCGATCATGCCGAGCGAGCGCGTCGCCTGGGCGCGCACCGGCCACGCGTCGTCGGCGACGAGAAAGCCGAGCGCGGCGACCGACTCGGCGTGGGGGAACTTGCCGAGCGCGCGCGCCACCTGGGTCCGCACTTCGGCCTCCGGGTGCGTCGCGAGCGTCGTGAAACCCTCGCGCAGCACCGGCTCCTCGAGTCGCCCCGCGAACTCGATGATGCGGGGGAGCCGCGGGTCGTCCAGCCGCCGGAACAGCTGCTTCAGGTGGCGAAGCACGGCCGGGCGCGCGCGTTTCAGGACGCTGGCGTAGTAGGCCTGCACCGTGGGGCCGAGGAACGGCAGCTGCTCGAGCGCGGCGGTCACCAGCACGGGACTACCGACCCGCTCGAGCGTCGTCGCAGCGGCGAGCTGCACGGCGGGGTGCCGGTCGCGCAGCAGGCGCAGGACGCGGCCGATGTCGTGCGGCGTCGCCGCGACCGACAGGAAACGGGCGCACTCCAACCGCTTCCACCAGCGGGCCGAGCGGTTGTTGGTGCGAAGCGCCTTCGCCCACCACCGCGTCTCGAGGCCCCGCGCCAGCTCCTGCCACCGCTCGCTTGCCACCCGCGCCGACCACGTCACGAGCGCCTCGATCGCGAGCGGCACCGGCAACCGGGCGAGTCCCTGCAGGACCTCGTCGGGGTCTGACTG
>DASYRJ010000107.1:0-26835 GCA_036004525.1 Gemmatimonadales bacterium | reverse complement strand
CTCGTGTCCGAGCGCCTGCAGGTACGTCCGATCCCACGCCGCGGGAATGCTCTCGCGCGGAGAGTACGGCCCCGGCTGGTACGCGCGCGAGCTGACGCCCAGCTGGCTGCGCTCGCAGATGTGCCAGTCCTGCCGGTTGGTCCGGTCCCAGAACTCCTCGGCGTCCCGGATGTTGTAGCCCGGCGCGGCAGGCGCGTCGGGGTGCACCATCCACTCGCACACCACCCGGGAGGCCATCGGTCCCTGCGGCCACACCGTGTAGAACACGGCATAGTCGGGATGCAGGCTCAACATCATCGTCGGAAAGAGCGAGTAGTAGTAGGCGCGGCGGCGGTCTTCGGCGGGCAGGTCCCCCAGCGGGAGGCCGCAGGGGCGGCCGGAGAGCGTCGCGCTCTCGTTCGGGGCCTTGATCTCCATGTAGCCGCCGAGGAACGGCCCCTCCACCAGGTCGTTGGCGCCGCTCGTGTAGGGCAGCTTGGTTGACAGCTCCGGGTGAATCGTGGGGCAATGCAGGCACTCGTTGTAATTCTGGAGGATCAGCTTCCAGTTCGCCCGCACCTCGTACTCGATCCAGCGTACGGTTCGGAGCGCCGGGAGGTTGTATTGGGTGAACCGTCCCACGAGGGGCGCGTACGCGTGGTCGAAGGGCTCGGCGGCGGGGTCGAGGTTCACGAACAGGAACCCTTCCCACTCCGCGAGCGCGACCGCGTGGAGCGGGTAGGCCTTTTTGTCGAACCCTTCCACTTCGTGCATGTGCGGCGCACCGATCAGCCGTCCGTCGAGCGCGTACGTCCACGCGTGGTAGGGGCATTGGATCGTTTCGGACAGCCGGCCGCTCGGCGCTTCGCACAACCGCGTCCCGCGATGGCGGCACACGTTGTAGAAGGCGCGCCGCTCGCCCGCCTGGTCGCGCAACACGATGATGCTCTCGCCCGCGACCTCCGCCAGCATGTAGTCTCCGGGGGCGGCAATCGTCTCGACCCGGCCGACGCAGATCCACCGGCGGCTGAAGATCCGCTCCTGTTCGAGCGTGAGCACCTCCGGCGCCGTGTAGTAGCGGCCGGCTAGCGTCCGCGCCCCTTGCTGGTAGCTCTCAGTCGTCTTGAGAAACGTGGCCATTGACCCTGCCTACGCCGTCCTTTCACGTCGTTGTGTTACGCACTTTTCCTACGTTCTCTTCTTACGAAGTATTTCCCTCGCCGCGTTGCGCCCCGCCGCGCCCGCGATCCCGCCCCCCGGGTGCGTGCCGGGGCCGCACAAATAGAGGCCGTCGATCGGGGTCCGGTAGCGGCTCCATCCGGGCACCGGCCGCATGAACAGAATCTGGTCGAGGGTGAGCTCGCCGTGGTAGAGGTGGCCCTCGGTGAGGTCGTACAGGCGCTCCCAGTCATCGGGCGTGTGGAGCGTCACCCGGCCGGGTTCAGCGCCCAGGGCGGCGCCCACGCTGGCCGCGAGGGCGCGGCGGTGCTCGTCGGTTCGTTTCTGGTCGCTGAACGGGACGTACTGCACGTGGACGTCGATCCGTCCGTCTTCCGCCCACGCCTCCACGTAGGGGCGAGCCGAGTCGCGGCCGTACTTCGCGTCGTCGTACGCCCGCTCCAAGAACTCGAGCGACGGGGCGACGCACAGCGTCGAGAAGTCCGCCGGGCGATCGAGCGCGAGCGTCCCCCGGGCGACCACGCCGCGGCATTTGACGTTGCTCAAGGCGTGGACGAACTCCGGATCGAGCGTCCCGCGGACGTCCCACAGCGTGGAGCGGGGATCGGCGCTCGACACGACGAGTGGAGCCTCGACCTGTTCGTGGCGCTGAACGAGCAGCACCCCCGCCGCGCGGCCGTCGCTCCCCAACACGACCGTCGCCTCGGCGTCCCGGCGGATCTCCACGCCCGGCAGCGCGGTCAGCACCTGCGCGATGTTGGACCGGGGCGGGCGGAACACTCCGGCCGGGCTACCCACGTGGTGGTGGAGGAAGTTGAACGCCGTGCCGCCCGAGTACGGACCCTGTTTCAAGTGCCAGACGCCCGCGGCGCCGAGCAGCCCCTTCAAGGTGTCGTTCGCAAACCAGTCGTCGAGCAGCTCCGCGACGGACATCGGCAGAATGCGCGCCAGGTCGATGATCGCCTGCTTCCCGAGACGGCGGACGTGGAGACCGAGCCGCGCGAGGCGCACCAGCTCGCCGACCTCGCGTGATTCCACATCGGGCGGGGGCTGCACGTAGAGGGCCTCGAGCACGCCCGCCAAGCGGCGCATGCGGAGGCAGAACTCCGGCCAGCGCGCCGCATCGGCGGGACTGAGCCGGCGGATCGCCTCGGCGGACTTGCCGACATCGCGCCACAGCTCCAACCGGCCGCCGGCCGGGAGTGGGGCGGCGATCCACGGGTCGGGCTGCGCGACGCGCAGGCCGCGGGACGCGAGTCCCAGCTCGCGGATGATGTGGGGCGGGATCCAGCCGGTCTCGAGCGCCGGGCTCGCCTCCTGGCGCTGCTCGACCACCAGGACGCGGCGACCCGCCCGGGCCAAATAGTGTGCCGCGACGAGGCCGTTGACCCCGGCGCCGATCACGACGGCGTCCCACCCAGCGCCGCTCACCGCCCGTCTCCGAGAACCGCGAGCGCCGCGAGCCGGCCCGAGGCGCCCATGATCCCGCCGCCGGGGTGCGTCCCCGAGCCGCATTGATAGAATCCGCGCACCGGCGTCCGGAACTTCGCCCACCCTGGGGCGGGCCGAAGAAAGAAGAGCTGATGGAGCGCCAACTCGCCGGCAAAAATGTTCCCCTCGGATAGACCCGTGATCCGCTCGATGTCCGCCGGCGTCAGCACCTGGCGGTGCAGGATCAGCGACTTGAACCCGGGGGCGAACTGCTCGACGGTGTCGATGACGGCGTCGCCGAACGCGTCGCGCTTCGCGTCCGTCCAGCCGCCGTTCACGTGATACGGGGCGTACTGCACGAAGATCGACATCACGTGCTTCCCCGGCGGCGCCATCCCCGGGTCGATCACCGAGGGGAACACGATGTCCATGTACGGTCGCCGGGAGAACTCGCCGTACTTGGCGTCGTCGTACGCCCGCTCGACGTAATCGAGGCTCGGACTGATGGAGACCGCGCCCCGGTGGTGTCGTCCCACGCCCGGCATGCACGTGAAGTTGGGCAGCGCGTCGAGCGCGAGGTTCACCTTGCCCGACGACCCCCGGAACTTGAAGCGGCGGATGTCGGCGACGAACTCCTCGGGCAGCGCGGTTCCCTCGAGCAGCTGGAGAAAGGTGCGCCGCGGATCGAGGCTCGACACGACGACCGGCGCCGAGATCTCGTCGCCGTTCTGGAGCGCGACGCCCGTGGCCCGTCCGCCCTTCACCAGCACGCGTGCCACGGTGGCGTCGCACCGGATCTCGGCCCCGAACTCGCGCGCCGCCGCCGCGATCGCCTCGCTGACCGAGCCGGTGCCGCCCTTGGCGAAGCCCCAGGCGCGGAAGACGCCGTCCAGCTCGCCCATGTAATGATGGAGCAGCACGTACGCGGTGCCGGGGGACCGGGGCCCGAGGAAGGTTCCGATGATGCCGCTCGCCGCTTTGGTGGCCTTGAGGACGTCGGTCTCGAACCACTCGTCCAGCAGGTCCGCCGAGCTCATCGTCATCAGCTTTACGAGGGCGTGGAGGCGCTCGCCCCCGAGGCCGCGGAAGTGGCGCCCCAGCCGCAGCAGGGCGAACAGGTCTCTGGGGTTTAGCGAGGTCGGGTCGGGCGGCACCATGCCGAGGATCGGCTTCACGGCGTGCGCCATGTGATGCATCAACCGCCCGTACTCGTCGTACGCCTCGGCGTCGCGCGGGGAGTGGCGGCACAGCTCGCGGCGCGTCTCGTCGTGGTCGCCCCACGCCGCGAGGTAGTCGCCGTTTTCCATGGGCGTGAGGGTGCTCTCGAGCGGCAGGATGTGCAGACCGTGCCGCGGGAGACTCAAATCCCGGATGATCTCAGGGCGGAGTAAGCTCACGACGTACGAGAACATCGAGAACTTGAAGCCGGGGAACACTTCCTCGGTGACGGCGGCGCCGCCCACGCGGGGCCGGCGCTCGAGCACGAGCACTTTTTTTCCCGCCCGGGCGAGATACGCGGCGTGGACGAGCCCGTTGTGCCCGCCGCCGATCACGATCGCGTCGTACCGAATGGGCGATGTCATTACGCGCGCTTCCGTTCGGGGTTGAAGAAGGGAAGCGGCGTCACGTGCGCCGCCGCCTGCTTGCGGCGGTGCTCGACGGTGATCTCCATGCACACGCGCGCGCCAGGCTGCGCGACGGGCGCCTCGAGATGCGCCAGGGCGAGGTATTGCTTCAAGAGCGGCGACCAGCCGCCGCTCGTCGCGTAGCCCACCTGCCGGTCGTTCGAATAGACCGGGACGCTGGTGCGCCACGCCACCGTGGGCAGCCGCGGCGGAAGTCCGACCTCGGCGTACAGGCGCTCGAGCGAGTCCCAGTCCACGGCGAGGCCGGTGAACTGCCACGCGGGCCCTCGTTCCTTCTCCCGAGCCAGCGCCGCCTTGCCGTTGAACCGCGCCTTGTCGAGCGCCACCGTCCAGCCCAACCCCAGCTCCAAGGGCGACGACTTCTGCGACTCGATCAGCGCGTGGCGGGACGAGAAGTAATCCACCTCGATCAAGAGCAGCCCCGCCTCGATCCGGGCCACGTCGAGCGCGAGCATCCCCGCCGGCGTGATCCCGTAGGGCGCGCCCGTCTCGATCAGCGCGTCCCACAGGGGCACCGCCCGGCCGGCATCCACCCAGATCTCGTACCCCAGGTCTCCCGTGTACCCGGTGCGCGAAATGGTGACCGGGATTCCACGAATCGTCCCGTCGGTCAGGTGGAAGAACCTGAGCTTCGCGAGGTCGCGCTCCGCCGCACCTTCGAGAATCGCCCGCGACGTCGGGCCCTGGAGCGACAAGGCGGCGGTGCGGTCGGATACGTCCTCGATCGTGACGGTGAGTCCGGCGGCATTGAGGTGGAGCCAGCGCAGGTTCGGATCGGCGGCGGTGAGCCGGTAGGTCTCCTCGCCGAGGCGGGAGATCGTACCGTCGTCGATCTGTTTCCCCTCGGCGTCGCACCACGGCGTATACAGCACCTGGCCGACCTTGCACTTGGCGACGTCGCGCGTCACGACCCGGTCGAGCAGCCGCCGGGCGTCCGGCCCGGTGATCAGGTACTTGTAGAGCGGCGACACGTCGAACAACGCCGCCGCATTGCGGATGGCGTGGTATTCACGGTCGTGCGACAGCTCGTAGGCGCTCGCGACCACGTAGCCGGCCCAGCGCCGCCACGCCTGGCCTTCCATCAGCGGGGCGGTGCGGGGGTGAAATGGCGTCGTGCGCAGCGTCATGCGGGCGTCGATTCCGCGGGCGCGAACACGACCAGCACTCGAAGCTCGTCGGTGATGGAGTGAAAGCGATGCGCGACGCCCGCCGGGACGTACACGACCGCGCCCGGACCGACGGCTCGGTCTTCCGTGCCCACGCGGATCACGCCGCGCCCCGCCGCAACGTAGTAGATCTCGTCCTCGCGGTGGGGACGCTGCGGGTCGGTCCCGCCGGCGGGCAGCACGTAGATCCCCGCCGAGAGGGCGGGGGCGCGCAGGAACTCGAGGTAGCGCTGGTCGGCGGGCCGCTGCTCGAGCAGACGCGGAAGCTCGTAATGGTCCATGGGCCGGGCGCGAAATCTAATGTTATCGTGTGCGCATGGCGCGGCTCCATCTCTTCGAGATCCACGACCAGCCGTGGTGCCCGCCGTCGCTGCGCGACGCGCTGACCGACTTCCTGGGCTTCACGCTGCGGCTGGGACGAAGTTACCGGCCGATCGTGCCGTTGCTGCGCGCGGGCCTAGCCCGCGCCGGCGCGACGCGCATCGTGGACCTGTGCTCGGGGGCGGGCGGGCCCTGGCCGGACCTCCGGCGGGAGCTGTCGGTACCGATTCTGCTGACCGACAAATACCCGAATCGCCAAGCCCGCACCGGCGTCCTGCCCTTCCATCCCGAGCCCGTCGACGCGACGGCGGTGCCTGCGGAGCTGCGCGGCTTCCGGACGCTGTTCACGTCGTTCCATCACTTTCGGCCTCGCGAAGCACGGGCGATCCTCGCCGACGCCGTCCGCCGTGGGGAGGGGATCGGGGTGTTCGAGGTGGCCCGCCGCGCTCCCTTTGAGATCGGCCTGATCGCGCTGACGTGGCTGGCGGTGCTGGTGCTCGTACCGTTCATCCGGCCGTTCCGCTGGTCGCGGCTCGTGTGGACGTACCTCCCGCCGGTGTTGCCACTCGTCGGCGCGTTCGACGGCATCGTGTCGTGCCTGCGGGCGTACTCGCCCACGGAGCTGCGGGGGTTGGTGGCGGGACTCGACGGCTACGTCTGGGAGATCGGGGAAACGCGAAGCGCGTGGTCGCCCCTGGCGGTGACCTATCTTGTGGGCGTGCCCAAACAGACCTGAAACTCAAACGGCGTGGGCGCTGACCAGGCTACGGCCGCCACTGGGCGCACCGTTCGAGCATCGAATCGCGTGTGACCTGCCGGCGACCGGTGCCGTCGAGGTCGGCGATGTGCAAGTCGCCCGTGTTCGCCCCGGAAAGTATGAGGAACGCAGTCTTGCGTTCGTCCGGCGAGAGAGCAGGGCATAGCCACCCGGCGGAATTCGGCACCAGCAGTCGCAGGCCCGAGCCGTCGGCGTTCATCACGTAGATCCCGCCGACGGTGTCCCGTTGGGAACGAAACATGATCCGTCCGTCGCGCAACCAGCTCGGCGTGTCGTCGGGCTGATCGGGATTCTGGGACAGATTCGCCTCGCCGGATCCGTCCGCGTTCACGACATAGATCTCGGAGTAGTTCCCATCCGCCACTTCGAACGCAATCCGGGAACCGTCCGGAGACCAAGCCACCCGTCCGCAAGTCGCGATTCGCGACGGCCTCAGGATGCGCCTCTGCCCCGTACCGTCCGCGTTTACAACCCAAATGCCGCCGACGCCACCGTCTGAGACAAACGCGATCTTCTGTCCATCTGGAGACCACGCGGGACACATTTGGATGCCCAGCGTGTCCGTGACCCGGTTCACGCCGCTGCCGTCAGCGTTCATCACGTAGATTTCGCTGCCTCGGTCTCGTGTCGAAGAGAATGCGATGCGCTGTCCATCGGGCGACCACGTCGGGTCGTGGTCGTCGTAAGCTGGATCCGAAATGAGTCGTGGTTCGCGTGGTCCGGGCGCGCGGACGGAGACGACGTAGATGTCGCCCTGGGTCCCGTTGTACGCCCAGTACACCAGGTCCCCAACCTCCGATGGCGCCAGGATCGTGTCACATGTGACGAGTCCTGCGCTGACTACAAGGAAAAGCGCGGCCTGAACGACGGGGCGAGCGGTCACCGGCGGCCTCCTACAGGGTTCATTCCACGACCGGCCTCGATTCTAGGGCCGCTGTCGACGCGGCGCAACACGGTCTGAGGGCGGCCGTCGCGGCCGGGGCTGGCCGAGCGACGGGACCCCAGTTCTCTTAAACGAATCTCTCGCCGCCCTAAGCGGAGGTCCTATGCGCTCCCTCGTCCTCGCCGCATTGCTCGCTGCTCCGTCCACTTTCGCCGCGCAGGAGACCGCCTCCGACACGCTGCTCACCGTCAACCACTATCTCGACTGGGAGCAGGTGAGCGAGCCGCAGATCTCGCCCGACGGATCCCAGATCGTGTACACCCGGCGCTGGGTGAACAAGGTCGAGGACCGCTGGGACTCCGGGCTCTGGATCATGAACGCCGACGGCTCGAAGAATCGCTTCCTCGTGAAGGGATCGTCCGCCCGCTGGTCGCCCGACGGCGGCCGCATCGCGTATCTGGCGGACGGCGAGCCCAAGGGAACCCAGATCTTCGTCCGCTGGATGGATGCCGAGGGAGCGATCTCGCAGGTGACGCACGTGAGCGAGACGCCGGCAGGTTTGAGCTGGGCGCCCGACGGGCGCACGCTCGCGTTCACGATGCTTGTGAAGAACGAGCCGAAATGGAAGATCAGTATGCCGGAGGCGCCGGAAGGCGCGAAGTGGACGCCCGCGCCCCGGATGGTCGATCGGCTGCACTATCGGCGCGACCGCCAGGGCTTCATCGAGCAGGGGGCCATGCAGCTCTTCCTTGTGCCCGCCGAGGGCGGCACGCCGCGGCAGCTGACGAGCGGCGACTTCGGCGTGAGCGAGCTGGGCTCCGGGCTGAGCTACGACTGGACGCCCGACGGCCGCGCGATCGTGCTCGACGGACTGCGCGAGCCGGACGCCGACTACCGCTATCGTGAGTCCTATCTCTATACCGTGGACGTCGGGAGCGGCGCGATCCGCCGGCTGGTCACGACGCGCGGGATGTGGACGAACCCCGAGGTAGCGCCCGACGGGCGCACGGTGGCGTTCACCGGTCGCGAGTACGGCACGTTCTCGTACAAGGCCAACGAGGTCTGGGCCATCGGGATCGACGGCAGCGGCATGCGCGCCCTCACGACCTACGATCGCGATCCCGGCGGCGTGATCTGGGCGCCCGACGGGAGCGGCGTGTTCTTCAGCCTCGGTGACCGGGGGACGAGCAACGTGCACTTCGCGGGGTTGCGCGGGGGCGCGCGCAAGGTGACCGAAGGCGTCCAGATGCTGTCGCTCGCGTCGATCGCCCGCGACTTCACGGCGGTGGGCACGCTGAGCGATCCCGACGAGCCGGGCGACGTGGTGCGCTACAACCTGAAGAAGCCGCAGCCGATCGCCCGGCTCACGAGGGTCAACGCCGACGTCCTCGCGGGGATGCGGCTCGGGACGGCGGAGGAGTTCTGGTATGCCTCGACCGGTGGCGCCCGGGTGGAGGGGTGGATCGTGAAGCCGCCGGGCTTCGATCCTGCCAAGAAGTACCCGCTCATCCTCGAGATCCACGGGGGGCCGCACGGGATGTACAACGTGGCGTTCAACTATCAGTTCCAGAACTTCGCCGCCAACGGGTTCGTCGTGCTCTACACCAACCCGCGTGGCAGCACCGGATACGGCAGCGCGTTCGGCAATGCGATCGAGCACGCGTATCCCAGCGTGGACTACGACGATCTCATGGCGGGCGTGGACACCGTGGTGCGCCGCGGGTACGTGGATACGCAGCGCATGTACGTGGGCGGGTGCTCGGGGGGCGGGGTGCTCTCGAGCTGGGTGATCGGCCATACGACGCGGTTCGCGGCGGCGGCGGTGCGCTGCCCGGTGATCGATTGGATGAGCATGGCGGGCCAGACCGATATCCCGCTCTTCACCTACAACTTTTTCGACGCGCCGTTCTGGGAGAAGCCCGACCAGTGGCTCAAGCAGTCGTCCCTCATGTACGTCGGGAACGTCAAGACCCCCACCCTCCTGATGACCGGGGAGCTGGACCTGCGGACACCGATTCCGCAGACCGAGGAGTACTACTCCGCGCTCAAGATGCTCAAGGTGCCGGTGGTGATGCTGCGCTTCAGCGGCGAGTACCATGGGACGGGTTCCAAGCCGTCGAACTACCTGCGGACCCAGTTGTACATGATGAGCTGGTACCAGCAACACAAACTGGGGAGTGAGGCAGCGGCGTCCGGGCAAGGCAACAACTAGACGTGTTAGGGCGTGACGATCACGACCTTGATGTCGCGCCCCAACTGGGCGTCGGCGTGGACGTAGCCGATGGCGTTGGGGAACCGGCGGATGTAGGCGAGGACGTCGGCGTCGGAGGAGCGCTCGGGCGGGGCCACGCCCCGGCCCGCAAATGTCTGCTGCTGCCAGTAGGTCTGCAGCGAGGCGACCGTGCGGCGGTGGACTTCCTTCGTGAAGCTGCGGCGCACGGGCGAGTCGGGGGCCTGGTCCACGGGCAGCACCGGCTGGCCGCTGTCCCATAGCTGCGCCTTCCGTAGGAAGATCTGCGATACCTGTGCCCGGGTGAGCCGGGCGACAGGGTTTGAAACGTGCACGACCACGCGGTAGGGCACGTCCTGCTGGGTGGTGGGGGACGCGGCCAGGCCGAGCGCGGCGGCCAGCACGGGGACCGAGCGTTTCAGCATGGCCCCGAATATAAATCAGGGCGCGGGGTCGGCGGCGACGAGGGCGAGCCGGTCGCCGCGCGGGCTGACGGCGAGCCGCGTGATGGTCTGCAGGCCCGCACCGGCGAAGTCCGCCACTTCCTGCCACTCCGATCCGCGCCCCGCCTTCCACTGGTAGAGCTTCGTACCCTTCGCCATGAGCAGCACCCCGTCTGGGGTCCAGGCGTACTGGTCCACGCCCCGCAGGGTCGGGACGAGCGGGTGCGTGCGCCGAGTCGCAAGATCGAGCTCCACCATCGACCACGCGCTGTCGGCTCCCTTCTGGACGTAGCTCACGGCCGCCCGCCCTGGAATGCGCTGCACGCCGCGCCCGATGTCGGCAGCCAGGGTCGTGGCGACGCCCGTGCGCGTGTCGGCGATCTGGAGGGTGGGTGGCGCGCCGAGGACGAAGAGCGCCACGGTGTGCGCGTCTCCCCAGGCGTGGTAGCCGACCGGCTTCACCGCCGCCAGGACGAGCGCGGGATGCGAGCCGTCCCAAGCGAATCGCCAGAGGCGCTGCGTCGAATCGGCTTCGACCCGGACCACTGAGAACCCCGAGCCGTCGGGGAGGGGCGTGGGCGAGTACTCGCTCTCCGGCGTATCGGTTACCCTCACGGCGCCCGCCGAGGCGATGTCATAGCGGAAAACGTCCGCCTGGCCGTCAACGACGGCGGTGTAAAGGAAAGCATCCCCCTTGGGGAGGAAGAACGGCTGGTTGTCGTATCCTGGACGGTGCGTGACGTTCGCCGGCGTGCCCACGACCGCGCGACCGTCTTTGACCGCAAGTGAGGCGAGGTAGATGTCGCTGCCGGGCGGACTCTGGGAGAGGGCGGCCAGAGTGAGCGTGAGGAGTGCGGCGACCGTGTCCATGGCGCGTAACCTGAGCCCATATTGGTGCGATGTCCATGCGCCGGGTCGTTCGCATCACGGTGTGGGGCCTGGCGGCGTCGCTCGCGGCCGCGGCGCTCTGGCTGCGCGGTTGCGGCGTCGGCCGCGGGCTCGCGTCGCTCCGCCTGCCCCCCGGGTTCACGATTGCCGCGTACGCCGACTCGGTTCCCGACGCCCGCTCGTTGGCGCTCGGGGCGCGGGGCACCGTGTTCGTCGGCAGCCGGGACGCGGGGGTGGTGTACGCGCTCGTCGACACGAATCGCGACGCGAGGGCCGACGAGGTCATCCCGCTGCTGCACGGCCTCGGCGCCCCGAACGGCGTGGCGTTCAGGGACGGGGCACTCTACGTGGCCGACGTATCGCGCATCCTGCGGTACGATTCGATCGAGTCGCGCCTGCGCCGGCCCCCGACACCCGTCGTCGTCACCGACGGGCTGCCGCGCGAGGGACACCATGGGTGGCGCTACATCGGGTTCGGCCCCGACGGGTGGCTGTACGTCGGCTCGGGTGCGCCGTGCAACATCTGCAACCCGCCCGCCGAGCTGTTCGCGACGATCCTGCGGCTCAAGCCGAACGGCGACAGCCTTCAGGTGTTCGCCCGCGGCGTGCGCAACACCGTGGGTTTCGACTGGAACCCCGACACGCACGAGCTGTGGTTCACGGACAACGGGCGCGACTGGCTCGGTGCCGACGAGCCGCCCGACGAATTGAATCGGGCGCCGCGCCCCGGGCTCCATTTCGGATACCCCGTCTGCCACGCCGGGACGCTGCTCGATCCCGAGTTCGGCGCCGGACAGCGCTGCGCCGACTATGCGCCTCCGCAGCAGCGACTCGGCGCGCACGTCGCGGCCCTGGGCATGCGCTTCTACACCGGCACCATGTTTCCACCCGAGTACCGCGGGCAGATCTTCATCGCCGAGCACGGCTCGTGGAACCGGGTGATTCCGGTCGGCTACCGGATCACGCTGGTCCGGCTCGGGGGCGCGGGCCGGCCGGTCTCGTACGAACCGTTCGCCAAGGGATGGCTGCGGGGCGGCTCGGCGTGGGGGCGGCCGGTGGATGTGCTGGTCATGCCCGATGGGGCCCTCCTCGTGTCGGACGACCGAGCGGGCGTGGTGTACCGGATCGCCTACACGAGCAGGTAGCTACTGCGTGACGCCGAAACGAAAGACGGTCGTGGACCGGTACTCCTGCCCGGGACGCAGGATGGTGGATGGGAAGTTCGGGTGATTGGGCGAGTCGGGGAAGTGTTGCGTCTCGAGGCACAGCCCGTACCGATGCCGGTACACCCGGCCGTCCTTTCCCGCAATCGTCCCGTCGAGGAAGTTGCCCGAATAGAACTGGATGCCGGGCTCCGTCGTGAGGACCTCGAGCGTCCGGCCAGTGGCGGGCTCCGTGAGGCGCGCCGCAAGGACGAGGCCCGGATCCGTGCGATTCAGGACCCAGTTGTGATCGTAGCCGCGCCCGCGCTTGAGCTGCACGTCATTCTGTTCGATGCGGGCGCCGATCGCGGTCGCGGTGCGGAAGTCGAACGGCGTCCCGGCGACGGGCGCGATCTCGCCGGTCGGAATCAGCGTCGAGTCCACCGGTGTGTAACGATCGGCGGCGATCAGCAGCGTGTGCCCCAGGATGTCGCCGGCACCTTGTCCGGCCAGGTTGAAGTAACTGTGCTGTGTCAGGTTGACGGGCGTCGGCGCGTCGGTCGTGGCGAAATAGTCGACGCGCAGCTCGTTCCGGTCGGTCAGCGTGTACGTGACGCGCGCCTGCAGCGTGCCGGGGTAGCCTTCCTCGCCGGCGGGGCTCGTGTACGACATGATCAGTGTCGCCGAAGAGTCGCGCTGCGAGGTGTCCGCGGTCCAGACCACCTTGTCGAACCCCTTGGCGCCACCGTGCAGGTGATTCGGCCCGTCGTTCGTCGTGAGCTGGTGGGACTTTCCGTCGAGGCTGAAGCGGCCCTTGGCGATGCGATTGCCGTAGCGTCCGACGATGGCGCCGAAGTACGGCGACTTCTCGAGGTACCCCGCGAGGGTGGGGTAGCCGAGCACGATGTCATCGAGACGACCCTGCCGGTCGGGAACGCGGAGCGACAGGATCGTGGCGCCGTACGTCATGGCGCGCACCTCGATGCCGGCCGCGTTGGTCAACGTGAACAGGTCCACGCTCTTTCCGTCCCCCGTCGTCCCGAACGCCGTCCGGGTGAGGCGCGCGTGCATCACTCCGGGCTTGGCGCGTCCGCAAGCGGACGACACGACGAGGAGCGTGATCCCGACGCGAGCGGCCGACGCGCGGCGCATGTCGCTAGTCTAAGAGGGCTGTCAAGAGTCAGCGCCCGCGGCGCCTCGCGCGTATTGACACGGACCGGGCTGCGCGTCAATCTCTCGTCACCCACCACCCGTCACCGACACTCATGACACGGTTCACCTCAGACCAATTGGCGTTCGCGCGTTCGCGCACCGGTTACATGGGTCGCGAGCAGGCGATCGAGTTTCTGCGGGCGATGGACATCAAGATGAGCGTCGGGCACTGGTCGGCGGGCGACTTCTGCGACCGCTTCGCGCCGCCCGGCTACCACTCCGACGATCCGGCGTTCGAGGGCGACTTCGAGTCGCAGTGCCGGCGCACGCGCGCCGCGGGCATCGATGCCATCGAGATCCATCAGAGCGTATTCGAGAAGACGTTGAACGGCGACATCGATTGGCCGGCGGTCGAGCGCGCCCGGACCGGCTATCTCGCGGACCTGGGGATGCGGGTCACGGCGTGCAACGTGAACACCTGGACCAATCCCCGTTTTCGCCTCGGCGGGCCGTGCAACCCCGACCCGGCGCTGCGGCGCGCCGCCCTCCAGGAGATCCTCAAGGCGGTCGAGATCGCCAAGGCCCTGAAGCTGCCGATCGTCAGCGTGTGGCCGGGGTCGGACGGCGCCGATTACCACTTCCAGATCGATTACCTGCAGTCGCTCGAGTGGTTCACCGAGGCGCTCGTCGCGGTCAACCGTGAGTGCCTCAAGGCGGGGATCAAACTCGCCATCGAGCCGAAGCCCTACGAGCCGCGCGAGCTGTACATGATCGTGCCCACGGCCGCCTCGGCGATCCTCGTGGCCCGGCGCGTGAACCAGGAGTGCGGTGGCGACAATTGCGGGCTCACGATCGATTACGGCCACCAGAAAATGGAAGGCACCACGGCCTCCACGGCCTGCGACCTCGCCGCCTACGCCGGCGTCCCCGTCCACAAGTTCGACATCAACGACGCGCGCCAGGGCCGCAACGACCAGGACTGCATGTTCGGCACGCTGTCGATTCCCGAGTCGGTCGAATACCTGTTCACCACGTTCGTGCGGGACTATCGCGGCTACTACAGCCAGGACCAGTTCACCTACCGCGACGACCCCACGCGAGCGATGGAGCGGAGCATGGTGAACTTCGCCAACCTGGCGCTGAAGGCGGTGCGGGTCTACGCGCAGCGGGCGGACCTCGATCGCGCCCGCGCCGCCGGCACCGGCCCCGACGTGCTGGACATTGTGAGCCCCATTCTCGTCGGCTGACGTGACGCCGGCGGGCGGAGCCTTCGCGATCGGCGTCGACTTCGGGACGAACTCGGCGCGGGCCATCGTCGTGGACTGTGCCGACGGCCGCACGCTCGGCACCGAGGTGTTCGGATATCCGTCCGGCACCGAAGGCGTCCTCCTCGACCCGCGGGATCCGCACCTCGCGCGCCAGAATCCCGCCGATTACCTGCAGGCCCTCGAGGCCTCCGTGCGCGGCGCGTTGGCCCAGGCCGACGCGGGGAAGGGATTCTCGCGCGAGCGCGTGATCGGGATCGGCGTCGACACCACGGGGTCGACGCCGCTGCCGGTAGATGCGGCGAACCGGCCCCTCGCGCTCGATCGACGCTGGCGGGACTCGCTCGCGGCGCAGGCGTGGCTCTGGAAGGACCACACCGCGGCCGCCGAAGCCGCGGCGATCACCGACGCCGCGCGGCGCTGCGCGCCGGCGTACCTGTCGCCGATCGGCGGGACCTACTCCTCGGAATGGTTCTGGTCCAAGATCTGGCACTGCCGCAAGGTGGCGCCCGACGTGTTCGACGCGGCGGCGAGCTGGGTGGAGCTGGCGGATTTCATTCCGTCGGTGCTCGCGGGGGTGACGACGCCCGCCGGCATCGTGCGCGGTGTGTGCGCCGCGGGACACAAGGCCATGTACGCCGAGACGTGGGGCGGCCTGCCGTCCCGCGAGTTCCTAGACGGGCTCGATCCCGCCTTGGGTTGGCTGCGCGACCGCCTCTACACGAAGGCCGCCGCCGCCGACCGGCCCGCGGGCCGGCTGGCGGTCGCGTGGGCGAAGACGTTCGGCCTGCGGGCCGGGATTCCAATCGCCATGGGGGCGTTCGACGCGCATTACGGGGCCGTCGGCGCCGGGATCAAGGTCGGGACGTTCGTCAAGATCATCGGGACCTCGACCTGCGACATCGCCATTGCCGACGCCGGGCGGCCGCTGCCCGACATCCCCGGCATCTGCGGCATCGTGCCGGGCTCGGTGCTGCCGGGCTACTACGGGATCGAAGCGGGCCAGTCCGCCGTGGGCGACCTGCTGCGGTGGTGGGTCGAGGTCGTCTGCGAGGGGCGAGAGTCCCTCCACGCCGAGTTGTCCCGGGAGGCGGCGGGCCTCCGTCCCGGCGGGTCGGGCCTCTTGGCCCTCGACTGGAACAACGGCAACCGGACGATCCTCGTCGATCCGCGGCTCACGGGACTGATCGTCGGCCAGACGCTGCACACCACGCGCGCGGAGATCTACCGGGCGCTCGTCGAGGCGACGGCGTTCGGGGCGCGCGCGATCATCGAGCGGATGCAGCAGTACGACGTCCCGATCGAGCGCGTGGTGTGCTGCGGCGGGATCGCTGAAAAGAACGACCTGTTCATGCAGATCTACGCCGACGTCATCGGGATGCCGATGCTGACGGCGGGCTCCCCGCAGACGCCCGCCCTCGGGGCGGCGATCGCCGCGGCCGTGGCGGCGGGTGCGGGGGCTGGAGGCTACGGTCGATTCGAGGCCGCGCAGGAGCGGATGACGTCGCTGGGGGCGCGGTCGTTCGTACCGGCTCCCGCGGCGCACGCTGTCTACGACGACCTGTACGCCCTGTATCTCCAGCTGCATGACACGTTCGGAGCGGTCAAAGGCGCGGGCGCCGACCTGCCCGCGCTGATGAAGCGACTGCTCGCAATCCGCGAACGGGTCTCAGCATGATTCGGGTCGCTCCCGCGCTGCGGAAGAGCGTCTATCGGGCGAACCAGGCGCTGGTCGAGAGCGGCCTCGTCACCGAGACGTTCGGCAACGTCTCCGCCGTGGACCGGGCGGCGGGGCTGTTCGTGATCAAGCCGAGCGGCGTGCCCTACGAGGAGCTGACGCCGGCGCACATGGTGCCCGTGTCGCTCGAGACGGGCCGCGTGGTCGCGGGCAAGCTTCGCCCGTCGTCGGACACGCCGACGCACCTCGAGCTGTATCGGGCCTTTTCGTGCGGCGGCATCGCCCACACGCACTCCCCGTATGCCACGGCGTACGCCCAGGCGCGGCGGCCGGTCCTCTGCCTGGGCACCACGCACGCCGACTACTTCCGAGGGGAGGTACCGGTGACGCGCCCGCTGACCCGCCAGGAGGTGGAGCGCGAGTACGAGCGACACACGGGACTCGTCATCGTGGAGACGTTTCGGACGGCCGGGCTGTCGGCTGAGGATACCCCCGGTGTCCTGGTCGCCAACCACGGTCCCTTTACCTGGGGCGCGGACGCGCTGGCCGCCGTGGAGCGCAGCCGCGTCCTCGAGTTTCTCGCGTTCGTGGCCTGCATGACGCGCGTCATCGATGCGGAGGCCCGCGGTCCCGCCGCGTACCTCGTGGACAAACACTTTCGGCGCAAGCACGGGAAGGATGCGTACTACGGGCAATGAGCACCATCGACTGGCTGATCGTCGCCGGCTACTTCGCCGCCATCGCGGCGCTCACGTCGTGGGTTGTACGGCGCGGCCGCGACACCGCGGACGACTATTTTCTCGCGAGCCGCAACCTCGGCTGGTTCGTCGTGGGGGCGTCGATCTTCGCGTCCAACATCGGCTCCGAGCACCTGGTCGGCCTCGCCGGCGCGGGGGCGACGAGCGGCGTCGCGCTCGCGCACTACGAGCTGCACGCCTGGTGCCTCCTCGTGCTCGGCTGGGTGATGGTGCCGTTCTACGCGCGCTCGATGGTGTTCACGATGCCCGAGTTCCTGGAGCGGCGCTTCTCCCCCGCCGCGCGCTCGGTACTCTCGATTATCTCGCTCGTGGCCTACGTGCTCACGAAGCTCGCGGTGGGCATCTTCGCGGGCGGCGTTGTCTTCGGTGTACTGCTGCCGGAGCTCCACGTCGGTCCGTTCAACAGTTTCTGGGTCGGGTCGGCGCTCGTGGTCCTGCTGACGGGGCTGTACACGGTGCTGGGCGGGATGCGGGCGGTGGCGTACACCGACGCCATGCAGACGGTGCTCCTGGTGTTCGGTTCCGCGCTCCTCACCATCTTCGGCCTCAAGGCGCTCGGCGGCTGGGGCGAGCTGCGCGCCGCCCTCGACCCCGACATGTTCAACCTGTGGAAGCCCCTCGTGCCCGCCGGGATGGAGGGCACGTGGGCGGCGGTCAGGGAGCCCACGCGCATCGCCTGGTACTTCAACGGCAACTATCCCTGGCTCGGTATGCTGTTCTGCGCGCCGATCATCGGCTTGTGGTACTGGACCACCGACCAGTACATCGTGCAGCGCGCGCTGGGCGCGCGGGACGAGCGCGAGGCCCGGCGCGGATCGATCTGCGCGGCGTTCCTGAAGCTGCTCCCCGTATTCATCTTCATCATCCCGGGGATGATCGCCCTGGCGCTCGCGAAGACGGGCCGCGCCCCGGGTCTCGCGTCGATGGTCGGGGCCGACGGCCGCGCCGTCCCCGCGGTCGCGCAGGCGGCGTTCCCCCTGATGGTCACGCAGGTGCTGCCCGCCGGCGTCCGCGGGTTCGTGGTCGCCGGCCTGCTCGCGGCCCTGATGAGCTCCCTCGCGGGCACGTTCAACGCCTCCTCGACGCTGTTCACGATCGACTTCTATCAGCGCCTCAGACCGCAGGCGACCCAGCACCGCCTAGTCTGGATCGGCCGCTGGGCGACCACGGCGATGGTGCTCGTCAGCCTGCTGTGGATCCCCGTGATCCAAGGGTCGAAAGGGCTGTACGACTATCTCCAGGGCGTGCAGGGATACCTTGCGCCGCCGATCTTCGCCGTGTTCTTCCTGGGGGTGGCCTTCAAGCGCCTGAACGCCAAAGGCTGTCTCGCGGCGCTGATCGTCGGCTTCCTGCTCGGCGCGTTCCGCCTGGCCGTCGATACGCCCGTGAGCCTCGGACTCGCCGGTCTCGCCGGCGGCTATCCTGTGGGATCGTTCCTTTGGATTGTCAATAACATCTACTTCCAGTACTACAGCCTGTTCATCTTCGTCGCCTCGTGCGTCGCCATGGTGATCGTCAGCCGGTTGACGCCGGCCCCCGCGGCCCAGCAGGTCGAGAACCTGACGTTCGGCACGGTGTCGGCGGAAGGCCGGCAACAGTCGCGCGCCAGCTGGAACCGGTGGGACGTGATCAACTCCGGGATCGTGCTGTTCCTGATTCTGCTCGCCTACTTGTACTTCACGGGCTGACGGGGGGAGGCGCGATCTATGAGACTTGCCACACTGTTAACGCTGCTCGTCGTCGGACGCTCGGTCGCGGTGCAGGGGCAGCGCCAGACCGTCGACTTCGATCGCGGGTGGCGCTTCCACGTCGGGGACGCGCCCGGCGCTCAGGAAGCTGCGTTCGACGACGCTGGCTGGCGCATGCTCGACGTGCCGCACGACTGGAGCATCGAGGGAGCGTTCAGCCCCAACAACCCCGCCGGTGTCGCCGGGGGTGCGCTGCCGGGGGGCGTGGCGTGGTACCGCAAGGCCTTCTCCGTTCCGGCTCAGGACTCGGGCAAGCTGGTGTTCGTCGAGTTCGATGGTGTGTACCGCAACTCCGAGGTGTGGATCAACGGGCATTACCTCGGGAAGCGCCCCTACGGGTACAGCTCCTTCCGCTACGAGCTGACGCCACACCTCCGCCGCGGCGCCGCGAGGAACGTGATCGCGGTGCGGGTGGACAATTCCCAGCAGCCCAACTCGCGGTGGTACTCCGGATCGGGGATCTACCGCCATGTTCGTCTCGTGAAAACGAACCCGGTGCGCGTCGATCAGTGGGGTACCTACATCACCACGCCGCAGGTCACCGCGGACTCAGGGGTAGTCACGATCCGGACGGTCATTCGCGATGCCTCCCGCCGCGACCACCGCGTCACCCTGCGCACCGTCGTCTACGATTCCGCCGGTAGGGAAGTGGCGTCCGCCTCGGCCGCCGGCGTCGTCCCGCGAGACTCCGTCGTGGAGATCGCCCAGGACCTGGTCGTCAGGAGTCCGGCGCTGTGGTCGGTCGAACGTCCCTACCTGTACCGCGCCGTCTCGCGCGTCACATGCGGAAGCCGACTGTGCGACACGTACGAGACCACGTTCGGCGTGCGGACGTTTGTGTTCGATGCGGCCCGCGGCTTCCTCCTGAACAATAGGGCCGTGAAGATCCGGGGCGTGTGTCTGCATCACGACCTCGGCGCCTTGGGCGCCGCAGTCAACACGCGCGCGCTCGAGCGCCAGCTCCAGATCATGCGCGCGATGGGCGTGAACGGCCTGCGGACGTCGCACAACCCCCCGGCCCCCGAGCTGCTCGACCTCACCGACCGGATGGGCTTCATCGTGCTGGACGAGGCGTTCGACATGTGGAAAAAGGAGAAGACGAAGTACGACTACCATCTGGACTGGGACGCCTGGCACGTGCGCGATCTGTCGGACATGGTGCGGCGCGACCGGAATCATCCGAGCGTGGTGATATGGAGCATCGGCAACGAGGTGATGGAGCAGTGGACCAACGGCGATACCACGGCGGCGCCGATTGCTCGCGAGCTGGCCGGGATCGTGCGGCGCCTCGACCCCACGCGGCCCATTACGTCGGCGAACAACAACGGCAGTTCGGAAAACCCGCTGTTTCACGCCGGCGCCCTGGACCTGCTCGGTCACAATTACCACCACGAGGCCTGGCCGAATTTCCCGGTGCAGTTCCCGGGGGCGAAGTTCATCATCACGGAGGCGATGTCGGCGCTCAACTCGCGCGGCTTCTATGAGCAGCCCTCCGACAGCGTGGCCAGCTACGCCACGCCGTACGTGAAGGACAGCGGTCCTCAGCCGAATAAGAACTACCAGCTCTCGTCGTACGACAACCGGAAGGCCTTCTGGGGCTCGCTGCACGAGGAGTCGCTGCGCCTGTTCGAGCGGCACGCGTTTCTGTCGGGCATGTTCATCTGGCAGGGGATCGACTACCTGGGCGAGCCGACGCCGTACGAGTGGCCGGCGCGCAGCTCGTATTTCGGCGTGGTTGACCTGGCGGGTTTCCCAAAGGATCCGTTCTACCTGTACCAGAGCGTGTGGACGACGCGACCCATGCTGCACGTCTTCCCGCATTGGAACTGGACGCTTGGCGATAGCATCGACGTGTGGGCATATACGAATGCCGAGGAGGTGGAGCTATTCCTGAACGGCGCCTCGCTCGGCGTGAAGCGGAAAAGCGAGGACGTGTCCCACCTGATGTGGCGCGTGGCGTACGCACCCGGAACCCTCCGAGCGCTGGCGCGCAGGGGCGGACAGCTGATGGCGACCGAGGAGGTGAAGACCGCCGCCGCGCCCGCCCGGCTGGAGCTGGTGCCTGACCGCTCGCGCATCCGGGCAGACGGGGATGACCTCTCGTTCGTCACCGTGAGCGTGCTGGACCGGGCCGGTGTCGCCGTGCCGACGGCCGACCACCTGGTCCGTTTCCGGATCGCGGGTGACGCGCGGATCGTGGGGGTGGACAACGGCGACCAGATCAGCCATGACCCGTTCCAGGCCGATCGGGTGAAGCTCTTCAACGGCAAGGCGCTCGTCATCATCCGCGCGGGCCGGCGGCCCGGGACGGTCACGCTGTCGGCGGCGGGCGACGGGGTGGAGCCCGCGTCGGTGGCGATCAGGACCCAGTCTTTGCCGTAGAGATCGCTCCAGCGTCGAGCCGGTTCCAGTCGGGCGGCTCGACGCCCAGCAGGTGCCTCACGAAGAAGTCGTTTCGCTCGGTTGGAGCCGGACCATGCCTGACGTGACAGAGTTACCGTTGCTCGACGTCCGAACGTGCCCCCAATGGCGCGCGTGGCTCGCAAAGCACCACAAATCGAGTCGCGGAGTTTGGCTTGTGTTTCACAAGGCGCACACGGGCGTGAAAGCGCTGCTGTACGAGGACTTCGTTCGCGAAGCGCTCTGCTTCGGCTGGATCGACAGCCTCGTGAAACGTCTCGACGACGACCGGTTCGCGATCAAGGTGACGCCTCGCACAGCGGCCAGCAAGTGGTCGGACATCAATCGCCGGCGCTGGACGGAACTGAACAGCGCCGGGTTACTCGAGCCGGGCGGCTTGGCTGCGGCTCCCACAGCGAACAAGTACGCGGCGAAGCCCAAGATTCCCGAGCTGCCGGGTTACATCGCGAAGGCGATCAAAGCCGATCCGAAAGCGTGGAGCTTCTTTCAAAAGCTGCCGCGAAGCGAGCGCCGCAACTTTGTCGTCTGGATCTACATCGCAAAACGTCCTGAGACTCGCGCACGGCGCATCCGCGAATCGATTGCAAGGCTCGCGGCGGGCAAGAAGCTCGGTCTGAAGTAGGTTAGCTCCGTAAGAACCGCTCGGCCAACTGCTCTAACCGCTCGTTCCCCGTTCGGCGTGCGTCCGCGAGTATCCGCTCGACGTACGGTCGCAGGTTCGGCTCACCCCACCGGTAGCCCGTGGCGAGCTCGGCGCCATACGAATCCCCCACGTTCGCTCCCTCCAGGAGCGCCAGCGCGGCCGCCTCGTCGTAGCCCGGGTCGGTCCGCGGCGGCAGGGAATAGCGCCGCTCCGGACCTCCGGCGTCCTCGTTCACGAATGCCCGTGACATGATGTGTATTCTACCGACGCTGGCGACGAACGAAGACACCGGATATCGACTAAGCTTCCTTCCCATGATTCCCTCCCTCATGGGGGTCCGGCAGGTCCTGGCCATCCTGCTGCTCGGCGTTTCGTGCGGGCGGCTCGCCGCTCAGCACTTCCATCGGCTCCCCGCCACGCCGCGCACCGTCGCCTACGGCTACTACAGCGCCGCCGCGACGCCCGTGCTCCGCATCGCGTCCGGCGATACGGTCGAGGTCGAGACGCTCATCACGAACCGCCCCGACCGGCTGGAGGGAGCATGGGCGTGGCGCCTCCCCGCGATTCCGGTCGCGTGAGCTCCAATCCTCCCGGCATTCACGCCGGAAACATGGACAACAAGGAGCTGGTCGCAGGCACGATCCTCGCCTGGCCCCGCGCCGAAACGCGGGCGCACTTCATCGCGATGGGCATGGACCGGGATCTCACGAGGGCCACGCAGATCGCCGTCCAGAACGCGATCGATTTTCTGGCTGCCTACCGCGGATGGTCGAAGATGGAAGCCTATCGC
Source organism: Gemmatimonadales bacterium (assembly GCA_036004525.1). GTDB lineage: Bacteria > Gemmatimonadota > Gemmatimonadetes > Gemmatimonadales > GWC2-71-9 > 20CM-2-65-7. The sequence continues at coordinate 4,294 of DASYRJ010000107.1, read as the reverse complement.
TTCGTGAGCGTGGCGCGGGCGACGTACGTGTCACCGAGCTGGTGGACGGCAACGTCGGCGTGCACGTCATGATTCCGAAAGCGATCGTGGGGAGCCCTGCGACGTCGCCGCGCCCCGGTCGGGGACGACACTAGCCCGGTAAGCGCGAGGACTCAGTCCGAACTCCGCGCGAAACGCACGGTTGAAGTTCGACACGTCGCCAAAGCCGGAATCGAGCGCGACATTGATGATCTTGCGCGACGCCGTCGCGAGGCGTGCGGCTGCGTCGCGCAGGCGCGCCCGCAGGATGTATTGGTGCGGCGTGACGCCGGTCAGCCGCTCGAATGTGCGCAGGAAGTGATATGGACTGAGGCCGCTGCCCTGCGCGAGCCTGCGCAAGGAGAGATCCGCGTCCGGTCGCCGATCGATCTCCCGCACCGCGCGCGTCACGCGGGCCTCCGCGTTCCGGGGCACCACGCGTTGCGCCGGCGATTGCCGGGCCGCGAGTCCGGCCGTCTCGATCGCCAATCGTACCGCGAGATCCTCCCACGGGGTGTCGGCGGCACTCAAGACACCGGCCCCGGCGCTCGCCACCAGCGGTGCGAGCGGGCGGACCGGCGGCAGCCGTGGCACGCGGAAGCCCGCGCCCGCCACGCCCTCGAAGTAATCGGGCTCATACCAGAACACCACGCAGCGATCGCCCTCGGCGTGCTCATGGCCGCACTCGTACGGCTGGCCGGGGTTGCCGAGCATCAGCGACCCCGACGTCATCAGCGCAGCGCCGAGCGGAGAGCGGTACTGAAAGCTGCCCGCGAGGACCATCGCAATGGCATAGTGCTCGTGTCGCTCCTCGAAGGCGCGGTCCTGGGGCCCGGACGTGCAGAGGACGTCCGCCACCGCCCACCCGTCACCGCGGGCGATGGTGCGCGGCGCGGTGCGACCCGCTTCTCCTCGCATGTGGCGGCGCGCCAACGCCTGCTCCAGAGCCACCGCAATTTTTCCCAAGACGAGCCCCCTGTCCGTTCCTATCATGCGGTCTCACTCAACCGGAGGCTCGCATGACCGGCAATACCGCTGTCGCAATCGAATCTCGCATCCTGAACGAAGCCTGGGGTCCCGGCGCCTGGCACGGCGCGGACCTGAAGGCGGCTATCGCCGATGTGCAGGCGCAGGACGCTCTCTGGCGACCCGCGCCGGGCCGGCACAACATTGCGGAAATCGCGCTCCATCATGCGTTCTTCGTGCGATCCGTTAGATCCCAGATCTCCGGGCGGCCCGCCGAGCCGTTCGTGCTGCCGGGCGAGGAGTGGTTCGCCGTACACGACGAGAAGACACTGCCCTGGGCCAAGGTTCAAGCCACGCTTGGGTCAGAACAGGAGCTGCTGGCGGACCTGGTCGCCTCGGTCGAAACGGTGACCACCAAATCGCCGCTCGGATCCACCGAGCGGTTCAATTTGGTGCTCGGCATCGCTTGCCACGCGATCTACCACGCGGGGCAGGTACAACTGATCAAACGGCTCCATGCTGGCCAGTAGTTCCGTGGTGTGCGCCCTCACCCGCGCCGCCACTCCGCGACGATCTCGAGAATGCCTTCCGCCGGCTCGGCCCCCGTCTCCCACTCGACGGGCGAGCCGGCGGCAAGGAGCAGCTTCCCCACGGCGGCGAAGTCCCGTCCCTCCCGCCCTTGCCGTGAACCCTCGGCCGCCCAGACCAGCGGCGGTCCATGGAACTCCCGGTCGCGCACGTGCACCGAGGCGCCATTTGCGAGGAGGAGCCGCACCGCGTCGGGCCACCCCTCCATCGCCGCCGAATGCAGCGCCGTCTTGCCGATCCCGGCGTCCGGGCGGTTCGGATCGAACCCGGAGGCCAGCATCGCCTCGAGCGCCCGCACATCGCCGCGCTCGGCGGCCTGGTGCAACGCGAGGTAGTGGTCGTCGGTGAGCTCGCCCCGCAGCTCGGGAGTTCGCGCGAGGAGCGCCTCCGCCGCGGCACGATCGCCCCGACTGCACGCCGCCACGAGCCGGTCCACGTCCGACAGCTCGGGTGACGCGCCCTGCTCGAGCAGCCAGTCCGCCACCGCGCGGTTGCCGTTCAGCTCGGCCACCGCGTAGGGCGTCCGGCCATCGGTGCGCCGCCGCGCGATGTCGGCCCCGTGCCGGACCATCACCTCGGCCAACGCCACATCCCACGCCCGCGCCACGACGTGCAGCGGCGTCTCGCCGTTCTCGGCGAACACGGCGTTGGGATCGGCGCCGTGCTCGAGGAGCCACATCACGCCGTCGGGCGTGCGACTCCAGTTGAGGATCGCGTAGAGCGCCGCCCCGCCGTCGGTCGCCCACGCCTGGTTCACGTCGGCGCCGCGCGCGAGCAGCGCCTCGAGCACCGGGATGTCGCCCGCGCTCGCGGCGAGGGGCAGGGTGACGCCGTCGTTGGGATCGGCTCCCGCGTCGAGCAGCGTGTGGACGAGCGGCAGCGACCGCGCGACGCGCGACGCGCCCCACAGCACCGGCCGACGCACGTTGTGGTGCACCCAAGGGAACCGCGTGTTCGGATCCACGCCGAGGGCCATGAGGCGGCGCGCGATCGCGGCGAGTCCCGCGCTGCGCGCAGCCGAGTGGTGCGCCATGCTCGTGTAGCAGAGGTAGTGGATCGGCTCCCAGCCGCGCGGCCCGCCGGGTTTCGTGGCCAGCGACGGATCCTTCGCGAGCCGCCCGTCCACGTTCTCGGCGTCGCCCAATACGAGCGCGGCGTGCAGATTCGCCTTCGCGATTCCGGGATGCAGGCCGAGGATGCGTTCGGCCCGATCGGCGCGGCCGTCGGTGGCGGCTGCGAGGAACGCATCGACCGCGGCATCGAATTCGAGCGTTACGGCTTCGACGTGATCGCGCAGCGCGTTCCAGGAGGAGAACCCGTACTCCCGCGCGATGATCGTCTGCGCCTCGTGCAGCGGGACGGACGCCGACCGCTGACGCTCTTTTGCCTGATGTTTGAGCTGGTCCAGGTTCGGACGGGGGGGCAGCTGCTTCGCAGTCATAAGGCCTCCATGCTGAACGCCGGTGGTCCGCAAACCGGCCAGCACGGAGACAGCCGTGCGGGGATCTCGTTACTGGGGTGGACTCAGTCCTTCGCGCGGACCCGCGGGCGCGCCCCTCGCGCCCGTGGAATGATGGAAACGGGCCGCGCCGCCGTCAAGTGAGGCATGTTAGCTTGGCAACGTGATTCTGACGCTCGCGCGCCGCCTCACCGTCACCTTTCCCGTCCTGCGGCACCGCGACTTCACGCTCCTCTGGATCGGCCAGCTGCTCTCGTTCTCCGGATCGCGGATGCAGACCGCCGCCGTCCTGTGGCACGTCTCGCTCCTCGCCGCGCCCGGGCGCAAGGGGATCGCGCTCGGCCTCGTGGGCGCCTCGCAAGTCGTGCCGATCATCGTGTTCGCCATGCTGAGCGGCGTCGTGGCCGACGCGCTCGATCGCCGCAAGGTGATGCTCGTCACGCAAACCGTGATGGCGCTGCTCGCCGCCGTCCTCGCCGGGCTCACCTTCGCCGGCCTCCGCACCGTGTGGCCCATCTACCTGCTCGCGGCCCTGTCCTCCGCTGCATCGTCGTTCGACGGCCCGGCCCGGCAGGCCCTGATCCCGAACCTCGTGCCGCGCGAGCACCTCTCGAGCGCGATCGGCCTCAACACCCTGATGTTCCAGTTCGCGTCGGTCGCCGGCCCGACGCTCGCCGGCCTCGCCATCGCGGGACCCGGGATCGCCTGGGTGTACGCCGTCAATGCCGTGTCCTTCCTCATGGTGATCGCGGCGCTGCTCGTGATGCGCGCGCGCCCGCACGCGGGCGACGCCCCGGCCGCGCGCATCACCTGGGCCGCGGCGCGTGAAGGGCTCCACTTCGTGTTCGCGCAGCCGATCGTGCGCTCGACGATGCTGCTCGATTTCGCCGCCACGTTCTTCGCCTCGGCCACGGCCCTGCTGCCGATCTTCGCGCAGGACATCCTGCACGTCGGCGCCCGCGGCTATGGCTGGCTGTACGCGGCGCCGGCCGTCGGTGCCGCCCTGGCGGGCCTCGTGATGGCCTACGCGATCGACCGGATCGAGCGCCGCGGGGCGCTGCTGCTCTGGGCGATCGCGGCCTACGGCGCCGCGACGGTCGTGTTCGGGATCTCGCAGAGCTTCTGGCTCACGCTGCTCTGCCTCGGCGCCGTGGGCGCGGCCGACACCGTCAGCACCGTGATCCGCAACATCATCCGGCAGCTCGAGACCCCCGATGCGCTGCGCGGCCGGATGACGGGCGTCAACATGATCTTCTTCATGGG
>DASYRJ010000106.1:0-18280 GCA_036004525.1 Gemmatimonadales bacterium | reverse complement strand
ACCAACCTCAAGGTCCTGCCCAAGAACATCGACCAGCGCACATTGATCGCCACGATGCGGGGCTTCGCCCTGGCGCTGGGCGTGCGCTGCACTTACTGCCACGTCGGTCCCCGGGAAGACGCGCCGCTCGATTCGATCGACTTCGCGAAGGACGACAAGCGCACGAAGAAGACCGCCCGCGTCATGCTCGACATGGTGCAGCATATCAACGGCGAGCACCTCGCCGATGTCCCCGAGCGGCCCCAGCCAAAGGTGGAGGTCCGCTGCATGACCTGCCATCGGGGAGTCGCCCGGCCGCGGCTGCTCGACGACGAGATCGCGCTCGTCCTCGCCGACAGCGGCCTGGCGGCCGCCGCGCGACGCTACCGCGACCTGCGCCAGCGCTATTACGGCAGCGGGAGCTACGATTTCCGCGAAAACGTCGTGGACGACCTGGCGCGCGCCGAAGCGCGGGCAGGCCGGATCGACAACGCCATCGGCCTGCTCGAGTTGAACGCCGAGTTCAATCCAACCTCGCCCACGATCCCCTTCATCGAGGGCGAGATCTACCTCCAGCGGGGCGACACCGCCCGGGCGGTCGCAGGCTGGCGCGCGGCGGTGGCCAAGGACTCCACCTTCGGCCCCGCCCGGGACCGGCTGCGGAGGTTTGCGCGACCCTAGGTCTTGCATTTTGCCAGAGCACCGCCAATACTGGCGGGCATGCGCTGGCTCGGAGTCACCGGAGGGGCGTCCATCCCGTCCCCCCGCAAGCTGCTGCGCCTCGTCTACGTGGGGCGGATGTGCCTGGCGACCGCCATCTATCTGAGCGCGGCGCTCAAGATCAGCGTTGCCGCCCCGCTCGACATCCTCGTCACGTCGTTCATGCTGGTGGCCGCCGCCGCCGTCACCCTCGCCGGCTACTGGCACACCCACCTCCGGGGGCGCAGCGCGGGACCGACGTTCCTCTATCTCCAGGCGGTGTTCGACATCGCGCTGATCACGGCGGTCGTCCACATCACCGGCGGGCCGGAGAGCGACTTCGCGGGTCTGTACGTGCTGCTGATCGCCGTGACGGCGCTGCTCATGCCGCCTGCGAGCGCCGGCCTCGTGACGATCCTGGCGGGCCTGGTCTACTTCTCCGAGGTGTTCTGGGGGCATCCCACGGCGATGACGGTGGGGATCTGGATTCAGCTCGCCGTGTTCGTATTGGTGGCGGCGGTCACGGCCTATCTCGCGAGCCGTGTGACGGTGATGGGTGCGGAGCGGGAGGCGCTGGCCGCGGAGGTCCGGCAGGTCCAGCTCGAAGCCGATGACGTGCTCCGCAACATCCGCACGGGGGTGGTCACGGTGGACGCCGACGGGCGCCTGTTGTACGCCAATCCGGCGTCGGAAGAGATCCTGGGCATCCGCGCGCGCGACTGGCTGGGGCGGTCGGTGATGCCGGAGTTCGCGCGTCTGGCGCCGGAGTTCTGGGCGGCGGTGACGTCCACGGCGCGGCGCGGCGTCCGGCTGATGCGGGTGGAGGCGACGGTGCACCGGCCGGACCGCACCTTTCCCGTCGGCGTCACGACGACGACGCTCGACGGCCCCGCGGGCACCCCGCCGCGCGTGTCGGCGATCTTCACCGACATCTCCGACTCGAAGCGTCTCGAGGAGCTGCACCTGCGGGCCGAGCGGCTCGAGGCGGTCGCCGAGCTGTCGTCGAGCCTCGCGCACGAGATCAAGAACCCGCTCGCCTCGATCCGCAGCTCCGTCGAGCAGCTGGCGCGGTCGTCCCGCTCCAACGCCGACGAGAAGTTCCTGGCCAATCTGATCGTGCGCGAGAGCGACCGGCTGTCCCGCCTGCTGTCGGAGTTCCTCGATTTCTCGCGCGTGCGGGTGACGCAGTGCCGCCCGGTGGACCTCCACCAGGTGGCCGAGGCCGCGATCCGCATCGTGCGCCAGCACCCCGAGTGCGGCCCCGAGGTGCGCATCAAGCTCGAGGGCGGCTCCACCCCGATGGAGGGCGACGAGGATCTGCTGCACCGGGTGGTCTCGAACCTCGTGTTGAACGCGGTCCAGGCGGCCGGCAAGGGGGCCGCGATCGTGGTGCGGACCGGCCGCCCGGCGCCGAACGAGCTGCCCGGCGGGGCCGGGATCGAGAACCCCGTGTCCCTGCGCGTGAGCGACAACGGCCCCGGCATCCCGGAGGATCTGAAGGCCCGCCTGTTCGAGCCGTTCGCGACCGGGCGGGTGGGCGGCACCGGGCTGGGCCTCGCCATCGTGCAGCGCGCCGTGGAAGCGCACCGCGGCCTGGTGCTCGTCGACAGCAAGACGGGGCACGGGACGACCTTCACCGTGTACTTCCCCGCCGCCCGCCGCAAAGAGGAGGCTGCCTGAGATGACTCCATCGCCGGCTCCATCCATTCTCGTGATCGACGACGAGCAGGGGATCCTCGAGACGCTGCGCATCCTGCTCAAGAACGAGGGATTTGACGTCACCACCGCCCAGGGCGGCAAGGCGGGTCTCGAGCAGCTCAAGGGATCGGCGCCCGACATCGTTCTCACGGACGTGAAGATGCCCGGCGTCACGGGCATCGAGATTCTCTCGGCGGTGCGCGCGCAGGACCCCGAGACGCCGGTCATCCTGATGACGGCGCAGGCGTCGCTGCAGAGCGCCATCCAGGCGGTGAACGAGGGGGCGTTCTATTACATCCAGAAGCCCTTCTCGAACGACGACATGGTGGCCATCTGCCGGCGCGCCGCCGAGCACCGCCGCCTGCGGGCGGAGAACAAGCAGCTCAAGCAGGAGATCCGGCGGCGCGAGCGGTCGGGCCAGGTGAAGCCGCTCGGCAAGTCGCGCCTGTTCAGCGACGTGCTGCGGCTCGCCGAGCAGGTGGCGCCCACCGAGAGCACGGTGCTCATCCAGGGGGAGTCGGGCACCGGCAAAGAAGTCATCGCCCGCTACCTGCACGAGCTGTCGGCGCGGAGCGACGGCCAGTTCCTGTCGCTCAACTGCGGCGCGCTCCCCGAGAGCCTGCTCGAGTCGGAGCTGTTCGGCCACGTGAAGGGGTCGTTCACCGGGGCGGTGCGCGACAAGCAGGGCCTGTTCGCGGCGGCACGCGGCGGCACGTTCTTCCTGGACGAGATCGGCGAGATGTCCCCCGCCACCCAGGTGAAGCTGCTGCGCGTGCTCCAGGAGCGCGAGGCGATTCCGGTGGGCGGCACCGAAGCGATCCCCGTGGACGTGCGGGTCGTTGCCGCCACGAACCGCGACTTGGAAGACGACATCAAGCGCGGCCGGTTCCGCACCGATCTCTACTATCGCCTCAACGTCATCAACATCCACCTGCCGCCGCTGCGCGAGCGGCGCGAGGATATTCCCATCTTCGTGAAGGCGTTCCTCGAGCACATCGCCGCAGAGCACGGAGAGAAACCGAAGGAGCTGTCGCCCGAGGCGCAAGAAGTCATCATGGCGTACGACTGGCCCGGGAACGTCCGCGAGCTGGAGAATGCGCTCGAGCGGGCCGTCGTCCTCACCAAGGGAGAGAACATCCCGCGCTCGGCGATCCCCGACAAGGTCGTCGAGCGCAAGGCAGAGCCCCTGGTGGTCGAGCGGACGCACCACAACCCCACCCTCGACGTGATCGAGCAGGCGTACATCCTGTGGGTGCTCCAGAGCGAGGGGGGCAACAAGACCCGGGCCGCCGAAGTGCTGGGGATCGATCCGTCCACGCTGTACCGTAAGCTGAGCCGGTATGAGGGGGGCGATGTCGCCGGCTGAGCCTTCCTCTTCCCACGCGCATCCCCGGGATCAGGTCGGCGCCGCCACGCTCGAGCGCCTCGCGGCCGCTCCGAACTACAATCGCTGGATGTTCGACCGGCTCCGCCCGTGGATCGGGCAACGCGTGCTGGAAGTCGGGTCGGGCATCGGCAACCTGTCCGCGTTCCTGCAGGATCGGGAGCGCGTCGTGCTCACCGACACGGAGCCGTGGTACCTCGACCGCTTGCGGGAGCGGTTCCGCGGCCGGGCCAACATCGCCGTGCAGCGCCTCTACCTCCCCGTCATGGACGGCGCGCTCGCGGCCGAGCGGTTCGACACCGTCATCTGCCTCAACGTGCTCGAGCACGTCGAAGACGACCGCGAGTCGCTCGCCGTGATGCAGCGCCTGCTCGCGCCGGGCGGCCGGCTCGTCCTCCTCGTCCCCGCCCTGCGCGCGCTGTACGGCACGCTCGACCGCGCGCTCGGCCACTACCGCCGTTACCGCCGCGGCGAGCTGATCGCCAAGCTGCGGGAATCGGGGCTGGCGCCGCGCCACATCGAGTACTTCAACCTGGCCGGCATTCCGGGGTGGTGGCTCGCCGGCCGGGTGCTGCGGCGGTCGCTGATCCCGACCGCCTCGCTGCGGTGGTACGACGCGCTCGTACCCCTGTTCCGGCTGGAGCGGCTGCTGCCGTGGCGCATCGGCCAGTCGCTCATCGCCATCGGCGAGGCGGCGTGAACGATCTCGTGCTCTCCGTCATCGTGCCGGCGTACAACGAGGCTCCGACGATCGAGGCCGTCGTGCGGCTGCTGCGCGAGGTGCCGCTCCCCCTCGAGGTGATCGCCGTGGACGACGCCTCGACGGACGGCACCGGCGCGGCGCTCGACCGCCTCCAGGCGGCGGGTCTCGTGGACCGGGTGATTCATCACCCGGTGAATCGCGGGAAGGGAGCGGCGTTCCGCAGCGGCATCGCGGCGGCCACGGGACACGTCATCGTGGCGCAGGACGCCGATCTCGAGTACGACCCCCGCGAGCTCCCCAAGCTCCTCGCCCCTATCCGCTCCGGACAAGCGGACGCCGTGTTCGGCTCACGGTTTCAGGGCGGGCCGCGGCGGGTCCTGTTCTTCTGGCACGCCGTGGGCAACCGCTTGCTGACGCTCCTGTCGAACATGTTCACCAACCTGAACCTGAGCGACATGGAAACCTGCTACAAGATGGTCCGGGCCGATCTGCTCAAGTCCCTGCGGCTCGTGACCAACCGCTTCGGGATCGAGGTCGAGCTGACGGCGCGTCTGGCGCAGGCGGAGGCCCGCGTGTGGGAACTGCCGATCTCCTACAGCGGTCGGACCTATGCCGAGGGGAAGAAGATCACCTGGCGCGACGGCCTGGCTGCGCTGTGGCACATCCTCCGGTTCAACCTGTTCGGCCGCCGGGGCAAGCCGAGGTGACGTCACGGCTCACGCGGTGGCTGTGGCTCGGCATCGCCGCGATCCTGCTCGGCCTTCCCCTGTTCCCCATCCCGCGGTGGTCCGGCGCGCCCGATAGCGGGCCTCCCTGGACACCCGATGTCTCCGCGTGGGCGATCGGGCTGCTCGTGGTCGTCACGATCGCGCTCATGGCCGGCCGGCTGGCGACGCGGCTGCCGCCCTTGACGCCCGCCGCTCCGCGCGTGCCGGACCCGGCGCTGCTCGCCGTGCTCGCTCTGGGGCTCGCCGCCTGGAGCGCCTACACGATGCGCAGCGTATTCGGCGCGAACCCCCAGCTGCTCGACGAGATGGCGCAGCTGCTCCACGCGCGCGCGTTTGCGGCGGGCCGCCTGGCGGCCCCGCCCCCGGAGCCGGCCGCCGCGTTCCTGATCCCCCACGCCTGGGTCACCCAGGCCGGCTGGGTATCGCTGTACCCCCCCGCCCACGAAGCGCTGCTCGCCGTCGGGCTGCTGCTCCACGCCGAAACGCTCGTCAACCCGGTGCTCGGAGGCGTCGGCGTGGTGCTCGTGTATCTCGTGGCGCGTGGTCTCTATGGGACCGCGACCGCCCGGGTCGCCGCGATCCTCTGGGCCGTCTCGTCGTGGGTGATGTTCATGTCGGCGACGTACATGAACCACGTCACCGCGACGACGTTCGCCCTGGCCTGTTGGGCGCTGCTGTGGGCGCCGCGCCCGCCGCGCGCGGTGCACCTCGCCGCCGCCGGGTTCTGCCTCGTCGGCGTTGCAGCGGCGCGCCCGCTCGACGGCGTGGCGGCGGGCCTGCCGGTGCTCGTATGGCTGATCGCGCGCCGGCGCTGGAGCGTCATCCCTTGGATGGCACTCGGCGCGTTGCCGGCCGTGGGGGCATGGGGCTACCTGAACTGGCGATTCTTTGGAAGTCCGCTGACGCTCGGCTACACCGCCGCCTACGACACCGGATTCAGTCTCGGCTTTCATCCCGACCCGTGGGGCGAGCCATTCACGCCCTTCATCGCCCTCAGCAACGTCACCGTCGGCGTACGGCGGCTCCAGCAGCAGCTGTATGAATGGCCCATCCCCGCGCTGCTGCCGCTCGGGCTTTGGGCCATGTGCCACCGCCAGCGCCGGCTTGCGGACCTCGTCGTGGCGGTCGGGCTGCTGGCCGTCCCCGCCCTGTACTTCTTCTATTGGCATTCGGGCGTGATCCCGGGACCGCGGTTCTACTACGGCGCCGCCCCGTTTCTCGTGATCGGAACGGCGCGGGCCTGGCGGTGGGGACGGGCGCTGGCGAGGCGCCAGATGGGGCGCCAGAAAGGGCGCTGGGTGCGGTGGGACGCGGCGCTGATCGCCGCGGCGGCCACGGTGCTGGTATGGGGATGGGCCGGCGTGCTCCCGAAGCAGGCCGAGGTGTACCGCGAGGGCCGGGCCACGCTCAAACTGCACCCGGAGCGGGAGCTGGCCGCGCTTGGCGTGCGGCAGGCCCTCGTCCTCGTACCGGAGAGCTGGAGCGCGGGCGTAATCGCCGATCTGTGGGCGCTCGGCGCGCAGCCCGGCCTCGTCGAGCGCGTCTTTCGCCGCGTCGACACGTGCGAGCTGAAACTCCTCGGCGACGAGGGGCGCGCGGGGCGGTGGAGCCCGGCCGAGATTACCCGCCGGCTCGAGGCCCTGGCCGACGCGACGCCGGAGCCGGTGCCCACCGTGACCGGCTGGCCCGATCGGTGGGTGCGGCTGCGGCCGGGGCGCGCCCCGGACCCCGCCTGCCAGCGCGGGCTGCAGCGCGATCTCGCGGGCTTCACGCTGTACAGCCAGCTCGCGTGGCGGAACGCGATCGGTCTCGCTTCCGGCATCGTGTTCGCCCGGGATCTCGCTGAGCGAAATGCCGAGCTGCTCGCGCGCTACCCGGGCTGGCCCGTGTGGCGGTGGGCCCCTCCCCCGGGACATCCCGACGCCGCGCCTGTGCTGACGCGCCTGCGAACGGGCGCCACGCGGTGAACCCGCGCCTCACCCGCGGGCTCTGGTTCGCCGTCGCGGCGCTCGTCCTCGGTCTGCCCTTCCTGCCGCTCCTCGCCTCGAGCGCCGGTCCTCCGCCGGACGCCGGACCTCCCTGGGCGCTGAACGTCACGGCCTGGGGGCTGGGACTCGCCCTCACCGTCGTCACCGCGCTCGCCGCCGGGCGCCTCGGGTCCCGACTCCCCGCCCACCGGCCCCGGGGTGCAAGGGTGCGGGTGCCGACGGTGCCGACGGTCGCATTCGTAGCGGTCCTCGCCGTCGCGCTCGCCGCGTGGAGCGCCTACACGATGCGCGCCGTCTTTGCCGCGAATCCGGTCCTGATCGACGAGATGGCGCAGCTCTTCCACGCCCGCGTGTTCGCCTCCGGCCGCCTAGCTGCGCCGGCCCCGCAGCCGGCGGCGGCGTTTTTGATCGCGCACACCTGGATCACCGATGCGGGATGGGCCTCGCTCTACCCGCCCGTGCACCCGCTCGTGCTCGCCCTCGGAATGGTGTTCCGGGCCGAGTGGCTCGTCACTCCGGTGTTGGGCGGAGTCGGCGTCGCCCTGGTGTATCTCGTGACCAAAGGGCTGTACGGCCCCAAGACGGCGCGGACGGCCGCGTTTCTGTGGGCAATTTCGTCCTGGGTGATGTTCATGTCGGCGAGCTACATGAACCACGTCACCGCGGTGACGTTCGCGTTGGCGTGCTGGGCGCTCGTATGGGCCCCGGCCCCGCGTCCCTCCCCACGCCCGGGGCACCTCGCCGCGGCGGGGTTCTGCCTGGCGGCGGTCGCGGCGACGCGCCCGCTCGACGCGGTCGCTGCCGGCCTCCCCGTGCTCGCGTGGATCGTCGCGGGGCGGCGCTGGGCCGCCGTCCCATGGATGGGGCTCGGGACGCTGCCCGTGTTCGCGGGGTGGGGCTACTTCAACTGGCGCCTGTACGGGAGTCCGTTCACGCTGGGCTACAGTGCCCTGTATGGATCCGAGATCAGTCTCGGCTTTGGCATCGATCCTTGGGGGCGGCCGTTCACGCCGGTCGTGGCGCTCGGCAACGTGGCGGTGGCGATGCGGCGCCTGAACCTCTTCCTCTATGAGTGGCCAATCCCGGCGCTGCTCCCCCTCGGGTTGTGGGCGCTTGCGGGCCGCCCGCGACGGCCGAGCGACGCGATCGTCGCGATCGGGCTCCTGGCCGTGCCCGCCCTGTACTTCTTCTACTGGCATTCCGGCTTCTATCCCGGGCCGCGGTACTACTACGCCGCCGCGCCCTTCCTGGTCATTGGGACTGCGCGCGCCTGGCGCTGGGGTTGGGGGCTGGCCCGGCGCTCCTGTCGCTCCTGGTGGCGCGGTGATGTCGCCTTGGTGACGGCGGCCGTCGTGGTGCTGATTTGGGGCTGGTTGGGCGTGCTCCCCGACCGCTTCGCGGTGTATCGCAGGGGGCTTTCGACGCTCAAGCTGCACCCCGAGCGCGAGCTGGCGGCCCGCGGCGTGCGTCAGGCTCTCGTGATTGTACCGGAGCGCTGGGGGAGCCGGCTCATCGTGAGCCTCTGGGAGCTGGGCGTCCGGCCGGGACTGGCCGAGCGCGCCTACCGCTGGCTGGACTCGTGCGAGCTGTACCGGTTGATCGAAGCGGGGCGGGCGGCGCACGTCACGCCACAAGAGACGATGCGACGCCTGGAAGCGCTCATTCAGGCGAGCCCCGTTCCGGTGCCGCAGCTGCGGGACGCGCCCGACGAGACGCTGCACCTCCGCGGCGACCGCCCCCTCGACCCCGCATGCGAGCGTGAAGTGCGGCGGGACGCCGCCGGGTACACCCTGTTTGGCTACCTCGTGTGGCGCAACCCGGTCGGCCTCGACAGCGGCATCGTCTTCGCCCGCGACCTGTACGACCGCAATGCCGAGCTGTTCGCGCGCTACCCGGGGTGGCCCGTCTGGCGGTACGCGCCCCCGGCCGGAGGGCCTCCCGACGCCCCGCCGGTCCTGACGATGATCGCAGGCGGCGCCGCGCCGTGAGCCGCACCGACCGCGTCGCGCTCGTTGCTGTCGTCGTCCTCGCCGTCGGTGTGTACGCCGGCGGCCTCGGGCACGACTTCACGTACGACGACGTCCACATCATCAAGGAAAGCGAGCTGCTGCACTCGCTCGGCAATTGGCGAGCCATCCTGCGGGCCACCTGGTGGGAGGACGCGATGTACCGGCCTTTCACCGCGTTGACCTTTGCCGTGGACTGGACGGTGAGCGGCGGCGATCCGCATTGGTTCCACGCCGTCACCATCCTGCTCCACGCCGGCGTGGCCGCGCTCGTCTTTCTCCTGGTCCGCTCGCTGGTACCTCCCTTCCCGGCGGCGGCGGCGGCGGCGTTGTTCGCGGTCCATCCGGCGCACGTCGAGGCGGTCGCGAACGTCGTGGGGCGCGCGGAGGTGCTCGCCACGCTGTTCGCGCTGGGCGCCGTGCTCCTCTATCGGGCCGACGGCGCGCTGGCGGCGCGCGGCGACCACAGCTGGCGTCGCTGGCTCGCCTCCTTTGGGGCGCTCGGCGCGCTATGGCTCGCCCTCGCGTCGAAAGAGTCGGCGTTCGCGACCCCCGGGCTGCTCCTGCTCGCCGACTGGGTCGATGCCCGGCAGGCCGGGGTGCCGTGGGGCGCGGCCGTCCGGCGTCACTGGGTGCTGTGCACGGCGAGCGTGGTGCTCACCGCCGAGTGGTTGTGGATCTGGCTGTCCACGGTGGGGGCGATAGGTGGCGGCGCCGGCGAGGCGCCCGGTCTCGAGGGAGGGGGTCTCGCGACCCGCATCGTGGTCATGGCACCCGTTGTGTTGCAATACGTCCGTCTCTTGTTCTTCCCAGCCCGCCTGTCGGCCGACTACTCCCCGGACTTTCTCCCGGTGGCGGAGCACCTGAACCTGGCCGGCGCGCTCGGGCTCGCGTTGGTCGGCGCGGCGGTCGCCGGCGGGTGGGCCGCGCGGACGCGGGCGTGGCCGGTGACGTTCGCGCTGGCCTGGATGGGCGGCACGCTGCTGATCGTGTCGAACCTGCTCGTGCCGACCGAGGTGCTCCTCGCCGAGCGCACGTTGTATCTCCCCTCGGTGGGCGCCGCGCTGCTCGCCGGGTACGGCCTCGCCATGCTGGCGCAGCGGCGCGTGGTCGCGGGGGCGGCGCTGGGCGGCGTGCTCGTCGCGTTGGGCGTGTGGCGCACCGTGACCCGGGTGCCGGTGTGGCGGGACGACTCCACGCTGCTGCACCAGATCGTGGTCGACGCGCCGGGGTCCTTCCGGGCCGACTGGGTGCTGGGAGGCCTGTACTTCATCGCCGGCGACTCCGCGCGTGGGGAGGCGTTGTATCGCCGTGCGCTGCGGGTCAATCCGTTGCATGCCCAGCTGTGGGACGATCTCGGCGTGCAGATGGAGACGCAGCGGCGGTGGCGGGACGCCGCGCCCGCCTTCGCGGCCGCGTTTCGGATCAACCGGCGGCGCGCCGAGTCCGCCGCCCGCGCGATCGTCAACTACCTGCGGGCTGGGATGGTGGATAGCGCCGCCGCCGTCGCCCGGGAGGCGCGGCCGCTCCATATTGAGGATTACCGGGTGCAGATCGCGCTCGGCGACCTGGCCCTCGCGCAGGGCCGCCCGCTCGAGGCCATGACGTGGCGGCGCCGGGTGGCCCGGCGATTCCCCGGCGTGTGGTTGTATTGGTGGCTCACCGCCGACGCGGCGGTCAGAGCGCGGTATTGTCCGGAGGCCGAGCACTCGCTTGGGCAGCTAGAGCGCTTGGGCGCGGACCCTGCGCGCCGGGCCGACTTGGTGCGGGGGGCGAGACGGGCGGGGTGCCTCGTGCGTTCGTCCTAGCCCCTTGCAAGATGCAGTACGCGAGGGGGGTATGGGGCTCCATTTTGGACCCAAATCACACTCCGTAACTCGTTTAGCAGACCGCAATTGCGGCGTTTTCGGGTGCCTGAGGCATGATGCTTGCCTCCACGGAGGCCGGTGCTCTAGGTCGTGCGCTGTTCGTTTTCTCTACATTGGGAGGTTTGATCAGATGAACCGCAAGGGCTTTACCCTGATCGAGCTTCTGATCGTCGTGGTGATCATCGGTATTTTGGCCGCCATCGCGATTCCGAAGTTCGCGAACACGAAGGAAAAGGCGTATCTCGCCTCGATGAAGTCCGACCTCCGGAACCTGGTTACGGCTCAGGAGTCGTACTTCTCGGATTACCAGGTGTACACCGCCGGTACGGGCAGCAACATCGGTGGCGTTGGTTCGTCCACTCCGGCGAACTTCTTTGTTCCGTCGGCTGGTGTGACGGTGAACTTCACCGCCGGTACGCCGGCGGGCGCTGGTTGGCAGGCGTCGGCGACGCACTCGGGTCTTCCCGCTGGCCGCCTCTGCGCGATCTTCGCGGGTTCGAGCCCGGGCGTCATTGCTCCGGCGACCAACGAAGGCGAGCCGAAGTGTAACTAAGGCTCAGACGTTGAAAGTGTTGATCGAGGCGGCGGGGATCCTTCCCCGCCGCTTCGAGTTTGATAGTGATACGCCATGAACCTTCGAGCCATACTCCCAACTCTCGTCGCTGTGTGCGTCGCCCTCCCGGTGCGCGGCCAGGACGGGCGCGTCGGCGGATGGTGACGTCGCCATCGGCTGGGTCTTCGATGTGACGTTCAAGAAGCCTTTGAAACGGCTCAGGCCGTAGTGGGAATTACCGGCCTGAAGGCCGGGCTCGGCGCGATGACGTCCTAAAGGACCCTCCGGCGCCGCCAGTAGTGCATATTGTTGCACCGTGACCCCCCCCCTACCCCCTCGCAAACCCAAGCCCGCGCTCCGCACGGAGCTGCTCTTCTACCTCTCCTTCCTCGCCGCCTTCGCGATCCTCGTGGGCGTGGCGACCTCCCTGCTCGCCGTCGCGGCCGCCCCCGGCGAGGGCGTTGTCTTCGTCGTCGCCTTAGTCGCCGTCGAGGTCGGGGTGTTCGTGCTGTACGGCCGCTCGCTCGTGAGCCGGCTGGTGCTCCATCCCCTGGAACGGATGATGGCGGCCGCCGATGCATTGGCCGACGGCGACCTCGGCGCCCGCGCCCCCGACGGCGACACCCGCGATTTCGCCATGCTCGCCGAGCGCCTCAACCGGATGACCGACCGGCTGCTCGACGCCCAGAGCCAGCTCGTCCGCTCCGAGAAGCTCGCCAGCGTGGGCCGGCTCGCGGCCGGCGTGGCGCACGAGATCGGCAACCCCTTGGGCGCCGTTGGTACCTATGTCGAGGTGTTACGCCGGCGTGGCGCTGACCAAGAGGTCACCGCGGGAATCGCCCGCGAGATCGAGCGCATAGACCGCATCGTCCGGAGCCTGCTCGATTACGCCCGCCCGCACGACGACCCGTTGCAGCCCGTGGACACCGCCCGCGTCACCGCCGGGGCGTTCGAGTTGCTGCGGGCGCAAGGCGCGTTCCGCGGCACGCGCGCTGAGCTGGACCTGTCGCCCGACGTGCCGCGCGTCCTGGGCCGCGCCCACGTGCTGGAGCAGGTGCTCGTCAACCTCGTGCTGAACGCGGTGGACGCGGCACCCGAAGGCTCGGTCGTAGTTGGGGCGCGCCGCTGGGCGTACGAGCCGGGCCGCGCCCCCCCTCCAGTCCGGCGCTCCAACGACCCCGCCCGGACCGCCTTCCCGCGCGTCGCCGAGCGGCGGCCCTCGCGTACCGAGTTCAGGGCGGGCCAGCCCGGCGCACTGATCTTCGTCGCCGACTCCGGGCCCGGCGTCGCGCCGGCGGATAGAGACAAGGTGTTCGAGCCGTTTTACACGACCAAAGACCCGGGGCACGGCACCGGCCTCGGCCTCGCGATCGTGGCGCGCGCCGTGGACGACATGGGCGGCGTCGTCTGGGTGGACGGCGCCCGCGAGGGGGGAGCCGCTTTCAAGCTGTTCTTCCCCTCAGTTCCCCCTCTCCACGGAGTGGAGAGGGGGCCAGGGCGTGAGGCATGAAGCGCGTCCTCGTCGTCGACGACGAGCCCGGCCTGCGCCAGTCGCTCGGTCTCCTCCTCTCCGACGCCGGATACGCCGTCACCGCCGAGACCGATGGCCGGCGGGCGCTGGAGCGCGCCCTGGCCGAGCCCTTCGACCTCGTGCTGTGCGACGTCCGCATGCCCGAGATGGACGGGCTGGCGTTCCTCCGCGCGTACCGGACCAAAGGAGGCACGGCGCTCGTGATCGTGATGAGCGCCTACGGGGGCGAGGACGCGGCGCTCGCGGCCATGAAAGAGGGCGCCTACGACTATCTCCCCAAGCCGTTCCGGCCCGATGAGGTCGTGCTCACCCTCCGCAAGGCGGAGGAGCGCGAGCGGCTGCGCCGCGAGGTGGCGGGGCTCCGCGCCCAGCTGGCAGCGGGGCCGGCGGAGCGCGGCCTCGTGGTCGAGAGCCGCGCGATGCGCGAGGCGTTGGACCTCGTGGCACGCGTCGCCGAGCACAACACCACCGTGTTGATCACGGGGGAGAGCGGCACCGGCAAGGAAGTCATCGCCCGCGCGGTCCACCGGGCCAGCCCGCGGGCCCGGCGGCCGTTCGTGGGCATCAACTGCGCGGCGATTCCCGAGAGCCTGCTCGAGTCGGAGTTGTTCGGCCATGTGCGGGGGGCGTTCACCGGCGCCACGGGCGACAAGGCGGGGCTGTTCGAGCAGGCCGACGGCGGCACGCTACTGCTCGACGAGATCGGCGAGCTGCCTTTGGGCCTCCAGGCGAAGCTCCTGCGGGTGCTCCAAGAGGCCGAGATCCGCCGGGTAGGCGACCAGAAGACGCGGGGTGTGGACGTACGGGTGCTCGCGGCCACCGCGCGCGACCTCGCCGCCGAGGCGGGGGCGGGGCGCTTCCGGGAGGACCTCTTCTACCGGCTCAACGTGGTCGCGATTCATCTGCCGCCGCTGCGGGAGCGGCGCGACGACATCGCCCCGCTGGCGCGGCACTTCTTGGCGCGCCTGGCCCAGCGCTTTGGCCGGCCGCTGGCGCTGAGCGATGCGGCGATCGCGTGGCTCGAGGGCCAGGAGTGGCGGGGCAACGTGCGCGAGTTGGAGAACGCGATCGAGCGAGCGGTCGTGCTGACGGACAAGCAGGTGCTGGAGCCCACCGATTTCCGTCACGAACATCTCCCTTCTCCCATCTCCCACGGTGAGAAGGGAGAAGGGAGAAGGACGTTACGAGAGGTCACCGAAGCGGCGGAGCGCGACGCGATCGCCACGGCTCTGCAAGCAAGCGGGGGCAACCGCCGCGAGGCCGCCAAGCGGCTCGGCGTGAGCCTCCGGACACTCTTCTACAAGATGAGCCGGTACGGTCTGGAGTAGTGCAGGAGTTTGCACAAGTGCAGCACTTTGCAGTGGTGCAACGTCGCCCAGCGATAGCATAACTCGTTGTATAGCACAGCATTACGCTTCGGCACACAATGTGTAATAGGATGCCTCCCGCTAGGAGGAACGATGCGCAACCGAGGATTCACATTCGTTGAAGTGCTCGTGGCAATCTCGATCATGGCGGTCATCGCCGCGATCGGATTCCCGCGCATTCGCGACGCGATGCAAAAGCAGAACGTGCGTTCCGCACGGGCCGCGACCCAGACTCTGGTGGCCAAGGCGCGCGGCGCCGCGGTGGCACGCGGCTGCGTGGCGACGCTGAACATGTTCTCGGACGGCCGGATGTGGGTCACCACGTGCAGCAACGCCGTGGGCGCGGTGGCGGGGGCGCTCGACACGCTGGGCGGTGTGCAGCAGCTCGGCGGCCAGTTCGGCGTGACGGTGGAGCCGTCGCGCGACCACATCACCTTCGACGCCCGGGGCTTGAACGTCGATTTCATCTCGACCGTGGTGCGGTTCCGCGCCTACGGCATCAGCGACTCGACCGTCATCAACGAAGTGGGCAAGGTGGTGCACTAATGGACGCCAAACGGAAGGCCGAAGCCGGGTTCACCATCGTCGAGGTGATCATCGCGATCATCGTGCTGACGGTGGGGCTCCTGGGTCTCGTGACGACCGCCGCCCTGGTGACCCGCATGATCGGACAGGGGCAGCGCTCCGCCGTGGCAGCCACGTTCGCGAGCCAGCGCATGGAAGTGCTGCGCACCGCCGTCTGCGACCCGGCCCGGCGGACCGCCGGCGGCGAGACGCTGCTGCGCGGCGGCGCCGTGGCGGCGACGAACAACTGGACGTTCACGAACGTGGGCGGAACCACGTGGCGTATCACGCTCGACGTCACCTACACGACCGTCAAAAACCGCAGCCGCACCGACCGGATGGAGACCTCCGTCATATGCTGACCCGTCGCGGCTTCACGCTGGTCGAGCTGCTCATCGCGCTCGTGCTCCTGGGGATCGTCTCCGCCGGGATCTACCGCGTCCTCGTCAACAACCAGCGCATCTACCAGGCGCAGACCCAGCGGATCGATCTGCAGCAGAACATCCGCGCCGCCGTGACGATCCTGCCGGCGGAGCTGCGCGAGCTCGACGCCTCGGACGGCGACATCCTGGCCATGGGCCCCACCTCCATCACGGTGCGCGGCACGCGGCGCATCGGGTTCGTGTGCGGCACGCCGGCGATCGGCCCGCTCGCGGGGAACACGGCCGCTGCCACGCTGAGCATTCGCCGGACCCCGCAGTACGGGGCCCGCGACATCGACATCAACACGGACTCGGTGCTGGTCTACTACGAGGGGAACCAGGGCAATACCAATGACGACGGCTGGTTGCGCGGCAGGCTGAACGCCGCCGCCGTACCCGTGGTGTGCGCGGACGGGGCCAACAGTCCCGCGGACCAGTATGCGGCGTCGCTCTGGTTCACGGTCAACCAGTTCGCGGTCACGGGGATGATCCCGAACGGCGCGCCGGTGCGCGCCTTCGAGCCCATCACCTACTCGCTCTATCAGGCGGGCGACGGCCGCTGGTACCTCGGCTACCAGAGCCGGCATGGCGGCGGCGTGCGGCAGCCGTTGATCGGGCCGCTCAACGGCCCCAACGGTGTCCTGTTCGAGTACTTGAACGCGAACGGCGTCGCGACCCTGGTCCCGGCCCAGGTCGCCCAGGTTCGCATCACCTTGTGGGCCCAGACGGCGCAGCAGGTGCGTCAGCGGGAGGGCCCCCGCGGCTTCGTCACGGACAGCATCGTTACGACAGTGTCACTACGCAACAACCGGCGCTGGAATACCGTCGCGCCGGGCTCTTGAAATGGAGCCGTCCATGAAACGCGTCATGCAGGACGAGCGCGGCATCGCGCTCGCGGTGGCCATCTTCGCGCTCGTGATCGTCGGAGCGCTCGTCGCGGGAGCGTTCTTCGCCGGCACCCAGGAGCAGCGCGTCGCCGACAACACGCGTCGCCTGGGCCAATCCTTCGGCGTGGCCGAGGTCGGCATCGGCCGGCAGGTCGCCCGGTGGGACCCCGCGCGCAACAACGCCGTTGCGAAATACCCGGCGGCCACGTTGGTCGTGCCCGACTCGTCGACCGCGACCGGCGTCTTCGGCGGCCAGGTGCTCAAGTTGAACGGGAACCTGTACTTGATCGACATCATCGCCCGGGACTCGGCGAGCCGCTCCGGCCGGCTGAACAGCAGGGGCGGGGCGCGCCAGCGGATCGGCCTCCTGGTGCGGATTCAACCGCTCCAGATGGACATCCGGGCGTCGCTCACCACGCAAGGTGGGGCCAACCTCACGGGTAACGCGTCCGTGGACGGCCGCGACCACGTCCCCGTCGGGTGGACCGACTGCGAGGGCGGCCTCGACACGTCCCGTGCAGGTATCCGTAACGACGCGGGTACGGTATCGACGAGCGGCAATGCCACCGTCGCGGGGACGCCCCCGGTCATGAACGACACGTCCGTGAGTGACAAGACCTTCACGCAGTACGGGGACGTCACCTACGACCAGCTCGCCACGCGCGCCAACGTCGTGCTCCCCGGCGGCACGTACCGGACCGAGCCGACGCTGCGGGCGGACGGCAGCTGCGACAAGGGAAACCTGACCAACTGGGGCGACGGCATCAACCGCACCGCCCCCTGCGGGAACTACTTCCCGGTCATCCACGTGACGGGTAGCGTGACCCTCAACGGCGTACAGGGTCAGGGCATCCTGCTCGTGGACGGCGACCTGGAAGTCCAGGGTGACTATCAATTCTACGGCGTGACCATCGTCCGGGGGCGTCTCAAGACGGCCGGTGGCGGTAGCACGGACGCGCACTTCTGGGGCGCCGTGATGGCCGAGAACGTCGACATCGAGTTCCAGAACCTGAGCGGTTCGGCTACGCTCAACTACTCTAAGTGCGCGATTACACAGGCTTTACAGATGACTGGGACGGTCGCTCCCATGGTCTCGCGCGGGTGGGCGCAGCTGTTCTAAGCGACCTAAGTGCAAGTCTCTGAACTAGTTGTTGTTTTGACCTCACGTAGGTTCGAGGCTTGACAGGATAAGGGGCGGGGCTTACTGTAGTTTGCCCTCGCCCCATCCTTGTCTCTAACCCTGGGAACCATGGCGCTATTCGGCTTCTTGGGCGGCAAAAAAACCTCGGTCGGCCTCGATATCGGCTCCGGCATCATCAAGCTGGTGGTCGTGGACCATTCCGGTAGCGAGCCCGAGCTGACCAAGGTGGCGACCACCGAGGTCGCGGCGGACGCCATCGTCGAGGGGGAGATCATGGACCCCGGGATCGTGGCCGAGGCGATTCGGGGTTTGTTCGACACCGCCGGCGTCAAGAAGAAGGCGGTCGTCACGGCCGTGGGCGGCCGCGACGTCATCGTCAAGAAGATCCAGATGGACCGGATGAAGGAAGGCGACGCCCGGGAGGTCATCCGCTGGGAGGCCGAGCAGCACGTCCCCTTCGACATGGCCAACGTGGAGCTGGATTTCCAGATCCTCGATCCCGACGCCGAGGGGCTCCAGATGAACGTGCTCCTCGTCGCCGCCAAGCGCGAGCTGGTGGAGGGCCGAATGGGCCTCCTCAGTGAGGCGGGTCTCGAGCCCTCCATCATCGACGTGGACGCTTTCGCCATCCACAACGCCTTCGAGCTGAACCACCCCGACGCGATGCAGGGTGTGGTCGGCCTGGTCAACATCGGCCACGAAGTCACCAACGTGAACATCCTCGAAGAGGGCGTCCCGGTGCTGACGCGGGACCTCTCGGTC
>DASYRJ010000105.1:0-33597 GCA_036004525.1 Gemmatimonadales bacterium | reverse complement strand
CGAGGCCGACATCCGCGGCCACCGGCGCACCTACGTCGGCGCCATGCCCGGCCGCATCATCCAGGGGATGAAGCAGGCGGGGGCGAAGAACCCCGTCTTCCTGCTCGACGAGGTGGACAAGCTGGGCGTCTCCTTCCAGGGCGACCCGGCGGCGGCATTGCTCGAGGTGCTCGATCCGGCCCAGAACGATTCGTTCACCGACCATTACCTCGGCGTGCCGTTCGACCTCTCCGAGGTGCTGTTCGTCGCGACCGCGAACTTCCTCCAGAGCATTCCCGGGCCGCTGCTCGATCGGCTCGAGACGGTGACTTTCGCCGGCTATACGGAGCGCGAGAAGCTCGAGATCGCCAAGCGGTACCTCGTGCCGCGCCAGCTGCGCGAGAACGGCCTGGCGGCAGAACAGCTGATCGTGACCGACGAGGCGTTGAGCGAGATGATCACGAGTTACACGCGCGAAGCGGGCGTGCGCCAGCTCGAGCGGGAAATCGGCAAACTGGGCCGCAAAGTGGCGCGCAAGATCGCCGCGGGCGAGGCCCAACGGATCGAGGTCAAGCTTGAGGACGTGCACGAGCTGATCGGCCGGCCCAAGGTGCACCCCGAGCGCAAGGCGCGCGAAGATCAGGCGGGGGTCGCGACGGGGATGTACTACACGCCCGTCGGCGGCGACATCATGTTCGTCGAGGCGAGCGTGATGCGCGGCAAGGGCGACCTCCTGCTCACGGGCCAGCTCGGCGACGTGATGAAGGAATCGGCCCGGGCGGCGCTGACGTATGCGAAATCGCACGCCGATCAGCTCGGCATTCCCGAGGAGGCCTTCGAGGGCACCGACGTGCACGTGCACGTGCCCGCCGGCGCCATTCCCAAGGACGGTCCCTCGGCCGGTATCACCATGGCCACGGCCCTCGTGTCGGCGCTCTCCCGCCGGCCGGCGCGCCATGACATCGCCATGACCGGCGAAATCACGCTGCGGGGCCGGGTGCTGCCGATCGGCGGCGTGAAGGAAAAGGTGCTCGGCGCAGTGCGGGCGGGGATCAAGACCATCCTCCTGCCCAAGGAGAACGCTCCCGACCTCGAGGACCTCCCCGAAGAGGTGCGGAAGACGCTCGACGTACACCTGGTCGAGGAGCTCGGCGACGTGTTGACGCTGGCGCTGCGCGGGGCGCGGTTCGAGGAAGGCCACCTCGTGTTCGAAGGCCAGGCGCCCGTCGAACCCCGGATGGTGTCGAAGAACTAGGGCGCCGCGACCCCGGCGACCACCAGATCGACGGCGGCCTGCCGCCAGCGCTCGCGCAGCGCCGGCTCGTCGGCGCTCAGCGGGCGTGCGCTCGCCGCGATCACCGACTCCATCCCCAGGTAGCCCACCATCAGCACCAGCGCCTGCGCCGCCGTCAGGTGCGGGTCCAGATCGTCCCGCACCTGGCCCAACCCCTGGCCCTCGGCGAGCAGCACGACCAGTCGCTTGATGGCGGGGGCAAAAGGCGCGAGGTCCACGCGCCCCCCTCCCCCCCCTCCCCCCCCTCCGCCCCCTCCTCCCCACCCAGCTTGCGTCAGCAACGCGACCAGCTCGGGATGGTGCGCCAGGAAGTCGAACTGCGCATCGAGCGCGAGGCGCAGACGGTGGAGGGGAGGGGGCCGCCCGGCGGGAAGGGCCAGCGCGGCGAGGGCGTTCTCGAGCTCGCCCGCGGCCTGCATCAGCACCGCCTGGAAGAGGCCGCGCTTCGAGTGGTAGTAGTAGAACAGCAGC
The DNA here is from genome assembly GCA_036004525.1 of Gemmatimonadales bacterium. GTDB lineage: Bacteria > Gemmatimonadota > Gemmatimonadetes > Gemmatimonadales > GWC2-71-9 > 20CM-2-65-7. The sequence continues at coordinate 31,853 of DASYRJ010000105.1, read as the reverse complement.
TGCTTGTTCACGCCGGCCCGCCGGGCGATCTGCTCGACCCGTGCGCCGGCGAATCCCCGCTTGGCGAACTCGTCTCGCGCCGCGGCGACGATTCGTAATGATCTGTTATTGTTCAACTTAGGCGGCATTGCCGAGACTCATCAACCAGATGGTTGATGAAATCTAACGTTTGCCCGTCTCCCACGCCACATTCTCCGGGATGCGGGGCAATCCGTCCTTCAAGAAGGCGAGTAGGAGTCGGTTGACCTCGTCGGGCGCTTCCTCGGCCGCGGCGTGCCCCGCGTTCGGGACCACGACGAACCCCGCCCGCGGCAGGTCGCTCGCCAGCCGGCTGCCGTCACGCAACGGGATCCAGCGGTCCGCGGCGCCCCAGACGACGAGCACCGGTGCCTCGATTGCGCCGAGCCTCCCGGCCAGCGTGTCGAACCGAAATTGGCGCAGCACGCCTCGCAACGCGCTCCCGTAGCTGCCGTCCGGAACGGGCGCGTAGTACTGGTCCACGTCCGCTTCCGACACCTTTCCGGGGTCGGCGTACGTGGAGCGCAGCAGTCGGCCGGTGATCCAGCGCCCGCGGAACCACGTCGCCACGGCGCCCACCCCCGGCCAGCGGGCGACCTTCAGCACCTCCGGGAAGCGGATGCCATAGCCGGCGGCGTCGATCAAGACCAACCCCCGCACGCGGTCGGGGTGCGCCAGTGCGACCTCCGCCGCGATCGCGCCGCCCATCGAATGCCCTACCAGCACCGCGCTCGCGGCGCCCAGCGAATCGAGGAGCGCGACCACCAGCCGTACGTAGGCGGCGTTGCCGTAGGCCTCCTGCCCGGCGGGCTTGTCCGAAAACCCGAAGCCCCGATTGTCAAACGCGATCACGCGATACCCCGCTGCCGCGACCGGCGGCAGCGTCTTGCGCCAGGAGTACAGCGAGGCCCCGAACCCGTGGATGAACACCACGGGGGCGCCGCGGCCGGTGTCGATCATCCGCAGGCGCGTGCCGTCCACCACGCGGTACTGGGCGCGAAACGGGGTCACCGCAGGGTAGGTGGCGTCCGCGGGAATCGGCGCGGCTCGGCAAGCGGCGGCCAGCAGTGCGGCAGCCGTGACCCAGGTCCGCCGCGTCACGCGAACGTTTGCAACGCCCGCCGCGCGAGCGTCACGATGAGCGGATGAGAGCTCCACAGCACGGCGACCTGCTCGCCGGCGCCCGACGTCACGACTGCGTGCGCCTCGTCCACGACCAGGATCGTAGGAGTATCCGGGGGGGCGACGCCGGTGACGATCCCTTCCGTCTCGGAGGCGGGCGGGGGAGTACCGGAGTCCCCGCTCGCGATCCGAAGGTCCAGCTGAACCCCTCCGCGGCCCACGACGCGCCGCCAAGCGGGGAGTGTAGGCCGCCACAGCTCCGTCGCCAGCACCCCCTCCACTCGCCGCTCGGCGCGGGCCACCAGCTGCAGGATCAGGTTGGCCGCGGCGCGGCCGCCGGCGACTTCCTTGGTGACCGGCTCGCGGGGGTGTGCTGCATCTCGCAGGGCCAGCGCGAGACGGTCGAGCGCCTCTCCTTGGAGGGAGGCGAGGTGCGCGAGGAGCGCCCCGGGGTCGGTGGGGCGGTACTGAGCGGGGCGGACGGGGCGTGTGCGGCTCGCGGCACCTCGGGTGACGAGGCCCTCGAGCGCGCTGTACACGTTGGCGCGGGCCAGGCGAGCGCTCCGCGCGACCGCATACCCGGTAGAAGGCCCGAGCTGCAACAGCGTGGCATAGACGAGCGATTCGGTGGGCGTGAACCCAAAGGGAGTCAGATCGATGTGGGGCATACGTAGTAGTATATGCTACTACGCAACACTACACAGCCTCGATCGGAATCCCCATCAGGCGGGCGATCAGGGCGAGCCGGAACGTCACGTCGGTTTGTCGCTGCGCGGGGCTCTTGCCCGGGCCTTCGAGCGGGAAGTAATGCGCCACCACGGGGTTGGACGACTTGGGGAGGTGGCGCAGGTTCTTGGGGCTCCAGATCCCGCGGTCGTCGCACTCGCTGTACAGCCGCGCCAGCACCCGCGTGGCGCTGGGCACCTGCCGCAAGATGGCGAGCCGGGCGAGCAGCTCCAGCCAGTAGACCGCGAACGCGACGTCGGTGATGCGCCCCTGCGCATCGGCGTGCAGGGGGTCCCCCAGGATCTCGAACAGGGGCTTGAGCAGCTTCTTCCCCGCCAGAATGGAGAAGGCGCGACGGGGTGCCGGGACCGAGAAGTAATGCGCCAGCCGCTCGAGGAAACCGGACCGCTCCCGCTGTACGGCCGGCATGAAAGCCAGCATCTCGACGGAGAAAATCGTGGGCGGGTACGCGAGCGGCTCGAGCACCGTTTTGCCGTGCGCCTTTTTGAACGGCTTCTCCGCCAGCGGGCTCCGGAGGTACAGGGAGATGTCGCTCGCAATGCGATGGGCCGCTCCACGCAGGCGCGGGTCGTCCACGTGGACGCCCCCGCCCCGGGCCAGCGCAGCCGCGGCCCCCTGGGCCGCCATCCCGCGCGCCCAGTGGGCGAGCCCGGGGTCGGTCTTCGCGGGCCGCTGGAATTCCACCAGCAACGACGGGTCCTCGTCACGCGACAGCAGCCGGAACAGAAACCGGTCCGCGAACCGGAACACGCGATGGTCGGGCGGCCAGCCGAGCTCGAGCAGCCGCCGGTACTGGAAGATCGTCCCGGGCTCCTTCCATCCCATGGCCTTCGACGCGCTCGGCGCGAGCAGGTTGCCGCCCCACAACCCGCTTTCCTTCTGCTTGCGGGCGATCGCCAGCGCCTCCTTGTACTGGAGTACCTGCTCCCGAAGGGCTGCGACGCGCACCGGGTCCCGCGCGGAGTCGGGCGCAGCTTCGGTCAGCGCCCGGTACTGGATGGGGAGGCTCGCGGCCTCCTCCAACCAAGAGAGAGGCAACCTGTGCGCGGAGGGTATCTCCAACGGGCCTCTCCAAGGGTGGGAGAAGGGGGGGCTAAAACGGGCGCAAAGTTACGCGCGACCGGCAGGATAGGCAAACGCGCCCCGCCGGCCCCTGAAGCGGCGCCGTAAGTAGCCATGCAATCGACTGTTGCGCGTGACGCCCAGGCGTGCAGCTTTCTGCACACTGGGGATTATGGCGTACGGCAGATCACGGTGTGGATCGTGCCCCGACGCCGCCCCACCCCCGCGGCTTCGCTCGTCAAGACCAGCGTCGAATCATCGAGGAAGGCGATCGCCTCGCCGCCTCCCCCCGCTTCGAGTCCGGCGATGTCGCACGGCCGCTCGCGCGCCGGCACGAGCCGCCCGCCCACGATGGGCGTGAACAGGTAGATCTCCTCGTACGTCCGGACGGCGACGACCCGGCCGTCGGGACGGATGGCCGCGCCCGTCACCAGCCGGCCTGCCTCCGCACTGGGACGGATGTCGAGGGTCTGCACCAGCTCCGCCGTGGCGACACCCGCGTCGGCCTTCCCCCACTGTATTCGGGGTACGCGGTAAATCCGGATCCCGCCGGTGCGTCCCTTGCTCACGAGATACAGCGCGCTGTCGCGCGGCGAGACGTAGATCGCCTCGACGTCGTGCGAGCCATCGGGGTAGCGCAGCTGCAGGATCGCCGGGGCGGCGGTGGTACGCAGGGTGTCGCCGCCGCCGACCGGCGCGTCGGGCTCGGCGACGGCGTAGACGGTCACCCGGGATCGCCGCTCGAGATTGTCGCCCGTGTCGGCGAGATAGAGACAGCTCGCCCCCCTCCCCCCCCGAGTCGGGCAAGGGCCGAGGGCGATGTCTTCCCAGTCGACGGCCTCGGCGCCGGGCACCAGCAGGAACCCCCGATCGTGGCCGCGCAGATCCGTCGCATAGACGTAGGGGCCGTCGCCTGAATCGTTGTGCGTCCACAGCACGCCGGGATGGGCGCGGCTCACCGCGACGCCCGAGCTCTCGATCACCCGTCGACTCTCGAACTCGCCGGTCTGTGCGGTGGTCGCGGCTTGCAACAGGAGCAGCGCGGGCAGGATCATGGCCCCCAAGGAAATCCGCTTGCTCCCCCTCCGGCAAGGGGCGATTATTGGCTATGCTCGAGACGTTGCGGTCGCGTCGCGTCGAAAAACTGCCGGCCGGGGTTCGCCTGCAGGGCCGCGTCCTGTTCCTGTGCGAGGATCCCGGCCTGGTCAAGAGCCAGCTCGCGGGGTCGGATCTCGCCTGGACGCCCGCGGCGAAGCTGCGCGACAACATCTCCACCGACGAAATCACCCCCGCCTACATCTGCTACTACTACGACGACACCTTGGGCGACTTCCCCTACCTCGGCCTCAAGTGCGGCGAGGAGTTTCCCATCGTGCGCGGGTCGGTGAAGCGCGGCGGGTTCGTCGCCTCGGTGAGCGGCAAGCGGCGCGGCAAGGGCTCCTCGCGCGAGCAGTCGCCCTATGCCGAGATGTGCGCGGGGATCAAGCTCGTCATTGCCGAGAACATCGAGCGCATCTATCGCGAGAATTGCCAGAACCTCGGCATCCTCACCTCGACCGACTTCTCCCTCATCGACAAGGTGCGGCGCGGCGAAGAGATCCCGCTCAGCACGTTTACCGCCGGCGAGGGGGAGATCACCCGCGGCATCATCGAGTACGGCGGGCTGTTCAACTACAACGTCGCGCGGCTCCAGGGGAAGGTCGTGCTCAGCCCGCCCGGCACGCCACGGCGTCCGATGACCCTCGGCGAGAAGATCCTCGCCCGTCGCTGGGTCGTCGATCTGTCCCAGGGGAAGATCGGGGTCCCGGCGGTAAAGCCGGGCGACGAGGGCTTCGTCCTGACCGACATCCGCTTCAGCCACGAGTACGTGACGCCGATGGCGGCGATCTTCTTCGAGCAGCTCGTGGGCAGGGACGCGAAAGTAAACGATCCGGGCTCGATCCTCATGTTCCGCGACCACCTCACCTTCCTCCCGGAAGCGATGACGCCGGAGCGCATCAAGGAGGGGCTGCTCGACGTCGCCCTCCAGCTCGAGAAGAAGCAACGCCAGTTCGCCGAGGCGCAGGGAATCCGGCTGTACGGTGAGCTGCGGCTGGGCCATCACGGGTCCGAGGCGATCTGCCACTCGAAGATGCTCGAGTCGCACGCGCTCCCCGGTCAGGTCATCATCGGCTCGGACTCCCACACCCCGCACGCCGGCGCGGTGGGGTGCGTGGCCTTCGGCGTGGGTACCACGGCCATCTTCAACTCGTGGATCACGAAGGACGTGCGCCTGCAGGTACCGGAGACGGTGAAGGTCGTGGTGCGGGGCACGAAGCCCGACAACGTCACCGCCAAGGACTTCATGCTCGAGATCCTGCGCCACCCCTACGTGAAGGGGGGCCAGGCAATCGGGAAGCTGGTGGAGTACTGCGGCGATGCTGTCGAGGCGCTGTCGGTGGATGAGCGAGCCACGATGACCAACATGACCGCTGAAGTCGGTGGCTTCACGGGGTACGTCGCCCCCGACGCGAAGACGGTCGAGTACCTGATGGACTACCGAAAGATGGCGCGGTCGGACGCGGAACGTCTGTGCGAGGGGCTAGAGAGCGACCCGGGCGCCGAGTACTGCGAAGTGATCGAGATCGACGCGAGCGCCATCCGGCCGATGATCGCGCTCCCCGGCGACCCGGGCAACGGCCTCTACATCGACGACGTGGAGGGCCGCATCAAGGTGGACATCGCCTACGCCGGCTCGTGCACCGCAGGCAAAAAGGAAGACATGGACATGTACGCCCGGGTGCTGACGGAAGCGGCCGGGCGCGGGGAGCGCGTGGCGCCGTGGGTGCGGTTCTTCATTCAGTGTGGGTCGCAGGACGTGAAGCGCTACTGCGAGGAGCGGGGTTACCTCGACGTATTCCGTCAGGTGGGCGCCACGTTCCTCGAGCCGTCGTGCGGCGCCTGCATCAACGCGGGGCCGGGCGTCTCCAAGACGCGCGACGAGGTCACGATCAGCGCCATCAACCGCAACTTCCCCGGCCGTTCGGGGCCGGGCCAGCTCTATCTCGCCAATCCCTACACCGTCGCCGCGTCGGCGATCACCGGGTACATCACCGTGTGGGAGCCGGGGATGGTGTTGGCGTCGTCGGCGTAGCTAGAAACTGCCCCGGATCCGCACCTTCAACGCCCGCGCCCCACTCCCGAAATCCTTCGCTGATGTCACGGTCCCCAGGGTCGAGTCTGGGACTTGTTTCGCCATGACGGCAAGCTCGCCCTTCACGGTCCCGCGGTACGTGGTCCAGCTCAATCCGCCCGCGCTCTGCTTGCGGCCCGCCCCATAGCTGCTCGACGTCGTCCACAAGTGACCGGCGCGCGCGAGCCAAATCGTCAACGACGAGTCCGTGGGGGTCTGGTGGATCACCAGCCCCGTGCCCGTTCCGAGGCTGTCGATGGCAAAGTGGGAGCGGAGGGAGTCGGTCACCGGCGCCCGCCCTGCACCCACCACGAAGAAGACGGAGTCGACGGTACGCGTCAGCGTGTCGAATCCGGTCCACCCCAGCAACATCGAGAAGTCTGCGATCAGCGAATCGCCGGTGTCGGCGGCCACGCGGATATCCATTTCGACCCCGACGAGGCGCGTCGTGTCGGCGCCCGTGACGACGCGGGAAGCGCGGTCGATGAACGGAAACACGAGGGCGGCGAGCGTCGGATACAGCGTGGTGTCGCTGCTGAGCAGGGTGTCGCCGGCCAGTGCGGAGTCGAGTGTGCGGCGCACCGCCGCGAGCTCCGGCCCGTTGATGGCATCGGGATCCACGCCACCCGCGTCGGAGCAGGCCATGACGAGCACGGCGAGCGCCGTCAGTGAGCAAGGGACGAGCGGTCTTCGCATGCAGAAAATATGGCGCTACGGTGCCTGGTCCGATACGGTCCGTACGTCCGGCGGGTACGGTCGCAACGAGCCGCGCTGGTACACGCTGCGCGGATTCCACAGCACCCACGAGGTGATCCCCAATTCCTCCGCGGCGCGGATCTGCTCGCGGATCTCGTGCGGCGTGTAGCGCGGCAGCCGGCGTCCCAGGGTGAACGCCTGGAGGAACGGCCGGATCGCGGCGGCACCGTCGTGCGGCCGGGTGCGGTCGATCGCCTCGCGCAGCGCGTTCCGGACGACGCGGTACGGTTCGGCGTTGGGCCGCTCGAAGCCGTAGGCGCCGCGGTAGTAATGGCTGGGATACACCATCGGGAGCACCACGTCGGCGACCGTGATGAAGTCCTCCCACACCTGCCCGATCCCGAGATCGCCGGTCGCCGATGCCGTCAACCCGAAGATATCGAACGTCACCGGCACGCCGAGCGGCTCGAGGCGCTGCTTGAGCATCGCCACGCTCGCGCGCACCGCGGCGCGCTGGCTCTCCCCGCGGCGCCGCGCCGGGAAGATCGCCAGCGCCAGCACGTCGTGCGGCTCGTCGGGGAACCGCACGTAGTCGAACTGCACTTCGGCGAACCCCCGGTGCACCGCCTCCTCGGCGAGTTGCGCGGCGTAGATCCACACCGAGTCGTTGTACGCGTCCACCCACGCGCTCCCGATCCGGTCGCGCCACAGTCCGCCGTCGACGTGCTTCACGGACCATTGCGGGCGGTGCTCGGCGAGCAGCGGGTCCTTCGCCACGACGATGCGCGCGATCGGGTAGATGTCGTGCGCCCGCAGGGTGTCGAGCCGCGCGCGGGCGTCGCGGGCGCGGATGCAGCGCGTGGCGCCCACCTCCTGCGCCACCTTCACGTCGGAGGCGTACAGCAGGCAGCCGGTGTCGTCCTTCACGTCCACGACGAAGGCGTTGATCTCCGTCGAGTCGGCGAGCCGCACCAGATGCCACAGCTTGCTCGACCCGAACGCCCATGCGTTCACGTACAGCGCCTTGATGGAAAGCGCGGGCGACGCGCCGCCGAACAGCGGCTCGGGGAGCACGTAGCGCAGCTCCGCGCCGCGCAGGCGTAACCGGTCGGGCGAGGCGGGGAGCTGCTGCGCAAAAAGGCCGCGACTCGAGATCGCGGCCCAGAGCAAGAGAAGTCCTGCCTGCCGAGCCAACTGCATAGGGAGTAACAGGATAGGAAACGGGCCGCCCGCGGGCAAGCCGTCCCTCGCTACCTCAACTGAAAGCTCTCGCTACCTCAACTGTAAGCTGTTGAAGAGCAACGGGTAAGTCGCCAGGCTCTGGCCGCGGAACTGGGGCCGGAAGCCGAACAAAATGACGCGACCGACGCCCTGGCGCACGTCGAGCAGGGCGGCCTTGCCCGCCACCCGCTCGGGATGCAGCACCCACCCCGAGAGCAATACGCGGGCGGGATCGGCCGGCCAGCGGCCGATCACGCGCACCACGCTCGAATCGAGTACGTCGAACGCGGGCCCGCCCTGGAACCAGGCAGCCGTCTCGCGCGGCCGTCCCCGCGCCACCGCGTGCGTAGTGTCGAGCTCGAGCCGGAAGATCGATCCGGGCGCGTAGAACTCCTCGTCGGGCACGGCCTCGAGCACGTTGCGGACGGGCAGCAGCAACGCCTGCACCGCGAACCGGCTCGCCTCGTTGAGGGCGACCAGCGTCCCGCCGTCGAGGACGAACTGCCGCAACGCCTCCCCGCCGTCGGGGCCGATGCCGCCGGCGTACGGCGGCGGGTAGGTACGCGCCGGCAGCCCCTCCAACAGCTCCTGGGGTCCTTGATCGGGGAGCACGATGACGTCGAACTTCTCCTTCAGCTTGCCCGCCCGCACCGCGGAGTCCACCAGGGATACGTACGGCACCTTCCAGCTATCGAACACCCACCGCGTCCATCCTTCGTCCATCGTGGCGTCGTACGACCGGTACAAGGCCACGCGTGGAGCCATGTCGGGTCCGAAGCCCGGGTAGCCGGGTGTGGCGCGCGGCGCGCCGACCGGCGCCGACAGCGGAACCCGTAGCGAGTCGGGCGCGACGACCGCCGTCACGCCCATGAGCAAGGGCAGCGTGTGCGCCGTGACGTCGTACGGCCGCTCGGGCGGGCCTCCGGGGTACAGCCGCCGGTCAGGGTAGCGCTGCACCTCCAGCAGGGCCTTGGCGAACGCGGCGTACGGCTGGCGCAGCACGACCACGTACGTGCCGGCCGGGTAACGCTGTCCCTGTAGGCTGAAGCTCTGCTGCGCGGTGCGGATCTCCACCTGCCCCCGCTGCAAGATGCCCAGCAGCGTGGCAAGCGCGATCGAATCCTGGGGCGGAACGCGGGCCGGGATCACGTATGCGTACGGCCAGTCCTTCCAGCCGCGCACCGCGTGTCGCTCGATCGAGAGGAAGTTGGACAGCCAGCGCTCGCGATAGCGGGCCGCGTTGACGAGCAGCGCGTACGCGCCATCGGTCTGATAGGCGACGATATCGCGCAGCGTCCAGCGCCCGCCCGGCCAGGGGTTCGTGAAGTTCCACGAGCGCTCGTGCGGGTTGTAGCCGCGCGCCCGGGTCTGGAGGCGGTCGAACGGCACGTCGATCGGCGAGGCGAGCCGGCCGCTGGCGGTCTCCGAGAGGATCCGCACGCCGCCGTGGTAATGCTGGTAGGCGCGCGCCGGCGTCCACGCGTCGTACGTCGAATTGATCGAGATGCCGGTCTTCCCCTGCCCCGCCAGCTCCCAGGCCATCGCGGAGCCCAGGGCGTTCGTCCCGTCCACCAGCAGCGGGTCGACGTTCGGCTCGATCGGATCGAGATAGGGCGGCAGGAACAACCGGGCGCCCTCGGGGCCCATCTGGTGGATGTCGTGCACGATCTGCGGGTGCCACACGTTGTGCAGCGAATCCACCGTGAGCCGCGTCTCGACCTGCGTGAAGGCGTACCAGTCGCGGTTGTTGTCGTGGCCCGTGTAGTGGTGGTACAGCTCCGGCGGCTCGCTGCCCTCGGCGGGCGTGCCGAGGGTCCGGTTGTACCACTTCGCGACGATCGTCACGCCGTCGGGATTGAGCGACGGGACGAGCCACAGAATCACGTTGTCGAGGATCGCCCGCGTGGCCGCGCTCGTGTCCGTGGCCAGGCGGTAGGCGAGCAGCACCGGCGACAGGTGGCCGCCGACCTCGGTCGAGTGGATGCTCGACGTGATGAGCACGACGGTCTTGGCCTCGCGCAGCGCCTCCTGCGCCTCGCGGCCGGTGCGGAAGCCGCGCGGGTCGGCGAGCCGGGCGTTGAGGCGCCGGTAGCGATCGAGTTGGCGCAGGTTCTGCGGGCTCGAGATCACGAGGGCGACGAACGGCGCGCCCAGCGTCGTCTTCCCCAGCTCGCGGTAGTCCACGCGGTCGCTGGCGCGCGCCAGCGCCTCGAAGTAGCGGACCAGCACCGGCCACTCGGCGAGCTTGCGGTCGTCTCCCGGGTCGAAGCCGAGCACCGACCGGGGGGAAGGGAGGGGCGTCGGGATGGCGGGCCGCTGAGCGGCCGCCGCCCGCGGCGCGGGCCGGGGCGCGCGCTGAGCGGCGGCGGGACCGGCAGGCGGGGCGGCGAGAGCGACGAGTGCGGCGGCGAGCGCGAGCGGCGCGCGGCCGCGCGTCATCAACGGAGGGCTCCTGCCGCTGCGGGCGGCGCGTCGCCCGTCCCGATCCAGTGCGCGAACCAGGTGCGGATCCGCTCCAGCCGGTCCACCAGGAGCCACGGCGGGCCGGTGCGGGAGAGCCCGTGGAACGAGCGTGGATACCGCACGAACTCCGAGGGAATGCCGCGGGTGCGCAACATCACGAACAACTGCTCGGCATCGGTGATCGGCACGCGGAAATCGTCCTCGCTGTGCACGATCAGCATCGGCGTGTTGATCCGCTGCGCGTAGGTCATCGGCGAGTAGAACGTGTACAGCGAGTCCCGCTCCCAGGGCGGCCCGAAGAACTCGTAATCCGTCAGCCCCTGGGCGTCCGACGAGCCGTACCAAGAGAACCAATCAAAAATGGATCGGTCGGTCTGCGCCACGCGGAAACGGTTGGTGTGGCCCACGACCCAGTTCGTCATGAACCCGCCGTAGGAGCCGCCCAGCACCGCCATGCGCGTCGTGTCGACCCCGCCCTTGGCGATGACCGCGTCCAGCGCCTGCATCAGGTCCTGGTAGTCCTCCATCCCCCAGCGGCCGCGGGTGGCGTACGTGAAGTCGTGACCGTATCCGGTCGATCCGCGCGGGTTCGTAAACAGCATCCAGTAGCCCTGGCCGGCCAGCATCTGGAACTCGGGGAAGATGACGTTGCCGTAGTTCGAATGGGGCCCGCCGTGGATCGACAGGACGAGCGGGTACTTCCGGCCCGGCTCGTAGCCGTAGGGCTTCATCAGCCAGCCCTCGACGCGCAGTCCGCCGACACCCGTGAACCAGAAGGTATCGGCCGGGATCATCGCGACCCGAGCCAGCAGCGAGTCGTTGAACTCGGTCACGCGCCGCTCCCGGGCGGGCGTCGCGACGGGCGCCACCCATACCTCGGCCGGGTGCGTGACGTCGCTCGCCGTGTAGGCCACGGACCGCCCGTCGGCACTGCGCGAGAAGCCGCGCAATTGGCGCTCGCCCGCGGTGACCTGCCGCACCGGCCCGCCCCCCGCGGCGACGGCGAAGAGATGCACGTTTCCGCGGGTCTCAGCGGTGAAGTACACCGTCTTGCCATCGGGCGACCAGGCCGGCCCGTTCGGGTCCAGGTCCCACGCCGCCGTCAGATTGCGGGTGGTCCCCCCCGCCGCCGGGACGGTACAGACGTCGTTCTCGGCGCCGCGGCCCTTCGAGCAGATGAACGCGATCGTGGCTCCGTCAGGCGACCACTTGGGCTGGCCGTTTTCCCGAAAGCCCGTCGCCAACCGGCGGAGGACACGGTCCGCCACCGTCACGATGTAGAGCGCGGGCTCCACTTCGTCGCGGATCTCGAGCGTGTCGGTCGTGTCGCGCACGAACGCCACCCGGCGGCCGTCGGGAGACCAGTCGGGGTCGCTCGCGCCGAAGGGCCCGTCGGTCAGGCCGCGCGGCTCGCCCCCGGCGAGCGGCACCACGTAGAGCTGCGCGGGGCGGCGGGTCTCGCGCGGCGGCAGGTAGCCGCGCTCGTCGGCCTTGAACGGCAGCGAGGTGTACAGCCGGCCGTCGAACCGCTTGGGATCCGGGCCGCGCGTGATCGCCGTGGGCGACACGCGGCTCCGCCACGTCTGTTGCTTCAGGCTGTCCGGCTCGGTCCCGCGCCACGAAAAGAGCAGCCACTGGCCGTCGCGCGAGAAGCGCGGCATCGCCTTCACGCCCTTGATCTGATAGGCCTCGCCGCCCGGCGCGCCCGTGCGCAGGAACCAGACGTCGTCCTCGGCGCCTTCACGTCGGCTGGTGAAGGCGAGCAGCGAGCCGTCGGGAGACCAGGTGGGGCTCGACGCTTCGGTGGTCGCGCCGGTGTAGCGGAACGGCGCCGTCGAGCCGTCCGCCGCCGCCATCCAGATCTCGCTGTGCCGGCGGTCTTTGTCCTCGACCACCGTCGTCACCGTGAAGGCGACGCGCCGGCCGTCGGGCGAGAGCTGCGGGTCGGCCACGAACGTCAGCTTGTAGTAGTCGGTCGCCTGCCAGGGACGGGGTGACTGCGCGGCGAGGGGCGCAGTCAGCAGGCAAGGCGCGACGCAGCAGAGCCAAGAACGGCGACGCATACGAGATCTCACGATCAATCGGGGGCAGGAAAAATACGCACACGCCATGCAACGGCTAGACGCACAGACGCACGGCGGGGTTCGGGAACCAGAGAACAGGTGGTCCCGAACCCCGCGTACTGTCCACCACTGTTGCGTCTGTGCGACTACTCTTTGCCGGTCCTGATCACGGCAACTTGTGTAGTTCTACGCGTCTGTTTTGCGCGCGCCCATCGGGCGTGGTGTTCGTCGCGACATAGTTCGATGCGCCGTAGCCGCGCGCGACCATCCGCGCAGGGGTGACGCCCTTGCGGGCGAGGTACGCGCGCACCGCGAGCGCCCGCGCATTCGACAGTCGCAGGTTCACCGCGGCAGAGCCGGTACTGTCGGTGTAGCCCGCGATCTCGATCCGGATCTCGGGGTTCGCGACGAGCGAGCCCGCAACTTGATCGAGCACGGCGTAGGACGACGCGGTCAGCACCGACCGGCCGCTCTGGAAGTTCACGCCCCTGAGGATCAGCGTCGGGCGCGCAGGCGCGGCCGGTTCGCCGGGCGTCGGGGCCCGCTCCTCGAACAGCAACAGGCAGCCGAACTGGTCCACGCGCGAACCCGCCGGGGTGCCGGGGCAGCGATCCTGCGGATCGACCACGCCGTCACCGTCGGTGTCCTTGGCGAGGGGACAGCCGTTCGGGTCCACCTGCGTTCCGGGCGGCGTGTTCGGACAGCGGTCGAGGTTGTCGCCTACGCCGTCCTGGTCGCCATCGGCGGGGCAACCGGTCGCGTCCACGGGGGTCCCCGCGACCGTGTCCGGGCACTTGTCGATCCCGTCGGCCACGCCGTCCCGGTCCCCGTCGAGGGGGCAACCGGTCGGATCCACCACCGCGCCCACGGGCGTGTCGGGGCACTTGTCGATCCCGTCCCACACCGCGTCGTGGTCGGAGTCGATGGGGCACCCCGTGGGATCGACCGTGGCCCCGGCCGGAGTGTCGGGGCATTTATCGAGCCCATCGTGGACCCCGTCACCGTCGGAATCGGGCGGGCAGCCCTTCGCGTCGACCGTCAGGCCCGGCGGGGTGTCGGGGCATTGGTCGAGGCCGTCGAGGACCTTGTCGCCGTCCTGGTCGTGGGGGCAACCGGTCGCGTCCACGGTCGCGCCGGCGGGCGTGTTGGGGCAGCCGTCGATCCCGTTGTAGACGCCGTCCGTGTCGGCGTCGCTCGGGCAGCCGCGCTTATCCACGGTTGCGCCGGTCGGGGTGTCGGGGCAGGCGTCGCGCTTGTCTCCGACCCGGTCGTGGTCCGCGTCGGCCGCCGGCGTCGCGTCGGCCTGGAACATCGCGAAGCCGACCGAGCCCACGAGATGCGTGGCCGCCTTCTCGTTGAACAGACCGCTCGGCTGCGGCGTGCCGTTGGTCTCCGGCGTGTAGATCCCCCGGCCCTCGACGCGCAGCGCGACGCGGTTGCCCAGGAAGATGCGGGCGCCGGCCCCGCCGTGCACGCCGCCGTCGGTGAAGCGATAGGGGTTCGTTCCGCCGAAATCGAGCCGGGAGTAGCCGCCGACCACGTAGAGTGACAGGCGGTCGCGGTTCAGGGCATTGAGCACCAGGCTCCCGCCGCCGATGACGGGCTCGATCTCCGTGGAGGGGGCGATCGTGTGGGGTGGCTGGAACAGCGCCTCGACCTCGAGGCTCACGGCCGGCGTGAAGGCGTACGCGAACCGGACGCCGCCCCCGATCCTGTTGTCGAGGCCGAACGCCTTGTCGTACTGCGTGTACGCCGCGAACGCGCCCACTTCGTAGCGGCGCTCGAATTGCGCCGGAAGCGCCGACGCGCCCACCGCGAGCACCACACCCAGCACTACGAGTGTCCGCACGATCGTCCCTCCGCTCTAGAAGAGCTGGCGCAGCTCCACGCGCCGGTTCTGCGCCCGGCCCGCCGGCGTCGTGTTCGTGGCCACCGGTACGGTCGGACCGTAGCCCTTCGCCACCATCCGCTCGGGACCGACGCCCTTGCTCGCCAGGTACGCGCGCACCGCGTCCGCCCGCGCCTGCGACAACCGGGTGTTGACGGCCGCGGACCCCGTGTTGTCGGTGTGTCCGGCGATCTCGACACGGATGTCGGGATTGGCGACCAGCGAGGCGGCCACGATGTCCAGGATGGTGTACGAGTCCGGCTTGAGCGCCGACTTGCCCGATTCGAACGTCACGCCGCGCAGCACGACCGGCGTCCGCTCGCTGGTGAACAGAATCGGGCAGCCGGCGGCGTCCACGCGCGTACCCGCCGCGGTGCCGGGGCACTTGTCCTTCGAGTCGTCCACGCCGTCGCCGTCCGAGTCCTTGGCGCGCTGGCACCCCGAGCTGTCCACCTCGGTGCCGGCCGGCGTGCCGGGGCACTTGTCGAGGCCGTCCGCCACGCCGTCCTTGTCGCTGTCGGTGGGACAGCCGGCGGCGTCCACCGTCGCGCCCGCGGGAGTGTTGGGGCACTGATCGAGCCCGTCGGGGACGGCGTCGCTGTCGCTGTCAGCAGGGCAGCCCTTCGCGTCCACGCGAGCGCCGGTCAACGTCCCCGCGCACTGGTCCAGGCCGTCGTACACGCCGTCCCCATCCGCGTCGGTCGGGCAGCCCTGGGCGTCGACTTGCGCGCCCTCGACCGTGTTGGGACAGGCGTCGAGGCCGTTGAAGACCTTGTCGCGGTCGGCGTCGCTCGGGCAGCCCTTCGGGTCCACGATCGCGCCGGTCGGCGTTCCGGGGCAGGCGTCCATCCGGTCGGCGACGCCGTCGCGGTCGACATCGACGATCGCGCCGGCGCCGGCGAAGATCGAGAAGCCCAGGGAGCCGACGATGTGCCCCGCCCACTCGCCCCCCGTGAACCCCGTCGAGGGGGCGTAGATCGCGCGCGCCTCGAGGCGCAGCGCCAGCCGGTCGCCCAGGAAGATCCGGTCGCCGATGGCGCCGTGCATGGCGTTGTCGGTGAAGCGATAGGGGGCCGATTCCTCGAAGTCGAGCCGGGAGTACCCGCCGAGCAGATAGAAGAGATTGCGCTCTCCCCCGAAGTTCAGCACCAGGCTGGAGCTGAAGTGCGTGAGCGTCGCGCTGTCGGGACCGATCTTCGCGCTAGGCGACTGGTGCCCGAGATCGACCTCGATGCCGACGGTGCGGCCGAAGAAGTACCCCAACCGCCCGCCGAACCCGATCTGATTGTCCAGGTTGAAAGCCCGATCGTAGCGGGTGAACGATGCGAACGGCCCGATCTCGAACTGGTGCGCCCGCTGGGCGGCCAGCGTGGGAACGGCGGCGGTCGCGAGCACAACCAGGGTCATTCGCGTGCGCATGGCGATGGCTCCTCTGGTGACGACGGGGGGCTTCTCCTCCCGACCCCCCCAAGGCTAATAGTCCGGGCCCGGATCAGAAACCCCAGACGCAGGCGCGGCGCGCCTGGGTCGACAAGTCCATGCCGCCGAGGATCAGCCCGCGGGGGGTTCCATCGCCCTCCCGCCAGGCGACCCCGGCGGGCCCGATGAGCGTTCCGGCCCCTTGGGCGCCGCACATCTGCGTCCAAATCTGGGCGCTCAACGGCCCGGCGAACGGGCCAATCGAGTCGCCGCTCACGGCGGTGGCCAGCGTCTCCGCGCCGTTCGTCGCGGCCCCGGCGTACATCCCGCCGACCACCAGGACCGCATTCCCCAGGTCGAGCAGGGCGAACTGCGAGCGACCTTCCGGGAGCAGGGTGGCGTCCGATCCCCACGGGCCGGTGAAGAATCCCGACCGGAGGCTGACGGGCGCGGTGTCGCTCGTCACCAAGCGTTGGGGCGCGGCGTCGAGGCCGCCCCCCGCCGGCACGCTGTCGGCGACGCCACCGATCGCCACCACGCGTCCGTCGCGCACGACCCCGCCCCCGTACGCGCGCGGCCCCGGCAGGGCCGGCTGCTCGTACCAGCCGTCGATGTGGCCGTCGGCACGGATCCGTCCGACGTACACCGTGCGCTGCGGCCGGCCCTGGGCGTCGGTCCCGCCGATGACGTAGATGCGACCGCGCCGTACCACGGCGATGGCGCCGGCGACGGGCGTGGGGAGCGGCTCCAGAAAGAGGAAGCGGCCGCTCACGCTGTCGGCGGTCACGTCGACACCGAGCACGGTCGCTTGAGCGCGGCCCGCCGCGTCGATCCCTCCGATCACGTAGAAGGCGCTGGTGGGAAGCCGCGAGTTATGGGGTGTCGCGACGGCGGCGGCCGCGAACGCTCGCGGCACCGGGAGCACGCGGCTCCGGCTCGCGTCCGACGTATCGCGCTGGCGCGCCCACGCCTCGATCGCGCCGCCCCCGCCGGGCACCGCGCGCGCCACGTACACCCCCGAGTCGGGCTCCATGTGGATCTGGCCCCCGCCCGGGAACGGCTCCGCGCCGCCCGCGGCGTACAGCGTGGTGCGCAGCGTGGTCCCTGAGGGGAACTCCGCCCCGGCGACCGCGACGCCGACCGGCGCGCGCGGGAACGGCTCGCGTGCCTGCCACGACAGGGTAGCGGGGAGGAAGCCGGCCGGTGGCAGGACGTGCACCGGGGCAGTGAGCCGGCGTCCCGCGGCGGTGACGACGGCGAGGGTGCCCCCACCCACGGCGGCCGAGTCGGGGACGGTGGCGGTGATGGCGAACGCGGTCCACGCGGAGTCGGCGAGCGGGGCATCGACTTCGCCGGCGCCGCCCGTGCGGGGGAAGCGCACGGTGCCCGAGCCGCGCGCCGCGCCGAAGCCCAAGCCTTCCACGACGAACCGTTGGCCGCGGACGAGGATGGGCGCGATGGCGCCGTCGACGTAGTCGATGCGCGCGGCGGAGGAAACCGGCCCCGCGGTATCGCCACCGCAGCCGAGCAGGGCGGCGGCGGCGGCGGGGAGCAGCCTACGGGTGGCCGTTCTCGCCGCGCATGAAGCGGAGGGCCTGCGACAGCTTGTCGGCGAGCGCCGACAACTCGGTGGCACCTTGAGCGAGGTCTTCAATCGCGCGCAGTTGCTCGGCCGCCGCTGCGGCGACGGCTTCCGCCTCCTCGGTCGAGGTTTGGGCGGCGGTGCGGGCCTGGCCGAGGGTGTCCGTGATCTTGGATGCGAGTTCCGTGCTGGCGCGCGCCACCTCGGCCACGCGCTTCCCGGCCCGCGCGGTCTCCGCCGCCGCGTCGGCAATGCGGTCGAGGTCTTGTACCCAGTCGGCCGAGTTTTGTACCACCTGCGCGAGGTCGCCGCGAATCCGCTCGAGCAACTGGGCGGCGCGGTCGAGCGCGCGGCGCGTGTCCTGCACCGATTTGCCGACGTTGCGCGCCTCGCGCCCGCTCTCCTCGGCCAGTTTGTGGACCTCGTCCGCCACGACAGCGAAGCCCCGGCCATGCACGCCGGCGCGCGCCGCCTCGATCGTGGCGTTCAGCGCCAGGAGGTTGGTCTGGTTCGCGATGGATCCGACGGTCTCCGAGAATTTCTCCACCTGGCCGGCCACGTCCCGAAGCCGCCGCACTTCCACCGCGCTTTCCTCGGTCGTCGCCCCGAGATCGGTCAGCTGGCGCACGGCGCCCTGCGTCCCGGTCCGGACCTTGTCGGCGGTCTTCTCCATCTGCGCCCCGGCCTCGCGGGTCCGGTCGCCGGCCGCCGCGAGCTCGCCGGCGCTCCCCTTCAGCTGCTCGGCCTCGGCGGCGGCAGTGGCGACCAGCGTCGCCGCCTGGCCGGCGCCGTGGCTGGCGCGCTGGGCCGACGCGGCGACCTCCTCGCTCGAGGCGTGGATCTCCTCGGCGGTCGCGGTCAGCGTTTGGACGTACTGCGTCGTCTGGTCGGAAGCGCCGGTCACCGGGCGCAGCGAGCCGTCGATCGCGAGGAGCAGAGCGAGCTGGGGCGCCAGCAGCTCCAGCAGGGCGCCGTCCGAATCGCGGTACACGGTGGGGTCCGAGTGTCGTACGCTCCACAGCCCCACGAGCTGCCCGGCGTGGTACAGGGGCACGAGCATCTCGGAGCCCGGCGTTTCCGCCCCCGGCACGATCACCTGATCGCGCGCCAGGCTGCGGGCCACGATGGCGCGGTGCAGCCGTACCGCCTCCCCGGTCAGCCCGGCGTCCGCGTCGAACCGGAACGTCGAGTCCGCCTGCGCGGCGGTGTCGGCCAGCAATTCCATCTGGCGCGTGCGCGGGTCGTAGCGCGCGAATCCCATCTGCTCCCACGGCACGAGCTGCCGGGTCAGCTCCTGCACGCGCGTGAAGCTGCGCGAGAGGCTCATGTCCGCCGCGATGACCTGCGCGAGGCGTTGGATGAGCTGCAGCTCGTCGGCGTGCACGCCGAGCCGGATCACGTACAGGCTGCCGCCGGTCGCGAACGCCAGCGCGGCCGCCACCGCGGCCGTCGGTCCCGCGGGCAGCGCCGCGTGCGCCAGGGCGAGCCACCCGAGCGCGAGGGCGGCCGACGCGATGTAGACGATCGCCTCCCATCGCAGGGTGAGGCGGGCGTCCACCCAGGCGATCGCCTGGCCCAGCACCAGATCGAGGTAGAACGTGCCGTTCACCACGATCGGCAACAGCACGATCAGGACGGCGAGGGGCCACAGATTGCCGGCGGTGAGCGCGGCGGCGCCCGTCTGTCCGCCCAGACTCGCATACAGCAGGCCGACGAGCGTGGACCCGGTGGTGAGGTGGGCGGCGTTGCCGAGCGCCGGCCGCAGCGGCACGCGTCGCAGCACGAGGTCGCCCACGAGCATCGCGAACGGCGCGACCAGCGCGGCGAACGCCCACCCGCGGTCGAGGATCGCGTAGAGCATCACGCCCACGACGTACGACGAGAAACCGTTGCCCGGGAGCGCGATGCCGAACCGGCGGCTCAGGGCGGCGGCGAGGATCAGCGCGGCGATGACGAGGGGGAGGTTCTCACTGGCGGGCGCGCGCCCGGTGATGTACGCGGCGAGACCGCCGCCGACGCAGGCGAGCCCGGCCACCGATACCAGGACTCGGACCACGAGCGCCGGCGCGGCCCCGAGCCGCGAGAGGACACGCATAGGGTGTGCCGCGCAAACTCGGGTCCGTGGCGCGGTGTGTCAAGCGCGGCTATCGTTCATTCATGCGGGTGACGATCGAATACTGCGTCGTCTGAAACTACGAGCCTCGGGCCACCGGTCTGGCGGCCGAGATCCGCGACGCGTTTTCTCATGCCGAAGTGAAACTGATCCAGTCCTCCGGCGGTGCCTTCGAGGTGGAGGTGGACGGCCGCCTCGTTTTCTCCAAAAAAGCCGCGAAGCGACACGCCGAGCCCGGCGAGGTGCTGCGGCTGCTCAAACAGACCGCCTCCGGCGCGCGGTGAAGATTGCGATCTCCACCGGCGGCGGCGACGCCCCGGGTCTGAATGCCGTCATCCGCGGCGTCGTCCTCGCCGCGGTCCATCGGGGATGGGAGGTCGTCGGCATCCGCCGGGGCTACGGCGGCCTGCTCGGCGAGGACAAGATCGTGCCGCTCGGACCCGCGGAGGTGCGGGGCATCACCCATCTGGGCGGCACCATCCTCGGCACGACCAACCGGGGCGACCCCTTCACCTGGCGCGAGCGCCAGCCCGACGGCAGCGTGATCGAGCACGACCGCTCCGATGAGGCGGTCGCGGCGTTCCGGGCCCACGGCCTCGACGCCCTCATCGCCATCGGCGGCGACGGCTCGCTCAAGATCGCCCAGCAGCTCATGAAGAAGGGCATCCCTGTCGTCGGCGTCCCCAAGACGATCGACAACGACGTGGGCGGCACCGTCGCCACCTTCGGGTTCGACACCGCCGTCGCGACGGCCACCGACGCCATCGACCGGCTGCACTCCACCGCGGAGAGCCACGAGCGCGTGATGGTCGTGGAAGTGATGGGACGCTACGCCGGCTTCATCGCCCTCAACGCCGGGATCGCTGGCTCCGCCGACGTGATCCTCATCCCCGAGATCCCGTTCGACCTCGAGAAAGTGTGCGACAAGATCCGCCGCCGCGAAGCCGAAGGGCGGCACTTCAGCATCGTCGTCGTGGCGGAGGGCGCGGCGCCCAAGGGCGGCACCGTCTCGCTCATCGACCCCGAGCATGAGCGCCTGGGCGGCATCGGTGACAAGGTGGCCAACTCCATCCAGCAGCTGACCGGCAAGGAGACGCGCTCCCTCGTGCTCGGGCACCTGCAGCGCGGCGGCAGCCCCACGACGTTCGACCGCACGCTCGGGCTGCGGTTCGGCGCCGCTGCCGTGCGGCTCGTCGCCGAGCGCAAGTTCGGCTACATGGTCGCGCTGCAGCCGCCGACCATCGCCGCCGTGCCCCTCGCCGAGGCGCTCGCCACGCCGAAACGCGTTCCCCTGGACTCCGATACGATCGCCACCGCGCGGGACCTCGGGATCAGCCTGGGGGACTGAAGGGCGGCGAAGGTGTCGCCTTGGGCGGACACCGATGTGCACGCCAGGCGCGCCAACCGCCGCACCTTATCTCGTTGCAGTTCAGCGTCTTATGGCACTAGTGCCCCGTGGTGGCACGCGTCTTCCAATGGGAATCCGCCCGAAGGGAGGATCCCATGAAGCGCATCCTGCTTATGCTGGGCGTACTGGGCGCTTTCGGCACGAGCGCCGCGCTGGGGCAGACCCGCGTCAGCGTGTCGATCGGCTTCGGCGCGCCCGCGCCGTACGTCGCCTACTACCCGCGCTACTATCACCGGCCCTACGTCGTCTATGATCCCCGCCCCCAGGTGATCGTGATCGGGCGGCCGCAGTACCGGCCGGCGCGCGTGATCGTCGTGCGGCGACACGCGCGGCGCCATCATCGCCATTGGTAGCGGTTTCGGGGTCGTGTCGCCGGATGCACGCGTGATAGTGGCAGCCGTCCGGAAACGGCTCCTGGCGCCCTAGGCCAGGGTCGTGACAGGGAACCCCGCGGGAGGCGTACACGCACGCCTCCCGCTTCTTTCTATATTCCCGCCGTGCGCATCTCCCGGGACCATTTCCTCCCACCCGATCCCCAGGCTTTCCTCGCCGCCGAGCCCGCCACCGGGCGCGTGATCGTGATTGCGCCGACGCGCGCGGCGTGCGAGACGATCGAGCTGGCGCTGGGCCTCCGCCTCGACACGCTGCTCGAACGCGAGCATGGCGACGACATCCGCCGCCTCGCGGCGTCGGGGCGGGGGTTCGGCATCGTGGCCGGGACCGGGACGGGGAAGACGCTCGCGATCCGCAGCGTGGCCGAGACGATCCTCCAGGCGCCGCTCCGAGTAGGGGTGGTGAACCGGGAGCGCGAGGCGACGCCGGAGACGCCGACCTGGAACGTCGTGATCATCACGACCGGCATTGCCCGCCGCTGGTTCCAGGACGGCCTGATCACGGCGCAGGACACCCTCGTAGTGGACGAGATCCATCAGACGTCGGCGGAGATGGAGCTCTGCCTGGCCCTGGGGAAGCGGGCGCGCTGCCGGTTCATCTGGCTCTCCGCCACGGTGGACCCGACGTTCTACGCCGGATACCTGGACTCGGCCGAAGTGCTCGAGACGCGCGCCTTCGACCCCGCCAAGGCAGCCGACGTTCAGGTCCTCGCACAACAGCCACTCGAGTTTTTGAACGATCGTTTCATAAAACGCGTGATGCGGGAGCGGCGCGGCGTGGCGGTGTTCGTCCCGACCCGCAGCGAGGTCGAGCAGATCGCCGGAGAGCTGGGAGATCGGTGGCAGGCGCTCGCCACGGCGTTCTACCACGGCGGCGAGCCGATCCGGGTGATTCGACCGTTTCTTGACGGTTTGGTCAAACGTCCGTTCCTCCTGGCGATGACGGCGGCGGGGCAGTCCGCCCTGAATATCCGCGGCCTCGACACGGTGGTGATCTACGATGCCCGCTACGCCAATGTCGTGGAGCGCGGCAAGAACGTGCTGACCCGGCTGTACCTCGGGGCGAACGAGATCCTCCAGATGGCCGGCAGGGTGCACGGCCGGGTGGAGGGGGGCGAGGTCTATATCCTGAGCGACCGCGACCTGGCGTTCGGTGCGCTCCGGCCCACCCCCCCCGAGTTCCAGCTGGCGGGAGATGCCGAACGCGTGGCGATCACCTGCGCGGCGCTGGGTGTGGACGCGGCCGAGCTCGACCTGCCGGTGCCGCTCGACCGGCGCGCCTACCGGGACACGGTCGCGTTGCTCACCGAGCGCGGCGTGATCGAGCAGGGCCGCCTCACGCGTTACGGGAGGGACGTCGAGGCCATGCCGGTGGAGCGGCCGTGGGGCGAGCTGCTGTACCACGCCGACGCGGGCCTCGTTCCCATGGTGGCGGTCGCCGCCAACATCGAGTCGTTGCACCGCATGACGCGCGAGGAGCGAGACCTGCGCGGGCTGACCCTGCCGGGGTCGGATCACCTGACGGCGTACAACGTGTACGCCGAGGCGGTCAACAAGCACGGGTACCTGGGCGAGGTCTATGGCCTGCCCCGCCACCTGTTCCGCGAGGAGGTCGAGCGCTGGGCGGAAACGCGGGGCGTGCTGGTCAAGGCCGTCGAAGACGTCGCGCTGGGCACGGCGTCGGTGTACCGCCAACTCGAGCTGCCCCTCCCCGCGCAGCTCCCGTACGCCGACCAGAAGACCCTCGAGCGGTTTGCAGACCTCGTGGCCAGAATCATGCCCTTCGATCTCGTAATCGACGAGGAGACGGCGGACGGGCGCGAGGCGCGCGTGAGCCGCACCTCGGTGTGCGGCAGCTGGGGAGCGGTGGCCGGCACGCTGCGCTACTTCGCCGACCGGTTCGGCGTGCCGCGCGCGGGCATCGAGGGGACGCAGATTCCCGAGCGGGCGATCCGACGCTACGCGCGGCGGGGGCCGCCCGAGGTCGTATTCGAGCGGCAGCGGCGGCGCGAGGGGCTGATGGCCGTCCGCACGCTGACCTACGCCGGCTTCACCTTGGAGCGCGAGGTCGAGCGTCTGGGTGACCCGTTCCCGCCTGAGCTCGAGGATGCCGCGCGCCAAGCGCTGGTCCGCGCGGTCGTCGGCGGGGACACGCCGCACCCCGACCGGGGGAAGGTGCGACGGGCGCTCGAGCGCTTCGGATACTACTGGCGGCGTTCCGGCGGCCGGCTGGCGCAGGCGGAGGGCGACCGTCTCGCCGAGCAGATTGGGGCGCAGCTGGCCCACGTGCGGTCGTGGGAGCAGTTCATCAATGCCCGAATCGTGCTCGATCCCGACGCGGCGATTCCGGAGCACGAGCGGGCCCGCCTCGACGCACTGCCGTCATCGGCATTTCTGTACGGAGACCGCGTGCCGCTCGACTACGACGTCGAGCAGGGGGTGGGGATCGTGCGGTTGCGACTGAAGGAAGGACAGGCCCGGCGGCTCCGGCCAGGCGACCTGCCGGTGTTCGACCGGCCGGTGCGGTTCACCGTGACGCGCGGGAAACACGAGGCGGTGCGGGCGGCTTCGCTCCCCGAGCTGCGGGAGGGACTCGCCACGCTGGGCCGCGCCGCGCGCGCCCGCGTCATCCGGGGCGGGCGCCACCCGCGCCGGCGCTAGCGGTCTGCCTCCCCCCCTTGCTCCAGGTCGAGCAGTGCCAGCCACAACGCGTGGTAGGCGTCGCGCAGCTCGTCGAGCGGAGCGCCGGCGGCGAGTGCCGCGGTGCATCCGTCCAGCACCGCCTGCTGGGCGGTATCCTCGAACCCCGCCTTCCGATCGGACGGCCCGATGAGGCCCGCGGCACAGAGCCCCAGCCAAGCGCGGGCCGTGCCGTCCTCCGCCTGACGGCGCAGCTCCTCCCAGCAGGCGTCGACTGCCGCCGCTCCCCATGCCCCCCGGGCCCCAGGGCCCTGCGACAGGGCACGCCCGATCCCCGCTGCCCGGTCCCCGGCGACCTGAGCCGCCGCCGCACGCAGCAAACGGCCGCGTGATGCGTAGTGATACAAGACGAGGCCTTTCGCCACACCGGCCCTGCGGGCCACGCCCTCGATCGTGAAGCCTTCGAGGCCCGCGCGCTTCAAGGCATGCACGGCCGCGGCGAGGATTGCGGAGCGGGTCGGCGCCGAGTCTTTGGGCACGTTGCTGTCCTAACGGTCAATAATGGCGCCCGCTCACGGGCGCGCAAGGAGGGTCGCACGTTGACACGGCCCGGACAGGCCGCCTGATGCGGCATGAAACCTTGTGACGCACGGAGTTGTATTCAGGTGTAACTAACATATGATCGACAAACCCGCCGCGGCTGCGGCACCCTCCGGCTTCTCGCCCCTCGCCCGGGCCGTCATCGACACGGTCGGCGACGGGATCGTGGTGTTCGATTCCCAGGGGCGCGTCCTCTACGCCAATGCGGCGGCGCGA
Organism: Gemmatimonadales bacterium; assembly: GCA_036004525.1. Lineage (GTDB taxonomy): Bacteria > Gemmatimonadota > Gemmatimonadetes > Gemmatimonadales > GWC2-71-9 > 20CM-2-65-7. The sequence continues at coordinate 7,031 of DASYRJ010000105.1, read as the reverse complement.
CGCGCCATCGACGGCCAGAACGGCGACGTGCGCAACCGGCTCCAGACCCTCGGCGCCCGTTTCGCCCCCCTGAAGAGCGGCACGCAGCCACTCGGCGAGGCCGCGATTCTCGCCTCGGCGGGTCCGCAGACGCTCGCGGACCGCGAGCGGTTGGCAATCCTCGAGACGCTCCAGGACACCAAGGGCAAGCTGGCCGAGACCGCCCGCCGCCTCGGCATCAGCCGCACCACGCTGTGGCGGCGCCTCAAGGCCTACGGATTGGACGGCTTTCGCCCCACCCCGTAGGGTCCTAGCTTCCCCGGGCATGGCGCCCGGGCCTTTCATAATCGAAGAGTATGTCCGCTGGTCCGACGTGGACTTCGCGGGCATCATTTTTTATGGATCCTACGTGCGGTTCTTCGAGATCGCCGAGACGGAGCTGTTCCGGCACTGCGGGCTCGCCTACGCCGACATGTTCGACCGCTACGATATCTTCCTGCCCCGCAAGGCCGTGCACAGCGAGTTCTACTCTCCCGCGCGGCTCGACGATCGACTGCGGGTGGCTGCGTATGTGGGCCGGGTCGGTACGAAATCCATGACGTTGAACTTCGACGTGATCCGGCAGGGCGCTTCCGGCCTGGGCGCGGCGGGTTGGATGGTGCTGGTGTGCGTGGACCGCGCGCGTCTCAAACCCCGGCCCCTTCCGGAGGGCCTGGTCCGGGCGCTGGCGCCGCACACCATCAGCCCTGAGGCGGCGCGGTCGGCGCTGGGAGTCACCGCGCCCTGAGCCGGCTCAAATGGCTCATGCTCCTCGGGTTGGGCGCGGCGTGGCTGACGGCGTCGGAGCTCTTCCCGCGGCGGGAGGACGGCGCCGAGCCGGCGCGGCTTCACGTCACGGTTGTACGCCCCCTTGCCCCCGCCTCCCCCGCCCCCGACACGATCCGGTTCGCGGTGCCGGCCCTGGCGCGACGCTGCCGGGACGGGCGGTCGCTCCTGCTCGAAGGAACCGGCGAACGTGGGGAGGGCGGGCTGGTGCTGCTCCGCTACGGCGACACGCTCGCCGCGGGCTCGTTCCCGCTCCTGCTGCTGGGCGACTCGACAACACCGCGTGGCGCGGCCGTGGCGGTGCGGTACCTGAGGGGCGACGTGGCGCACGGCGTCGCGCTCGACAGCGGCGCGGTGGAGCTGCACGCCAACCGCGACTCGGTCGGCGCGCGGGTGCGCGGCACCGGCCTGGAAGGCGGGGTTCGGGTGGGGGTCGACGCCGAGTACGCCGGCGTACGCTTCACGGCCGACACCGTTCCCTGCGGGTTTGAGCGGTGACGGTCCGCATCGGGATCATCGGGTCGGGTTTCGCGCGGCGCGTGCAGCTCCCGGCCCTCGCCCTGGTGCCGGGCGCGCGCGCCACGGCCGTGGCGAGCGGCCGCCGCGCCAACGCCGAGGCCGTGGCCCGCGAGTTCGGGTTGCCCCATGTCTTCGACGACGGCGTGGAGCTGGCCCGCAGTCCCGACGTGGACCTCGTGATCGTGTCCTCCCCGCCCGATTCGCACGCGCGCTACGCCATCGCGGCGCTCGAGGCGGGAAAACACGTGTTGTGCGAGAAGCCGATGGCGCTGGACGCGTTCGAGGCGGCGCAGATGGTCGGGGCTGCCGAGCGGCGCCCCGACCGGCTCGCCTGGATGGACCACGAGCTGCGGTACGAGCCGAACCGCCGCCGCGTGCGCGAGCTGATCTCGAGCGGCGCGATCGGCGAGGTGCGCCATGTCGAGCTGTCGCTCAAGCCGTACCTGCGGGGCGACGGCCGCCCCCAGACGTCCGAGGCGCCCTGGACCTGGTGGTTCGACGCGGCGCGCGGCGGAGGCATCCTCGGTGCCGTGGGGTCGCACCTGATCGATCTGTGCCGCTTCTGGACGGGGAGCGAAGTCGCGCACGTCGCCGGAGTCGCACAGGCCTTCGTGCCGGAGCGGCGCGACGAGGCGGGCGCGCTCCGGCCCGTCACGGCCGACGACTTCGCAAGCGCCGTGCTGCGGCTGGGGAGTGGAGCCGTCGCGACCGTCACGCTCAGCGCGGTGGCGCACCACGGCTTCCCGCACTCGGGGCACCTGGCGCAAATCACGGGGAGCGAGGGAACGCTGCTGCTCACGGGCGAGACCAAGCTCGAGCTGGGAAAGCCGGGCGGACCGCTCGAGGACGTCTCGGCGCCCGACGACCTGTGGGAGCGCGTGAAACCCAACAACATGTGGGCCCGGTCGTTCGTGCGGCTGCTGCGGGACCTGACACGCGCGCTCGGCGGCGCGGCGGAGGGCGGTGAACCGGCCACGTTCCGCGACGGCTGGCAGGTGCAGCGCGTGCTCGACGCCGTCCGCGGCGGCCGGGGCGCACGGTTAGATTGAAGCACCTCGTGGAACAGACCTACTTCCGGAAAGGCTTCGGCTTGCGGGGCGCCATCGAGGGCGCCCTGGCGGCGGACTATCACAGCCGGGTCGTGGATGCCATCCGGGGCGCCGGCTACGCCCTCCGCGTGGGCGACCTGACGTTCCGGCTCGCCGGCGAATTCGGGTTCTGCTACGGCGTCGACCGGGCTGTCGAATACGCGTACGAGACCCGCACCAAGTTCCCCGGCAAGCGCACGTTCCTCGTGGGCGAGATCATCCACAACCCGCACGTCAACCAAAAGCTCGAGGCGATGGGGGTGCTGTTCCTGCACCGCCCCGACGGCGACGAGTTCGATTTCGGCGCCATCACTCCCGACGACGTGGTCATCCTTCCTGCGTTCGGCGTCACGGTGAAGGACTTCGAGCGCTTGCGCGCGATCGGCTGCGTGCTCGTCGACACCACGTGTGGGTCGGTCTTGAACGTGTGGAAGCGAGTCGAGTCGTATGCGCGCGACGGGTTCACCGCGCTCGTCCACGGCAAGAACTACCACGAAGAGACCAAAGCCACATCGAGCCAGGTCACCAAGTATCCCGGCGGGAAATACGTCGTCGTGCGGGACATGACCGAGGCGCGCGTGGTGTGCGACTACATCGAGGGGCGGGGAACGAAAGCCGCATTCGTCGAGCGGTTCGCCGAGAAGATGTCGCCCGGCTTCGATCCCGACCGGGACTTGGAGCGCGTGGGCGTGGCGAATCAGACCACGATGTTGTCGGGGGAATCGCTGGCCATCGCCGCTGAAATCGGCAAGAGCCTGGCGCGCCGCTGGGGCGATGCGGCGCTGGCCGAGCATTTCCGTACGTTCGACACGATCTGCTCGGCGACGCAGGAGCGGCAGGACGCCGTGCTGAAACTGATCGCGGAGCCCCTCGACCTGATGGTCGTGATCGGCGGCTACAACTCCAGCAACACGACCCACCTCGCGGCCATCTGCCAGCAGCGCGTGCCCACCTACCACATCGCCGACGCGACGTGCATCGACCCCGAGCGCGGGGCGATCACCTACCGGCCCGTCGGGGCGCACGCCGAAACCCTGGCGGAACGCTGGCTGCCCGACGGCCCGCGGACGATCGGCATCACGGCCGGGGCCTCGACCCCGAACAACAAGATCGGGGAGGCGATCGAGCGGATCGCGGCGATCCGGGGCGCATCCCTCGAGGCCGTGCTCGGCTAGCCGCCGCCCCCGCTTTCGGGGTATATTCGGTCTCATGTCGCTGAACGGTTTCCATCCCACCATTGCTCGCTGGTTCACGGATCGGTTCACCGAACCGACCGAGCCGCAGCGCCGGGCGTGGCCGGTGATCCGGCGAGGCGGCGACGTTCTGATCGCCGCGCCGACCGGCTCGGGCAAGACCTTCGCGGCGTTCCTCTCCGCCATCGATGCCCTGGTGCGGCAAGGCCTGGACGGGACGCTGCGCGACGAGACTCAAGTCCTGTACGTCTCGCCTCTGAAGGCGCTCTCGAACGACGTTCAGAAGAACCTGGCGGAGCCGCTCGCGGAGATCGGCGCGGCGCTCGCGGCCCAAGGCCTCGGCGACGTCGGGATTCGCACGCTGGTCCGCACGGGCGACACGCCGCAGGCGGACCGCCAGGCGATGGTGAAGCAGCCGCCACACATCCTGGTCACGACCCCCGAGTCGCTCTACCTCATCCTCACGTCCGAACGGGCGCGCGACATGCTGCGCACGGTCCGGGCCGTGATCGTGGACGAGATTCACGCGGTCGCGCGGGACAAGCGAGGCAGCCACCTGGCGCTGTCGCTCGCACGGCTGGACGCGCTGGCGGGAAGGCGCCCGCAACGCATCGGCCTCTCGGCCACACAGAAGCCTATCGAGGATATCGCGCACTTCCTCGTGGGGACGGGTGCGGCATTGCCGACGATCGTGGACTCGGGCCACGCGCGCACCCTGGATCTGGCCATCGAGATCACGCCGTCGCCGCTCGAGGCGGTGATGGCGGCCGAGGTGTGGGAGGAGGTGATCGCCCGCATCGCCGAGCTGATCGCCGAGCATCGCACCACGCTCGTGTTCGTGAATACGCGGCGGTTGGCCGAGCGGCTCACGATGCACCTCTCCGAGCGCATCGGCGCCGACCAGGTGACGAGCCACCACGGCAGCCTGTCGCGGGAGAAGCGGCTCGAGGCGGAGGAGCGGCTCAAGCGGGGTGAGCTGAAGGCGCTGGTCGCCACCGCGTCGCTCGAGCTGGGGATCGACATCGGGGCGGTGGACCTCGTGGTCCAGGTCGCCTCGACCCGTTCGATCGCGACGCTGCTCCAGCGCGTGGGACGCTCGGGTCACCGCCTCGGCGCCGTTCCCAAGGGACGGCTGTTCCCCCTGTCGCGCGACGACCTGATCGAGTGCGCGGCCCTCGTGCGGGCGACGCGCGAGGGACGGCTCGACCGGCTGATCATTCCGGAGAAGCCGCTCGACATCCTGGCCCAGCAAATCGTCGCCGCGGCGGCCGGGGAAGCATGGAGTGAAGACACCCTCTTCGACCTGGTTCACGCCGCGTACCCCTACCGCAACCTCGCACGGCGCGAGTTCGACGAGGTCGTGCAGATGCTGGCCGATGGGTTCACGACGCGGCGCGGGCGGCGCGGCGCGCACCTTCATTACGACGGTGTGAATCACCGGATCCTGGGCCGCCGCGGGGCGCGGATCGCCGCCATCACATCGGGCGGCGCGATCCCGGATCTGGGCGACTACCGCGTGATTCTCGAGCCCACGGAGACGTTCGTCGGGACGCTGAACGAGGACTTCGCCATCGAGAGCATGCCGGGCGACGTCTTCCAGCTGGGCAACGCCTCGTATCAGATCAAGAAGGTCGAATCGGGCCAGGTGCGCGTGGCGGACGCGCGCGGGCAGCCGCCGACGATCCCCTTCTGGGTCGGCGAAGCGCCCGGCCGCACGGTCGAGCTGTCGGAGGAAGTCTCCCGGCTGCGGCAGGATGTGGCCGACCGCCTCGGCGACCCGGCGGGCGCCATCCGCTGGCTGGGCGAGGCGACGGGCGGAGGACTGCCCGAGCCCGCGGCGCGCCAGATCGTCGAGTATCTCGCCGCGACGCACCGCGTCCTCGGCGTGATTCCCACGCAGCGTTGCCTGGTGCTGGAGCGCTTCTTCGACGAGGCGGGCGGGATGCAGCTGGTGCTGCACGCGCCCTTCGGCAGCCGGGTGAACCGCGCGTGGGGCCTGGCGCTGCGCAAGCGATTCTGCCGCAGCTTCAACTTCGAGCTGCAGGCGGCGGCGACCGACGACGCCATCGTGCTGTCGCTCGGCCCTCAGCACAGCTTCCCGCTCGAGGACGTGTTCTCGTATCTGAAACCTGCGACGGCGGAACACCTCCTGGTCCAGGCGATGCTCGACGCGCCGATGTTCGGCACGCGGTGGCGCTGGAACGCCACGCGGGCGCTCGCCGTGCTGCGATTCCGCGGCGGGAAGAAGGTCCCCACACCGTTGCAGCGGATGGATGCCGAAGACCTGGTCGCCGCCGTCTTCCCCGACCAGCTCGCCTGCCCCGAGAACCTGGTGGGTGACCGCGAGATCCCCGACCACCCGCTCGTGAACCAGACCATCGCCGACTGCCTGCTCGAAGCCATGGATTTCCCCGGTCTGAAGCGCGTGCTCGAAGGGATTGAGGCGGGCGAGTTCACGCTGGTCGCGCGTGACACGGCCGAGCCGTCGCCGCTGTGCCACGAGGTGTTGAACGCCCGGCCCTACGCGTTCCTCGACGACGCGCCGCTCGAGGAGCGGCGGACCCAGGCGGTCATCACGCGGCGCGGCCTCGACGTCAAGACCGCCGACGAGTTCGGGACGCTCGATCCGGCCGCGATCGAGCGGGTGAAGGACGAGGCATGGCCCGATGTGGAGTCGGTCGATGAACTGCACGATGCGTTGTTGGTGATGGGCGGGATGCCGAGTGCGGAGTGCGGCGTGCGGGGTGCTCTAAAGGACTCCCTGTCCGTCGCGGGATGGCAAGGGAAGTTCGAGGAGCTGGCGCGCGCCGGGCGCGCGACGCTAATGGACGGGCGGCTGTGGGTGGCCACGGAACGCGTGCCGATGGCCCAAGCGGCGTACCCGGGCGCGCCGTTCGAGCCCGCCGTCGTCCCGCCGGAGCGCGAGCGGGCGAAGCCGTGGACTCGGGAGGATGCGATCCGGGAGCTGGTGCGGGGCCGGCTCGAGGTGATCGGCCCGACCACCGCCGGGCAGATCGCCGGCGCCCTGGGCCTGCCGGCCGACGACGTGGACTTCGCGCTCGGCGCGCTCGAGCACGAAGGATTCGCGCTCCGCGGACGCTTCTCGCAAGGCGCCGAGGGCACCGAGTGGTGCGAGCGCCGGCTGCTGGCGCGCATCCACCGCTACACGCTGGACCGGCTGCGCCAGGAGATCGAGCCCGCGACGGCGGCGGACTTCCTCCGCTTCCTGTTCCGCTGGCAACGGGTCGCGCCGGACGCGCGCGCCGAGGGGCCCGAGGGGCTCGCCGCCGTGCTCGACCTGCTCGACGGCTATGACGTGCCGGCGGGGGCGTGGGAGTCTGACGTGCTGCCGGCCCGGCTGGCCGACTACGATCCGTTGTGGCTCGACGGCCTGTGTCTGTCGGGGGAGGTCGCCTGGGGGCGGCTC
>DASYRJ010000104.1:0-4445 GCA_036004525.1 Gemmatimonadales bacterium | reverse complement strand
TGTCGCAGCCCAGGGCCAGATGGGGACCGTGCTGCTCGCACGTTCCCACCGGGATGAGCAAGCGGGGATCGCGAGCCAGGTGTAACCGGATGTCTTCCGGAACCAGGAGCTTCAGCTGCAGCGACGTGCTCATCCAGTAATCGCGGGCGTCCTCGCGGGGCTGGCGGCCGCCGAGTGGCTGCACGGCCTCGGAGCCGGTTGGGCCTGGCTGGCCGGTGGAGCCGGGCTCTGGGCCGCGGCGACCGCTCTCATGATGCGACCCTGGCGTCCGGTGGTGCTCCTGGCCGCGGTGGCGAGCCTGGTGCTGGGCATCCAGTTGGTCATCGGGGTCGGTGACGTGCGCCGGGTCGAATGCTGCTGGGCCGCGCTGCGGGAGGCGCGCGTGACCGCCGCTTCGAGCTCGCTCGCGTCCACGTTGGGCGACGCCGTCGCGCTGGCGCGGCGGCTCGCCGAGCGCGGGGTGGCGGCGGCACTGCTGCCGGCGGATGCGGCGTTCGACCGGTTGCGCGGCGCCGTCGCGACGACGGGTCCGGAACCCGAGCGCGGCGTGGTGGTGCTCGATGCGAACGGCGCCCCGTACGCCTGGGCGGGCCGGCACCGGGCGATTCCCGCGGTGGACACGACGGAATTACGCGCTGTCATCACTCCATTCTACGTCACGCTCGAGGCCCGGCGCCAGACGCCAACGGGTCGCACGGCCGTCGGCTCGGTGTTGTTGGATGCCGCGCCCGCGGTGGCGGATCGCGACGCGGCGTTGTCCGTCGTGTTCGCGCGGCATCACGGAGTGGAGCTGCAGTTCGCAGCGCCGACTGCCGCGCCGCGCGATTCGGATGAATTCGAATTTTGCGCGGCCCAATGCGACGTGAGCCCCGTCCTGTTCACGGTTCGGCCGAGACCGCCGTCGCAAGGCGACGCGAAGTTGGTGGTGTTGGCGCGCGTCGCCGGTGGCGCCGGACTGGTGCTCGGGGCCGCCCTCGCACTGCTCATGGTGGCCGCGCCGGCGGGACGCTGGCGGTGGGTCGTGGCCCTGGTCGGTACCTGGGCTGTTGCGCGGGCGTTTTTCGGACCGGCCGTGCCGCCGCCGGCGCTGTTTTCTCCCGCGACCTTCTATCGACCGTTGTTACGCGATTTCAGCGCGTCGGCCGGCGCGCTGCTCGCCATCGCGGTGCTGGGCCTGCTCGCCGCGGCGTCGTTGTGGCGCCGGGGCCCACGACGCCGCTGGTGGAGCATTGCCATCGCCGCGTTGCTGCTCTTCTACGCGCCGTACCTGGTGCGCTACTTGGGCCGCGGCATCGCGCCGCCGGCATCCGGCGTGAGCTTCGGGCTCTGGCTCTCCTGGGAGGCCGCCCTCGCCGCCGCCAGTATGACGCTGGTGTTGCTGGCCGCCGCGCTGGTACGCGGTCCAGAGGAGCCGGAGCGCATCCCATGGACCATCGTCGCGTCCTGCGTGTGGGCGGCGCTCGCGGGCGTCGTGGGGTTGTGGCTGTGGCAACCGTCGGGCGCATGGCCCGAGCCATACACGTTCCTGTGGTTGCCGGCATTGATCGGCGTGATCATGCCGGCCCCGCGGCGCTGGGCATTGTTGGGGATTGCGGTGGTCGCGGGTTCCGCGGCGGCGCTCGTGACCTGGGGTGCGGCGCTCGAAGGCCGGCTGCAGCTCGCCGTGCGTGACGCGCAACGCCTCGGCAGCGACCCCGATCCACTAGCCCTGGCGGAGCTGGAGCGCCTCGGTCGCGAAGTGCAGCAGGGCCCACCGCTCACTACCGCAGCCGACTTGTACGTGCTGTGGCGTGAGTCGCCGCTCGCCGATCTCGACTACCCGACGGTGTTGATGGCGTGGGATAGCACCGGACTGGCCACGGCGGAGCTGCGTCTCGCCGCGCTCGACCTGCCGACCCCGCTGCTCGCGGCGTTCGCCAACGATTCCGCCTTGACGGCGCCGCGGGTCGAGCGGCTCAACCGCATTCCCGGCACCCTCTACGTCCTGACCGCTCCGCTGGCGGGACGCGCGGTGCTCACCGTGGGCGTGGGGCCGAGATCGCGCCTCGTCCCGGCCAGCCGCGTCGCCCGGTTTCTGCGCGGCGAGCGTGCCGTCGAGCCGCTGTACGATGTGACGCTTTCCCTCCCGATGGCGATGCCGGAGCCGGAGCGCGTGCGGTGGTCGCGCGTGGGCTGGGCCGCCCACGGCGACCGTCGCGTAGACCTCCCCGGCGGCGTGCGGCACGCGCACTTGCGAGTGGATCTGCGCGGGCCGCTGGTCACGCTGGGTCGCGGCGTCCTCGTGGTGGTGTTCGACATCGCACTGCTCGCCGCCGCGTGGGCCTTGAGCCGTCTGGTGGCCGGGGGATGGGTGCCCCGGCTGCCGTCGCTCCGTCGCGCACTGGCGAGCTACCGCGGGCGTCTGGCCGTGACGCTCGCGGCATTCTTCATCGTGCCGGTGCTGGCGTTCGCGGTGTCCAGTTTCGCGCGGCTCGGCGAGACGGCCCGGAGCAGCGGGGATCTGCTCATCCGGCAGACGTTGCGAGATGCCGCGTCGTCGGCCGGAGAAACAGCGCCGGGTGGGGCCGACGCACTCGCCGGGATGGTGACCGGTCTGGGCCGGGGCCTCGATGCGGATCTCTGGGCCTACCGGGGCGGGGAGCTCGCGGGCACGAGTGCACCGGTGCTGGCCGAGCTCGCGCTGGTGGATCCATTGCTCGAGCCGACCGTACAGCGGCGGCTCGCCTACGAAGACGAGCTGGAGCTGACGGTAGACGACCGGACGGCGGGCCGTCCGATCCGCGTGGGATACCGCGTGATCGAAGGCGGGGCGCCGCGCGACCAGGTGGTGTTGGCCGCGCCGCAGCTGCTGGACGACGAAGCCGTGCGACGGCAACAGGAAGACCTCGGGCTCGCGCTGCTCCTGGCGACGCTCATCGGCGTGATCGCCGCCGGTACGTTGGCGGGCGTCGTGGCGCGCACCCTCGCGGAACCGGTGGCGGTGCTGCGCGACGCGGCCCTCGCCGTGGGACAGGGGTCGGTGCCGCCGCCGTTCCCGGCCAATGTGCCGAGGGAATTCGCTCCGGTGCTCACGGCCTTCGAGCGGATGGTGCGCGACGTCCGCCGCAGTCAGGCCGCCCTGGAGGAGTCACGACAGCGCACCGCGCAGGTGCTCGCCAACGTCGCCACGGCGGTTGTGGCCGTGGACGACGGGTTGCGCGTGACCATGGCGAATCCGCGCGCCGAGGAGCTGCTGGGAACGGCGCTCGAGCCCGGCGACGTGCTCTCCGCCGCGACCGATCCTGTCTGGACCCCGGTGTGGGAGTCGGTGCGGGCGTTTCTCGCGACACCGGGAGGCGGGACGGAAATCGCGGAGCGCGACTTTGTGATCGACGGCCGCGACATCCGCGTCCAGCTCGCGCCCCTGGGAGAAGGCGCCTCACGCGACGGCTGCGTGGTGGCCCTGGACGACACGACCACGCTGGCGCGCGCGTCGCGCGTGCTCGCCTGGGGCGAGATGGCGCGGCAGGTGGCTCACGAGATCAAGAATCCGCTCACCCCGATCCGCCTCGGCATCCAGCATCTGGAGCGGGTGCACGGCGCCGGCTCGCGCGGCGACTTCGATCGCACGCTGCGCGACACCGCACAGCGCATTCTCGCCGAGATCGACCGCCTCGATACGATCGCGCGCGCGTTTTCCCGGTTCGGTGCGCCAAGTGAAGGTCAGCCGCCGCTCGAGGCGGTGGATCTCCACGCCCTCGCGCGGGACGTGGCGCAACTGTACGCGCTGGGGGACGAACCGGGCGGCGCGCACGTGCTGCTCGAGGGGCCGGCCGGCCGGCAGGCGCAGGCCCGTCGGGACGAGGTGAAAGAAGTGCTGGTCAACCTCGTCGAGAACGCGCGCATCGCCGGGGCGCGGGAGATTCGGCTCGTCGTGGACCAGGACGGTCTGCGCCTGGCTGTGTCGGACGACGGCAGCGGCATTCCTCCCGAGTCGCAGGGGCGTGTATTCGAGCCGACGTTCTCGACCCGCTCGAGCGGGTCCGGTCTCGGGTTGGCGATCGCGCGGCGGTTGGTGGAGAGCTGGGGGGGCCAGATCACGTTGACGAGCGCCATGAACCGCGGTACGAGCGTCGAATTGGTGCTGCGCGCGGCCCCGGAGGGCCTCAAGACTGGTGCGGCGTGACCTGTCTCACAACATTAGTGCCCTGCGAAATGGCACCATTCCTCCGTTCCCTTTCGAGGTGGATCGTGCGGCACAGGCTCGTGCTCCTGGTGTCGGCCGGATGGCTTGTGGGGATGACCCCGGCGGCGCGGGCGCAGTTGTCGTTCGACGCGCGCCGGACCGGCATGGGCGGCGTCAGCCTGGGCCGCGATGGCGCGCTCGGCCGGTTCAACCCGGCCTACCAGGCCGTACCGGCTCGTCAAGGGCGGAACGCCAAGTTCACGATTCCCATCCCCCTCGG
>DASYRJ010000103.1:0-2639 GCA_036004525.1 Gemmatimonadales bacterium | reverse complement strand
CCCAGTGGGTCTGGGCCGCGAGCGGTGGCGCGACGACGCCTGCCGCACAGATGAGCAGGAGCGCCCGGTTCACGGCGCCTCCGGCGTGATCACGGTTGGCGCGCCGGCGTGGACCGCAATTCTCACTTCGCGGACCCGTTGGGCGTTGCGCCGGGCCACGTCGTCCGCCTCGCGGCGCCAGGCGTCGCGCAGGGTGCGGTTGTGCGCCACGTTGTCGGGCATCGGCCGGCCGGGGTGGTGCGAGAGAAATGCCGCGATACCGGCGACCGTCACCGTGCCGCCCACCACGAACCGGGCGCCGCTCGCGTCCTCGCCGCCGGCAACGACCTTCGGCAGGATCGCGATGGCCACGCCCGCGAGCGCGGCGGGCGCGAGGGCGCGGACTGCGGGGCCGAACGGCTGCCGCTCGGGCCGGAAGAGCGGCGGAGCGGGGTGTGGCAGCGTGTCGATCGACGGCTGCGACACTGCGAGCGGCAGGCGGAGGATCCGCACCACGCGCCGCTGGCGGTCGAGCGAATTCACGGTGATGGCGTAGCGCCCGTCGGACACGCGCGCGCCCGCCGAGTCGAGGCCGTTCCAGGTCAAGGCCAGGCTGTCGCCGATGGGCCCCCCGTACAGCGCCCGCACTACGCGCCCTGTCTCCGTGGCGACTGAGGCACTGACATCGTGGAACGTGCTGGCGTAGAGCCATACGGCGTAGGCGTCGGTACCGGGCCGGATGCTGGTGTCGCCAGGGGCGCGGGCGGTCACGGCCGGGGTGACGCGCCGGACGCCCTCGTACACCGCGAGCACCTGGGGCGGGAAGACCAGCTGGTCGGGACGGAAACGCGGGTCGAGCAGGACGAGGCGCCGCGCCGCGGTGGTCGCCGAGTCGCGGCGGTCGCGAAAGACCTCGGTGGCCGTAAGGTACATCAGGGCGCGGGCGGCGTCAGCGGGAGCGAGGGCATCTCGCCCTTGGAAGGCGAGGGCGCGGCGCAGCAGTCCCGCGGCGCCGTCGAACTCGAGGTCTTCGTAAGCGCGCACGCCCTGCGCCAGCACCGCGGCCGCCGACTGCGCACGCACGGCTATCGGGCCCGCGACGGCGAGCCAGAGGCCCACGAGGAGCAGGGAACGCTTCATCCGCCGATCGGCCGCAGCGTGATGCGCGTCCACCTGATCACCTGGCCGGGCGCTGCGTTGAACGTCGTGTCAAAGGTCACAAACCCGTCCTGTTTGACCTGGACGCGGTGCGGCCCAGGCGCGATCTCGAGGTCCACGACCGGCGTATTGCGAACGAGACGGCCGTCGAGGAGTACCTGGCCCCACACCGGCTGCGTACTGATCGAGAGCTTGGCGGGCGCGAGCACGGCCGGCGCGGGCACGTTGCCCTCGTTCGACTGCGCAGGCCGGTGTTGGGGCGAGGTCGGGGGAGGGCGGGGCGCGGTCCGGCGGGCGGCGAGTGTGTTCGCCGGCTGGCGGACGGCGACCTGCTGCGTATCGCCGGCACCGAGCAGCGTGGAATCGACGAGCGTCCGCTGCTCGGGAGTTGCGCCGTTCGCCGACCGTCCCGGTCGGAGCCCGACCCAGACGCCGACGGCGGCGAGCGCCAGCCCTACGGCGACCGTGGCGATCATCACGGTAGCGGGGCGCCGCCGCCGTTGCACGACCAGCTCCGTGGGCGAGTCGAGGATCAGGCGCCCGCGCTGCGCCGTGGGAGTCGGCCCGGAGAAACCGACGGGGATGCGGGGCGCCGCCTTCCCCCCGAGCGCTTCGACGAAGGCGGCGATGTCGGGAAACCGCTCGGCGGGCTTCTTGCCCATCGCCCGGTGTATCGCGTCGGACACGCGCTGGGTGACCTCCGGCTTCACGTCGGCCAGGAGGGGTGGGGGCTCGAGCAGATGCTTGCGGATCAACTCGCCCAGCGAGTCGCCGGTGAACGGCACACCGCCGGTGAGCGCTTCCCAGGCGAGGATTGCCAGGGAGTATTGATCGGAGCGCCCGTCCACCGGCTGGCCCTCGAACTGCTCGGGAGACATGTAGCGCGGCGTGCCGAGCGAGCTGCCGGTTTGGGTGAGCGACACGCTGCCGAACGCGCGCGCCACGCCGAAGTCGCACACCAGGGCCCAGCCGCTCTCCTCGATCAGCACGTTGGCCGGCTTGATGTCGCGGTGCACGACGCCGTGGCGGTGGGCGTACTGCAAAGCGCTCCCCACCTGCTCGATGATCCCCAGGACCTCGGCGACCCCCAGGGCGCCGCGGTCGGCGATGACCTGCTCGAGCGAGAGCCCGCGGATGCGCTTCATCGTGTACCAGAGGAAGGTGCTCGTGGCCCCGACCCGGAAGATCGGCACGATGTGCGGGTGGTCGAGCGAGGCGGCGATCTTCGCCTCGCGCTCGAACCGCTCGGCGGCGCTCGGCCCGTGGACGAGCTGGAGGGGGAGGACCTTGATCGCCACCTGGCGGTTCAGCTCGACTTCTTGGGCGAGGTAGACGAGCGACATTCCGCCGCGGCCCAGCAGGTCGGTGATCTGATACTGGCCGCCCAGCTCGCGCCGCAGGGCCTGCTCCAGCTCGTCGGAGACGGGCTCGGGCCGGTTCGTGTCGTCGCCGAACGAGACGCCGCAGCGCGGGCACCCGGGGGCCGCGTTGGGAATCCCTTC
>DASYRJ010000102.1:0-25747 GCA_036004525.1 Gemmatimonadales bacterium | reverse complement strand
CGTGACACCTCGGCGGCGGCCCGGCGCCGCCGCCGAGGTGGCGACCCGCGCGGCAACGTCGCGACGCTGAAGGCGCGGCTCGCGCCCTTCGGCCTCGCGGACTCGCTGGCACTCTGCGCGATGAACGGCGACGCCGTGCCTCCCGACGTAGCCCAGGGGTCCCTGGACCTCGACGCTGCCGCGGGCGCCGATCTGCTCCTCAATCTGTGGCACTCGCTGCCCGCCGCCGTCGTGCGCCGGTTCCGCCGCTCGGCGCTGATCGACACGGATCCCGGGCTGCTGCAGATTTGGATGACGACGGGTGATGTGCACGTCGCCCCCCACGACCGCTACTTCACGATCGGCGAGACCGTGGGCACGCCGGACGCCGCGTTCCCGGACGGCGGGGTGCGCTGGCTGTACACGCCGCCCCCGGTGTACCTGCCCGAGTGGCCGGCGCTCGCGCCGAACGGCGCGGCACCCTACACGACAGTCGCTCACTGGTGGGGCGGGACGTTCGAATACAACGGCACGACCTTCAGCAACGAGAAGCGCGCCTCGTTCCTCGAATACCTCGACCTGCCCACCCGAACGCCCGTGCCGATCGAGCTGGCGGTGTGCCTCGCGGAGCATCATGAGGAGTATCGCGGCCTGATGGAGCCCAAAGGCTGGCACCTGCGGGAGGCCTGGGACGTGACCGCGACCCCGGAAGCCTACCGGGCCTACGTGCAGCGGTCGCGGGGGGAGTTCAGCTGCGCGAAACCGGCGTACGTCTCACTCCAAACGGCGTGGGTCAGTGACCGCACGCTCTGCTACCTGGCGAGTGGCAAGCCTGCCGTGGTTCAGCACACCGGTCCGAGCCGACTCTTGCCCGACGCGGACGGCCTGTTCCGTTTTCGAAACATGGACGAAGCCGCGGGCGCGCTCGCCGCCGCGGAGCGGGATTACGTGCGGCACTGCCGGGCGGCTCGTGCCCTGGTCGAGGAGCACTTCGACGCGCGGCGCGTCGTAGCAAGCGTGGTCGAACGGGCACTGGAGTAAGATCGTGAACGCGACGAGTGTGACCGAGATCTTCGCGCTTCAGGGGGAGCCGGGCGCGGCCGAGCTGTCCGAGGTCCTCGACGAGATCGGCGACGGCGGCCGGCCGGCGGAGCTGCGCCCCCTCAAGGAGGGCGTCTACCGCCTCGCGCTGTCCGGCGCAGGCTCCGTCGTGCTCAAGCGACTCGATCCCGCCGTGGCGCAGCGGGCCCGGCTCGTCGCCGAGCGCTGGCTGCCGGCGCTCGGCCTGGGCGACCGCTGTGCCCGCCTGCTCGGCGTGGCGGGCGATCGCGCCGGTCGGGTAGTGTGGCACGTATACGAGGATCTGGGCGACGACACGCTCGCCGCCCGCCCCACCCCGGAGCGCGTGCGCGCGACGGTGGACCTCCTCGCCGAGGTGCACCTCCGCGGCGCGCGGCACGCCGTGCTGCCCGATGTGCGGCGCTACGGGGGCGGCCTCGGCCTCGCGTATTTCACGGCGAACGTCGCCGACGCCACGGCCGCGCTCGAAGCCGTCGTCGCCGCGGGCGTGGCGACCCCTACCCAATACGCCGGCGTGACGACGCGTCTGCTCGAGCGGCTGTACGCCCTCGGCGCCGACGCTCCCAGGCGGGCGCGCGTGTTCGACGATGCCGCCGGACCGGATACGCTGCTGCACGGCGACGCGTGGACCATCAACGCGTTCGTGTTCGACACCGCCGACGGGCCGCGGGCGCGCCTCGTCGACTGGGATAAGGTGGGGATCGGCCCGTTCAGCTACGATCTTTCGACCTTCCTGTTCCGCTTCCCACCGGCCGAGCGGCCGGGGATTTTGGACCGCTACCGCGAGGCCCTGGCCCGCGCCGGACGCGTCCTCCCCCCCGCAGCCGAGCTGCACCTCCTCTTCGATACGGCAGAGCGCGCGCGTTACGCCAATTGCATCATCTGGCCGGCGCTGGCGCTGCTGCAAGACCACGCCGACTGGGGATTCCCCGGGCTCGCGGAAGTGGAGCGCTGGTTCTTGGCGCTGGACCGGAGGCCGGCGTGAAGCGAGCGCCGATCGACGAGCGGATCAGCGGTCCGATCGTGCGGACGCTCGAGGCAGGGCTCTCGCGGCTCCGGGGGAGCCGCGTGCGAGTGCGAGAGATCCAGCGCCGGTTCTCGCGATTGAGCTCCACGTTTCGCACGGAGCGGCTGCGCGTCTTCCTGAGAGGCACCGAGAAGCCGCTGCGGGTCTTTTTCAAGGATCTCAACCCGCAGCATCAGGTGACCGACGCGCGCGCCAAGCAGCGGCTGCACCGCATTCCGCCGCGGCGTGAGCTGGACATGTACCGATCGATCCTGTCGCGCGAGCGCTTCGGGACGTTGGATCTGTACGCATCGCGCTGGGAGCCCGGCCGCGGCCGGTTCTGGCTGTTCCTCGAGGATGCCGGCCGGACGGCGCTCAACGACGTGCACGACTTCTCCGAGTGGCTGGACGCCGTTCGGTGGGCCGCCCGCTTCCATGCGGCGACCCGCGATCTGCCGGGGGCGCGGACGAGGTTCCTCCCCCGGTGGACCCGCGCCCACTACCAGCGGTGCGCCAATCAGGTCGGGCGGCTTCTCAGAACGGTCGAGGCAACCGACCGCGACGTGCTCCGGGGCGGGCTCGAGGCCTTCACGGCGCGTCTCGATTGGTTCAGCGCGCTGCCGCGCTGCGTGATCCACGGCCAGTTCTTCGGCAAGAACATCATGCTCCGACCCCAACGCGCCCGCCCCCGCCCTCGGATCGCCGTGATCGACTGGGAGACGGCGGCGGTTGGTCCGCCGGCCTGGGATCTCGCGAGCATCATCGGGGGGGGCTGGACCGAGGCAGAGCAGTTGGCGATGCGACACGCCTACTGCGAGGAGTACCAGGCCGAGACGGGACGAGGCTTGGACTGGGACGAATTCTCCGAGCAGCTCCGCACCGTGGCTGTCCACCAGACTCTGGAATGGCTCATCTGGTGGGGGCCTCACCGCAGCGTCCCACGACGCCTGAAGCGGTTTCGGCGATTCCTGCGCGAGCTGGACGCCCTGCTCAACGGGCGCCCGGCGCTCTCACGCAGCGAGGCGGAGAAAGCCGGATGACGACCCAAACCCTGGCGACGGCCGCACTCGCACGGGACGAATGCCGCCGGGAGATCGAGCGACTCTGCGTGTTCGAGTGGCACTGGGGGGTGCCGGAGGAGACGCGCATCGAGCTGCTCCGGGCTCACCAGAACCGCAGCACGTTCGACATCGCTGTGCGGACGGGGAGCGCCTGGCACGAGCTGATCGGCAAGGTATACACGGAGGACCGTGCGGACGTCTTCCAGACGATGTGTGCGGTGGCCCGAGCCGGGTTCGGCCCGGAAGCGGAGTGCTCGATTCCGCAGCCGTTCGCCTACCTGCCCACCCTGGGAGTCCGGCTGGAGGAGAGGGTCGAGGGTCCGTCGGTCGACGAGGTCATTCGAACCGGCGGGCCGGCCGCCTGGACGACGGCCGCCGCGCGGTGCGGCACGTGGCTGGGCCGATTCCATCGCGCCGCTCCGAGACCGGAGCACGGCCACGACCTCGCGGCGAAGCTCGCGCACAACCGCGAGGCGACTACCCGGATGCCCAGCCTGCGGCACAAGGCCGAGGCGCTGCTCGCGCGGCTCGAGGACCTGCTGCCGCTTGCCGCCGCCGTGCCCCGCTGCGCCGGCCACGGGAGCTACATCCCCGACCATGTGATCCTGAGCGGTGGACGCACGACCGTCATCGACCTGGACGACTACGACGCCGCGGACCCGAGCCGGGACGTCGCCTGGTTCTGGGTGTCGCTGCAGCGCCGGGTGATCCGCGTCGCCGGCTTCGCGCACGCCTCCGATGACGCCGCCGCAGCCTTCCTCCGAGCCTACGAGGCGTCGGGCCCGCCGGCCGCGCTGGCCAACCTGGCCCTGTACCGCGCACTGATGTATCTGAGCCGGGCGCGGCGCGATCTGTACAAAGGGAAGTCGGACCTGGCGGAGCTCATGCTGGATCAGGCGTTGAACCTGGTGTCGGCCTGATCCGCCCGAGGTCCTCCAGGCGTGCGAGGTGCACATGCGCCACCCGCCGCCCGCGGGCCAGCAGTGCCCGAACGTCCCCTCGCGCCTGCGCCCGTTTCAGCTCGCCAAAGGTCCGCCCCAGCTCCGGGATCTCCAGGTCCTCGGCATCGTCCGTGGTGATCACGAGAAACAGCCCGCTGTTCGGGCCGCCCTTATGCAGCTGTCCGGTCGAGTGCAGGTAGCGTGGCCCGAACCCGAGCGTGGTGGCGCAGCCGAGGGCCCGGCCCCAGGCCGCCCGCAGCGCCTGGAGCCGCGCCGTCACCTCGGGGCGGGGTGGCAGATAGGCGAGGATCGCGAGGTAGTCGCCGGGACGGGCGCTGCGGCGCAGGTCGTCGGGCGATAGGGTCTGTAGGGGCACGGCCTGCCGTGCCCCTACGGACCCGCCCGCGCCCGGCGATCCCGCCTGTTCCAATTCCTCCCGCGCGAACCGCTTTGCCTCGTCGACGTCCGGCTGGTCGAACGCATTTATGCCCAGCCGTTCGCACAGCTCCCATGTCGCGTATTCCCAGCGGAGGAACTCGGCGCCCAAATCGAGCGGGTCGGCGGAGACGTCGGTCACGACCTGCATGTCGGGAAGGACCGCGCCCACGGGATCATCCACGACCGGCACGACGCCGCGCCCGCCCTTCCCCGTGCTTTCTGCCACGAGCTGCTCGATCCAATCCGCCAGCGCGGCGACTCGGCCGGGCGGCCGGAGCACGAGTTTGTCGCGGCCGGCGCGCACCGCACCGGCCAGCGCGGCGCCGAACGTTTTGGCCCGGTCCGGATCCACGGCGCGCGCGCGCTCGAGCAGCGCGCGGCCGTCGACCCCGAGCAACGCCGCCGGCAGCATTCCGACCGCGGTCAGCGCGGCGTAGCGCCCGCCCACGTCCGGCGGATGCTCGACGACGGCGCGGAAGCCCCGCGCGCGCGCGAGCGCCTCGAGCGGCGACCCCGGGTCGGTGACGGCGACGAACTGCTCGGGGCGCGCCCGCGCGGCGAAGTAGCGGTAGAATGCGAGCGTCTCGACGGTCGTACCGGACTTCGAGACGACGAGAAACAACGTCCGGGCAGGATCGTGGGCCCGCTCCGCCGCGCGCACCGCGGCGGGGTCGGTACTGTCGAGCACGTGCAGGGAGCCGTCCCGACGAGGAGCGCTCGCCGCCAGCACCTGGGGCGCGAGGCTCGACCCGCCCATGCCCAGCACCAGGGTGCGCGCCAGGCCGTCGGCACGCGCGCCCGCCGCGAGCGCGGTCCAGCGCTCCCAGTGCTCCAGCGAGCGATCCGGAGCCCGCATCCAACCGAGGTGGTTCATTGGCGGCGAAACATAATGCAGTTAGGTTACGCCCGGAGTCCCGCGTGCCCCACCTCAGCCGCACCGCCCGCCTGCTCGCCGCCATCGCCGCGCTCTCGTTCGCGGGGATCACGCTGGTGTACCTGTTCCCTCCCCGCGAGCGCTCGACCCTCTCGCTGCTCACCGACCTGTGTTGGATCTGGGCGTCCGCGTATAGCGCGTTCTGTTGCTTCTTCGCGGCGCGGCGGATGGCGGACCGGGACGGGCGGCGCGCGTGGCAGTGGATCGGCGCGGGGTGCGCGTCGTTCCTCGCCGGCCAGTTGTTCTGGACCTACCACGACGTCGTGCTGGGCGCCCCCCCCGCCTACCCGTCCCCGGCCGACGTCGGCTACCTGGGCGTGTACGGCTGCCTCCTCGTCGGCGTGGCAACGTTGCTGCGCGCGCAGCCCACCCGGCGCGCCGACCCGGAGCTGGTCCTCGACACGGTGCTCGTCACGTTCACCGCGGGCGCCCTGGCGTACGCGTTCCTGCTCGAGCCCCTGTTCGACCCCCACGGATCGCTGATCGGATTGCTGACCAGCGTGGCGTGGTCGATCGGGGGGATCGCGGTGCTGTGGATGATCCTGATCCAGATGCTGCGCCGCACCGTCTTTCCCCTCGCCACCGCGGGGCTCGTCCTGCCGGGCGTCGTGGTGGTCGCGGTGGGTAACCTCGCGTACGCCGTCCTGGCGCTGCGGGGCACCTATCAGACCGGCGGCCCGCTCGATCTCACCTGGGACGCCGGCCTGTTGATGCTCGCCGCCGCCGCGGCGATCGCGCCCGAGCGCGCCGGGGCGCAGGGCGCGGTGCCGCTGCCCGGGACGACGGGGCTGGGACCGGTTGCCCGCACCATCGCGATCCTGGTGGGCCTGCTCGGCATGGCCGCCCTGGCGATCGTCGCCATCCTGCGGCCCGAGCCCGCGTCCGACGTCGCGGTCGCCGTCGGCATCGGCATGGCGATCATCGCCGCGCGGGTGATCTACTCGCTGGGCGCCGATCGCCGCTACGCCCAGCTGCTCGAGGAGGAGGTCGCGCATCAGACCCGGTCGCTCATGAGCGCCCTGTCGGCCGCGGCATCCGCGGAGCACAGCCTCCGCCTCCTGATGGAATCGGTCCCCGACGCGATCGTCGTGCTCGACCGGGACGGCCACATTCTCGATTGCAACGCCGCCGCGCGGACGATGCTGGCGGCACGGTCCATGTTCGAGTGGCTCGACCCGAGCGTGACGCCGTTCGTGCGCGAGAACCTCCACGCCGCCTTCGAGGGCGAGCTGCGACGCTTCGAGGTACCGGTGGTCGGCGACGGGTTCGAGGGAGTGAGCGCCGTGCTCTACGCGCCGGTGCGCGAAGGGCAGCGCGTGACCAAGGTGCTTGGGCTGATCCGCGACATCACGGAGCATCGCCGCACCCAGGCACAGCTGCAGCAGGCCGAGAAGCTGGCCGCCATGGGCCAGCTGGTGAGCGGTGTGGCACACGAGATCAACAATCCCGCGGCCATCATCTCCGGTTTCGCCCAGACGCTCCTGCTCGACGACCTCCCGGCGGCGCAGCGCGAGGTGGTGCAGATGATGTACGACGAGGCGACGCGAATCGGCCGGATCACCTCGAACCTGCTCGCGTTCGCGCGGGCCGGTGGAAAGGAGCGCAGCCTGCTCGACCTGAACGACATCGCGCGCCGCACCTTCGCCCTTCGTTCCTATTACCTCACCACGCTCAACGTCACCGTCACCCTGGACCTGGACCGCAGCGACCCCCGCGTCTGGGCCAACGGCTCGGAGATGCAGCAGATGCTGCTCAATCTGCTGATCAATGCGGAGCAGGCGCTGACGAGCGTGGACACGCGGCGGGCCATCACGCTGCGTACGGCGGTCTTCGAGGAGCACGTGCGGCTGCAGGTCGCCGATACGGGACCGGGGATCCCGGTCGCCATCCAGGGGAGAATCTTCGACCCGTTCTTCACGACGAAGCCGGAGGGGATGGGGACGGGCCTGGGCCTGTCGATTTGCTACGGCATCGCGCGCGACCACGGCGGCCGCATCTCGGTCGCCTCCGAGCCGGGCCAGGGCGCCGTCTTCACGGTGGAGCTGCCGCGCGATCAACGCGCCCGGCAGCGCCTCACGTCCCCGCCGGCGCCGACCCCCGCCCGCACTGCGAATCCCCTCGCGGTCCTGATCGTCGACGACGAGGAAGGCCTGCGCCGCGCGGTGCTCAACTTCCTCACACGACGGGGGATGCGCGCGGTGGGCGTGGGGGACGGGGCCGACGCCCTGGCCGCGTTGCGCGACCAGACCTTCGACGTGATCGTCTCCGACGTGCGGATGCCCGGGATGAACGGCCGCGAGCTGCTCGAGCGGCTGCGCCGCGAGTACCCCGCGATGGTCGGCCGGTTGATCTTCTCGACCGGCGACAGCTTCGCTCCCGACACCGTCGCGCTCCTGCGGGAGGCGGGCGTCCCAACCCTCGTGAAGCCGTTCGATTTCGCGAAGCTGGAGGCGCTGTTGTGGGAGGTCGCCGCCGCCGCTAAAACCTCGGCTTGAGCCGGATTTCGAGGTCCGACCGGCCCACGCCCTGGGGCGTCGGGGTCAGCGAGAACGGCACCGGCTCGGCGTCCACGGCGAGCGCGTCGAGCACCCGCGGGTCCACGGCCAGCTCGTAGTCGCCGGGCTTCACACCCAGCAGATAGAACGCGCCGTCGCTGAACGTCACCATCGTGCGGCGGGCCCCCCGGGCTTCCCCCCCCCGCCGGTCGGTGAGCACCAGCGTCACACCGCCGACGCCGCGCCCCGCGCGCACCACCCGCCCCTCGATCACACCCGCCTGCACGACCGGAATGTCGAGGCTGCGGTACCGGTTCGGCCCCGGCACGACGCTGGCGCGGGCGAAGGCCGGCACGAGCAGGGGAGACTCGAGCGACAGCGAATCGAGGGCCACGATGATCGGCTCGAACGGCACGAGGTCCCACACACGGTAGCCGCCGGCCGAATCCGTGCGCGCGGCGCTCGAGCCCACCAACACCCGCACGTTGGCGAGGCCCGGCTCGCCCGCGTCGCGCCGGCCGTTTGCGTTTTCGTCGAGGAAGACGCGCCCCGACAGCCCCGAGCGCTCGAGCGACGGCCCCGGCGCCACGCCCACGCGCCCCGCGCGGCGATCCCACACCACCGACCCCTGGACGAACTGGGTGCCGGTCACCGCGGCGCCGGGCACGGCCGTGACCGCGGTGACGGCGCGCGCCGCAGGCAGGTACGACGTGACCACCAGGCTGTAGGTCCAGCCGCCCACGGCGTTGCCCCGCTGCCAGGCGGCGCCGACCTCCAGGCGTACGCCGCGCGCCACGGGCCGGGCCGCGAACGCCGACCACGCGGCCAGCCCCGTGCGCCGCTCCACTTCCATGTTCGCACGCACCAGCGTCTGTGCCAGGAATGCCCCCCACTGCGGGCGCGGCACCACGAAGGTCTGCAGCCCGACGAACTCCCGGCTCGACCGAGCCCCGCCGTTCGGTGCATCACGCTGGGCCCGGACGAAGGGCAGCAGCCGGATCTCCGGTCGCTGCAACGAGGCGCCGAGCCGCATCTCGGTCGTTCGGCCGAGGTCGGTCACCGTCTGCTCCAGGCGGCCGTCGAAGAAGAAGAACCCCTGGCTGGTCCGGGGCCGCAAGAAGCCGCTGAGGCTCCACTGCGCCCGGCGGCCGGCAGGCGCAAACAGGGAGAAGGAGTCGCGGGCAAAGCGCGTATAGTCCCCCTCGAGCCGCAGGTCGACCGACGGCTCGTAGCGCACCGCGCCGCGGGCGAACGCGCGGCCCACGACGTCCCCTTGGAGCGCCCACGCGTTGGTCGGGTTCGCCACGACCGCGGCGTAGGGGTGGAGCCGGTCGGGGAGGCTGTCCCGCCAGAACTGGTCGAGCCCCGCCTGCACCGTCCAGCGCGCGGACGCGCCGTACCGGACATCGACGTTCGCGGTGGCCGCGCACAACACGGCGCGGCATTGGCCGGCGGAGAGACCGTATTCCAACCGGCGCGGGGGCAGGAGCCCCGTGAGAACACGGTACGTGCGGTTGAACTCGCGAATCTCGCCGAAGGGGCCGTAGGCGACGAAGTCCACCGGGTTCTCGCCGTACCGTACCGGCAGGTCGATGGCGAACGCGCCCTGGGCGTTGGTCGAATCGAACGCGACCAGGTCGCCCCCGCGGTACGCCTCCACCGACCAGCCCGGCTCGAGCCGGCCGTCGTAGCGCAACGCCCCGACGACCGAGGACCGCACGAACGGCGCGTTGGTGAGCACGACGCCGCGCAGGGATCGGCCGCGCGGGCCGGTGGCTACGCCGTCTCCGAGCCGCATTTGCTTGAGCCAGCGCTGCTCGCGCCACACCCCGGTCCACGACGCGTCCGCACGCACGCGGCCGCCCTCCGCCGGCCCCGTGCTCTGCCCGATCACCTCGAGCGAGCCGCCCAGCAGATCGGCGCCGAGGCCCATGGAGTAGACCGAGCCCGCGATGGGGTCGGCGGAGGGCGAGAACAGCGAGTAGTCGACCACGACGCCGTCCCAGCGCGGCCGCTCGAGCGCGAACGTAACGTCGGCGCGCGCGGCTTCGCCCCGCCGCAGATAGGCCTCCCGGGCCGTCTCGCGCCGCAACCGCCGCGCAATCGGCAGGTCCCCCGGATCCACCACCGTGACCGTCAGCTCCGCCCAGTCGACGGCGAACCGGAGTCCGAACAGGTCGCCCAGCCGCTCGGCGCCGACGTACAGCTCGTCGCCCTCGAGCAGGCGGAACTCGCGCTCGATGCGGACCCGCCGCTCGCCGAACTGCATCGTATCGTGGGCCACGTCGATCACGATGCGCCGGTTGCCCGGGTCCATCGTGGCCTCGAGGCGGCCCGCGGGCGAGAGGCTATGGCGCACCTCGATGAGCTGGAACAACTGGGACAGGGGGAGGAGCACTTCCGTACGGACGCGGTAGCCCTGGACCGTGGCCCGGGCGATGCGCCCGATCTGGAGCTCGACGATGATGGGCTCGGCGGTCGTGTCGGCCTGCGCCGCGAGCGCCCCAGGGAGGGCCCCGAGAGCGGCGGCGGCCAGCAGCCCGAGCGGCCCAAGGGGGAGCCCGGCGCTCCGGCCGCGGCTCATGCGGCTACAGGTAGGTCAGGGACACGATGATCGCGCCCCGATAGATCCCGGGCTTGGCCGTGAGGGCGGGGTTCACCGTGCCACCGATCCAGATGTACAGCGTCGGGTTCCCCGGGGGCCCGAACCGGCCAGTCGCGCCGGTCGCAGGGTTGAAGACGTTCCCACCAGCAGGATTGTTGTTGGCGCGGCGCCAGATCGCGGAGGTCGCACTGAACGCGATCGGCATGGTGGATCCCGGCAGCGCCTGAATGTTCGTCAGCTGGGTGGGCAGCGTGAACGCGATGCTGACGAAGGCATTCGCATTTCCCGTGATTTGCCACGCGCCGGCGTTGGCGGCCGTCGGCAGGACCGGCGTGGCCACGCCTTTGGGGACCGTGCCGAAGGCCAGGTCGCGCAACGACGCCATCGCTATGCCGACGGTCACGACGACGGCGTCCGCCGAGACGGACGCGCCGGGGGCCTGCGCGGCCCCGTGGCGCACGAGGACGAGCCCACCCAGCAGGATGAGCAACGGGGGCGCAAGACGGTTCACGGCACGAGGAGCTGGACGGAGTCACGCGCTACCGGCGCGGGGAGCACGAGCCTGGGGTCGTCGAAGTCTTCCCGCTCGGCCACGACTTCGTAGCGCAGCCAATACCGGCCGCGGGGCAGCTTTCCGACCACGGTCGCAATGCGCGGCTCCATCGTGAAGTAGACGCCGAGCGGCGAATTGAACGCGGCGCGCACGGCCCCCGCCGAGTCCACGAGCCTGCCTCGGACCGTCCCCACGTAGGCCGCGTTCCCGCGCCGCGCCAGTCGACTCCAGGTCACCAGGGTGTCGCCCACCAGCTGCGCGCGGACGTTGGAGAGGGTGACGCCGGTGCTGACCGCGCCTTTGCGGTAGGCCACGCCGATCACCGTTCGGACCTCGAGGGTGAGCCCGACCTGGATCCCCGACGTGTCGCTCACGCCGGTGATCGGGACCTGCCCCGCCTTCGCCGCGATCACGAGGCGCAGCCAGTACTCGCCGTCCGCCAGGTTGACGGGGGGGCGGGCGAGGAGACGCACCGTCTGCCGCTCGAGCGGCGCCACGGTGAGGCGGCGTGGAAACGCCTGCATCCAGGCGGCGGCCGAGGGCAACGTCGAGTCCGGCGCCGCAACCGTACGCAACACGATGGCGCCCGCCGAATCGGTCGTGGGGTAGCCGAAGAACGTCGAGATCGTGACTTCGACAGGCTCGGTGCCCGGGTTGTAGAGCAGCACCGATCCGCTGCGGACGCGGTGGTCGATGTACACCGCGTGGGGCGCGACCATGACCCCCTGGGCGTCGAGCGACGTCCCCAGCAGGCCCAGCGCGGCGGCGACCCACAGCACGCGCGTCATGGGAGCACCGTCACGGTGAGCGTGATCGTCGCGGTGTAGGCGCCCGCCCGCTGGTTGGCGGCGGGGCTCGCCGTCGCCCCCACGAAGACGGACCCTCGTCCGTTGTTGGACAGCGTGGCGGTGAACGGCTGCCTCGGGTCGAAGCCCACCTGGCTGGCGATCGACTGCGACTGGGAATACCCCGCGTCGGCCGAACTGAACGTGAGCGGCATCAACGCGCCGGCGGGACCGGTCATGGTCAACGGAAGGATGAAGGTGAGCAAGACCTGGATCTGGTTCGGTCCCCGAATGTCGAGCTGACCGCTGTTCGCGGGATCGGTGCGCGGGATGACGCGGGGCACGCCGGGGAGGACGGCCCCGAACGTGATACCGCGCACGCCGGTGACCGTGAGCGGCCTGCCCTGCGCCCGCACGGGGGGAGGCACGGCGGCCCCGAGCACGGACGCGCCCACCGCCAACCAGGAAATGAGTTTCATGGATCTGAGCCTCCCGCTCGCGACAGCGCCGGCAGAGGGAAGTTGGCCCCTCTGCCGGCGCGCCACCAGCTCGACGCCGATGGGTATCGCTTAGTAGACCACCGTCATCGTAATCGTGCCCGTGTACAGGCCAGCGGCCTGGTTCGTGGGCGGAGTCACGGTTGCACCGACCCATACGTGCAGGGCGCCGGCGCCGCTCAGCGTCGCGGCATTGCTGGCACCAGGGCCGAAGAAGAAGGCATTCGTGGTCTGCGCGGCGTCGTCAGCCCGGATGGCCTGGTAGGCGCCGATCGGCAGCGGGGCACCGGGGCCCGTCAGCGCCGCCGGCAGGGTGAACGACAGCGTCACGGCGGTACTGGCCTGGCCGGTCACGTCGAAGCGGCCGGCGTTGGTCAGGTCGCTGGGGTCGACCAACTTGTTGATCCCCGGGAAGATGTTCCCGAACGCCAACGGCTGGAAGCCGACGACGTTGATTGGCGACTGAACGGTGGCGGTCGCCTGGATCGTGGCATTGTTGGTCTGGGCCTGGGCAGCGCTGGCGCTGAAAACGACGAGCGCGAGCACGGCCAGGGACAGCTGGGAAGCAGTACGCATCGGATCCTTACCTCACGGTGTCGAGCTGTGATCCTGCTATGGGGGAGGCCATTCGGCGCTCCCTTGTCCGGCTTGTTGCTGCCACGCCACAGGGGCAATCCGCGTGCCAGCGCCCAATTCTTCGTCAGGTGTCTAATTTCTTGACAAAAAGCCCCCAAGGGGGGAGGCGAAGATAGGAACAGGGCTTAGGGAACGCAAACGCGACGTCGTGTAAAGATTCATGACGGCGCGGCCACTCCACACCGACTTGAGGCTCACGGTGTAACACGTTGCAAATAATTGATTTAACGATGAAGCGCCGAGCGGTATGCCGCATGCCCTAGGTGTGGCCGGAAGCGACGACCACACTAGGCAAGGGATCAGGCGATGCGTGCAACGGCTCGGTTCTCGATGACGAAGGCGCTGATCCTGGGGGCGCTCGGTGTGCTAGCCCTGGTCAGCAAGCCCGCCATGGCAGAAGCCCAGGCCCGTGGCACCCTGCAAGCCACTGCGACGGTTGTTGATACGCGTCCCGCGGTCGAGGCGCTCCAGGCGGCCCGGACCGCGATTCAGGCCGCGGCTACGTCCGGAACGGGCTCCAGAGCCGAGAGTCAGCAGACTGTCGTGACAGTGGCTCGTACTCCCGACGCGCTCGTAGTCACGATCGACTACGCCAGGAACTAGACCCTCCCCTTATAGGCCGAGCCGCCGCGCTCGCGCGAGCGGACTCGACCAGCTTCAGGTAGGGCCCAGCTACAGCTGCGAGAGGCGCTGGCGGCGGTCGGGAAGCTGACGGCGGGACACGCGGCGGCGCACGACGTTGCGGCGCTCGGCCTGACTGCGGCGGGCGTCACGTCGGCGACGCTCGGCGCGCACGGCAGCGGCCTGCACCCGCCGTTCCGGACGGCTGCGGCGATCCACACCCGAACGCCGGTCGTCCAGCACCCGGCGGTCGGCGCGCCGCCGGCGATCCGGGTACGCTGGGGGTCGCGGAGCGGGAGGCGGAGGGGGAGGGGGTGGGGGTGGCGTCATCGCTCCAATACTACGGCCGGCCTGGACGCGCCGCGAGGGCTCCCCGCATCCTGTAGACGATGGACAATCTCGCCCACGCCCTGGTGGGAGCGGTGCTCGCAAGAGCCGTCGCCGGCTCGAAGGTCGCCCGCGCCGGGCTACTCGGCGCTGTCGCCGCGAACGCGCCCGATTGGACGGAGCTGTTCATCGGCCTCCCCGGGGCGCGGGGTGACTATCTCGTCCTGCATCGCGGAATCACCCACTCGCTGGTAGGCGCGCTCGTCGAGACGGCCACCCTGACGGTGCTCGTCGGGCTCGGCGTCCGGTGGTGGACCCGCCGCCCCCCTCTCTGGGGATGGCTCGCGGCCTGCATCGGCATCACGATCCTGAGCCATCTGATCATGGACTGGCAGGGCTCCTACGGCGTGCGTCCGTTCCTCCCTTGGGACGGGACGTGGTACTACGGTGACTGGGTTGCGATCGTCGACCCATTCTTCTGGCTGGTGCCGCTCGTGGTGTTGGCATGGGGCGCCGAGCGGCACTGGCTCCCGCTGGCGGGCGCGGTCGTCGTAGGCGGCGCGATGAGCGTTGCCGTGGTGCGGGCAGCCCCGTTCGTCGCGCCGTGGGTGCTGGCCGTCTACGGCGCACTATCCGTCGGAGCGATGATCGGCTGGGTCCGATACTGGTTCGGACCCGTGGCGCGGCGCCGCGCCGCCGCGCTCGGCGTGCTGGTCCTGGCGCTCTACACCGCCGCCCAGGGGGCGGCCGCGCACATGGAGAAGGCGCGCGTGCGCCGCGAAGCGGAGCACCGCTTCGGGCGCGGGGCGCGCTGGGCCGCCCTCACGCGGGTCGGCTGGCCGTTCACGTGGGAGCCGGTCTACGCCAGCGCCGACACGGTGGCGGGTGACGACTGGCGTCTGGCGCGCCACCTCGGCGCCCCGGCCGTCGTGCGCGCGCTGCGCGACACGCCCGAGGGCCGCGCGATGCGTCAGTTCGCCCGATTCCTCGTGGCGGACGTGGACTCGACGGAGAAGAGCGGCGGCGTGATCGTGTACCTACGGGACGCCCGGTATGCGCGCGCCGGGCGGGACGGCTGGGCCGTCCTCAGCGTCAAGATGGATTGAGATCCGGGAGGATCGGTCCCGAGCCGCGGCGGTCGATCCAGCTGCGGCGCGAGGCGGGCGAGCGCCGCTCCACCCGACTGCGCCGGTCCGACAACCCGCGCCGCTCGACCAATAGCGGCGTCAGGCGGAGGCGGCGCTCCGCGATGCGACGGTCCATCCCGGTCCGGCGGTCAAACCGGACCCGGCGCGCAATGCGGTGACGCTGCTCTCGGCGGCCGGTCTGCACGGAATCAATCTGTGGCCGTCGCGTGATTCGTGCCAGCTACAACGGGTCGCTACATTTTCACGCGTGCACGCGACATCTGCCGGTCTGCCCGCGCCGCTCAGCCCGCCGGTGGGCCTGCTCGACGAGCTCACCCGGGTACTGGAGCCGGCGTTCCGCCTCGACAACCTCGTGGCGCTCTCGGCGGAGCGCGCGCTGTACCAGGCGTGGGACCGGTTCCTCAAGCGCCACGTGGCGCTGCGGATACACCTCCTGCCCGAGGCCCCGGGGCGCGCCTGGTTCGTGCGCGAAACCGAGACGCTGGCGGCACTCGATCACCCCGCCATCCGCCACGCCTACGCCGGCGGCGCAGTCGGGACGTTCGCCTTCCGGACCGCCAACTGGATCGAGGGGGAGAGCCTCGCCGACGCGCTGCGGCGGGGCCCGCGCCCCATCCCCACGGCGCTGTCCCTGATTCGCGATCTCCTCTCGGCGCTGGAGCACGCCCACGCACGCGGGATCATCATGCGCCGCATCGTCCCGACGACCCTGATGATCGATCTGGGCGGGCGGGGCATCATCACCGACCTGCGCTACTCGAACTGGTGCCTCCCGCACGTGCCGGCGTCCGACCGGGTGGCGGCCTACATGGCCCCCGAGGTGCGCGACGGAGAGGCGGGCGAGCCGGCCAGCGACCTGTACACCGTGGCGGCGAACATCTACGCGGCGCTCACGGGCCAGGAACCCGACCCCGACCCCACGCAGGTCGTGCCCCCGCGCAACGTGCGGCTGGCGATTCCGGCCGCGGTCGAGCGGGTGATCCTGCGGGGGCTGTCGCCCACCCCGCGGGACCGGTACTTCACCGCCACGGAGATGCTCGAGGACTTCGTGAGCGATGCCGGGACCTTCCACACGCCCGCTGCGGCGCCGCAGGTCAGCGAGTCGGGCTTCGAGCGGCGCCTGCGCCGGGCGTTGGGCGACGACTACGAGCTGCTGGAGGAGATCGGCGCCGGCGGCTTCGGGCGCGTGTACCGGGCACGCGATCTGGACCTGGAGCGCGAGGTGGCCATCAAGGTGCTGCACCCCTCCCTCACCGCAGACCCGGGCGTGACGGAGCGGTTCCGGCGCGAGGCGCAGCTCGCGGCGCGGCTCCGCCACCCGAACATCGTGAGCATCTACGACATCATGGGCCGGGCCGGGCTGCAGTGGTACACGATGGAGCTCGTGCCGGGTGCGAACCTCGCCCAGGTGGTGCAGCGCGACGGGCCGCTCTCCGTCGACCGCGCCGCCCGGCTTCTCACGCAGGCGCTGACCGCCCTCGAGCACGCCCATCCCCTGGGCCTCGTCCACCGGGACCTGAAGCCGGAGAACATGCTGATCGAACCCGACGGGCGTCTGCGCATCACGGATTTCGGTCTCGCGCTCGCGCTGCGGGGCGACGCGCGGTTCGGCGGGGCCACGTCGCGCAGCGGCACCCCGCAGTTCGCCGCGCCCGAGCAGCTGCTGGGCGAGCGGGTCGACCAGCGCGCGGATCTCTATTCGCTGGGCGCCGTCGCCTACTTCGCCCTGCTGGGCCGGCCGCCGTTCGCCGGCGTCACGCCCGAGCAGATCCTCGCCCGCCAGACCACCGAGGACCTCCCCGCCCTGGCGGCGGAGCGTCCCGACGTCTCGAAGGAGCTGGAGGTGGTGCTGCGCCACGCCGTGGCGAGCGAGCCCGCCCGGCGGTTCCCGTCGGCGGCGGCGTTTCGCGAGGCACTGGATCGCGCGACCGGCGGGTTTTGGCGGCGGTTGCGGGCGTTGCTGCAGCCGGAGGGGTGACTGGCGCGACGTATCAGTACCCTTGCACCCTTCACGGGGCGCAAGGGATGACGGGCACCATCACCGTGAGGCAGTAGCTCAGCGCCAGCGGAAGATCCTCAACGCGACGACGAAACTGACGCCGCCCCAGACGGCCACGACGGCCAGCGGCGCGCCGAGCGCGGTGAGCGCCGTCCCGTCGATCATCACGGCGCGCAAGGCATCGTTCAACGCGGTGAGCGGCAGCGCCTTCACGAAGGGGATCATCGCGTCGGGGAAGCGCGCATAGGAGAAGAACGTCCCCGAGAGAATCCACATCGGCAACATCACCAGGTTCATCAGTCCCGAAACGCCCTCGATCGTGCGCGCGCGGCTGGCGACCAGCAGCCCCAGGCCGGCGAACGAGAGCGCGCCAAGCACGGTGACGGCCGTGAGCGCCGCAAACGAGCCCCGCACGCCGACGCGGAACATCAGCCACCCGAAGCCGACCAGCGCCGCGATTTCGAGGAAGAGGAACACGAGGCGCGACAGGATGAACCCGAGCAGGTAGTGGCTGCGGCGCATCGGCGTCGCCATGAAGCGCTTGAGCAGCTTCTTCTGGCGCGCCTGCACCACCGAGAAGCCGACGCCCCAGATGCCGCTGCCCAGGAGGTTCATCCCCAGGAGTCCGGGGATCAGGAAGTCGATGTAGCGGGAGCCGAGCTCGGCGACGCGCTCGTCGCGGACCGCGGCGGCGTCGGTGCGGCCCCGGGCGCGCTGCAGCGCATCGTCGACCTCGAGGCGGGCGAGCCGGCTCTCGGTGCGCGTCGAGTCGTAGCGATACACCACCGGCTCGCCGGGCACGACGAGCAGGGCGATGCGGCCGGTGCGCAGCTGGAGGCGCCCCGCCGCCGTGTCGAGCACGATCGCCCCCAAGCGCGGGGAGGAATCGAGCGTGGCCGCGAGCCGCTGGCCTCCGGAGCCGGACGCGACGCCTACCTTGAGCTTGCCCGGCCCCGAGTTCCGGAACGCGAGGCCGAGCGCGAAGGCGAGCACGATCGGAAAGCCGAAGACCCAGAAGATCGCCTCGGGCTCCCGGTAGAACTCGCGCATCCGGGAGAGCGTCAGCTGGTACAGGGGATGGTCACGCATCGCGCAGCTGCCGGCCGGTGAGCGACACGAACACGTCCTCGAGCGTCGCGTGGTGGGTGGTCAGCAGCGACAGCTCGGCGCCCTGGCGCTCGAGCAGCGCGAGCAGCGCCGGGACGGCGCGGTGCACTTCGGCGACCGTGAGCGCAATGCGATCGGGCCCGGGGCGGACGCGCTTCACGCCGGGCAGCGCATCGAGTCCGGGCGGCGTCGCCTGCCCGCCGACGAGGGCGAACTCCACCACGTGATCCGCGCCGAGTGAGGCGATCAGCTGCCGCGGGGTGCCGTGCGCGATGACCCGGCCGTGATCCATGATCGCGACGCGATCGCACAACCGTTCCGCCTCCTCCATGTAATGCGTCGTCAACAGCACGCTCCCGCCCGCTCCACGGAAGCGGCCGATGATGTCCCACAGCTGGCGCCGGGACTGCGGGTCGAGGCCGGTGGTGGGTTCGTCGAGAAAGAGCAGGTCGGGGCGGCTCACCAGCGCGCACGCGACCGCCAGGCGTTGCTTCTGGCCTCCCGAGAGGCTCGCCACCCGCGCGCCGCGCTTCTCCTCGAGCTCCACCAGGGTGAGGACTTCGTCCACGGAATGGGAGCGGTGGTAGAACGAGCGGAACAACTGCACCGTCTCGGCGACGGTGAGCTTGTCGCCGAGCTGGGTTTCCTGGAGCTGGATGCCGAGGCGCTCCCGCAAGGCGCGGCCCGCCGCACCGTCGCGCCAGGGCTGGCCGAGGACTTCGACCTCCCCACCATCGGGTGCGGTGAGGCCCTCGAGGATCTCGATGGTGGTCGTCTTCCCGGCGCCGTTGGGGCCGAGCAGGCCGAAGCATTCACCGGCCTCGACGGTGAGGTCGAGCCCCGCGACCGCCACGACGTCGCCGTAGCGCTTGACGAGACCCCGGCAGCGAATGGCAGGGGGTGAAACGGCGTCTACGATGGGTCCTTGTCCGTCTGGTCGGTCTTGTCCGGCTCGTGCGCGGCTTTGAGCGCCTGATCGAGCTGCATCGTGAGACTGTTCACGCCGTCGCCCAGGGCCCGAATCTTCATGCTGAGCCCGGTGCCCCCGCGGCCGGCGACGACGGCCAGGCCACCGGCGACGTCGGCGAGCGTCCCCACGTTGGAGGCGAGCGCCCGCTGGCGCATGTGCGACAGCTCGCGCGCAATCGTCCCGCAGATCCCGTTGATGATCGTGGCCTTCGCGGCCCGGTTTCCGTCCAACTCGGCCACAAGCTTCTTCACGTGCTCCACGGTCCGCATGTACTGCTGGATTTCGTCGATGCGGCGGAGCTGGTTCGGCGTGAGCTTCTTCTCGGCCATCGCTCAGTTCCGCGGTGCGAGGGCGTCGGTGAGCACGCGCCCGTCGACCAGCGACAGCGGCGTGATGCCGAGCAGGCGCCCGAGCGTCGGCGCGATGTCCACGGTGTTGGCGCGGCCGCGGTAGATGCCCCGCTTCACGACGCGGCCCCAAAAGATGATCGGCACGTGGCTGTCGTCTTCGGTCGGCTGCCCGTGCATCGCGATCGGCGGCTCGCTCGCCCACACCGAGCCCGGCTGGAGCGTCACGACGAGCACCACGCCGGCGTCGTCGGTCAGCTGGTGCAGCCAGCGCCGCGCCACGGGGTCCGACGCCGTGTCGGCGCGGGCGAGGTCCGGCACCGCATCCACGCGCCCCACCCCCGCCACCGCCCGGATCCGCGCCGCCGCCGCATCGAGGACGCTGTCGGTCTTGACGCCGGTCGCCGCGAACCGCCCGTTGTCCTGCAGGAACAGCATGCCGGTTTCGAAGCTCAGCCACTGGCGCGGCGTGCCGGCGCCCACCAGCCGGTCGAGCTCGCGGTTCACCGCGGTGACGAGCGTGTCGAGGCTGACGCGGTAGGCCTGCGCGCCGGTCTTGGCGCGCGTGCGCTCGGGGAACGAGGTGACGCCGTGGTCGGCCGTGAGCACGACGACCACGTTGTCGCGGCCCACGCGGTCGAGCAGGCGCTTCAGGAACCAGCCGAGGGCGCGGTCGAGCCGCAACACCTGGTCGTGGATCTCACGCGAGTCGGGTCCGAACGCGTGGCCGATCAGGTCGGTGGCCGACAGGCTCACCGCCAGGAGGTCGGTGTCGCTGCGCCGGCCGAGGCGCAGCGCTGCGACGCCGGCCCAGGCGAGCTCGAGTGTCGTGGAGTCGAGCGCCGGCGTCGCCGCACAGGCGGGGCCGGGCACGGCCGCGCACGCCGGGACGGCGTGCGGGAACGTCCGGTTGCGGCCGCCGTTCTCCCAGGGTTCATCGTCGTCCTCGTGGTACGCGGAGTCGGCCAGGAGGAGGGACCAGGGGCCGGGTGACCGCATTTTGGCGTTGAAGGCCTTCACCCAGGGCGGCAGCGAGTCGGCGTAGTACCGACTGGTGGTGAATTGGCCCGTCTGGAACGACAGCCAATACACGTCCGCGCGCGCGCTGCCGAGTGGCAGGATCGCACCGCGGTCTTTCACCGACACGGAGAGGGCCCGGGCGCCGGGGTCGGCGGCCCGCAGCCAGTCGAGCAGCGCTGTGCCCCGAAAGCGGCGCGGCGATGCGCCCCCCACCGAGCCGGGCACCCCCACGAGCTGCGCGGTCGAGTCCTGGACTCCTTGCGAGTTACGGATGATCCCGGTATGGGCCGGCCAGCGCCCGGAGAGCACCGTCGAGTGACCGGGGGCCGTCTCGGTCACGGCGTGATCCTGGTAGCCTTCGGCGAACACGGCGCCCTCGGTGACCAGCTGGAACAGGCCGCCGGACAGCTGGCCCTTCCAACGGTCCAAGTAATCGGGCCGCAGCTGGTCCACGGTAATGAGGACGACGAGCTTTGGCCGGGGAGGAGCGGGCAGGGATGGAGGGGGCACCGACGGCGGCGCGAGCAGCGCGAGACAGAGGGACGAGATCATGGCCACAAAGTAGCCGCGGTCAGGCCGTCGCCGCCACTCTCGCCGGTGCTTCCTCCCGCACGCGCAGGGTCAGGAAGATCACGAACAGAATGATGCCGGCGGAGATGAAGAACGGCTGGTGCGGTCCCAGCTTCTCGTAGGCGCGCCCCGCGTAGGCGGGGCCCAGCACGGCGGCGATCCCCCGGTACGTCTGCTGAACGCCGAGCGTCAGGCCGATCTCCTCCGGATCCGCGCGGTGGCTCACCAAGGCCGAGTTGGCCGGGAACAGGAGCGCGGTCCCGAGCGGCATCAGGATCTGCGCCGCGACGAACAAGGGAAGTGTCGGCGCGAGGGGCACGAGGATGAAGCCCGCGAGCAACAGGAGCGTGCCGACGCGCATGGTTCGGACCTCACCCAGCCTGGCATTGAACCATCCGACCGGAGCGGTTCGCATGACCACGCCGACTGCGCCAAACACCATGAAAAAATACCCGATCTGGTCGGCGGTGATGCCGAAGCGATCGTGCAGGTAAAGCGAAAAGATCGGCGGCAGGGCGTTGAACGCGAGCATGGCGAACGCGTAGATCCAGATGAGCAACGACACGGGACGGCCGGGCTCGGAGAGCACCCGGACGGCGGGTTGCACGATGTTCTGGACTGCTTCGCGCATCGTGATCGACGTCCGAGGAGTCGCCGGTCCCCGCGCGGCCACGCCGACCTGCGTCCATCGCGATTCCGGAAGCCATTTCCACGCGAACGCCACGTTGACGAGCACGAGCGCCGCCGCGAACACACCCGGCGCGGCCTCGCCGAACCGATGCATGAACGACCCGAGGGCGGGACCGATGATCACGCCGGCGCTCGTTGCCGCGGACAGCCAGCCGAGCGCCTTGGCCCGTTCGCGCGGGGGCATGCTGTCGGCGACATACGCCTGCACGACGCCCGTCGTGCCGCCGCCCAGGCCCTGAACGAATCGCGACAAGAACAGCAGCCACACCGTGTGCGCGAAGCCGAACACCAGATACGCGATGGCGGAGCTTCCGAGGCCGACGAGCAGGGCGGGGCGCCGCCCGTACCGATCAGACACATATCCCCAGATCGGCGAGGAGGTCAGCTGCGCGACCGGGAACGATGCCGCGAGCAGTCCCACCAGCGTCGGCGACGCATGGAGATTGACCGCGTACAGCGGCAGCAGGGGCCAAATGATCATCAGCCCCATCATGTCGACGAACGCCACGGCCATGAGCACCGCCAGCCGCTTCATCGTCTCACTCCGACGCCCAGGACGAGGGCGCTCGCCATCATGAGGATCACGCCGAACGCCGCCGCGATACCCAGCTCCGAGACGCGCAGGCTGGACATGATTTCGATCGAGATCGGCCTGTTGTCGTAGGTGTACAGCACGATGGAGGTGACAAAATCGCCGAGGGCGGCGACGAACGCGAGGCTCCCCCCGGCGGCGAGCGCCGGCCTGAGGAGCGGGAGCGTGACCCGCCGAAACGCCGCCCACCGTCCCGCGCCCAGGCTCGCCGCCGCCTCCTCGAGCGCGGGATCCAGCTGCCGGTAGCCCGCGAGCACGGCTCGGCCCGTCACGGGGAGATTCCGTACCAGGTAGGCGAGCGGCAGGATGGCCACGCTGCCCACCAGCACCCAGCGCAGCGTGAGCGGGCTGTGAACGCTGAAGGTCGCGGCGAGCGCGATCGCGAACACCGTCCCCGGGAGGGCCCACGGGAGGGCGAGCAGGGACTCGATCGGATGGCGCCACGCGCCGGGCGAGCGGCGCCGCAGCAATTCGCCGGCGGCGAGCGCCAGCGCGACCGCGGCCAGCGTGGCGAGCGCCGCCATCCACGTTGAATTGAGCAGCGGCTCGAGCCGCGCCGGCTCCGCCAAGAGACGCCGGTAGTTCACCAGGCTGAGGACGGGCGGCAGCGCCTCCGTGGTCCAACTGCCGTAGGGGACGAGCGAGACGAGCCCGAGCGTCAGGTGCGGCAGGAGCAGCAGGACGGCGAACAGCCAGCCCGCGGCGGTGGCGAGGCCGCGCACGCCGGGGCGGCGGATGGGCCGGCGCCGCGGCGCGGTCCCCTTCCCCAACGCGACCAGCACGTCGTCGCCCTCGCCGCGGCGCAGCAGCGCGAGCCCGATCACGGCGACGAGCGCGAGCACCACGGTCTCGACCGTCGCGAGGGCCAGCTCGCCGTTCAGCTTGGAGGCGACGATCTGCGTCGTCATCACGCGGAACCCGCCCCCGAACACGTACGGCGCGCTGAACGAGCCGAGCGCGGTCATGAAGACGAGCAGCGTGGCGCCGGCGAGCGACGGGCGGATGAGGGGGAGCGTGACGCGTCGCAGCGTGGTCCACCGGCCGGCGCCCAGCGCCTGGGCGGCTTCGAGCATGGACCCGTCGAGCTTCGCGAGGCCGGCGCGGGTGAACAGATAGAAGTACACGTACATCGAGTAGGCGTGCACGAGCAGGATCGCCCCCGCCCCCTGTAATCGCCACGGCGCCCGCTCGAGCCCGAAGAGCGCCTGCACGGCGCGCGCCACGAACCCCGACTCGCCGTACAGGAAGAGGAATGCGATCACGCCCACGAAGGGCGGCAGCACCGCCGGGAGCGCGATCAACGAGCCCAGGGTCCGCCGGCCCGGGAACTCGAGCCACTCAAACAGGAACGCGAGCGGCACGCCGATCGCCGCCGCGAGCACGACGCTCGCGACCGAGATCCAGAGGCTGGCCCACAGGGCGCGCCATTCGCCCGGGTGCGTCACGAAGGCGCGGATCGCATCCCGGTCCGCGGCGTCGAGTCCGAGGATCGCGATCGGATAGACCACGAGCCACACGAGCAACAGCGTCAAGCCCAGCTCGCCGGCCTGCCTGCGCGTCACGAGCTGGGCTCCGCGAAGCCGATCATCCGTGCGGCCTGCACGTACACCCGCTCGCCCACGCGGGCGGCGCCGGGCTCCGCCTGCACCTCGAACCGCGCGCCGTCGTCGCCCTCGACCAGGAAGAACGCGGCGGGCCCCGTGTAGCGGCGCTCCCGCACCACCCCGGGGAACCCGGCGTCCGCGAACCGCAGCCGCTCGGGGCGGACCACGACGACTTCACCGTCCCGGCCGCCGAACGCCCGCGCCGCGGCGCCGCGCAGCACGTTGGCACGCCCCACGAACGTCGCCACGAACAGGCTGGCCGGCCGCTCGTACAGCTCGTCGGGCGTGGCCAGCTGCTCGAGCCGGCCGGCGTTCAGGACCGCCACCCGGTCGCCCAGCTCGAACGCCTCCTCCTGCTCGTGCGTCACGAACAGCGTGGTGATGCCCACGCGCTGAATCAACGCCCGCAGCTCGCGACGGGTGCGCTCCCGGAGCGTGGGATCGAGGTTCGACAGCGGCTCGTCGAGCAGCAGCACGCGGGGCTCGGGGGCCAGCGCGCGCGCCAGCGCCACGCGCTGCTGCTGCCCGCCCGACAGCTCCTGCACCCGACGCCGCTCGAAGCCGGCGAGGTCGACCAGTTTCAGGGCTTCCGCGGCCTTGCGCCCGGCGTCCGGCAGACCCCGCAGGCCGAACTCGACGTTCTCCCCCACGTCGAGGTGCGGGAACAGCGCATAGTGTTGAAACACCATCCCGAACCGCCGCCGCGCGGGCGGCACACGCGTCACATCCTCCTCCTCCACCACGATCCGGCCCGCATCCGGGGTCTCGAACCCCGCGAGCAGGCGCAAAATCGTGGTCTTGCCG
The DNA here is from genome assembly GCA_036004525.1 of Gemmatimonadales bacterium. Taxonomy (GTDB): domain Bacteria; phylum Gemmatimonadota; class Gemmatimonadetes; order Gemmatimonadales; family GWC2-71-9; genus 20CM-2-65-7. The sequence goes on along the minus strand of DASYRJ010000102.1, from coordinate 938 downwards.
CTCCCCGAGGGCCCGAGCAACGCCAGGATCTCCCCGCGGCCGATGCCGAGCGTGATCGGACCAACGCGGACCTGGTGCGACCACTGCTTGGCCAGGTCGGCGACCTCGAGGAATCCCGTCACCGGGCGCCGCGGCCCCGCACGTGCTCATCCCAGTAGCGCATCCACTCGGCGCCGCGCTCGGCCAGCACGTCCCAGTCCACGTCCGCCACCTTCATCGTGCGCCGCACCTCGCGCGCCCACGCGGGCAGAGAATCGGCGGGCAGGTCGAGCCGCGCCGGAAGGCGGTACACCTCCCGGGTCGCGAGGAGCTGGGCTTCGACGCCCCCGACGTACTCGACGAACGCGCGCGCCGCGTCACGGTGCCTGGCGCTCCGCACGACGGCGATCGCATCCTCGATCACGGGGGTCCCGCTCTTCGGGAACACGTAGCCCAGGGGCAGGCCATCCCGGCGATTGAGCAGGATGTCGGGGAGATCCCAGATCGTGACGAGCCCTTCCTGCCGGGCGATCTTCTGGTCGAGCAACGGGCCGTTCAGCACGTACTCCTTTGTCTGCGCGTCGAGGCGGCGCAGCCACGCGAACCCTGCCGCCGTGTCGCCCGTCGTCTTGAGGCCGCGCTCGATGATCATCCCCCAGACGGCGCGCATCGTGCCGCTCGCGAGCGGGTCGCGGATCAAGACCTTGCCCCGCCACCTCGGCGCCAGCAGATCGTCCCAGTCCTGGGGAGCTTCCGCGGGCGGCACCGCACGCTCGGCATACACGATCACGGCGGGCGTCTCGTACACGGCGAAATAAAGGTCGCCGGGACCGCGGCCGTGCGCGCCGATCGCCCCGGCCCACGACGGCCGGAACGGCTCGAGCAGCGAATCGGCCGCCGCCCGCGCGAAGATCGTGCCGGGCCCGCCGAACCACACGTCGGACTGCGGGTTGGCGCGC